>NZ_JAKRDX010000019.1:0-39173 GCF_022347235.1 Corynebacterium tuberculostearicum
AAACACCAAACAGCATTCAAAAAGGTACGCGTTTCACATACCCAACCGGCACACACCAACCAACAAACCACCTAGGCCTATTGGCAGACAAACCAATCAACACACAACCATGCACACAAAACATAAAAAGTACATTGGCACACTATTGAGTTCTCAAACATCATCCACACACCCCAAGAAAATTAACTTTCCGTTAACCTCTCGTTGGCGGCTCGTACAAATTTACTCAACTCAATGAACCCTGTCAAATCCTTGAACCAAGTCCGCACGAAATTCGCTCAAAAGTAACCTCCCGGCTACCTCGCGGCGACTTGGATTAATGTAGTCCAACCCCTCCACCAATGACAAATCCCCAGTACACGACGGAAAACGGTGTGCTGGGGGCGTCGTTAAAAGAGCTCTTCTTCTTGAGTTCTTTCAATTGTGGCGCCGAGGCGCTGCAGGTTTTCTACAAAGTTGGGATATCCGCGGTCGATGTGGAAAACATCGTGGACCGTGGTGGTTTCATCCGCGCACAGTGCAGAAAGTACGAGACCCGCACCCGCACGAATATCGGAACTCCATACGTGAGTAGAAGAGAGCCGTTCTTTACCGCGGACTACTACATGGTGGCCGTCAACCTGGGCGTCGGCACCCAAGCGCAGCATTTCATCCACAAAGCGGAAGCGGGATTCAAAGACATTCTCCGTAATGACGGTCGTTCCGTCCGCAATGGCAGAGATGCCAATAGCCATCGGCTGCAGGTCGGTGGGAAATCCCGGAAATGGCAGTGTCTGGTAGTCAACAGCCTGTGGTCGTTGATCCATGCGCACGCGAAAACCATTCTCATAGGTCTCTAGTTCCGCACCGGCAGACTTCAGCTTTTCCAGCGGCAGGTGCAGGTGGCGCGGGGAAATTCCACCCACGGTGATATCGCCCTGGGTCATAGCGGCGGCATACGCCCAAGTGCCTGCCACAATTCGGTCACCAATAACCTCATGCTGGGTGGGCTGCAGCTTATCGACGCCGCGGATGGTTACCACCGAGCTTCCCTCGCCCTCGATATCGGCACCCATGGACTTGAGCATGGTGCACAGATCGACGATCTCCGGCTCGCGAGCCGCGTTATGGAGAACGGTTTCCCCTTCGGCGAGGACCGCAGCGGTAAGAATATTTTCGGTTGCGCCTACGGACGGGAAGTCCAGGCGGATATTCGCACCTCGCAGGTGCTTAGCCTCTGCCACGACGGCACCGTGTTCAATACGGGTGGTGGCGCCGAGCTTTTCTAGGCCGGTTTGGTGCATATCGAGCGGGCGGGAACCAATCGCGTCACCACCAGGCAACGCTACCTTCGCGTGGCCACAGCGGGAGGTCAAAGGCCCGAGCACGCAGACGGATGCGCGGAATTGGCGGACCGCGTCAAAATCCGCGTTGGATTGCGGCTGTGCAGGGGTAGTAATCCGAACCTCAGAGCCTTCGATGACTACCTCGCAGCCGAGCCCCTCGAGAACCTTCTTCATGAGGGGGACGTCCAGAATTTCTGGGCAGTTCGTCAGCGTCGTAGTGCCCTCCGCCAGCAAGGATGCGGCCATGAGCTTCAAGACGCTATTTTTCGCGCCATCTACTTTAACGGTGCCCTCTAGGCGAGCACCGCCGGAAACAATAAACTGATCTTTCACAACTGCCTACGCTACCGGTTCTTAAGGCAATGCGCCGATGCGACGGGCGGCATTAACCGCCTCGTAGCGGGTGTGCGCACCGAGTTTGCGCATTACCGAGCGCAAATAAGACTTCACGGTTTCTGCGCCGATTCCCATTTCCTCAGCTGCTTCTACGTTGGTGTGGCCTAGCGCCACACAAGAAAGCACGTCGAGCTCGCGGGCGGAGAGCTTAGTGGATTGCTTCACGCGCACCGGCGAGACCATCTGGTCACACAGCGTCTCTAGCTCTTTGCGCAGTTCTTCGTCCTCTACGCGGTTGGCCAGCATACGGAGCTTGGAGTGAGTGGAGCGGACCTGTTCCCACTCGGCACCGTTCATGACGTGGCCGCGAGCCGCTCCGCCCTTGGACCCATCGGCACGTCGCATGGCGGAATTAACGGCCAGGTCTTGCTCGAGGGTGCGCGCAGTCATCGTCACTTCTTCGATGACCTTGTCGCCCAAACGAACTGGGGAGTGCACGCCAACGTAGAGGACGCCGCGAATTTCGCGCTGCACAGTAACGGGCACGGCCACGATGGAGTGCAGGCCCTCATCCTGGATTACGCGGTCGTTCTCGTGCGAAATAGTGGTGGCACGAGTGTAATCGGAGACACCTACCGCGCGGCGAGTGCTAACCACTCGCCCACCTACACCGACGCCAGAGTCAATGATCAGATTCTGCAGCGCTGGGGTGCGTAGCCCCACCCACTGCGTGATCTGCAGGCGATTATCGGGCAGCAGCGTGGCGTACATCGTCACCGGAATACCTGTAGCGGTCTTCAGGGACGACAGGGCCGCGCGTACGGATTCTTCATCATCTTTGAGGCGATGCGACTCCATGAGACTCTTTCCTCGTCGGGGGTAACCAAGCAGGTGTACCCGTCCTCCCCCGGGAATTTGGGGACCAGCGGGCAACTGAGTGGAAGTATAGACAGCATGTGGGGGTAATTCGAAATCGCCCTCGGCTTATCTGGCGCTGCAATCCCACATGAAATGCCCGAATGCCCGGTCTAGAATTTATATACTAACTGGTCTACTTGTGTAGTGTACGCTTGCGTTGTACGCGATTTGAACCCAAATCTGATTCCCAAAGGAGTCCACAGAATGGCTGTCTACAACAACATTATGGAAACCATCGGCGGCACCCCGCTGGTCCGCTTGAACCGTATTACCGAGGGCAAGGGCGCTACCGTACTTGCCAAGGTTGAATCCTTTAACCCGGCTAACTCCGTGAAGGATCGCATCGGCAAGGCCATCGTTGCAGCGGCCGAGAAGTCCGGCCAGCTCAAGCCAGGCGGCACCATCGTGGAGGCTACCTCCGGCAACACCGGTATTGCTCTGGCTCTGGCGGGCGCCACCTTGGGCTACAAGGTCATCCTGACCATGCCGGAGACCATGTCCAATGAGCGCAAGGTGCTGCTGCGTGCCTACGGCGCAGAAATCGTGCTGACCCCGGGCGCTGCGGGCATGCAGGGCGCCGTCGACAAGGCGAATGAAATTGTCGCTGAGACCGATAACGCCATCCTTGCCGCACAGTTCGCTAACGAGGCGAACCCGAAGATTCACGAGGAAACCACCGGCCCAGAGATTTGGGAAGACGCCGAGGGCAAGGTTGACGCCTTCGTTGCTGGCGTAGGCACCGGCGGCACCGTTACCGGTGTGGGCCGCTTCCTGAAGTCCAAGAACCCAGACCTGCACCTGGCTGCGGTCGAGCCGTCCGACTCCCCTGTCCTGTCTGAAGGCCACGCTGGCCCGCACAAGATTCAGGGCATCGGCGCTAACTTCGTTCCTGAGGTACTTGACCGCGAGCTTCTCGACGAAGTCTTTACCGCTACCACCGAGGAGTCCATCAAGGCATCCCGCGACCTGGCTACCCAGGAAGGCCTGCTGGTTGGCATCTCCGCCGGCGCCAACGTTTCCGCAGCTCTGAAGCTGGCAGAGCGCCCAGAGTTCGAGGGCAAGACCATCGTGGTTGTCCTGCCGGACTTCGGTGAGCGCTACGTCTCCACCATCCTCTTCGAGGACATCCGCGAAGCTTAAATTACTTCGCTTGAATAAAAGCACCCGCCAACCTTGGCGGGTGCCTTTTTTATGCCAGTACTATGTGGGCATGAACATTATGAGCTACATCCGTGAAGACTTAGCAAATGCAAGAGATCACGATCCGGCCGCGCGTGGCGACGTCGAAAATGCAGTAGTGTACTCCGGCCTCCACGCGGTGTGGTCTCACCGCATTTCGCACTGGATGTGGAAGCGCGGGCTGCGCGGGCCTGCGCGCATCTTGGCGCAGATTAACCGCTTCTTTACCGGCGTGGAGATCCACCCGGGCGCCACAATCGGCCGCCGCTTCTTTATTGACCATGGCATGGGCATCGTCATTGGTGAAACCGCAGAAATTGGCGATGGCGTCATGCTCTACCATGGCGTCACCCTCGGCGGCCAGGTGCTCACCCAGACCAAGCGCCACCCCACTATCGAAGACAATGTCACTATCGGTGCGGGCGCCAAGGTGCTCGGCCCCATTACGATCGGTGAAGGTTCGGCCATTGGCGCCAATGCCGTGGTGACGAAGGATGTTCCCGCCGAAAATATCGCGGTGGGCATTCCGGCCAAGAACCGTCCGCGCAACCCGAATGAGCGCATCAAACTGGTCGACCCCGACTACTACATCTAAATTCTTTCCCAGCGGCTCCCAGGCAACTGCGGGCCGCTTTTATATGCCTTCTGGGCGCAGCAGGTCGCGGTATTCGGGATTCTTTTCTATAAAGTGCGCCACTGCCGAGCAGGAAGCAATGACTTGCTTGCCGACGCCCCGGACGTCGTCAAGCGCTGCCTTAATCAGCGGCGCGGACAATCCTTGGCCACGGAAAGCATCCTTGATGACCGTGTGGTTAAACTCGCGGGTCGTGCCGGCGTCTACGTAGTGGCACGCGCCCGCCTCGACCCCGTCCACGATAAGGACGTAGCGAGACTTATCGGGCTGGTGTGCAATAGCGTGTTCCATGTGCCCATACTAAGCAAAAATGGCCCCTCTTACGAGGAGCCATTATTGTGGCCAGAGCCAGGATCGAACTGGCGACCCCACACTTTTCAGGCGTGTGCTCTACCGACTGAGCTATCTGGCCAGAAACCCGAAGGTTTCCGCGACCCTGACGGGACTTGAACCCGCGACCTCCGCCGTGACAGGGCGGCGCGCTAACCAACTGCGCCACAGGGCCATTTTTAATTATGTGTGTGCTCTTGGGCACGGATAGATACTTTACAGAAGACTCCCAAGACTCACCAAATCAGCACGTCAGAAAGCTATTTAGGCGGTGAAAGCGGATCTTTTCCACCCAAGTTCATCTCGAAGCGTTCGTAGTCTTCCAGCGCGGAAAAATGCCGCGAATAGAGGTCACAATCTCGATCCACATGGCCGTAGAGGGCGGGTGCGACATCGACAATGTGGCGCAGCTTCAGGCCCTCATACTCCTGCTCGCGAGCCCATTCAACGGCCTTGCGGTGCGCCTCCTCATCCGAATCTGCATAGATAAGAAAGAAGTCCTCCCGGAAGAAGCTAGAATGCTCCAAGCTTTCGGAGGTGAGCTCAAAGACAGCGATTCCGACGTATGGTTCCATGGCGCCAGCCTAGCAAAACCAAAAGCAGCAACCGCCGAAGCGATTGCTGCTCATTCTGCGACCTTGACGGGACTTGAACCCGCGACCTCCGCCGTGACAGGGCGGCGCGCTAACCAACTGCGCCACAAGGCCAATCGAATATTCAATTCGAACCAACACTTTCGTGTTGGTACCCCCAACGGGATTCGAACCCGTGCCGCTGCCGTGAAAGGGCAGTGTCCTAGGCCGCTAGACGATGGGGGCCCGTCGCGCTAAGGCGACTTCTAGAAATATACTGGAGACCTCACCTAGTTACAAAATCGCTCCCCCAGAAAGATTAGGAACCATGTCTGACCAGCATCAAACGTGCTCCTGCCACGAGCCGCACGTGCACGGATATAACGCGGATTCTAAGAGCAAGGATCGCTACCTCGCCAGGCTCAAGCGCATTGAGGGGCAGGCACGTGGCATCCACCGCATGGTCGAGGAAGACCAATACTGCATCGACATCATCACCCAGATTTCGGCGGTGAAGTCGGCGTTGGAAAATGTCTCGCTAGCGCTCCTAGAAGACCATATTGAGCACTGCGTGGCCGGTGCCGCCGCCGAGGACGGTGAAGTAGCCACCGAGAAGCTAGAAGAGGCCATGCGCGCCATTAAGAAGATGGTGAAAAACTAAAAGGAGCCACCCGAAAAGGTGGCTCCAGTTGTGGGCCCTGTGGGGATCGAACCCACGACCTGCGGATTAAAAGTCCGTAGCTCTACCAACTGAGCTAAAGGCCCAACGTCGCTACATTTTAGCTTGCGGTATTTGCAAAGTCCTAATTAGGGGGCGTCGGCAAGCGAAAGGCGCCCAGCTCGCCGCTGAGCGCCTGCCGGGGAGTGGCTACATTAGCCGCGCATATCGCCCTTCTCCATGAAGCGGACCTGGAAGTCAAAGGCGGTCTTCAGGTCGTGCGGGGTGTGCTGGAACTTGTTTTCCTTGGCACGGTTGAAGTACTCCTCGAGCAACGGACGGTAATCCGGGTGCGCCACGGAGATGACCTTCTCCACGCGCTCCTTCGGCGCCAGGCCACGCAGGTCAGCCACGCCGTACTCGGTAATGATGACCATGGTGTCGTGCTCGGTGTGGTCCGTGTGGGACACGAACGGAACCAGCGCGGAAATTGCGCCATCCTTGGCCACGGACGGGGAAACGAAGGTGGAGATATAAGCATTGCGGGTGAAGTCACCCGAGCCACCGGTGCCGTTCATGATGCGGGAGCCGGATACGTTGGTGGAGTTGATATTGCCGTAGATATCGGCCTCAATCATGCCGTTAGAGGAAATCAGACCGACGCGGCGAATGACCTCCGGGTGGTTGGAAACCTGCTGCGGACGGAGGATGATGTGCTTGCGGTAGCGCTCTGCCTCCTCATTCATCTTCTCCGCGTAGTCCGGGGACAGCGCGAAGGAGGTCGCGGAGGCCATGGTCATCTTGCCCGCATCGATGAGATCGAGCATACCGTCCTGAATGACCTCGGTATAGGCCTGAATATTCTCAAACTTGGAATCCAGCAGGCCGGCCATCACGGCGTTGGGGACGTTGCCCACACCGGATTGCATGATGAACTTGTCATACTCAAGGCGACCAGCGGCAACCTCACCCTCGAGGAACTCGATGAAGTTGGCGGCGATCTTCTCGGAAATCTCGTCCGGTTCCTTAAACGGCGCGTTGCGGTCCGGAGCATCGGTCTTCACCACTGCAACAACCTTGTCCTCCGGCACCTCCATGTAGGTGGTACCAATGCGGTCGCCCGGCTTAGTGATAGGGATTGGCTGGCGGTTAGGCAGCTTTTCAATGCGGTAGATATCGTGCATGCCCTCGAGGTTGATGGACTGCCACTCATTGATCTCGATGATGATCTTATCCGCAGCCTCGATAAACTCGAGGTTATTGCCCACTGCGGAGGACGGCACCACGTGGCCTTCTTCGGTAATGCGCACGGCCTCAATAATGGCTACCTGGAAGTCACCGTAGAAGCCCTCTTCTACCTGCTGGCCCGAGTGAGACAGGTGGATATCCTGATAGAGCGCGGTGCCATCATTGAACTGCTTACGCAGGGTGGGATCGGAGTTATAAGGAGAGCGGAAGCGAATCGCCTCGGCTTCCGCCAGAACGCCATCGCAGTCCGGGGCGGTGGAAGCGCCGGAAAAGATATCGATCTTAAATTCCTCGCCCTTTTCATGGAGAGCCTTAGCCTTTTCTGCAATGGCGGTGGGCAGACCCTTGGGGTAGCCAGCACCGGTGAAGCCGGAAATTCCCACGCGATCACCGTGGTTGACGTGCTGAGCAGCCTCTTCTGCGGAAACTACGAGCTTCTCGAATGGGGCGTACGCGATTCTCTCGGACAAGGGTAATCCTCCTTCATTAAGGGGCCAGCCAAAATAACGGCCGTTCTAATTAGTTACACAGCCCACATTAGCGAATCTTTGCAAGATTTCCACCACTTTTGTGTGACCCCTACCCCATAAAGCAAAAATAGGGTACGTCGCCACTGTGGGCCCGGTTGCTATTTTCCCCCGTTAACTAGCACAATTGGGGCGTGAATTTGCGCATTGGACACTACGATCTCTCCTCCCCCGTCATCCTCGCCCCGATGGCGGGGGTAACCAACGTTGCCTTCCGCACGTTGTGCCGAGAGCAGGAGCTGCAACGCACCGGCACGGTATCGGGCCTCTATGTCTGCGAGATGGTCACCGCCCGTGCACTGGTAGAGCGCAATGAAAAGACGCTGCACATGACCACCTTTGCGCCGCAGGAGGATCCCCGTTCCTTACAGATCTATACGGTGGATCCGGAATATACCTATAAAGCCGCGAAGATGATCGTCGACGAAAACCTGGCGGACCACATCGATATGAACTTTGGTTGCCCGGTTCCCAAGGTGACCCGCCGCGGCGGCGGTTCCGCGCTGCCTTATAAACGACGCCTCTTTGGCAATATCGTCTCCGCCGCGGTCAAGGCCACAGAGGGCACCAATATCCCAGTCACGGTAAAGATGCGCGTGGGCATTGACGACGAGCACCATACGCATCTCGACGCCGGGCGCATCGCCGTCGAGTCCGGCGCCGCTGCCGTTACCCTGCACGGCCGCACCGCCGCTCAGCGCTACTCTGGCGAAGCCCGATGGGACGAAATCGCGCGCCTCAAGGAACATCTGGCGGATACTGGCGTGCCAGTGCTGGGCAATGGCGATATCTTCCGTGCCGAGGATGCCCGCCGCATGATGGAACAAACCGGCTGCGACGGCGTGCAGGTAGGCCGCGGCTGCCTCGGCCGCCCGTGGCTTTTTGCCGAGCTCGGCGCTGCGCTGCGCGGCGAGTCCATTCCGGCAGAGCCCACCCTGGGCGAGGTCACCCAGGTAATCCTCCGCCACGCAGAGCTACTGGCGGAGCACGATGGCGAGGACAATGCTTCCCGCGATATCCGCAAGCACATCGGTTGGTACCTGCGTGGTTTCCCGGTTGGTGGCCAGGTCCGCGCGGGCTTAGCCCAGGTCAATTCCCTCGATGCCTTGCGTGAGCTCCTTGCACCTTGGGCAGAGTCCGATGCCCTGGCTGCCGACGCCGACGGAGCCCGCGGCCGCCAGGGCTCGCCATCCAAGGTGGCTTTGCCGGATGGTTGGCTCGACGATCCAGAAGACGACTGCGTTCCGGTTGCCGCTGACATTATGAACTCCGGCGGATAATCTAACAAAGGTATAAGAGCAGCTAGGGGCACACAGGAAACTTGCATTTATGCTCTACTTAAGTTGCGCAAGCGCCGAAATTTTTCGCTATTATCTTTGGCATGCGTGCCGCTTACAGGGAACACCTAGACAATTTCTCCCACGACCTCATCGTGATGTGCGATACCGTACGCGACATCATGGATAAGGCCTCCTTGGCGCTGCTGCAAGGCGCCTTGGACTCCGCGGAAGATGCCCTCACCATGGCTGAGGAGCTAGATGAGATCCGCGCTCGGTGCTCTGAGCGTGCTGTAAAACTCTTGGCCCTGGAAAACCCCATGGCACAGGATCTCCGCCAGGTTGTCTCCTCCATCTATATCGTGGAGGATCTCTACCGGATGGGCCGGCTTTCCCAGCACATCGCGGACTCCGCGCGCCGCCGCCACCCTGACGCCGTGGTACCGGCGAATTACATCGGCTACTTCGAGGAAATGTACCGTCTCACTGAAGAAATGGGGTCGGTCCTGCACGATATCCTCGTCACCCCTGATGCGGATTTGTCCGTCAACCTCCGTGCCGACGATGATGCGGTGGATGATATCAACTCCCATATTCTGCGCATCCTGACTCAGCGCGAATGGGAAGGCAGCGTGCGTGAAGCAGTTGAGACCTCACAAATTACGCGTTACTACGAGCGCTATGCGGACCACTGCGTCTCCGTGGCCGGCCACATCATCTATCTGACCACGGGTCTTTTGCCCAATGCCTATGCCAAGAAGCTAGAAGAGGACAAAAAGGACGCCGACTTCGAAGCACGGATGGCAGATCTCGAGCGTCAATTCCGCCGTTAGACGGATTTAAGCACCAAAGAAGGGGGCCGGTTCTTTCGAACCGGCCCCCTTCTCTCGGACAATCTCTCTTACTCTTTAGCCAAAGCGGCCAGAGATGTAATCCTCGGTCTCCTTCTGGGAAGGATTCTCGAAAATCTTGGTGGTGTCATCAAACTCCACCAGGTGGCCCGGCTTGCCGGTTGCTTCCAGGGAGAAGAAGCCGGTCTTATCGGACACGCGGGCAGCCTGCTGCATGTTGTGGGTCACGATAACGATGGTGAAGTTTTCCTTCAGCTCGTGGATGAGGTCCTCCACGGCGAGGGTGGAAATCGGGTCCAGTGCGGAACAAGGCTCGTCCATGAGTAGCACCTCTGGCTCCACGGCGATAGCGCGGGCGATGCACAGACGCTGCTGCTGACCACCGGAGAGGCCGCCGCCTGGCTTGTCCAGGCGGTCCTTAACCTCGTCCCACAAGTTGGCGCCGCGCAGGGATTTCTCCGCGACTTCCTTGAGCTTCTTCTTGTTCTTTTCACCGGACAGCTTCAGGCCTGCCACGACGTTGTCCTCGATGGACATCGTGGGGAACGGGTTAGCCTTCTGGAAGACCATGCCGATGGTGTTGCGTACGGATACCGGGTCGACCTTCGGTCCGTAAATATTGGTGCCATCGAGCAGGATTTCGCCCTTCACGTAGGCGCCGGGGATGACCTCGTGCATGCGGTTGATGGTGCGCAGCACGGTGGACTTACCACAGCCGGAAGGGCCGATGAATGCGGTCACGGCCTGGGCCGGAATCTGCATATTCACGTTCTGCACGGCGTGGAAGTCGCCGTAAAAAATGTTCACGTCATTGAGCGCGAGCTTAGACATTTGGGAGTTTCTCCTCTAGCAAGTGTTTGGCGGAATCGAGTGGTACGGCGTTTACTTCTTAACCGAGAACTTCGCGGAAACGATGCGGGCCGCAATGTTGAGGACGGCGATGAGGATAACCAGCGTCAACGCTGCTCCCCAGAGCTTGTCCAGTACGGCGGGCTGTGCGCCGGCCTTGTACATATCCAGCATCATCAGTGGGAGCGAGGACTGAGAGCCCTTGAAGGCGTCCCAGTTGATGACGGAGGAGGAACCAACCAAGACCAGCACCGGCGAGGACTCACCCATCACGCGGGCAATCGCCAGCATGATGCCGGTGACGATGCCGGACAGGGCGGTAGGCAGAACGATGCGGGCGATGGTCTTCCACTTCGGAACGCCGAGTGCGTAGGATGCCTCACGCAGATCCATTGGGACCACGCGTAGCATCTCTTCGGTATTGCGCACCACGATCGGAATCATCAGCAGCACCAGGGACAGCGCCACGGCGAAGCCGGAGCGGCCGAAGCCGAACAGGGTGATCCACATGGCGAAGATAAACAGGGCAGCAACGATGGAAGGCACACCGGACAGGATGTCCACCATGAAGGTGGTGATGCGGCCGAGCCAGCCGCCCTTGGAGTACTCCACCAAGTAGATGGCGGTAAAGATACCGATCGGGATAGAGATAATGGAGGCCAGAATGGTCTGGACGAAGGTACCAACGATGGCGTGAGCGGCACCGCCGCCGGCAGAGCTATTCATGATGCCGCGCTGGGAGGCGGTCCACCACTCAGGGTTGAGGATGACGCCACTGCCGCGGGCGATGAGTTCCCACAGAACCCACACCAGCGGAATCATGGCCAGAATCATTGCGCCCCAGACCACCGCGGTGGCGATGTTATTGGTCATCTTGCGGGAGCCGGAGATATCCAGGAAGGTCGCGCCGCCTTGGGAGGCAGGCTTGGCATTAGTAGTCGTAGTCATTGATCCTCCCCTCCTTACTTATTCTTCACGATGGCGCGGGCAATTGCGTTGACCACGAAGGTCAGCAAGAACAGCATGAGGCCGGCGGCGATGTAGGCACCAGCGCGCATCTCGTTACCGAACTCGGCAGATGCCAGGGCGATGGCCGTGGCGAAGGTCGTGCCGCCGTCGAAAAGCGAGAAGCGGAAGTCAATCAGCGGGGAGACAACCATGTACAGCGCCATGGTCTCACCCAGTGCACGGCCCAGGCCGAGCATGGAGCCGGCGATGTAGCCGGACATACCGAATGGCAGAACGGTCATGCGGATAACTTCCCAGCGGGTAGCGCCCAGAGCCAGGGCGGATTCCACCTGGCCCGGAGGGGTCTGCACGAAGACCTCGCGCGCGGTAGCAGCGATGATCGGCAGAATCATCACGGCAAGCACGATGCCACCGGTAAACAGGTTGCGGCCGGTTGCAAACGACGGCGAGTTATCGAAGACGTGGAACAGGAAGAAGCCACCCGCCCAGGATTCCATCCAGGAGTAGAAACCGGACAGTGCCGGGCCAAGAACCTGCCAACCCCACAGGCCGTAGACGATGGACGGAACTGCAGCGAGCATGTCCACGAGGAAGCCGAGCGGCTTAACCAAGCGGGCAGGCGCGTAGTTGGACAGGAAGATGGCGATGGCTAGGGCCACCGGCATAGCCAGCAGAAGGGCGAAGACGGAGATGAGAACGGTGGTACCGAACATGGTCGGGATACCGAACTTCATCGCAGAGGTATCGGTGGTCTCCCATCGTCCGCCATAGGTGAAGAAGCCCATGATGCCGCCGTCGTTAACGCCTAGGGCGGGAACCGCACGCCACAGCAGGAAGGCGGCAATGGCGGCAATCATAACGGTGATGAGGGTTGCCGAAGCAGTGGACAGGAATTCAAAGACACGGTCGCCTGGGCGCTTAACGCCGCTATTGGAGCTGGTGGTAGCTACCTCGTCGTGTCCGCTGTTGGAGACTCGCTCGGCAGAGGTGGCGTTTGCATCCGTCTGCTCTGGAGCCGTGGTGAGATTATTGTCTGCCATGAGACTGTTAATCCTTTTCAGCGTTAAGAATGGAAAATATCGTTACATACCTGCGCCCCCAAAGCGCGAATCGTGTGCGGCAGTGGGGGCGGGGAGGTATTAAGCTATTGCAGCTTTAGCGCTTACTGCAGAGCGTCAACAGCAGCCTTCAGCTTGTCCAGGTGTGCACCCTCAACCGGGATGAATCCCTGCTCAGCCAGCTGGTCATCCTGGTGATCCAGGACGGTGGTGAAGAAGGACTTGACCAGCTTGGAGGTCTCCTCATCGTAGCCCTTGGAGCAGACGATGTTGTAGGTGGTCAGAATGAGCGGGTATGCACCCTCGTTGTCGGAGGAGAACAGTGCCTCGGAGTCAACAACCATGTTGTGCTCGGAGTCGGTCTTCTTGAACTCCAGGTTCTCCAGAGCCTTGTTGACGGACTCGGTGGACAGCTCAACCGGGCCGTGGCCGAAGTCGATCTTGGCCTTCTTGACGCCCTCGCCTTCCTTCTGGTCTGCGAAGCCAGCCTCGACGTAGGTGATAGCACCATCGATGCTTGCAACCTGGTCAGCAACGCCGGAGGAGCCGTTAGCACCCTCACCAACAGAGTCTGGGAACTGCTTGCCCTCGGAGTCCCAGTCACCGGTAGCGGCCTTCAGGAACTTCTGGAAGTTTGCGGAGGTACCGGACTCGTCAGAACGGAAGATGACGGTGATGTCCTTGTCCGGCAGGTCAGTGCCCTCGTTATCAGCAGCGATGGCCTTGTCGTTCCACTTCTTGATTTCGCCCTTGAAGATCTTGCCCAGGGTCTTGGTGGAGAGGTTAATCTCGGTGTCACCCAGGTTGTAGGCGATTGCAACCGGACCGATGGTGGTTGGCAGGTGCCATGCCTCGTTGCCATCGCAACGCTTAGCAGCAGCCTCGACCTCACCCTCGTCTTCCTTCAGAGCGGAGTCAGAACCAGCGAAGTCAGCCTGGCCATTGGTGAAGGCCTCAACGCCGGCGCCGGAACCGGAAGCGTTGTAGGACAGGGAAGCGTCTGGGTGATCCTCGGAGAACGCGGTCTGGAAGTAGGACATTGCGTTCTGCTGGGAGGATGCGCCGTCACCGACGAGCTCGCCGGAGACGTCCTCGCCGCCAGCGGAATCGGAGGAGGAGCCAGACTCCTCAGAGCAAGCTACGAGAGCGGTGGAGGTTGCGGCTACGATGCCGAAGATTGCGGCAGTGCGCTTGAAGTTGCGAATCACGGGAAAACCCTTTCCGGTGCAGATCAGAGATTGATTGTCCGAGGAAACCGCATCTCCTAGAGAGATACTTCCTGCATCCCGCTCCGCCTTCTGGGGCGAGATGCAGGCGCACAGGTGCGGTTAACTCACAGGGTGTAAAGCTATCCGCAGGATCTGACCAAAAGGGTGCCAAGAGGTGAACACTGGGTGAACAAACGTCGTGCACCCCATGACGTTAGTCACACACGCCCCATACGACGTGCTCTTCATCGACTTCAAAGCCTAGGCGCTCATACGCCTTCAGCGCCGGATCATTATCCGCTTCTACATAAAGAATTACCCGCTGAGCGCCCTTTTCCACCATGCGGCGCAGGCCAATTTGCAGCAGCGGACCGCCCAACTTCTTACCGCGGTAGTCTTCCGCCAAGCCCACCACGTAGACCTCACCGAAGCCCGGAGTTTCCTCCGCATGCCACTTGGTCCAGTGGAAGCCGGCCAGGACCGGCTCCTCTGCCGTATCCCACAGGAAAAGCAGGTCTGCGGGGTCGAACCAGTCTGCCTCCATGCCACGGTGCAGGCGATCGAAATCCCAGCCGCCTTGTTCGGGATGCCAGGAAAAGGCCTCGTTATTTACCTTGAGCCACTGCTCTTCCACAAAATCCGTGCCCCACTTATCCACCGCTTCGGTGTAATTCAGGGCGGTCAGTGGCAAGTCTTCGGGGCGCGCAGCTGCTGCGAGCTCTTCTCCCCCGATACCCATGACCACCAGCTTGCGGGTGACCTGCAGATCGCGGGAGTGCGCCAGCGCCTGTGCCGCCGGCAGGTTTCCGTGGGCCCAAGCTTGCAGGTTGGGGGTCTTAGCGGCGGCGTCGTAAAGCGCGGCACCATAGCCCTGCCCACGGAAGTCAGGGGCAATGAATAGCTCGGCGGTAGAGCCCTCCAGACTGGCTACGCCGCATGGCTCCTCCCCTGCCCAGGCCACCAGGTGGCGGTGCTGCAAGCGGGAATCGCTAAGACCGTTGAGGAATTGCTCCGACAGCGGCGCCATCCCATCCTGGCGTTCGGCCTGCTCAGCCAGCGCTTTTACGCGGCGAGCCAGCTCCGGGGCGTCCGGCAGTTTTTCTTCCGTAATCTTAAAGGCATTGCTAGTCATAGGCCCCAGAATACGTAGGGTAAGAATGAAAGGGTGAGTGTTCTAAAGATTGACCGGCGCATCGTGCACGTCCTCCTCGTGGTGTGCGTGCTGATTGCGGCCTGGGTGGCGGATGCCTGCGTGGCTATGCACACGGAACACAAGGTGGCTCAAGCCGTGAAAGCCAATTCGCGGCTGGATAATACGCCGGATGTCTTCATCGGCGGCACCCCCTACGTGTGGGCGGCGGCTTCGAAGGAAATCCCTTATCTCGAGGTCAAGGCGCTGGACGTGGAGGTGCCCAAGCTGGGCATGGTCAATGCTTCGACCGTGCTGCGCGATATCACCGTCACCCCAGAGCAGGTCATGAACGGCGATATTGAGGGCGCGCCCGTCTCCACCTACTCGCGCGGCATTTCCTTGGATGGTGTGGCGCTGGGCCGCCTGTTGGGAATTACCGACCTCTCCATTGCCAACCCGGACGACATTTCCCCCTCCGGTGGCACCTCTGCAGAAGCAGAGCTAACGGGCACCCTGCCTGGCGACGCCCACAAGTCCACCGCCAAGGTCACCCTCCGCCTGGTTGGTCCGGAGTTTCGCATGCAGGTCTATGACACGGACGATGAGCGCCTACAAAAGGCCTTTTCCCTCAACTTCGATACCCGGCAGTTACCGCTTCCGGCCCAAGCGACCGCGGTAAAGATGCAGGGAGGAACCATTTCCTTCGAGGTACAGCGCCGCAATATTAAGGTGCAGCTGGCCCAGCTCTCCCCGCTAGAGATTGAAGGCTCGGAGCAAAAGGCCGTGGAAGAGGCAGAAAAGAAGGCCGCCGACACCAAGCACCGCGTCGGCCCCGCGCCGCAGACTAGCGCAGGCGAATAAAGTCCCGGAGAACTTCCTTCATCGTGCGCTGATGGGCCTCTCGCCTATCTTGCGGGGCGAATACCTCGATGGCATCCTTCACGGAGGCCAAGGTAACCGCGTCAAAGCGCCCCTCCGATTCTCCATCGGCTTGGAAGCGCTGCGGTTCGCGGCAGACTAGCTCTACCCGCATGGCGTCGTCGAAGGCTACCGTCTTTTCTTTGGTGAGCTTATTGAGCCATCCGCGCTTATCGGCACCGAAGAGGTGCAGCAGGCCGACGACGCCGCCGAGCCCACTAAACTCCTCCAGCCCAAAGAGGGCAAGGCCCTCGTCAAAGGAATTGCGCGGATTAGTTACTACCGGCAGCGGGCCTAGGAAGGTCCACGGGTTGGTATTGGAGGTAAACAGCAGTGGCACATCGTCCTTGTGCAGCTGCTCGCCGCTGCTGGACTCGGCCGTTACCGCGATATGCGGTGGGTTCTTCCGCGCACGGCTCCAGGCCCGAATGGCAACGTTGAGGTAGCGCAGCGGAGTTGCTGAAAATCCCTGCTCACGAGCGCGATCCACGCGGGCCAGAACATCCGCGTCCAAACCGAAGCCGGCATTTACGGCAAACCACCGCTCGTTCCACGTTCCTAGGTAAATGGTGCGGCGCAGATCCCGGTCGAGCATGCGAGCCAGCACATGGGTGGCCTCCATTGGGGTGTTGGGGAACCCTAGAGCGCGCACAAAGACATTGGCAGAGCCGGTAGGAATTACGGCCAGTGCCGGGATGGAGTGAGGATCGGGGCGCTGCTCATCCGCCGGGCCGAGGAGCCCGTTGACTACCTCGTTGACGGTTCCGTCCCCGCCCACGGCAATGATGACGTCGTAGTCTTCCCTGGTCATTCCCTTGACCATCTCTTCGGCGTGGCCAGAGTAATGCGTAAATTTCACCTTGAGGTGCAGGCCCTCTACCGCTTGTAGGCAGGGAACGATTTGGCGGAAGAGGGCGTTAGTTTGTGAGGTCGAGTTTGGATTCGAGATCATCAATGCGTGCACGAGGTCCAAGTCTAGTAGTTAAAAAGACGGGTGCACGACTAGGCTGGACGCCCATGAGCGAAAATAATAATGAAACCACCCCTGAAAACATCGAGACCACCGCGGCTTCCCACCCGGAAAACGATCCAGGAAAACTCAATGGCAACGATGCCGTGAACCAGGCTGCCGAGCAGTGGAAGGACGCCGCTAGCCGCAATATCCCCGCTCTCGAGCTGGGCGATACCCCGGTACCGGACGATACCGCGAACCTGCGCCAGGGCCCATCGCTGCACGACGGCCTGCTGGGACTACTCCCCCTTGTTGGCGTATGGCAGGGCGAGGGCCAAGCCCACGATACGAAGGGCCAGGAGTACACCTTTGGCCAGCAGCTGGTCATCGCCCACGACGGCGAGAATTACCTGACCTTTAGCTCCCGCACCTGGAAGATCGATACCGAGGGCAAGCCAGAAGGACCGTCTGTGCGCGAGACCGGCTTCTGGCGCATCTCGGAAAAGGATGAAATCGAGGTCACCTACACCTCTTCTACCGGCATCGTGGAAATCTTCTACGGCGAACCCTTCAATGACCGCGCATGGCAGCTGGAATCCGCCTCCACCATGGTCACTGAAACCGGCCCGAAGAACCTAGGCCCAGGCAAGCGCATGTACGGCCTCATGCCCAATAACAACCTGGGCTGGGTAGACGAGCGCATGGTTGATGGCGAGATGCGCCCCTACATGTCCGCGGAGCTCACCCGCATCGCCGGCTAAGCCCCAAGCGCTGCATCAATAAGGTCTCGGATGACGTCCACGTTGTCCGGGGCCTTTAATTTTTTGTCATTGAGCCTAGTTACGCGCGCGGCAACGCGCACCGAGGACACCAGCCACACCGAGTCCGCCTTTTCCAGATACTCCACGGTCAGCGGCTTGGCCTTGCAGCGATAGCCTTTCTCTTTGGCATGGGCGAAGAGCGCCGCTTGCGTGGTGCCGGGCAGGATGCCGCGGCCGGCCGCAGTGCGCAGTTTCTCGCCCTTGACGGCCACCACGGTTGAGGTGGCGCCCTCAAGAATTTCTCCGGTGTCCGGGTCGGTGAGGATGAGATCCTCAAAGCCCTTCTCCCGCGCCATGCGCAGCATCGCCATGGTGGCCGCGTAATTGAGCGTCTTGGCGGGCAATTCCTCCGCCACGTGCCACAGGCGAGGGCTGGTCATGACGGCGACGCCGTGGGCGCGCTGCTCTAGCACCTTGTCCTCGATCGGCTGCACAACAACCCACGCGCTCGGCCGCCCCGTAGAAGCGCGCCCGCGGGTATAGGTCCACGTGCATTTAGCATCGCCTTGCTCGTCCCCGCAGAAGTCCGCGATGGCGAGCCGGGTGGCTTCTTCCCACTTGTCCATGGGTGGCTCTGGCAGGTTCATCGTGCGGGCTGAATCGCAGAAGCGCTGCGCGTGGCGCTGCAGGTTAGCGGCTTTGCCTCCGCGCACGAGCAAGGATTCAAAGATGCCATCGCCGCGGGTGACCGCGGCATCATCTGCGTAGATAAGAGGCAGCGCGGGCATGTGCCTGCGTACCGACCCTCCAAAGGGCTCCACAACGTAGATGACCGGCTCTTTTCGCGGCGAAAACTTCATACTTTTGATTATGCCCTACCATCGGTAGTTGTGAGTTATTCTTCGCCTCTTCTGCAGCGCGCCGGTGCCGCGGAGCACCAGGACGCGACCGTACTCGATGCCCAGGGCGTGGCCTGGCACTATGGCAATCCGCTGGGCGAGCAACGGGCCGCCGATGGCGGCACCATCGTCATTGACCGCTCCCAGCGCCGCGTCATTCGCGTGAGCGGCAAGGACGCCGCCGAGTTTCTAAATAATCTGCTTTCACAGAAGCTTGACGACGCCCCCGTGGGCTTCACCGCCGGCGCCCTCGACCTGGACATCCAAGGCCACATCCTCCACCACATGGATATCGTGCGGACCGACGATGCCTTTCTTATCGACGTCCCCGCGGCGCAATTCGACTCCCTCTTTAAGTTCCTCACCATGATGGTCTTCTGGTCCGAGGTCACCGTAGAGGAAGCCGATATCGCTATCCTCACCCTCCTGGGTGAGGCCGATGTTTCGCTTCCACCCATGGTGGAGTTTTCCCGCCAGGTCCAGTGGCCGGGAATCAAGCGCGTTGACCTTGGTGTTCCGCGGGAATCCTTGGTCGAGGCAACGAAACACCTGGAGGAATCCGGAGCACGACTAGCGGGGCTCATGGCGTTTACCGCCGAGCGCGTGCGCGCCCGCGAGCCGGAGCTGGCAGCGGATCTGGATAATAAGTCCATCCCCCACGAGGTGCCGCAGTGGATCAGCCGCAGCGCCGCTAATCCGGCTCACGTTCACCTCAATAAGGGCTGCTACCGCGGCCAGGAAACAGTGGCGCGCGTAGAAAATCTGGGCCGCTCCCCTCGTCTATTGGTGCAGCTGCACCTCGACGGCTCCGCGCCGCAACGTCCAAATGTGGGCGATGACATTACTTTCAATGGACGTAAGGTAGGCCGCATCGGCACAATTGTGGATGACTGCGATTTCGGCCCCATAGCCCTAGGCCTAGTGAAGCGCTCTGCGCTGGACGCCGGCACCCTAGAAGTGGGCGATACGGCGGCGTCTATCGATCCTTCCTCCATCCCCGAGGATGAGGGCCCCAAGGCTGGGCGCGAGGCGGTAAACCGGCTGCGCGGGCGTTAGATCTCCCACTAGCTAGGGGGCGGTGCGGAATTTTTTCGTCACACAGGCTATTGTGTCTTACAGGAAGATACTCAATAGACAAGTCGATGGGGCGCCCAAGAATCCCTGGCGCGCCCTACTAACCCAAGGGGGTCATGCACATGGGACGCGGACGCGCAAAGGCAAAGCAGACCAAAGTTGCACGCCAGCTCAAGTACAACTCACCCGAGATGGATATCGAGTCCCTGCAACGGGAACTCGCCGCACAGCAAGAGGGTGACTCCCGCGATTATGAAGAGGATGACCCATACGCCGACTACGTCGACGAATGGGATGATGACGACCGCGACGAACGCTAATCTTCCGCTCGCCGCCGGATAACTCAAGGGCCCTAGGAAATCTCCTAGGGCCCTTCCTCACACCCTCCCCCGGCAGGGGCAGGGCCCTGCTAGAAGTTGGGGTGCTCGCCGTGCATGACCACGCGCGGCTCCTCGCCGGAAGCGGAGCGGACGGTGCCCAGCTCCCACGCATCGATGTGGCGTGCGGTAAGCATTGCCAGGGCACGGTCACGGTCTTCGGGATTGACTACGGCAATCATGCCGACACCCATGTTGAAGGTCTTCTCCATTTCTGCCAGCTCCACCTTGCCCACCGAGGAGATGAGTTTGAAGATCTGGCCCGGGGTCCAAGTGGCGCGGTTAATATCGGCCGCTAAACCTTCCGGAATGACGCGCTCGAGGTTGCCGGCCAATCCACCGCCGGTGACATGGCAGAAGGTGGATACGGAGCACTCGCTGGCCAAAGCCAGGCAGTCCTTGGCGTAGATGCGGGTGGGCTCCAGCAGCTCCTCGCCGAGGGGGCGGCCAAGCTCTTCCACGTGGCCGTCGAGAGGCATGCCAGCCTGCTCCAGCAGGACGTGGCGGGCCAGGGAGTAACCATTGGAGTGTAGGCCGGAAGAGCCCATGGCGATGAGTACGTCGCCCTCACGGACCTTGTCTGGGCCAAGTACGCCATCGGCCTCAACGACGCCGACCGCGGTGGCGGAGACATCGTATTCGTTTTCTTCCATCATGCCGGGGTGCTCGGCGGTCTCGCCGCCCAGCAGCGCGGCGCCGGCCTGCACACAGCCCTCGGCGATGCCCTTGACTACCTCGGCCACCTTTTCCGGCACGACCTTTCCCACGGCAATGTAGTCCTGCAGGAAGAGTGGCTCCGCGCCGCAGACAACCAGGTCGTCCACGCACATGGCGACGAGGTCGATGCCGATGGTGTCGTGCTTGTCCATGGCCTGGGCCACGGCCAGCTTGGTGCCGACGCCGTCGGAACCGGCGGCCAAGATGGGCTCCTTGTAATCGCCGAGCTTGAACAGGCCGGCAAAGCCGCCAAGACCGCCCAGAACCTCAGGGCGGGTGGCGCGCTTAGCGTGCGGGGCGAAAAGCTCAACGGCGCGGTCGCCCTCTTCGATGCTGACGCCGGCTGCTGCGTAAGTATTGTCACTCATGGTTTCAGGTGTCCTTTGTTATTCGGTGCCGAGCAGGGTGCGCACGGCGTCTGCATTGGAGTTTCCGGCGGGCAGGCCAAGTGGATACTCACCCGAGAAGCAGGCGGTACACAGCTCGGAACGGGGCTGTTCGGTGGCGGCCACCATCTCCTCGATGGAGACAAAGCCCAGGGAATCGGCGCCGATGGTGTCACAGATTGTGGCGCAGACGGTTTCTGGATCGTCGGAGGGGCTGGCGTTGGCGATCAGCTCGCCCGGGGAGGCGAAGTCGATGCCGTAGAAGCATGGCCACTTCACTGGCGGGGAGGCGATGCGCACGTGTACCTCGGCTGCGCCGGCCTCGCGCAGCATGCGGATGAGCGCGCGCTGGGTATTGCCGCGGACGATGGAATCATCCACCACGACGAGCTTCTTGCCGTTGATGACTTCACGCAGCGGGTTGAGCTTCAAGCGGATGCCCAGCTGGCGCAGGGTTTGGGTGGGCTGGATAAAGGTGCGGCCCACATAAGCGTTCTTGACCAAGCCGTGGGCGAAGGTGATGCCGGATTCGCGGGCATAGCCCACGGCGGCCGGATTGCCGGATTCGGGAACCGGGATGACCAGGTCCGCGCCCTCGGCCGGGTACTCACGGGCCAAGCGGCGGCCGATGTCCACGCGGGAGGCGTTGACGGAACGGCCTTTGATATCGCTATCCGGGCGGGCCAAGTAGACGTACTCGAAGACACAGCCGTGGCGCTTGGCCGGCGCAAAGTTCACGGAACGGATGCCGGCCTCATCGATGGCGACGAGCTCGCCGGGTTCAATCTCGCGGATGAACTGAGCGCCGCAGATATCGAGCGCACAGGTCTCGGAGGCCACCACCCAGCCCTTGGCCAAGCGGCCGAGAACCAGCGGGCGCACGCCGTGCGGGTCGCGCGCGGCGTACATGGTGTGACCATCGGTAAAGGTCAGGCAGAATGCGCCCTTCACGCGCGGGAGCAAGTCACGGGCGGAGTCGAAGACGGAGGTGTCTTCATCCACGCCGTCGGCAAGCAGCATAGACAAGCACATGGAGTCAGAAACAGACTCCTCATGGGGCTTAAT
This sequence comes from Corynebacterium tuberculostearicum, assembly GCF_022347235.1. GTDB lineage: Bacteria > Actinomycetota > Actinomycetes > Mycobacteriales > Mycobacteriaceae > Corynebacterium > Corynebacterium tuberculostearicum_F. The sequence goes on from NZ_JAKRDX010000019.1 coordinate 22,221, forward strand.
CAAGCCGCGCTGCACGGCCTCCTCGCGCAGCTCTAAGTAGTTGACCAGGTTGCCGTTGTGTCCAAGGGCGATGTCTACCCCGGTGGAGGAGGTAGAAAACATCGGCTGGACATTGGACCATTCCTTGCCGCCGGCGGTGGAATAGCGCGTGTGGCCCACCGCTACGTTTCCTTGGAGGGCAGACAGGGTGGACTCATCAAAGATATTGGCCACGAGGCCCATGTCCTTGAAGACGACGATGCGGTCATCATCGCCCACCGCAATGCCGGCAGCCTCCTGGCCACGGTGCTGCAGGGCGAAGAGACCAAAGTAGGTCAGCTTGGAGACTTCCTCCCCGGGAGCCCACACGCCATAGACGCCGCACTCTTCGCGGGGCTCCTGCTCATTCTGATCGTCAAGATTGGTGATACTAGGAGTATGTACTTCTACCACGGCGTTTATATTAGCCTGTCACGCCGCCGGAAACTAACGGAATAAGCGGCAACCACTGCGCAATTTCGCCCGCGCGGGAGCCGGAAGCATCAACGCGACCAGTGCTTACGGCCTCTTCCCAGTCCGCCAATCCGGTGGCGAGGCGCAGCCAGGTTTCCGGGTCGGTCTCCACCACATTGGGTGGGGTGCCGCGGGTATGGCGGGGTCCTTCAATGCATTGCACCGCAACAAATGGGGGTACGCGCAGTTCCACGGAGTGACCCGGCGCGTCGGCCTCGAGGGTGCGGGCGGTGCGACGGACGGCGTCGGCAAGCAGGGCCCTACCAGGCTTATCGTGCTCCGCCGGGGCGGCAATCCAGTCTTTGATGGCCATGATGGCCGCGCGGGTGGCTGCGGGATCGACGGGCTTTTTCATAGCTACATCATAGCTACTGTTATCTTGTTGTTTATGTCACCTACGCCTTCCGTTGCGGAAAACCAGAAATCGCCGGCGCTGACGCTGCGCTTTATGGCATCGCCAACCGACGTCACCATGGCCGGCGCCACCGGCATCAGCGGTGGCCGCGTTCTGGAATGGATTGACAAGGCGGCCTATGCCTGCGCCGTGCAATGGTCCGGCCAGTACTGCGTGACCGCATACGTGGGCCATATCCACTTCACCCGGCCGATCCCTTCCGGGCACATCGTGGAGGTGCGCTCCCGCATCGCCATGACCGGGCGTTCCTCCATGCACATCGTCAACGAGGTACTTTCGGCCGACCCGCGCGAAGGCATTTTTACCCGCGCCTGCGATTGCCTGGTCATCTTCGTAGCCAAGGACCCTGCCACCGGCAAGTCCACCCCGGTGCCGCCCTTCGTTCCGGAGACCGATGAGCAGCGCCGCGTTGAGGAGGCCGCCAAGTCCCGCATTGAGCTGCGCCAGGCCATCGAGGCGGAGATGGAAAAGCAAACCTACGACGGGCCTTCCGACGCCCCGCGCATGGTCAACCGCTTCCTGGCCAAGCCCACCGACGTCAACTGGGGCGGCAAGGTCCACGGCGGCACGGCTATGCAGTGGATCGATGAGGCCGGCGCGGCCTGCACCATGGAGTGGTCTGCCGAGCGCACCGTGGCCGTCTATGCCGGTGGCATCCGCTTCTACCGCCCGATTTCCATCGGTGACCTCATCGAGGTCGATGCCCGCATGATGCGTACCGATACCCGGTCGATGCAGATGTCCATCCACGTCCGCTCCGGCAATCCCCGCGGCGGCCGCGAGCACTTGCAAACCGCCATCCATGCCACCGTGGCCTATATCACCCTCGATCACGATGGCCAACCGCAGGTGGCCCGCCCCTTCCACCCGCACACCGAGGAAGACAAGCGCCTGGCCGAGCACGCCACCCTCCTGCGCGAACTGCGCGCCAAGTACTCGCCAAAACCACTAGTGGTAGCCCCATCGAACCAGCACATCGACTAGCCGCTCTCCCCTCGTTTCGGTGTTAGCAAGTCCATAGTGGCAGCGGACGCCCCGCGCTTCTGCTTTAGATGGACGTATATGCGGCCGACGATTCCCGCCGCCCGCTTTCGCCTCCCACACACAGAAACGAGGGAATATGCACACCTCAACAATGCGTCGCTCGGCCCGTGCCGGCCTGGCCTTAGTAACTTCCGCATTCCTCTTGGCGTCCTGCCAGAATCCGGATAACCGCCCAGCGGAAGAAACTTCGGCCGCGGCGCCCGAGTCTTCCACGCCGCAGAGCGCCGCCAGTTCCACGTCTGCAACCACGGAAGAAACTACCGAAACCTCTGCAGCGGAACACGAGGGTCCACGCGCCACTGCCGAGGGCCACGTGGTGGTCCTTTCTACCGGCGGCACCATTGCAAGCACGCACGATAAGACAGGTGCGGTGGTTCCCACCGTCACCGGCTCCAAGCTGGTGGAGCCTCTTTCCGGCACCTTTGACAAGGACAAGCTCACGTTAGAGGTCAAAGACATTGCCAAGCTGGATTCTTCCGCGATGACCTTGGACGATACTGATACCATCATCGAGGCCGTAGATAAGGAACTACAGCGCGATGATGTCGATGGCGTGGTGGTCACCCACGGCACCGATTCCATGGAAGAGACCGCCATCGCCGTCGATACCTTCCAGGACAGCGATAAGCCGGTAGCCCTTACCGGAGCGATGCGCCCCTTTGATGACCCGGATCCGGATGGTCCGGACAACTTGGCGCTTGCGGTCAAGACCGTAACCGACCCTTCCAACAAGGGCCGCGGTACCTTCATCGCCTTCGCGGATCACGTCATCCCGGCCCGTGGTGCTTTCAAATCCGACACCACCAAAGCCGATGGCTTTGCCAATAACAATGGTAAGAAGCAGCCTAAGCGCCCACCGGCCCTGAAGCATCAGCCGCTGGGCAATACCCGCGTCGATGTCATCGCCGCCTACCCCGGCGCGCCGGCTGATCTCATCCAGCGCTCCTTGGACAGCGGCGCCGAAGGCATCGTGATTGAGGGAATGGGCGCCGGCAATATCGGCGATGAGCTAGCCCAAGCTGCTAAGGCCGCGGCCAAGAAGGTTCCGGTCGTGCTCACCACACGCGTGGATCACGGCCCAGTGGAGGGCATCTACGGCGGCGCCGGTGGCGGTGCCACGCTTGCCGACGCCGGCGTTATCTCCTCTGGCACCCTGCGCGCTCCCCAAGCACGCATGCTGCTAGCCGCCGCAATCAGCACTGACACGGATCCCGCGGAGCTCTTCCCCGACGCCGACTAAGCAGCCCCCTGAACCACGACCATCCACACCGCTACAAGGTGCACCACCGCCGCCGCAATCGTCGCGGTGTGGAAGTGCTCGTGGTAGCCGTAGTAACGCGCGTTGCGCCCTGGCCACTTAAAGCCATAGACCAGCGCGCCTAGCGAGTACACCACGCCGCCGGCAATGAGCAGCCAGACGACGGCCGCGCCAGCCTGCGTCCACAGCGTGGGGAGAAGCGGCAGCACCAGCCAACCCAGCGCTAGGTAGACAACCACGTCCAACCAGCGCGGGTGATTGATCCACACCAGATTCAAAATCGCGCCGAGCATCGCTCCTGCCCAGGCAACGCCTAGCATCCACGCCGCTTGCACCGGCGAAAGCACAATGAGGCACAGCGGCGTATACGTCGCCGCAATAAACACCGAGATGGTCGCGTGGTCCGCTCGCCGCCACCATTGCACGGCACGCGCGCTGGCCCACGGGTAGCGGTGATAGAGCGCCGAAACGCCAAAAAGACCCACCAGGCCCACGCCGTAAACAGTTACGCCAAGCCCCTGCCACCAGTGCAGCGTCATCCATGCATAGGTAATGAGCACGGTGGAGGCAATCACCGACAATAACGCCGCTATTGCATGCCCCCAGCCACGGCTAAGCGGCCTAGCCCCGCGGTCCGCCATCCAATAGGTTCGCTGGACAAGACCCGGCCCCGGCGCGCTATCTGCATGCATCTGTGCCACGAGGTACTTCCCTTCTGCTAGCCGCAACCAACCCCGACAAGAAACTTACGATACCGTAAGTCTACGGGCGTGGCCGGAGGGCTTCAAGGAAAATCGCCTCAAAATGCCGCTAACTTTCCGCAGCCGAGCCTTCCTCTACCAGCCCATCAACAATGCGTACCGTCTCCATCGCCACGCGCGTTACCTTGCCAATTAGGTCCACGATGTAGCGCGGATTGCCCACCTCATCGGCCCAATCATTCGGGTCATTGACAATACCGGACGCCTTGTCTTTTTGACCTGATAGCGGTCAATCAACCACGCCACCGCTGAGCGCGAACCCAAAATGTACTCATCCGCTTCCGCCGGAATGCCAGCGATAGTCACACGCTTGTTGTAAATCAGCTTGGTCACGTCATTGACGTTCTTGCCAGTCTCCGGATCCTTACGCTTGGCCCACTTCATCTTGAGCACGCGCCACGTCTCACGGTCGGACTCATCACCCTTGACCTGTATATCCAGCGGCCACCGCGTTCTTCTCTGCCCACGCGTTGCGCTGCGGACATACTTTAAGGTCGAAATCGAAAGGGCGACACATACTAGGCCCAGCCGAGCACTAAAGGCTGCAATGGCGCTAGACCTAGCGCTGTGGAGATCCTGCTTGCGATTCCACTGAACTACGAAACCATATGGGAGGCCGTACCTTTAAGAAGCCTCCACTAAACGGTGATTCGAGAAGAACTTCCCAGTTTGCCGCCCCCTCAGTAATATCCTGCCGTTACTAAAAGGGAAGTTGGATGCCGAACTTATGTAGCAGACTTTCTATCTGCTGCCGGTTGAAATACACCGTTCCCACTGCAATAGTCAGTACGCTGACGAGGGCACCAACTACCGCCCACATGTTCGGCTGTGAAGAGGCAACGCTACTTCCTGTTTGTGGCTTGTACCCGCTGTCCGCTGTGGAATCGATATGGGCTTGAGAGTGGTCAGAGACAGAACCAAGCGGCAGACAAGCGGACAGCTCATCGATGGTATAAAAGGTCGAGCCCTCACTTATTGGCTCACACCCCTCCTTGAAGGGAATTTCCTTCTCGTTGTACAGCATGCGCACGAGGGTCTCGCCATTGTCATTCTGGAAGGCATCCCACTGGATATTTGCTCCCATCGGGGAGACCTCGTCACCACGCCAATCCGAGTTCTGCCAGGTGTAGAGCTCTCCTGCGGGAATTCCCTTCTCTGAGCCAGGTGTTTTCAGCAATGCGGCGAGCGGAATGATGGTTTCCGCGTGACCAAACCTATATTCCGCAGCTATATCACCACCGGCAGCGCGCTCCTGTACGCCCTCAATCATTTCCTCAAGCAACGGCTCATAATTGTCGTAAGAAACAGTGCGCCCCTCGATAGCCGGCCCCTTCTCATAGAAGTCTTCTACATCCAATAGGTATACAAAGGTAGGCCCGCTCGCATCGTCCATGTACTGATCAAATATCCACCCCTCAGCAGGGGTTTTCTCCTCATGAGCAAGTGCTGGAGCAATGATGTACAGGTTGTAGAACTGCAGCGCGGCGTCCACTATTCCTTCTACTGTCTTGCCATCCTTTTCACGGGCGCTAAAAGAAATGGACCCATCTTTTAGCTCATCGATAAAATCCGAGGTGAAAATCTTGGACAGCAACTCCTGCGATGCTTCTTGGGAGGCCGGCTTGGAATATGCTTCCTGGATCTTTTCCTGTAGCTGCGGTGAGTCTTTCCACGCCGAATATTTTTCGTACGACGGTGACTTCTTATCTTTATGCGCATACATCAGGTCAGTGCGTGGCTCGATGGTGACATGCCCATCGTTGGTTCCGTCCACGAGGTTGTCAGCAAGAGTGGGAGCTTCCTTCAGCCACGCCTCACCGAAACTCCAACCAGAGTCATTAGCGCGGTCCTCACCCGAAGAGATGAATTTCACCTTGGAGTCGTCCCTGTCGATGCTGTGCATAAGCTCGGCATTGCGTTGCGCATTGCGCTGACCAATCCCCCGCAGTTCTTCCCGCCCAACGGCGGTGAGGTTTCCGTATCCGGCGTCTTGTCCGGCGCCCCCGGCCAATTCCTCATTCACGGAAATCATCGCTTCTACCTGCGGAATAAGCTTTTCTCCTAGATGCGTGAGCTCACCACGCTCCTGAGCATACTCCAGCATCTGCTGCGCGAGGTCGTCATACTTAAAGCTAGACAGGCCACGCGAGCCATGCCGGTCCACCGTGGAGGTATAGATCTGTCGGAATCCTGCGGGAGCTTCGGAGTACTCCCGCCCCTGCGGTTCATAGTGCTGTTTTGTGGAGTAATAGGGACCACTCTCGGCGGCGGTGGCTGGCACTGTTACACCAGCACACGCAACGGCAGCAGTAAGAGCGAGAGTACGAATGCGCATTAGACGTTGGCTTCCATGAGTAACGGATATTTTGTAGAGGGACACACCCACGGTAGGCCGTTGACGTTAAGAAAAGGTTGCCTGAAAGGGAAATATTTGAAAAGAACTCGTCCCGACGCTGTTCTTCATAAGGCCGAGCCTTGTCCCTGCTCCTAACGAGCTAAAAAGCCCGGCCGAAGCCGGGCTTTCCGCATTGTCGCATAGTTGCGTTTGTCCAACGCCGGGAGTTTTTACTCCACTACGGAGTTAGCGCCCACAGCGTGGTCAAAGAGGTCCGGCAAGGTGGCGGACCAAGCGGCGACCAGCTGGGAGATAGCGACGGACTCGCCGCCGAGGGTGAGGGCGCCGGTTTCGGTGGTCTCACCAACGATGGCGGCTGGGATGCCCAGCTCGCCGGCGCGGGCGAGGACCTTATCGGCGCGGTCGGCGGTGGTGGCCACGAGCACGCGGGAAGCGGACTCGGAGAAGGCGGCGACGAACTCGTCCTCATGGACCGCGGTGAGGTCCAGGTTGAGGCCGAGGCCGGCGCCGTCGGCAGTCGCACCGGCGCGCTTTGCCATCTCAAAGGCGGTGACGGCAAGGCCACCCTCAGAGATATCGTGTGCGGCGGTGAGCAGATCATTGCCGTGGAAGAACTCCGCCAGGCGCTTCTCGTTGGCCATATCCACCTGCGGCGGCAGACCATTGAGGGAGGAAGCATCGGAAGTATCGGCGCTCACCTGCTGCCAGATGGAGCCGCCGAACTCATCCTTGGTTTCGCCCAGGGCGATGAGCACTTCCTTCTCGCCCACGGTGCCCAGCTCGTTGCCGATGGCCTTGTGTACGTCATCGATAACGCCCAGCACGCCCACCACAGGGGTGGGCAGGATCGGCTCTTCGCCGGTCTGGTTGTAGAAGGAAACGTTGCCGCCGGAGACGGGAATGGAAAGTTCCACGGCGGCGTCGGCAAGCCCATGCACAGACTCACGGAACTGCCACATCACGTCGGGATTCTCCGGGGAGCCGTAGTTCAGGCAGTTGGTGATCGCGACGGGCTTGGCGCCGGTGACGGCGACGTTGCGGTAGGCCTCCGCCAGTGCGAGGCGGGCACCCATGTTCGGATCCAGCTTGGTGTAGCGGCCGGACGCATCGGCAGAAACGGCCACGCCGCGGCCGGTCTCCTCATCGATGCGCAGGACGCCGGCGTCCGCATGGTGGGACTGCACGGTATTGCCGCGCACGTAGCGGTCGTACTGGTTCATGATGAAATCGCGCGAGCACAGCGCCGGGGAGGACACGAGCTTCTGCAGGGACTCAACCAGGCCACGCTTGTCGGTGCCCTGATACTTCTGCAACTCGTCCTGCCACTCCGGGCGGGCATACGGGCGGTCATACTCCGGAGCCTCGTCCGCAATGGTGCCGGCCGGGGCATCCACGACGACCTCGCCCTGGTGGCGGATGACCAGGTGATTACCCTCGGTGACCTCGCCGATCTCGGCACAGGTGACGTCCCAGTGCTCGCAGATTTCGCGGAACTTCGCCACGTTCTCCGGAGCCACAACGGCGCACATGCGCTCCTGGGACTCGGAGGCGAGGATCTCGGCCGCGGTCATATTCTGCGCGCGCAGCGGCACATTATCGAGGTTGACCTCCATGCCGCCATCGCCGGAGGCAGCCAGCTCGGAGGTGGCGCAGGCCAGGCCCGCGCCGCCCAAGTCCTGAATGCCTACGACCACGCCGGCGTGATAGAGGTCTAGGCAGCACTCGATGAGGACCTTCTCCGCGAAGGGGTCGCCCACCTGCACGGCCGGCAGCTTGCGCTCGGCACCGTCCTCGAAAGTATCGGAAGCCAGCACGGACACACCGCCGATGCCATCTAGACCGGTGCGGGAGCCGAAGAGCATGACCTTGTTGCCCTTGCCGGACGCAAAGGCCAGCTTCAGGTCATCGACCTTGAGGGTACCCACACACAGGGCGTTGACCAGAGGGTTACCGGCATAGGTCTCATCAAAGACGGTCTCGCCGCCAATATTGGGCAGGCCCAGGGAGTTGCCGTAGCCACCAATACCGGAAACAACGCCGGGCAGGACGCGCTTGGTATCGGGGGCGTCGGCAGGCCCAAAGCGCAGCTGGTCCATCACGGCAATCGGGCGAGCGCCCATGGCCATAATGTCGCGGACGATGCCGCCCACGCCGGTGGCCGCACCCTGGTAAGGCTCCACGTAGGAGGGGTGGTTGTGGGACTCCACGCGGAAGGTCACCGCGTTGCCGTCTCCGATATCCACCACGCCAGCGTTCTCACCAATGCCGGCGAGGATCTTCTCCCCCATCTCCTCGGTCATGGTCTCGCCAAAGTAACGCAGGTGCGTCTTGGACGACTTATAGGAGCAGTGCTCGGACCACATGACGGAGTACATGGTCAGCTCCGCATCGGTGGGGCGGCGGCCCAGGATGTCATGGATGCGCTGGTACTCGTCATCCTTGAGGCCGAGTTCCGCGTAGGGCTGCTGCTCGTCCGGGGTGGACTGCGCCTTTTCTACGGTGTCATTATGAACGGTCATGAAAATGGCCTCCTTAAACCGCCGGCGCCTGGGCGACGGCCTTGATGGCGGATACGAAAAGTCCCAGTCCGTCGGTGGATGGGCCGGTTAGCGTGTCAATGGCGTGCTCAGGGTGCGGCATGAGGCCCACGATGCGGCCGGACTCATCGCTCACACCGGCAATGCCGTTGACGGAACCGTTGTAATTATCGGTATAGCGGAAGACCACGCGGCCCTCGCCCTCGATGCGGGCGATGTCATCATCGCCGGCCTGGAAGCGGCCCTCGCCGTGCTTGGCCGGCACCAGGATCTTCTGGCCCTGCTCAAACTCGCTAGTCCACGCGGTGGTGGAATTGGCCACCTCGAGGTAGGTATCGGTGCAGTGGAAGTGCAGGCCCTTATTGCGGGTCAGCGCGCCTGGCAGCAGGCCCGCCTCGGTAAGGATCTGGAAGCCATTGCAGATGCCGAGCACCGGCATGCCCTGCTTCGCACGATCAATAACGGACTGCATCACCGGCGCGAGCGCGGAAATCGCGCCCGAGCGCAGGTAGTCACCATAAGAAAAACCGCCCGGCACTACTACCGCATCCACGCCGTGCAGATCGGTATCTGCGTGCCAGAGGCTTTTGACCTCTGCGCCGGCGGTGCGGGCAGCGCGAGCGGCATCCACATCATCCAGGGTTCCGGGGAAAGTGATTACTCCGATTGTGGCGGTCACTTACTTGACCTCCAGCCCAACAACCTCGTAGTCCTCGATGACGGTATTGGCCAGCAGCGTGGCGGCTACCTTCTCCAAGTCCTCTGCGGTAACGGAGTCATCGACCTCGAGCTCGAAGCGCTTTCCCTGGCGCACATCGCTGACACCGGATACCCCGATGCGACCCAGCGCGCGGACGACGGCTTGACCCTGCGGATCCAGAATCTCCGCCTTGGGCATGACATTGACAACTACACGAGCCATGAAATATTTGCCTTACTGTATGGGGCTTTGGTCTGCGCGGCTTAGTTTAGTTGGCACCCCCGCCTTTTACCTAGACTCACCCCCGCAGTGTGGGTTTCACCCCGGTTGGGCAAACTCTACGTGAACCTCAAACGACGCTCTGGCAAACTTCGGCGTGCTTTCCAACCTGGCCCGGCGCGGCGCTCTACTAATAAATAACGCACACTGTCGCTCTCTTTTTAAGGTTGATTCTATGTCTTCTCGCCGCCTGGGCGCGCTGGCACTTGCCACCGCCTTGTCTTCTGCCGCCCTTGCCGTTCCTACCGCCACGGCCGCCACCGATGGCTCCGCCGCAGTCATCTCCGAGGTCTACGGGGGAGGCGGCAATAAGGGCGCTGCCTTCACCCATGACTTCATCGAGCTCTATAACCCCACCGATGCCCCGATTGACCTGACCGGCTACACCGTGGAGTACTTCTCCGCCTCCGGCAATACCGGTGGCAAGGTGAAGCTTTCCGGCACGATCGCGCCGCACGGCTACTTCCTGGTGCAGGGCGCGGCCGGCAATGGCGCGGGCGAGGCCCTGCCTGCCCCAGACGCCGAGGGCAACCTCAACATGTCCGGTTCCAAGGGCTCCGTGCAGCTTGCCGACGCCACCGGTACCCCCATCGATGCCATCGGCTACGGCGCCGCTTCCCTCAAGGAAGGCACCGCCGCCGCGGGCCTGTCCAATGCCAAGTCCGCCTCCCGCGACACCGAGGGCACCGATAGCGATGACAACGCCGCCGATTTCACCAGCGGCGCCCCTACCCCGACCAACTCCGGTAACGAGGCCCCCGCCCCGCAGCCTGAGAATCCGGCCGAGCCCGCGCAGCCTGCCCCCGAGGGCATAACCGCCATCGCGGATATCCAGGGCACCGGCGCCGAATCCCCGCTCAAGGACCAGACCGTGGCCACCGAGGGCGTCGTCACCGGCGTGTGGACCGAAGGCGGCCTTAATGGCTTCACCATCCAGACTGGTGGCACCGGCGCCGAGTCCACCGACGCCTCCCAGGCCATCTTTGTCTACATGGGCGATAAGCCGGCCGACCAGTACCCAGCCCTGGAAGATTCCGTTGAGGTCACCGGCAAGGTCTCCGAATTCTATGGCTCCACCCAGCTCACCGCCTCCACGGTCACGCAGCTCGATACCCCGCTGGAGAAGGTCACCCCGCTCAAGGTAGACCAGCTTCCCGATGGCAACGAGGCCCGCGAGCCCTTCGAGCACATGCTCATCCAGCCCGGCGAACACACCGTAACGAATAACTATTCGCTCAACCAGTACGGCGAGGTCGGCCTCGCCCCCGGCAAGGAAGCCTTCCGCCAGCCTTCCGATGTCTTCTCCCCCTCCACCGATCCCAACTCCGATATCCAGAAGCTCACCAAGGACAACGCCGAAAAGCTGGTCACCTTGGATGACGGCCGCACCCGCGACTATCTCAAGACCGACCAGAATACCCCGCTGCCGTACATCGCCCAGGATGATGCCCAGACCATCAAGTCCCTGCGTACCACCGATACCGTCTCTTTCCAGCACCCGGTCATCGTGGGCTTTTCTCATGAGCAGTGGCGCTTCCAGCCCACCACCCCGGTTACCGGCAACACCGCGGGCGCAGACCTGCCCATCTCTTGGGAGAACTCCCGCGAGGCTGAGCTGCACGCCATCGATGACGTCAAGGGCGAGTACACCATTGGCGCCTTCAACGTGCTGAACTACTTCACCTCCCTGGGCGAGGAATTCGGCGGCAGCGCCTACACCGACCGCGAGGGCAATAAGGTCACCGTCAACCGCGGCAAGACCCGCGGCGCCTATACCCAATCTGCACTAGAAGACCAGGAGCGCAAGATTGTCGCCGCCATCAACGGCCTCGATGCCGATGTCATCGGCCTTTCCGAAATCGAAGATGGCTACGCTGTCACCGGTGACTTTGCCCAGCGCGATAAGGCCCTCAAGCACCTGACGGAAAAGCTCAACGAGGCCGCAGGCTCCGATAAGTGGGCCTTCGTTCCTTCCCCTTCTAAGGACGCCGTACCGGATTCCCCGGATGTCATCCGCACCGCGTTTATCTACCACAAAGATGTGGTCAAGCCTATCGGCGAGTCCCGCATCTTCCAAGATGATCGCTTCACCGGCACCGCCCGCGAGCCTCTCGCCCAGGAATTCCAACCGCTAAAGGAGGGCGAGGAGTCCTTCGTTGCCGTAGCCAACCATTTCAAATCCAAGGGCTCGGTGGCCAAGGGCGATGCCGATTCCGGCGATGGCCAGGGCAATAACCCGAACGTGCGCAACGCGCAGGCACAGGCCGTCCTCGATGCCCTCCACAAGCAGGAAGACTGGAAGGACAAGCCGCTTTTCGCCCTGGGTGATTTCAATACCTATACCCACGAGACCGCGCTCGACGTCTTCCGCAACGATGGCTTTACCGTGCCCGCCGAAAAGTATGGTGCCGATCCCTCCTACCAGTTCTCCGGCCTGCTTGGCACCTTGGATCACGTGCTGGCCAATAAGGTTGCCACCGGCACGCTTGACGACGCCCAAGTGTGGAACATCAATGCCGACGAACCCGTCGCCTTCGAGTATTCCCGCCGCAATTACAACATCGTCGACTTCTACGATGACTCCCCATTCCGCGCCTCCGACCACGACCCGGTCAAGGTCGGCTTCACCCTCGGCGCGGACGACTCCGCCGGCCAGCCGGATGATCCTGCGGACAAGCCTTCCGATGAGCCAGGTAAGCCAGAGGACAAGCCCTCCGAGAATCCTTCTGAGAAGCCGGATAAGCCTGCCTCCGGCTCTAGCTCCAGCACCAGCTCCGTCGGTGCAGGCATCGCCGCCGCCATCGCGGCCATCGCTGGCCTCGTCGCCATCCCTGGTTTCCTCGCCGTGACCGGCAACCTCCAGAAGGCCATCCCGGCCCCCATCTGGGTCATGCTGCCAAAGGAAGTGAAGAACTTCATCACTAGCCTGCAGCGCTAACCTCCCACAAACGCAAACCCCGCTCGCTTTTGGATAAATCCCAAGCGGCGGGGTCTTAATTTTTGTGATTTCAACGATTTCGTCCATATAAACCACCACAACCGTCGACGGAAATGGGCGTTTATATGGACGAAAATCGCGAAGCTGCACTTATTGCTCCGCGGAGCCTCTGGTGAGGGAATGCGCGGACTATTTCGGAAGGTAAGCGCCGTAATCGGCAGGGGTCGCGCCGGCGTTGATGGCCCGGTCGGCGGCTTTGACGAAGTCATTAATAACTTTGCGGTCATCCAAGTTGCGGCCGGAAACCGAAAGGCGGACGGTGTTGCCACGCTGGGCGGAGCGCTCAGCAGCGCGAATAATGTTCTTGCGCCACCACTTGGCGGAACCAAAGCCCTCACCAAAAGAAAGGTTGCGGGCCTGGTGGAACTTACCGGAATTGATCTGGAGAATGCCGCGGGTGGAGGCGGCTACCTCAAACTTGAACTGCGGCAAGACCTGCAAGGTGCCGGGCGACATGCGCCAGCGAGGGGGCGCGAAGATGGTGGGCTCGAAGCCGATCTTGGCCATCTGGCGGGTGGCTCCGGCAAGGCGCAGCTTCGCCTCGTGAGAATCGAGGTTAGCGAATTCCGCGCGGCGGCCCTGCACCGAACGATCGAAACCGTTCAGGATAAGAACGCGGCCGGCATCGGCTTGGTCTTGCAGCCACTTCTTGGTGTCTTTGTCTTTGGCGAGGTGCCAGTTGCCGTCGATATGCGGGGCAATCAGCAGGGAAACAGGAATCTCCTCCCGATCAAGGATCGAGAGGAGCCGGCTAGCCTGCTTCCGTGTGTCATCAAAGATGCTGGAGATAGATACCAGAAGGTGGCCATTCATAAGGAAAATTATCGCACAGGAATTTAGGATTCGCGCGTTGGCCCCCTATCCGGGTTTTACTTCTCCAAGCCGGTGGCCTTGTTGATGGTCCACGCGTACTCGAAGGCATTCTGGCGCCACTTTTCATAGCGACCGGACACGCCGCCATGGCCCGCGGCCATTTCGGTTTTGAGCAAGAACTCGCCGCCGGTGGCCGTCGTTCGCAGCTGGGCGATCCACTTGGCCGGCTCAACATAGAGCACGCGGGTGTCATTGAGCGAGGTAATAGCCAGGATGTCCGGATAGTCCTTGGCCTCGATATTCTCGTACGGCGAGTAGGACTTCATGTAGTCATAGACCTCAGGATCGTGGTACGGGTCGCCCCATTCCTCCCACTCAGGCACGGTAAGCGGCAGTTCCGGCATGAGGATCGAGGTCAGAGGATCCACGAACGGAACAACGGCTTGGATGGCGGTGAAGCGGTCAGGGGCCATATTGGCGATAGCGCCCATGAGCATTCCGCCGGCCGAACCGCCCTCGGCCACCATTTGGTCTGCGGTGGTCACGCCGCGAGCGATGAGGTCATCGGCGACGTCGATGAAGTCGGTAAAGGTGTTCTTTTTCTTGAGCATTTTGCCGTCGTCATACCAGGTACGCCCCATCTCGCCGCCGCCGCGCACGTGGGCGACCGCAAAAATCATGCCGCGGTCCATCAGGGACAGGCGGGTAACGGAGAAGGCGGGATCCACGCTGACCTCGTAGGAGCCATAGCCGTAGAGCAGAGTCGGATTCGGCTGGGTGCGGTCAAGATCGGCGCGATGGACAATGGAGACGGGGATGTCAGTGCCGTCGGCAGCCGTGGTCCACAAGCGGTAGGCCACATAATCATCTGGGTTATAGCCACCGGGAACCTCCTGCTCCTTGAGTAGAGTAAATTCGCCGGTATCCACGCGGTAATCAAAGAGCTGGGAGGGCTGGGTGAAAGACACGTAGCTCACGCGCAGCACCGGTGCGTCCCACTCGGGGTTGCCGGATACGGACACGGTGAAGAGTTCTTCGTTGAAGTTGAGCTCCTCGAATTCGCTAAAGCCGTCGTTCACGCGCATGATTGCGGCGCGGCCGATGCCGCCGCGGCGGTAGCCCACCACAATCTGATCGCGGTAGGTGTCCACGCCCTCGATGCGGGTGGTCTCCTCGTGCGGCAAGAGCGCCAGCAGCTCGCGTAGGGCGGGCAGCTCATCCTTGGCCTTGGTATAGCCGACCTCGAAGTTGGGGCCGGTGGCGTTGTGGGTGACGATCCAGTAATCCTCGCCCTTGACGACGGCGTGGTCGACGTCGTAGTCCACGCCGGATTCGCGCTCCCACAGCAGGCGGAATTCACCCTCGGGGTTGTCTTCTTCGAGGACCCACACCTCAGAAGTCACCTTGGAGCTCACGCCAAGGAAGAGGAACTTATCGGAGCGAGCGCTGCCTATGCCGACGTTGAAGTGTTCGTCTTCTTCCTTGAACACCTGCACGTCTTCGGACTGCGCGGTGCCGACCTTGTGGCGCCAGATGGCGTCGGGGCGCCATGCCTCGTCGACGGTCGTGTAAAAGATATAGCCGTCGCCGGCCCAGGTGGCGCCGTAGAAGATGCCCTTGAGGTGGTCGTCGAGAAGCGCGCCGCTTTCCAAGTCCTTAATGTAGAGCTCGAAGCGCTCGTCGCCGGCGAAGTCCACGGAATAGGCCAGGTAGCGGCCGGAATCAGAGATGGAGGCGGCGCCGAGGGCAAAGAAGTCCTTGCCCTCCGCCAGCGCGTTGGCGTCAAGGATAATCTCCTCGCCTGCCGGGGTGCCTTCCTCTGGGATAACCGGGGCGGTCCATGGGTCAGCCCCCTCCTCTACCGGGAGGCGGCAGGAGTAGCCGTAGCTCTTGCCCTCCTCAGTGCGGCCGTAGTACCAGTAATCGCCGCGGCGAGAAGGCACGGACATATCGGTTTGCTTGATGCGGGACTTAATCTCCTGGAAGATATTCTCCGTCATCTCATCCAAGTGCGCGGTCTTCGCCTTGGTGTAATCATTTTCTGCGTTGAGGTAATCCAGGGTTTCCTGGGATTCCTTATCGCGCAGCCACTCGTAGTTATCCACGAACTCGCGTCCGTGGAAGGAACGGGTCACGGGGTGAACGGCGGCCACGGGGGCGGAAAGATTCTCGTTGCTCATGCCGCCCCACTGTACGCGTGGCGCCCCAAAGCGCGAGAGCTAGGCCTCGGGCGAGAGGAAGTCCGCAAAGCGCTCACCGGAAAGCCGCTCATAGGCCTCGATGTAGCGCAGGCGGGTGGCGGAAACGACGTCGTCGGGAAGCTGGGGCGGGGTGCCGTCAGCGGCTTGGTCCCACCCGGAGGCGTCGGAAGTCAGCCAATTGCGCACGTATTGCTTGTCGAAGGATGGCTGGACCTCGCCCTCCACGTAGGAATCGGCCGGCCAGTAGCGGGAGGAATCTGGGGTAAGGACCTCATCGGCCAGCACGAGGGTGCCGTCTTGGTCTAGGCCGAACTCAAACTTGGTATCGGCGAGGATAATGCCCTTCTCCTCCGCGAGCGCGGCGGCCTCGGAGTAGATGCGGAGGGTGGCCGCGCGCAGCTCTTCGGCGCGCTCTGCGCCCAGCTTGTCCACCACGTAGTCGAAGGAGACGTTCTCATCGTGCTCGCCCTGTTCTGCTTTGGTGGCCGGGGTGAAGATGGGCTCGGGCAGGCGGGAAGCCTCGACCAGGCCCTCCGGCAGCTCGATACCGCACACGGTGCCGTTGGCCTTGTACTCCTTCAGGCCGGAACCGGTGAGGAAGCCGCGGGCCACGCACTCGAAGGGCAGCATATCCAGCTTCTTGACCACCATCGCGCGGCCGAGGCACTCGGCGGGGATGCGCTCATCATCGAGCGGGCCGGCCAGGTGGTTGGGGAAATCGATGGAGTCGAAGAAGAACTTCGAGGTTGCGGTCAGCACGCGGCCCTTGTCCGGGATGGCCGGTTCGAGGGCATGGTCGTAGGCCGAGATGCGGTCCGAGACCACCATCAACAGGGTGTTCTCATCTACATCGTAGATATCGCGGACCTTGCCGGAGGCAAGATGGGCATAAGAAGAAAGCTCAGGTCGCATGGCCTTCATTCTAGCGCCCAGGGGTAGCGAGCACGTTTCGATCAAATAAGCCCCGAAAACCGCGTGTGAACTGGCCCCCGAAAGTTGGACTGGTTTAATTCTAGGCGGTTAGGGCTTCAAGGGTCTGATTTCGATATTGCATCGGGGTCAGGCCCTTGAGTCGTTGTTGGATGCGTTCGGTGTTGTA
>NZ_JAKRDX010000001.1:0-229180 GCF_022347235.1 Corynebacterium tuberculostearicum
CGTTCGCCACTCGAGTACCCTGCAAGCAGGGCCTTTCCGTTCGACTTGCATGTGTTAAGCACGCCGCCAGCGTTCGTCCTGAGCCAGGATCAAACTCTCCACAAAAAAATTTCAGAACAAATCCGAAACAGGCCGTGAAAAGCCCGAAACCCAACAAAAGAACAAACCACCACAAACCACAAAAGCCTGTGCTGGCGTCCAAAAAATTACTACAAAGAAAAATAAACAGTTCCCTCAACCCGACGGGGTCAAAAAAGAGGAAACCAAAAAGTTGAACACAATCACATGCCAACCAATCCATCTCAATGCAGCCGAAACACCAAACAGCATTCAAAAAGGTACGCGTTTCACATACCCAACCGGCACACACCAACCAACAAACCACCTAGGCCTATTGGCAGACAAACCAATCAACACACAACCATGCACACAAAAAATAAAAAGTACATTGGCACACTATTGAGTTCTCAAACATCATCCACACACCCCAAGAAAATTAACTTTCCGTTAACCTCTCGTTGGCGGCTCGTACAAACGTACTCAACTCAATGAACCCTGTCAAATCATCGAACCAAGTCCGCACCAAATTCGCTCAAAAGTAACCTCCCGGCTACCTCGCGGCGACTTCGATTAATGTAGTCCACCACAACCACACAACACAAACCCGCAGGGCAGAGTACAAAAATGAAAAATGACGCCCTTCCAACGAGTGGAACGGACGTCATCTACTGCTGTTTAGCTCAACTTAGCGCCAGCGAAGTTCTTCTTGCCTCTGCGCAACACGAGCCAGCTGCCATGCAGGAGGTCTTCTGCAGACGGCTCCCACTCTGCCGATTCAATGCGCTGGTTATTCACGTAGGCACCGCCTTCCTTAATGGTGCGGCGGGCAGCACCCTTGGAATCGGCCAAGCCGCTAGCCACCAGCAGGTCAACAATTGTGCGCGGTTCGCCGGCGGCAACTTCGGCGACAGTGGTTTCAGAGAGCGCGCCAGCAAGGGTCTTTTCATCCAGCTCGGAGAGTTCGGCCTTGCCGAATAGCGCTTGAGCGGCAAGCTCGACAGCCTTGGTTGCCTCTTCACCGTGAACCAGATCGGTCATCTCTTGTGCCAAGCGGCGCTGAGCGGCGCGCTTATAAGGTTCTTCTTCTACCGCACGCTCGTATTCGGCGATTTCCTCCTGCGTCAGGAAGGTAAACCAGCGCAGGTAGTCAATAACTACAGAGTCTCCTGCATTGAGGAAGTACTGGTACCAGGAGTATGCGGAAGTCTTTTCCGGATCGAGCCATAGCTTTCCGCCGCCAGTAGACTTGCCGAACTTCTGTCCGGAGGCGTCGGTAACCAGAGGCACCGTAAGGCCATGGACCTTGGCGCCATCGATACGACGGTTTAAGTCTACGCCAGAGACGATATTGCCCCACTGGTCACCGCCGCCGATCTGCAATACGCAATCGCGCTCGCGGCGAAGCTGCACGAAGTCATTGGACTGTAGAAGCATGTAGGAGAACTCGGTGTAAGAAATGCCGTCGCCCTCGAGGCGCCGCTTGACGGTATCGCGATCCAGCATCGTGTTGAGGGAGAAGTTCTTACCCACGTCACGCAAAAAGTCGATGACGGACATGTTCATGGTCCAATCGGCGTTGTTGACCATGGTGGCAGCCTGCTCGCCGTCGAAGTCGATGAACCGACGCAGCTGCCCCTTGATGGCCTCGAGGTTATGGGCCAAGTCTTCCTCGCTCAGCATGGAGCGCTCGCCGACGTCGCGCGGATCACCAATAAAGCCAGTTGCGCCACCCGCCAATGCGATTGGGTGGTGGCCGGCGTTTTGGAAGCGGCGCAGCATGATAAGTGGGACCAAGTGGCCAGCATGGAGGGAGTCGCCCGTGGGGTCGAACCCACAGTACAGCGCGATGGGGTTCTCACATGCCTCGCGCAGGGCCTCAAGATCGGTGGACTGATTGATCAGTCCGCGCCATTGCAGTTCATCGATGATATTCATGGGGGTCTTTCTAAAAGTCGAAGTTAAGCTGGCCATTTCTGGGCGTGGTCTACAAGCATGACTGGGATGTCATCCTCAATGGGATAGGCAATGCCCAGCCGCTCGTTGACGAGGACCTGTTTATCTTCCAGATATGTCAAAGGGCCCTTGTCTTGCGGGCAGACAAGGACCTCTAGCAACTTCGGGTCAAGACTCATGCGTCTTATCTTAGCGGGTAGAGGAAGAAGTTGGATCCCTCTACCCCACCTTCGACTTAGAGCAGGGAGGGAACGTTTGCAACCAGGGAGAAGAGATCCTTCGGGTCATCCGGGTTGGCGATGATGTCGATCTCGGACTCCAGGTCGGTGCCCTTGACAGAATCGCGCAGGTAACGCAGGGCGGAGAAGTCGTTGATGGCGAATCCGACGTCGTCGAAGAGCGTGATCTGCTCATCGTCATCGCGGCCGGTGGCCTGACCGGTGAGCACCTGGTAGAACTCGACAACCGGGAAGTCTTCCGGCTTCTGCTGGATTTCACCTTCGATGCGGGTCTGCTCTGGGAATTCTACGAAGACCTTGGACTTGTCCAGGATGGAGCTCTCCAGCTCGGTCTTGCCCGGGCAGTCGCCACCAACGGCATTGAGGTGTACGCCTGGGGCGACGTGGCGCTCAGCCAGAATCTGGTTCTGAGCCTTGTCTGCGGTACAGGTGGTGATGATGTCTGCACCCAAAACCGCCTCGTCGACGCTGGAACAAGCAGTGATATTAAAGCCCAGTGGCTCCAAGTTGCGCTTGAACTTTTCTACCGCCTCAGGGTCGATGTCATAGATGGTAATGTCCTCAATTCCCATAACGCCGCGGAAGCCAAGCGCCTGGAACTCGGACTGGGAGCCCGCACCAACCATGGCCATGCGCTTGGAATCCTTGCGTGCCAAGTGCTTTGCCACCATGGCGGAGGTCGCGGCGGTACGCAGTGCGGTAAGCAGCGTCATCTCGGCTTCGAAGGTGGGGTAACCATTGTCGACGTCGGCAAGCACGCCAAAGGCAGTAACGGTCTGGAAACCGCGAGCTGGGTTGGATGGGTGACCGTTGACGTACTTGAAGGAGTACTCCTTGCCATTGGAGGTAGGCATGAGCTCGATAACGCCGAACGGGGTGTGGGAGGCAACGCGCGGAATCTTGTCGAAGCGCTCCCACTCGCGGTAGTCGGCCTCAAGGTAGTCCACCATTCCGGTAATGATGTTTTCTACGCCTTCGCGCTGAATCCAGCGCGCCATATTCTCTACATCTACGAACTTAACTGCGTGGTTCATAAAAGTTCCTTTCTATTTCTTTGGGTGAAGGTCTGTTTGCGGTGCAGCCGGGAAGCTGGAGGTTGGCAGGTGCTTGGCCTTCCTCTCTTCCGCGATGGCGCGAATGCGGTCGCGCCATGCGTACCACATTGCCATAAAGACCGGAACGAGGAGCAGGGTCGATGCAAGTGCAAAGGTGCCGATTGGATAATCAAAGGCCATCAAGATAATGACTAGGCCAATGAAGATGAGCACTGCCCAGTCTCCGCCTTCGCCAAACGGCGAGCGGTATCCCGGTCGGGTGTAGCTTCCGCTCTTGGCCAGGCGCACAAATTTGAGGTGCGAGAGCGCAACTGCCGCCCAGGACGCCAATGTGCCCAGGGCTGCCAGGTTGAGCACGATTTCAAACGCCATCTCCGGCACCACATAGTTGAGGAAGACGCCTACCAAGCCCACCATGGCCGCCATGACGATGCCGCCGTAGGGCACGCCAGACTTGGACATGCGAGCGCCGAACTTCGGGCCGGAGCCGGAGGTGGACATGTTGTACATAATGCGGCCGGTGGAATACAGGCCGGCGTTGAGCGAGGAAATCGCAGCGGTGATAACGACAAGCTGGAAAATCGGGGCCGCCGCTCCTACGCCAAGGGACTCAAAGAAGGTCACGAATGGGGAAACATCAGCGACGTAGTCGGTGTACGGCAGCACGAGCGTGAGTAGCAGCACGGAGCCGAAGTAGAAAATCAGGATGCGCAGCAGCACGTTGTTGACTGCACGCGGAATGTGCTTTTCTACATTCTTGGTCTCGCCGGAAGTGGTACCAACGAGCTCAATGCCGGCATAGGCGAAGACGACGCCCTGGACGACGATCACGGCTGGCATCAAGCCATTAGGTAACCAGCCGCCGGAGTTAGAAATGAGACTAAAGCCGGTCGGGTCGCCACTCGGGTGGCCAAAGATGAGGACGCCGATGGCTACCAACATGAAGATGATCAGCGCGACGATCTTAATCAAGGAGAACCAGTACTCCAGCTCGCCGAAGATCTTCACCGAGAGCATATTGAACACGAGGATGCCGCAGATGACGACGAGTGCAAGTAACCACTGCGGGACGGCATCGAGCCACGACGTGTACTGACTAAACCACTTGATGTAGATGGCGACGGCTGTGCCGTCCGCCACCAGGGTCATGGCCCAGTTTCCCCAGTACAACCAGCCAGTGACGAAAGCGGTCTTTTCGCCATAAAACTCGCGAGCATAGGACACGAAGGAGCCGGAGCTGGGGCGATAGACGATGAGCTCGCCAAGTGAACGCAAGATGATGTAGCCGAAGAAGCCACATACGAGGTAGAGCACGGCGAGGAAGGGGCCTGCGTCCTGCAGGCGGCCGCCGGTGCCCAGGAGAAGGCCGGTACCGATTGCGGAACCGATGGCAATCATCTGCAGCTGGCGATTGCCCATTCCCTTTTGCAGGCCATGGTCTTCCGAGGCGTAGACCGCCTTTTCATTCTCGTGTGGCCCAGCTGGAGTGGGCGGAGAATTTACTGTCATAGGAGAGATCGTCCTTTCATTACGGTGAATGAGTCTGTTAGGTCACATTCCCTGCATGAATACTAACGCACCACACTGTTACCCATGTCACCACTACCCCCATTGTGTTCAACAACGCAGTTGACAGGTTGGGAATGGGGGTCAATCTCCCACCCCCGCAGCGAGATAAAAAAGAACCGCATGGCCGAAGACCATGCGGTTTCTAAAGCGCACCGAGAATTAGCGCAGCGGCTTCTGCGCCCACGAGCGAGCAGCCGCGGCACGCTGGCGGACAGTCTCGCGCTGCTCAGCCACGCGGACACCAGCGGTGCCACCCTTGGTGGCACGAGAGGCCACTGCCCCGTCGATGGTGAGTACTTCACGGACGCTAGGCTTTAGCCGCTTGTCGACGCCCGCCAACTCCTCATCGGTGAGCTCCACTAGGTCAACTCCCCGCTCCTCAGCGATGCGCACGCAGGCGCCGGACGCTTCGTGCGCCTCGCGGAAAGGAACGCCTTGGCGAACCATCCATTCGGCCAAGTCGGTAGCCAACGTGAACCCGCGCGGGGCAAGTTCGCGCATGCGGTCCTCGTGGAAAGTCAGCGTGGACACCAGTCCGGTCATTGCCGGCAGCAGCAGGTTAAGCTGCGCCACCGAATCAACGATGGGCTCCTTATCTTCCTGCAGGTCGCGGTTATAGGCCAGCGGCTGTGCCTTCAGCGTAGACAGGAGGCCAGTGAGGTTACCGATAAGGCGTCCAGTCTTGCCGCGGGTAAGCTCCGGAACGTCCGGATTCTTCTTTTGCGGCATGATGGACGAGCCGGTCGACCATGCATCATCCAGGGTGACGTAGCCGTATTCCGGCGTGCACCAGTAGATAATTTCTTCCGAAAGTCGGGACATGTCGACGGCAATCTGCGCCAAGACGAATGCCGTTTCGGAGGCGAAGTCACGAGCCGCAGTGCCATCCAGGGAATTCTCCGCGGCGGCATCAAAGCCGAGCTCTTCCGCAATGGCTTCCGGATCCAGTTGCAAGGAGGAACCGGCTAGAGCACCGGAACCGTAGGGCGATACAGCCAAGCGCTTATCCAGGTCCTGCAGACGCTCAATATCGCGCAGAAGTGGCTGCGCATGCCCCAAAAGCTCGTGCGCCAACAGAACTGGCTGTGCCGCCTGCGAGTGGGTTTTACCCGGCATGATGGCATCGGGGTGGGCAGCGGCCTGATCGGCCAATGCATCCACCAAGTCACTCACCTGAGCCGCGGTATCGCGAATGGCATCACGTACCCACATGCGAAACAGGGTTGCGACCTGGTCATTACGGGAACGGCCGGCGCGCAGGCGACCGCCTACCTCTGGGCCCACAATCTCGATGAGCCCGCGCTCCATCGCACCGTGGACGTCTTCGTCCGTTGGTGCTGGGCGGAACTCACCGGAGGCCACCTTCTCCCCTAGCTCGGTGAGGCCGGAGAGCATGGTGTCCAAATCGGCGTCGGAAAGCAAGCCCGCTTTGTGCAGCACCTTGGCATGCGCCTTGGAGGCTAGTACGTCATATGGCGCCAGCACCCAGTCAAAGTGAGTGGATACAGAGAGGGCAAACATCGCCTCAGACGGTCCGCCGGAGAAGCGGCCACCCCATAGGGCACCCTCGTTAGTTTTATGCGGTTCCATGTGCTCCTACTTCTGCACGCTGGTGGGGAAACCGCCGTCGCGGTCACGCTGGTTGGAGATCTGGGTGGACAGGCCGTGCAGCTGCACAAAGCCCTTAGCTGCGGTCTGGTCGAAGGTATCGCCAGTGTCATAAGTAGCCAGGTCAAAGGAGTACAGCGACTGGCCGGAACGGCGACCGGTGACCGTGGCGGTACCGGCATGCATGCTCAGGCGGATATCGCCGGTGACGTTTTCCTGGGACTCCTCAACGAAAGCATCCAAGGAACGCTTCAGCGGCGAGTGCCAGAGGCCGTCGTAGACCTCCTCGGACCAGCGGGCATCGGTCAAGCGCTTGTAGCGAGCCAACTCGCGCTCCACGGTGACATCCTCCAGCGCCTCGTGGGCCTGGATGAGGACCATGGCGCCCGGAGCCTCATAGACCTCACGGGACTTAATGCCTACCAAGCGGTCCTCCACCATATCCAGACGGCCAATGCCCTGCGCACCAGCGCGGCGGTTGACCTCTTCAATAACTTGCAGCGGGGACATCTTCTGACCATCAACTGCTACGGGGATGCCCTTCTCAAAGGAGATGATAATTTCATCCGGGGCATTACCCAGGCCTGGATCCTCGGTATAGGCGTAGAGATCCTTCGTTGGCGGATTCCACAGATCCTCAAGGAATCCGGTCTCTACCGCGCGGCCCCACAAGTTCTGATCGATGGAAAATGGCGAGGAAGCGGACTGCTCAATCGGCAGGTTAATCTCTTCCGCGAAGGCGATGGCCTTATCGCGGGTCCACGCATAATCGCGTGCAGGGGCGATGATTTCGAGGGAAGGATCCTGGGCGCGGAAGGAAACCTCGAAGCGTACCTGGTCATTACCCTTGCCGGTGCAGCCGTGGGAGACGTGGGTGCCGCCGAATTCCTGCGCGGCCTTTACCAAGTGCTTAGTAATGAGGGGGCGGGAAATAGCCGATACCAACGGGTACTGCTTCATGTACATGCCGTTTGCCTTGATGGTGGGAACACAGTATTCCTCTGCGAACTCATCCTTGGCATCGATAACGATGGACTCTACGGCACCGCAGTCAAGTGCACGCTGGCGAACCGATTCCATATCTTCGCCGCCTTGGCCCAAGTCCAGGGAAACGGCGACAACGTCACCACCGGTCATTTTTGCCAGGTATGGGATGGCAACGGAAGTATCAAGGCCACCAGAGTAAGCCAAGACTACGCGTGCGGACATGGTTAATCTCCTTGTTCTATTGGAAACAATTCATCTAAGCACATAATATACGATGGTGGTCTGGATTGCCACCACCACCGTCTAAATATTTCGCGTGGTAAGTGTCACCGCCAGATCTGCGCCCGTGACGCCCTCGCGCGCCAGGACGAAGATGGTGTCATCGCCGGCGATGCAACCAATGACATCGTGCAGCCCCACCCTGTCAATAAAGCTGGCAAGGTACTGGGCCGCACCGGCAGGGGTGCGCAACATAGCTATATTGCCGGAAGAATCATGGGATACCACCAGTTCATCGAGCATGCGGCGCAGCTTTTCACGGGGGCCGCCCACCTGGTCTTCAAATTGCTCCAGCTCACCGCCGACCACGTAGAAGGAACGGCCACCATCGCGCTTTACCTTCTTCGCGCCCAGCTCATCCAAGTCACGGGACAAAGTGGCCTGCGTGATGTCGATGCCGTCTGCGAGGAGAAGCTCGGATAGTTGCACCTGGCTGGTGACGCGATTGCGATCCAAAATCTCTAGGATCTTGGCCTGCCGAGCATTGCGGGTGGTCGGGGTGTTCATTACTTAGTTGATCTCCTTATTTATTTCGAGCAACCAGACAAGAAGCGCTTTCTGCGCATGCAGGCGGTTCTCCGCTTCATCAAAGACGCGCGACTGTGGTCCATCAATTACCTCAGCCGTGACCTCATTTCCACGGTACGCCGGCAAACAATGTAAGAATATTGCATCCTTATGCGCTTTGCTCATTATGGTCGAATCAACCTGATATGGCAGGAACGGCGTACGCCTATCGCGGCCATCATTTTCCTGCCCCATAGAGATCCAAGTATCGGTGATGACTACGTCTGCACCTTCAACTTCATCCACGTCATCAGTAATGGTGATGTTGCCCCGCTTGCGCGCGCGGTCGACGAATTCCTGGCGCGGCTGGAATCCTTCGGGCGCGATAATAGAGACGTCCATGCCGGCCGTGGCAAAACCAATCATGTAGGAGTTAGCCATATTATTATCGCCATCGCCCAGGTAGACGGCCTTTTTACCTTTTAGGTCACCCAAATTCTCGCGACAGGTCAGCAGGTCAGCCAAAATCTGGCAGGGGTGCAGGTCGTCGGAAAGCGCATTGACCAGAGGAACGGTAGCAGTCTCCGCCATCTGGAGAAGGTTGTCATGGTCAAAGGTGCGCCACACGATTGCCTCCACGTACCGCGAAAGCACCGCGGCCGTGTCCTGGTAGGACTCCCCCTTGCTCATCTGAGTCGTAGAAGTATCGACGGTAATGGCCTTGCCGCCCATATTCGCTACTGCGGTTTCAAAGGAAAAGCGGGTCCGCGTAGACGTTTTATCAAAAAGCACCGCCACGGTCTTAGGTCCCTCTAGTGGGCGCTCTGCAAAGGGATCCTTCTTGAGCCTTTCAGCTAGGTCCAAAACGGTTGCTTGTTCTTGTGGGCTGAGATCGTCGTCAGCCAGAACGTGTCGAAGGCTCATGCCAGTTCCTCCATTATCGTCCGAAGTGTTGTCAGTGCTGTGTCTAGTTCATCTTGGGAAATAACCAAGGGCGGGGTGAGGCGGAGTACATTCTCACTGGGTGCGTTGAGGATGAGCCCCTGTGCAAGCCCGTCGCGCACGGCCTGCTTAGCCACCGGTTGTGCTAAAACAATGCCGAGCATCAGGCCGCGGCCGCGTACGCGTTCTACAAGCGGCAATTTTTCAATCTCTTGCCGCAGATAGTCACCCTTATGGGTAACTTCCGCAAGAAATTCCGCATCCACGTATCCGGTGGCGCCTGCAATTGCTACTGAAATCGTCATAGGGGTGACTATAGCAATAAATACACTCGACCGTATGTTATTCATACAATTTAGAAAAATGCCTGGTTAAAGCTTCGTCAGGAGCGGAAAAATGTATGAAAAAGGGGCGGTGAGCTAAATCTCACCGCCCCTTTTTTGGGAAAGCTATGCGCGCATCTCTGCGCCCAAGCGCTGCTTAGCCAGCTCCGCTGCCGCCGTACGGTGCTCGTTGACTTCCTCATCGGTCAACGTGCGGTCCGCTGCACGGAACAGAAGCTGGAAGGCCAAGGACTTCTTGCCCTCACCCAACTGCTCACCACGGAAAATGTCGAAGAGCTCGACGGACTCGATGAGCTCACCCGCCCCCTCTTCCACGGTGGCGCGCACGCGCTCTGCTGGGACGTCTTCATCCACCACGAGCGCAATGTCCTGGTGCAACGCTGGGAAGGAGGACAGTACCGGCGCAGGGAATTTCTCTTCCAATGGCATAGCGGTAACGTCCAGCTCCATGGCGCAAGTACGCGCCGGCAGGTTCAGCGCTTCCAGAACCTGCGGGTGAAGCTCACCGGCATGGCCCAAGACCACATCGGTGCCAGCCACCTTCACGGCAGCACACCGGCCTGGGTGCCAGGGAAGAACGTGCGCGGCCTCAAGCTCGATATCCACACCGGCGGCGCGAGCGACCTGGCGGGCGGATTCGATGGCGTCGGCGTAGCTATATGCGCGTCCTTCGCCCCACGGGCCCTCATGCTCGATATTGCCGGTGGCCACCGTTGCAACGTGCAGCGGCTGCTCAGGAAGAGTATCCAGAAGTTCGGAAACAGCCTGTTCAGAAGGTCGCTGCTCTACAGAGGGCATGGGCGATGCCTCGGCGCGCTTGAATGCCACCTGCTGCAGACCATATAGGGCGAGGTCGCTGCGGCCACGCGCAACATTGCGGCCGATGGCCTCCAGCATGTTCGGGAGCAGAGTCGTGGACAAGATGGCCTTATCTGCCTCAAGCGGATTCTGCACCTCTACGGTGCGGCGGCGAGCATCATCCTTGTCCAAGCCCCACACATCAAAGGTGTCGTTCGCCACGAACGGAGCCGGCAATACCTCTGCATAACCGGCATAGGCCAGGCCGTGGCCAATAGCGCGGCGACGCTTCTGCGCTGGGGTGAGACCGCGACCGCCGGCCGGAGTAGGCAGGACGGTAGGAATGTCCTCCAAGCCCTCAAGACGTAGGACCTCCTCAATGAGGTCAACATCCATGGAGATATCGGTGCGCCACGTAGCGGGCGTTACCTGCAGCATGTCACCCTCATCGGCAACAGTGCAGCCGACTTCCTCGAGGCGGGAAATAACAGTCTCACGGGAGTAGTCAACGCCGGCATACTCGCTAGCCTTTGCGGTGCGCAGGGCAATGGGCTCGCGCTTGGCGACGTCCCCGATAAGCGTCCGGCCTTCCTCAATGGTGCCGCCCGCCAGCTGCTGCAAGAGCGCACATGCGGTGTCTAGAGCGACCTCGACAATCGCAGGATCCACGCCGCGCTCGAAGCGACGCGAGGATTCAGAAGACAACTTATGGCGGCGGGAGGTGCGCGCCACGGTAATCGGATCCCAGATAGCGGATTCGAAGACCACATCAGTGGTCTCCTCCGAGATTTCGGAGGTAGTACCGCCCATGACACCGGCCAGCGACTGGATGCCGTTGTCATCGCAGATGACCACATCTTCTGCAGAAAGCTCACGCTTTACGTGATCCAAGGTCTCAAACTTCTCGCCTTCGTCCGCATTACGGACAACGAGATTTCCTTGGATAACGTTGGCATCAAAGGCATGCATCGGGGCGCCCAAAAGCAACATCACATAGTTAGTAATGTCCGTGGGCAGGTTTACGCTGCGCTGGCCGCAGAGCATGAGCTCGCGCTCTAGCCAGAACGGGGTGCGTGCCTGCGGGTCTATGCCGGAGACCTTGCGGAGGCCGAAACGCTGCGCCTTGGTCTCGGGGTTGAGAGTGACGTCGATAAGCGAGCCCTGCGCCGCTGGAACAGCGGAGGTATCAATGCCAGCAACGGACGGGTCTTCGGCAATATCGGCAAATTCTAGATCGAAAGCGGAGGCAATCTCTCGGCTCAAACCGCGCGCGGACAGGGCGTAGCCGCGATCCGGGGTGATGTTGACGTCAAAGTCCGTATCGTGCAGACCAATAATCGGGCGAGCATCCTCGCCCACCTTATCAGCGACGTCATCACCCAAGACGATGATGCCGTTAGCCTGTGCACCCAAACCGAGCTCAGCACCGGAGCACAGCATGCCATTAGAGATATGATCGTAGGTCTCGCGAGCCGCAATCTTAAAGCCCCCTGGCAATTCCGAGCCCGGAAGAGCTACTACGACATAATCATTCAGGCGGAAGTTGCGGGCACCGCAAATGATGCCCTGGAGCTCACCCGTCCCATTAGCCTGGCCTACATTTACCTGGCAGTAGCGGATGGGCTTTTTGAACTGAGTAAGTTCCTCAATCTCTACCACCTGGCCGATGACCAGCGGACCAGTGCTCTCCGGAACGGCAGCATAGCCCTCGGTTTCAAAACCGACGCGCACGAATCCGGAGTCCATATCGGCAGCGGAAACGTTCCAACCAGGGTTCTTAGCGCCCAGGATGCGGGTGACCCAGTCTTGGGAAATAAGCATTAGTGTGTCTATCCTTTCTGGGTTTTAAGCCTGCACGCCAAACGGCAGGGTGAAGCGGACATCGCCTTCGACCATGTCGCGCATATCGGTCAAGCCATTGCGGAACTGCAGCGTGCGCTCGAGGCCCATACCGAAGGCAAAGCCCGTGTATTCCTCTGGGTCAACGCCTACGGCGCGCAGCACATTGGGATTCACCATGCCGCAGCCGCCCCACTCGATCCAGCCAGCGCCACCCTTCTTATTGGGGAACCACACATCAACCTCGGCAGAAGGCTCGGTGAACGGGAAGTAATTCACGCGCATGCGCGTCGTGGTCTCCGGACCGAACAGCACCTTGGCCAAGTGCTCCAGGGTGCCGCGCAGGTGGGCCATGGTCAGGCCCTTATCCACGGCCAAACCTTCTACCTGGTGGAAAACCGGGGTGTGGGTGGCATCCAGCTCATCGGTGCGGAATACGCGACCTGGGCAAGCGATATACAGCGGTACATCGCGCTCCAGCATGGTGCGCACCTGTACCGGAGAGGTGTGCGTGCGTAGCACCTGCTTAGAGCCCTCGCCGGAGACGTGGAACGTATCCTGCAGGGTACGTGCTGGGTGATCCGGCTTAAAGTTCAATGCATCGAAGTTGAAGTACTCCGCCTCAACCTCGGGGCCATCCGCGATTTCCCAGCCCATGCCGACGAAAATATCCGCAATGCGTTCTGACAATGCGGTAATCGGGTGAAGAGCACCAGTCTGGGTGCGGGTGGTGGGAATGGTGACGTCAACGGTCTCTGCTCGCAACTGCTCCTCGCGAGCCTTTTGCTCCAAGACATCCTTAACCTGGGCAAAGCGCTTTTCCATCTTGCCGCGGGCCATGTTGACAGCCTTGCCAGCGCTCTTGCGCTGGTCCTTAGGCAGCTGCCCCAATGACTGGCGCGCCTGCGGAATATAGCCGCCATCTCCTAGGTGCTCGCGGCGGGCTGCAGCCAGCTCATCGAGCGTTTCGGCTGCGTCGAAGGCTGCGATAGCCTTATCGGCCGCGGCCCCAAGAGCCTCTTCGGTCAATTCGATCTGCGGTGTATCGGACACGTACTTCGTACCTTCTTCTCGCGCGAAAACTAACGCGTGCAATCTTACTCTGTCCCGGCTAGTCCGACCGCCCCAGGGACCCCCTTTTCATTCGGGGATCTGCTTAGCTGTGCTCTTGGGCTTTTGCTGACTCATAAAGACAAATGCTGGCGGCTGTTGCCAGGTTGAGTGACTCTGCTCGCCCACGCAGCGGAATACGCACCCGCATATCGGCTTCTTCCAGTAGCTCGCCCAACCCGTGGGCCTCGTTGCCAAAAAGCCACGCCGTTGGCTGAGATAAATCTGCCTCGGCAAGGTCTACCTCGCCATCGGCGGCCGTGGCCACAACCTGCATGCCCGACTTACGCAGCTGCCCCAAGACGTCTTTGATATTGGGATCCCGCGCTACCGGGACATGAAACAGCGAGCCAGCCGAAGCGCGCGCTACCTTGCAGCTGAGGGGATCGACCGTCTCGCCCGCAAAAATTACTCCATCTGCGCCCATGGCGTCGGAAGTCCTAATCAACGTGCCTGCATTGCCCGGCTCCGAAGTGAGCACGGGAACAGAGACCAAACTCGGCTTGCCGTTAAGGATTTTGCCCGCGGACCACAGCACTGGCTTGCATAGCGCGAAAAGCCCCGTGGTGGTGGCGGTATCAGATAAATGCTTAGCCGCCTTATCGGTAATGGGATGGACGTACACCCCCATGTATCCACAGGCGGTAATAATGTCACCGAAGCGTTCTGCGGCCTTTTCAGTGACGAAAACATCGACAGCCGCGCCTGTAGACACCGCGGCATCGACGGCGTTTTCTCCCTCAATCAGGAATTGCTTCGCCTTCTTCCGGTTAGCCGCACGGTGCAGCTTGGCTGCATTAACAATGCGCGGGGTGCGTTCAGTAAAGGCAGAGTCAAAATCCAAATTCATGGCTCCTACCCTACCTACTAGTTGCCTAGCCCCAGACTCAGACCCAGCTGCGTATGCAAAACAAAAAATCCTGTTGCCGGTATGGCAACAGGATCACAATGTTGAGTGCTACTTAGCTGGTGGCACGCCGCGGGCGTCCTTGTCGTAATCACCGGCGCCGGCGATGATCATAATGAACTCAATGAAAACCCAGATTCCGACGATGGCCCAAAACGCGAACCCGAGCAAGAACCAGAAAGTAGCCCAGCCCAAGATATTAAGCACCAGCTGCGCTACACCGAAGGTCGTGCGGCCGGTATAGAAGTTATGTGCGCCGAAGGAGCCCAAGAAGAAGCACAGAAGCAAAGTCGCGATCCAAGACTTTTGCTGTCCTTGCGCCACATACTGCTGCTGCACTGGATAGGAACCCATATTCGGTTGTGGTGCATAGCCTTGGTTGTACTGCGGCTGGTAACCGGCTTGCTGGTTGTAGGGGTTGTACTGCTGGCCCTGGTTGTTGTCATAGGAGTGGCCAGAATACTCGCCGCTTTCTGGTTGGTAGCCACCATTTGGGTTTGTCACAGGGAATCTGCTCCTCGGTCTCGGGGTCACTCGTGGTCTGGACTCAATGTAGCATGCGAGACCGAGCTCATTAGACAGATAGAGTATAAAACGAACAAAGCCCGCTTCGCCCGGCACATAAACCGGAGAAACGGGCGTTGTGTCCCTAGTAACTAGGCAGCCTTAGGAGCGTTGACGTCCTCAGGCAGAGCAGCCTTAGCAGCCTCGCACAGTGCGGAGAATGCCTCGAAGTCATTGACAGCAAGCTCAGCCAGAATCTTGCGGTCAACCTCGATCTCAGCCAGGCGCAGGCCGTGGATGAGACGGTTGTAGGTGATGTCGTTCATGCGGGCAGCAGCGTTGATGCGCTGGATCCACAGCTTACGGAACTCAGACTTACGAGCGCGACGATCGCGGTAAGCGTAAGTCATGGAGTGCAGCCACTGCTCCTTCGCCTTACGGTACAGGCGGGAACGCTGGCCGCGGTAGCCCTTAGCGGACTTCAGAATCGCGCGACGCTTCTTCTTTGCGTTAACTGAGCGCTTTACTCGTGCCACAGTGATACTTCCTTAATTCAAATTGTGATGGCGGATGTGGGTTGATTCGGCGCTATTATGCGCGGCCGAGCAGGCGCTTGACGCGCTTGGTGTCAGGCTGTGCGACTGCCTCGGTGCCCTTCAGACGGCGGGTACGCTTGGACGGCTTGCCCTCCAGCAGGTGGCGGCGGCCAGCCTGCTCACGGCGCAGCTTGCCGGAACCGGTCACCTTGATACGCTTTGCGGTGCCCTTGTGGGTCTTCTGCTTCATGAGTATTAAGTCCTTAAATCCTACGTGGAATCTGGTCTACTTCTTGCCCTTGCGAACCGGACCCAAGACCATGGTCATATTGCGACCATCCTGCTTGGGGCGGGACTCAACAACGCCAACTTCAGCGACGTCATCAGCCAAACGCTCCAAGAGGCGGAAACCCAGCTCCGGACGCGATTGCTCACGACCACGGAACATGATGGTCACCTTGACCTTGGATCCCTTCTCGAGGAAGCGAACTACGTTACCCTTCTTGGTCTCATAATCGTGATCATCGATCTTCGGGCGGAACTTCTGTTCCTTAACCACGGTCTGCTGCTGGTTCTTACGGGCTTCGCGAGCCTTCTGAGCCTGCTCGTACTTGAACTTGCCGTAGTCCATGATCTTGGCCACTGGGGGCTTTGCCTTCGGGGCTACCTCAACCAAGTCAAGGTCAGCCTCGTATGCAAGCTTGCGAGCATCATCGGTACGGACGATGCCCACCTGTTCACCACCGGGGCCCACCAAACGGACCTCGGGTACTCGGATACGCTCATTGATGCGAGCTTCAGCGCTGATTGTGGTTCTCCTCGATTAGGGGGTGTATGAGTAAGTAGTTCACCTACCGGGACCACAAACGAATCAAACCCGGTCTGCCAAAGACAGCCGGGAGTTCTCACAGTGCCAAGCACAAGTGCTTGGTTACCTTTACCTTTATCCTACGAAACATTTTCGCGGCATCGGGTGGGAGAGACTCCGCTTGCGACCCACGCACCTCGAAAAGGCGTCATGGGCGGTAGTGGCTTTGAGGATAGCAGCTTCTACCCTTTCCACCAAATCGCAACTCGCCTAGCTGTCCTTGCATTGGGCAGCTGGTTTGATATTGCCCTTCTCTACCCCTCTATCAACGATGTCCACTAACTCATGGGCGAGATAGTTTACCGCTGGCTCGGCTTTGGCATAGTCCTCGCCATCTGTAACCACAGATAACGCGACGCCGACGCGCTTTCCGGCCACCTCATGAACACCAAATTGGCGGTAGGTGTACTCATTGTCGTCCTCGTCCAAGCCCCAGCCACTTTTAGCGCGGGTTCGCTTCTCTTTCGACAGGCCAATTTTCTGCCAGGACACAATGTCTTTGAGCACCTTGTGGACGTAGTCCGCCTCCTCAATGCAAGGCAATTCAGCACCGAAGACTGCTTGGTCTTTCAATGACCACGTGGAGTAACCAAAAGCGGTGTCATGGATATCCGCGTGTGATCCATAGTCTTCGAGCAATTCCTCTACTGCCTTATCGGCGGAGCCTTCGCGCCATTTCACCTGGGACCATAGGGCGTAGGCGGCATCGTTATCGGATTCCTTGATTGCCAAGTCAACCAGGCTTCTATCCGCGCCGTCTTTCAGCGCCGCGATGGCGATTGGCACCTTTACCGTGGACCAGACAGGGCCCTTGCCCTTATCGCCCACAGCAATGGTGTCATCGCCGGCCGAAATAGCAACCCCAACCTTGGCGTGGTACTTCTTTGCGGTCTTGTCTACTGCACGATCAAGCTTAGTGCGCACTAAGTCTGGGTCGGGCGCTGGAGAGGACGTCGCGGGTGCTGAGACGTTCTCGGACTCAGGATCACCAGAGCAAGCGCTCACCGTAAACAGAGCGAGCGCTGCCAACAGGCTGGCGCCGAGGCGGTAACTATTCACAGTGTCCCTACTTCAACATGTCCTTTAGGTAGCTACCGGTATAGGAGCCCTCCACCTGCGCGACATCTTCCGGGGTGCCCTGCGCGACTACGGTGCCACCGCCGGCACCGCCTTCCGGTCCCATATCCACGATCCAGTCCGCAGCCTTGATGACATCGAGGTTGTGCTCGATGACGAGCACCGAATTTCCCTTGTCTACAAGGCCCTGGATGACCAACATCAGCTTGCGGATGTCTTCAAAGTGCAGACCAGTGGTCGGCTCGTCCAAGATGTAGATGGTCCTACCGTTGGTGCGCTTTTGCAGTTCCGAGGCGAGCTTAACGCGTTGGGCCTCACCGCCAGACAGCGTGGTAGCGGCTTGTCCGAGACGGACGTAGCCCAAGCCGACGTCGACAAGCGTGGCAAGGTAGCGGTGAATCGAGTTGATGGGCTCGAAGAAGTCCGCTGCCTCAGAAATGGGCATGTCGAGCACCTCGGCGATGTTCTTGCCCTTGTAGTGCACCTCCAAGGTCTCGCGGTTATAGCGAGCGCCCTCACACACCTCACACGGAACATACACGTCCGGCAGGAAGTTCATCTCGATCTTGATGGTGCCATCGCCTTGGCATGCCTCGCAGCGCCCACCCTTGACATTGAAGGAGAAGCGGCCGGCCTTGTAGCCGCGAACCTTGGCCTCCTGGGTTTCGGCAAAAAGGTTACGGATCTTGTCAAAGACGCCCGTGTAGGTCGCCGGGTTGGAACGCGGTGTACGGCCAATCGGGCTCTGGTCAACCTGGACCAGCTTATCCAGGTGCTCCACGCCCTCGACGCGCTTGGCGCGGCCGGGCACCTGGCGGGCGCGGTTGAGCTTATTGGCCAAGGTCTTGGCCAAAATCTCATTAACCACGGTGGATTTACCAGAGCCGGAAACGCCGGTAATGCATGCCAACACTCCCAGCGGGATTTCGACGTTAATGCCCTTCAGGTTATTCTCGCGTGCACCCACCACTTTCAGGGTGCGGCCCTTGTCGATCTCGCGGCGGTGATCCGGGACAGCGAGCACCTTCTTGCCAGAAAGGTACTGGCCAGTCAGGGACTCCTCTACCTTTTCAATTCCCGCCGGTTCGCCTTGGTAGACCACCTCGCCGCCATATTCACCGGCGCGCGGGCCCACATCGACAAGCCAATCGGACTCCCGAATGGTGTCTTCATCATGCTCGACCACAATGAGGGTATTGCCAATATCGCGCAAACGCTGCAGGGTCTTAATAAGGCGCTGGTTATCGCGTTGGTGCAAACCAATGGAAGGCTCATCGAGCACGTACAGAACGCCGGCCAAACCGGAACCAATCTGCGTGGCTAGGCGAATGCGCTGCGCCTCGCCGCCCGAAAGCGTGGATGCGCCGCGATCCAGGGTCAGGTAATTCAGACCGACGTCCAGAAGGAAGCGCAACCGAGCCTGGGTTTCCTTGAGTACCGCACCGGCAATGATTTCCTCGCGGTGCCCCAGCACCAAAGAGTCCAGGAATTCAGAGGCATCTTCAATCGAAAGCGCACACAGCCCCGCAATGGACTGCTCACCGTGAGTAGTAGAAGCCAAGCGGACGGCCAGGATCTCCGGCTTCAGGCGCGTGCCCTTACAGGTGCTGCACGGCACGCGGCGGGTGTATTGCAGCAGGCGATCCTTTTGGGACTGCGAATCGGTCGTTTCCAACTTGCGGTGAATGAAGCCAGTCGCACCCTCAAACGGCGCGGTCCAATTGCGCTGGCGCCCGTAGCGGTTCTTGTATCGAACCTGCACCTCCTCGTCCGTGCCATAGATGAGCGCGTGGCGCTGCTCCTTGGTCAATTCGCTCACTGGCGTCTTAGGGTCAAAGCCCATTGCCTTGCCCAGGCCCTCCACTAGCTTGACAAAGTAGCGGGAGTTGGGAGAGGAGTGCCACGGCTGAATCGCCTCAACCGCCGGGGCATCTGGGTCTGGGATAAGTAGGTCAACATCGACTTCCAGCTTGGTACCCAAACCATCACACACCGGGCAAGAACCAAACGGAGCATTAAAGGAAAAGGCACGGGGCTCATACTCTTCAATGGTCAAGGTGTGGCCATTGGGACAGGCGGCCTTTTCCGAGTACGTGTGGGTGAGCTCTTCCCTATCTACGAACTCGATGGTGACCAGGCCATCGGCCAAACGCAGAGCCGTTTCCACCGAATCCGTTAAGCGTTGCTTCTGCGAGGCCTTCACCTGCAGGCGGTCAACCACTACCTCAATATTGTGCTTGATCTGCTTCTTTAGCTTGGGAGGATCACTGAGCTGATGGGTCTCTCCATCCACTCGCACGCGGGAATAACCCTGCGCCGAAAGATCCTGAAAAAGATCCACAAACTCGCCCTTGCGCTTGCGCACTACCGGTGCAAGCACCTGGAACTTCAGCTTTTCTTCTAGTTCCAGCACCGCATCCACGATCTGCTGCGGCGTTTGGCGCTCAATTACCGCATCGCACTTTGGGCAGTGCGGCGTACCAGCACGGGAAAATAGCAAGCGCAGGTAGTCGTAGATCTCCGTGATCGTGCCCACCGTGGAGCGTGGATTATGGTTGGTGGATTTTTGATCAATGGACACCGCGGGTGACAGGCCATCAATAAATTCCACGTTGGGCTTATCCATCTGCCCTAAAAACATGCGGGCATAAGAACTCAAGGATTCCACGTAGCGGCGCTGGCCTTCAGCGAAGATGGTGTCAAAGGCCAGCGAAGATTTACCGGAGCCGGATAGGCCGGTAAAAACAACCATTTTATCGCGGGGGATATCGATATCCACGCCCTTGAGGTTGTGCTCGCGGGCACCGCGCACCACCAAACGATCAGCCACTGTGCTCAGACCTCCAGTACTAGGGATTGCAATCTTCCCTCGAATGTACCCGTAGGCTGGGACACATGACTAACGAGCTTCAGCTACATCAGATTTCCGTGTCCGAGATGGACAATAACTGCTACCTCCTTCAGGCGGGCGAAGAGGGCTTGCTTGTCGACGCCGCCGATGACGCGCCCGCAATCCTCGACATGGCCCGCAAGGCCGGAGTGAAAATTACCGCGGTGCTCACGACCCACCGCCACTGGGACCACGTGCGCGCACTCGAGGAGATTTTGTCCGAAACGGGTGCTACTCACTACGCCTCCTTCCTTGATTCCCCCGCCATCCCGGCTGAGGTAGACGTGGAGCTGCGCAAGGGCGATTCCATCGAGTTCGCGGGTCTTCAGCTGCCAGTCATCATCTTGCGCGGCCACACCCCCGGCGGTGCAGCCCTAGTTGCAAGCATCGATGGCGTCACCAATCTCTTCGTAGGCGATTCCCTCTTCCCCGGTGGCCTGGGCAAGACTACCTCTGAGGGAGACTTCGTCCGTCTATATAAGGACGTCACCGCGCGCATCTTTGATGAGTTCCCCGACAATACGATCGTGCGCCCGGGACACGGCAAGTCCACGACCTTGGGCGAGGAGCGACCCAAGCTTGGTGACTGGTGGGAACGCCGCTGGTGATCCAAAGGCGGTTTTCCGCGTACAATGGTCTAGCACACGATAGGTCTAGAACAACGAGCTAAGGAGCTTTAAGGACTATGATTCGCAAGCTTGCCCGCCCCATGCTGGCATCCGTATTTGTATGGGAAGGCGTAGACAACCTGCGCAACGCGTCCGAGCATGTCAAGGAGACCGAGGGTTTCCTCAAGACCGTGCGCAAGGCCGTTCCTTCTGAGTACCAGGGCTACATCCCCAATGACCCAGAACTAGTTACCCGCGCCATTGGCGGCGCTAAGGTAGGCGCCGGCTCCACCTTGGCTCTGGGCAAGGCACCGCGCACTTCCGCTGCGGTACTGGCCGCCGCAACCCTGCCTA
Organism: Corynebacterium tuberculostearicum; assembly: GCF_022347235.1. Classification (GTDB taxonomy): domain Bacteria; phylum Actinomycetota; class Actinomycetes; order Mycobacteriales; family Mycobacteriaceae; genus Corynebacterium; species Corynebacterium tuberculostearicum_F. The sequence goes on from NZ_JAKRDX010000001.1 coordinate 21,035, forward strand.
ACCTGATTGGCAAGAATAACTTCTGGGCAGCAGACAACAAGGAAGACAAGGAATCCCGCCGCAACGGATTCGTTACCAACACCGCTTTGCTCGGCGCCCTATTTATCGCTACCCAGGACACCGAGGGCAAGCCTTCCCTGCGTTGGCGCGCACAGAAGGCCGGCAAGCGCACGAATAAGAAGATTCAGCAGGCGCTGCCTACTAAATCTGAATCCGAGCAGAAACGCGAAGAGCTCTCTGCCCGTGCTAACGAGCTGTCTTCCAAGGCCGGCGACTGGATCAACGAGACCTCTGCCAAGGCACAGGCTTATGTAGACGACAACAAGGATGACTGGCAGTCCACCGGCCGCGGTCTGCTGGATACCGCCAAGTCCTATGTTGACGATGCGAAGACCTACGTAGAGGACAACAAGGACGATTGGCAGGAGTCTGGCCGCGGCTTGCTGGGCAACGCCAAGTCCTTCATCGAGGACTCGGTCGACAACGCCAAGACTTACGTTGAAGACAATAAGGGTGACTGGCTCGAGACCGCACAGGCTAATCGCGACATCGCCCGTACCCGTGCTGTGAAGGCAGCTACCAAGGCTCAGGCACGTGCCGACAAGGCCGTCGCCAAGCTGGATGGCGCCAAGTCCAAGCGCGCAAACAAGAAGGCTTCCAAGCACGCTGACAAGCTGCAGCAGGAGGCAAATAAGAAGATCGAGGCAGCTATCAAGAAGCTGGAAAAGCGCTCTAAGTAGCCACATCTTCTTCAGCCGAGCATCTCGGCGATGACTCAACGGCCCAGCCTTATGCTGGGCCGTTGTTCTTTGTCACAGCAGGGTCTAAACTCATCTCTCCCCCTCGCCGGACAGCGTGCCCGGTACCTTCCACCCCATCAACGTCCAAACACCAAGGAGTCACGTGAACTCAGCATCCAATAAGCACGCGGCGGCCGCAGGTTCCTCGGAGCGCGAAGCCATCGCAACGGAGCAAGATTATGTGGACGGCCTTTTCTCCCGCCTCGACGATGAGGTGGCCGCGGCAAATGAACGGCTCAATGAGGTGCAGGCGGACGTAGATCCCTCCACCCCGGACGCGGATGCCTTGGTGCGCCGCGAAACGGAATACCACGGGCTCCAAGCCAAGCTGGATCGTCTCAATGTGGCACAGATGGGTTTGGTCTTTGGCCGCATCGACATCGATGCCCCAGGTGACAATCCCACCCCGGAAGGCCTAGATCGCCGCTACATCGGCCGCATGGGACTCGATGCGCGTGAAGATGACTATCGCACGCTACTGCTTGACTGGCGTGCCCCCATGGCACGGCCCTTCTATCTCGCTACCACCGCCCAGCCAGAAGGCGTGCACACCCGCCGCCAAATCCGCACCAAGGGGCGCACCGTCACGGGCATTCATGATGAGGTCCTCTCCGGCCCCGGCGTGCGTGAAGAAGAGGCCGGCGTAGCGAGCGAATCCGCTCTCTACCACGCTATGCAGCGAGCCCGCACGGGTCACATGGCTTCCATTGTGGAGACCATTCAGCGGGAGCAGGACGAGATTATCCGCGATAACACCCGCGGCGTAATGGTGGTAGAAGGCGGCCCCGGCACCGGCAAGACCGCAGTTGCGCTGCACCGCGTTGCCTATCTGCTCTATACCCACCGCGAGCTGCTTTCTACCACCGGTGTACTCATCGTTGGCCCCAATAGCAGCTTCTTGGACTATATTTCGCGCGTGCTCCCAGAACTGGGCGAGACCGGCGTGGTGCTCTCCACCATCGGCGGACTCTTCCCTGGAATCGAACCGGAACACAAAGAAGACCTCGTGGCTCGGGAAATCAAGGGCAGCGACGCCATGGTGGAAATCCTCTCCACCGCGGTCAAGGACTACCAGCTGCTTCCCGACGCCCCCCGTGAGCTAGCAGTCGACGGCCTTACCTTAAGCGTCACGCCAAGGATGGTGAAAAGCGCCCGCACACGTGCACGCCGCTCGCGCAAGCCACACAATGAAGCGCGTGGTGCCTTCATTGAGCACCTCGTAGAGGACCTAGCCCAGCAAATGGCAGAAAAGGTAGGTGCCGATCCGCTTGGCGGAAAGAATCTTCTTTCCCGCGCCGATATTGATCAATTCCACGATGACCTTGCTGAGGACGCGGCCGTTACAGCCTTGATCGATGAATTTTGGCCCGAACTACACCCCACCGATGTACTTGCTGCTCTAGTCTCCTCACGCGAGCGTATCGCTTCCGCCGCCCACGGGTATGACGAGGAAACCCAAGAAGCCCTCTACCGCGCAGAGGGGCGAGCATGGACGGATTCGGATGCGGCCTTGCTAGACGAGCTTGCCGTCCTCATCGGCCTACCCAACCCTGAAGAAAAGAAGGCAGCCGATGACGCCGCGTGGCGCGAGCAAGTGGCGGATGCGGAAGACGCATTGGATATTTTGTCCTCCTCCGAGTCCACAGATAATGACGATGACATGTTTGAAGCAGAAATCCTCTCTGCCCACGATGTCATCGACGCCGAAACCCTGGCGCACCGCCAGGAGGTACGCGATAAGCGCACCACTGCCCAACGCGCCCGCGAAGATCATACGTGGGCTTATGGTCACATCATCGTGGACGAAGCCCAGGAATTAACGCCTATGGAGTGGCGAATGCTCTTCCGCCGCTGCCCTTCGAGGTGGATGACTTTGGTGGGTGATACCTCCCAGACTGGTTCCCCGGCAGGTGTTGATGACTGGGGCGAAGCTTTGGAGCCGTTTGTGGCGCAGCGCTTCCGTCACCACTTCTTAACCGTCAACTATCGCACCCCGCAGCCCATTACGGAATTGGCCAATGGCCTGTTGGAAATGATTAACCCTGATGCCATCCCGGCGACAGCCATCCGTGATGGAGTGCAGGTGCGCCGGCTTGAGCAGGGCAACTACGTCCCTGGAGTACACAGCGAAGAGGACGGCAGGCTCACAGCGGTTATTGACGCCGGCACGGCGGAGCGCTACAAGGGCCTCGAGTTTGACCACGTGGTCGTGCTCGATCCGCAGCGCATCGTGGATGCCTCCCCACAGGGATTGCAGAACCTCTATGTCTGCATCACTCGTGCCACTCAATCCCTCACGCTCGTTGGTGACTGCGGCGAAGTTCTTTAGGCTCCCGTAAGCTTTATGCCATGGCCTTATCTGACATCATGCGCAAAGCTGAAAGCTCACTTAACTCCATTACTTTGAAGCGCTCCCAACGGCGTGGATGGCAGCCCCTGATTGTGGGATATACAGGCTATGGCACCACCGATCAGGTGAGAGTCTTCGGCCGCGTACTCATGCATGATCCTGATGAAGGCAAGAGGGATACGTGGGGTGAGCGCGGCTACCAGCAGTTTCTTACCATTCAAGTAGGACACCACGACGTTTCGGTAACTATTGGGGAAAAGACTGTCACCGGCACCACCGATCGCAACGGATACATTGACTTACTAGTCCATGACCACGAACTAGAGCCCGGGTGGCATACGGCAACAATCAAGGCCGCAAATGCGAAGGCTGTGGAAGTCCAACTACTTATCGTTGATCCGGCGGCCAAGATCGGCATTGTTAGCGATATCGATGACACGGTGCTTGTCACGTGGCTGCCGCGTGCGCTCACCGCGGCGTGGAATTCCTGGGCCAAGCGCCCTAGCAAGCGACAGGCCGTTCCCGGAATGGCTGAATTCTATGCTCAGCTACAGCAACGCTTCCCCCAAGCCCCAGTGTTTTATCTATCTACGGGCGCTTGGAATACCTTTGGCTCGCTCAAGAAATTCCTGTCCCACCATGGTTTCCCCGCGGGTCCCATGCTGCTGACGGACTGGGGCCCAACGGAAACGGGACTTTTCCGCAGCGGGCAGGAGCACAAGCGTGTTCAACTGCGCAATCTGCTCATTGCCTACCCGGATATGCAATGGATTCTCATTGGCGATGACGGACAACATGATCCATTAACGTACGGCGATGTGGCTAATGAGCATCCGGACCGGATACACTCTGTGCTCATCCGCAATCTGAGCCCGCAGGAGCAGTTGCTCTCCCACGGCTCCCTGAGCCCTTTGGCCGATGCCAATGAGGAGGGCCACTTCTCTATTCCCTTGATTCAGGGCGCGAACGGCAACGCCATTGCCGCCGCATTCAACGCTGCGCATCCTGCAGAGTAGGCAGCGCTTAACGACGAAACCCGCCTTGGCCTTCCAGCGAGACCAAGGCGGGTTTTAATCACCGCATTTAGCTGACGGTGTGAACGATCATTACATCGCAGTCGGACTGGCGAGCAACGTCTGCCGGCACGGAGCCCAGCAGGCGACCGGTCAGGGAGTTGATGCCGCGGTTGCCCACGATAAGCAGGTCAGCATCGTTGTCGTTGACGATGGACATCAGGGCCTGCACTGGGGTGCCCGGGCGAACAGCGGTTTCGACCTTGGAAGCGCCGAACTTCTCAGCGTGTGCCTTAGCATCCTTGAGGTTTGCCTCCGCCTTCTCATCGCCCAAAATGGTTACGGAATCCTGGCGCAGGGTCTTGGAAGCCTGCTCCTGGTTTTCGTAGTAAGCACAACCAATAATCAGATTGGAATCGAATGCGGCGGCGATCTTAGCTGCTCGCTCTACAGCGAGGAGAGAAGACTTAGAACCGTCAGTACCGACAACGATCGAGTTGTAGTCGCTCATGATGACCTTTCTTTGTGGGTGTGTACCCGGAGTGTTTATTTAGCCTACAGAGGCATTACTGCCAGTGTAACAACGAAAAAAGATTAACGTTTCTCGCTGGTATTAACTACGACGACGTCTACCTTTGACTTGTGGGTTAGTTCCGTTGGGACAGAACCAAAGACTCGACCACGAACGGAATTCACGCCGCGGTTTCCCACCACGAACAGGTCCACGTCATAGTCCTGACCTACTTCCAACAAGGCTTTTACTGGGTCTCCAGATTTCCCTACGATTTCAATGTGTTCCGCACCCTCTGACTCAGCGATACGGGTGGCATTGGTCAGGTAGGTACCGGCCATGTCCTCACTTACAACGGGCAGACCGGCTTCGTCGCCCCTCGGAGCACCAAGCATGGATCCAGCGTGGTTATAAAAAGCTGAGATAATAATCAGCTTAGCGTCGTACGCCCGTGCCATGGACGCCGCAGCGCGGACCGCGCGCAGGGAGGTTTCAGAGCCATCGGTGCCGACGGCAATGTTTTTATAAGTAAGCATTATTCTCCTTGCAGTTGAACTATTTCACAGTGACAACTAAACGGCGCTTCTGGCACTTATCCAGTATAACTAGCGCAGCCCTTTAGAAAAGTACCCACGGAGCCAATCATCACTTTCAGGGGGAGAAAACTAAATTCCCGCTTCCTTCAATCCACGCAATTCCTTCTTTAGATCAGCAATCTCATCGCGCAGACGACCAGCCAGTTCAAATTTGAGCTCGCGCGCGGCGGCACCCATTTGGGCCGAGAGATCGTCGATAAGCGCCTGCACCTCATCGGTAGCCATGCTGGAAATATCCCGCTTCTCCACCACTGCAGAGGGGTCGGAGTTGGCCTCCTCTTCCCCTCCGTCTTCATAGACCTGGTCAAGGATATCGGCAATCTTCTTCCGCAAAGGCTGGGGGTCAATGCCGTGTTCCTTGTTATAAGCTATCTGCTTTTCGCGGCGTCGCTCCGTCTCCTCGATTGCCTCTTGCATCGAATCGGTGATTTTATCGGCATACATAATCACCTCGCCAGAGACGTTACGGGCAGCACGGCCGATGGTCTGGATAAGCGAGGTGGTAGAGCGCAAGAAACCTTCCTTGTCCGCATCCAAGATGGCAACGAGCGATACCTCGGGGAGGTCAAGTCCCTCACGCAGGAGGTTAATGCCCACCAGCACATCAAACTCGCCTAGGCGCAATTGCCGCAAAAGCTCGACGCGCTGCAAGGTATCGATATCCGAGTGCAAGTAGCGCACCTTAATCCCCTGCTCCAGCAGGTAATCGGTGAGGTCTTCTGCCATGCGCTTAGTCAGCGTGGTCACCAGTACTCGCTCTTGCTGAGAAATGCGGGTGCGTACCTCATCAATAAGGTCATCAATCTGGCCCTTAGTGGGTTTGACGGTAACCTTCGGATCCACCAGACCAGTCGGGCGAATAACCTGCTCCACGTACTCACCGTCCGAGGACGTTAGTTCAAAGTCGCCAGGGGTAGCGGACATGTAGACGGTTTGTCCCACACGCTGTTCAAACTCATCAAAGGTCAGCGGGCGGTTATCCACTGCGGAGGGCAGCCGGAAACCGAATTCCACCAGGTTTCGCTTGCGGGACATATCGCCCTCGAACATGCCGCCGATCTGTGGGACCGTGACGTGGGACTCGTCAATAATGGTGAGAAAATCCTCGGGGAAGTAATCCAGTAGCGTTGCCGGTGCGGAGCCAGCCGGACGGCCATCGACGTGGCGGGAGTAATTCTCGATGCCGGAGCAAAAACCTACCTGCTCGATCATTTCTAGATCGTATTCGGTGCGCATGCGAAGTCGTTGTGCCTCCAGCAACTTGCCGCGGTTTTCCAGATCTTCCAGGCGCTCGGCCAATTCCTCCTTGATGGCAGCCACAGCTTTTTCCATGCGTTCGGGTCCTGCCACGTAGTGAGTCGCGGGGAAGATGCGCACCTCGTCTACTTCCTCGATGACATCGCCAGTGACGGGGTGAATGTAGTAGAGGGAATCGATATCATCGCCAAAGAATTCAATGCGCACTGCGCGCTCCTCATAAGCCGGAATGATATCGACTGTGTCGCCCTTGGCGCGGAATGTACCGCGGGTAAATCCCACATCGTTGCGTTCGTATTGGATATCCACCAGCAAACGGAGGAAGCGGTCACGATCCAGCTCCTCGTCCACGGAAATAATGACTGAGCGATCCAAATAGGACTGCGGGGTACCCAAGCCGTAAATGCACGATACGGAGGACACAACCACCACGTCCCGGCGGGACAGCAGCGCCGAGGTGGCCGAGTGGCGCAGGCGCTCTACGTCCTCGTTGATGGACGAATCCTTTTCAATATAGGTATCCGTCTGCGCGATATATGCCTCTGGCTGGTAGTAGTCATAATAAGAGACGAAGTACTCCACCGCGTTATGCGGCAAGAGTTGACGTAGCTCGTTCGCTAGCTGCGCTGCCAGAGTCTTATTTGGTGCCATTACCAGCGTGGGCCGTTGCTGTTTTTCGATCAACCACGCAGCGGTGGCGGACTTACCTGTACCGGTAGCACCCATGAGTACTACATCGCGCTCATCGCGGTTGAGGCGTTCATTGAGCTCTGCAATAGCAGCTGGCTGGTCTCCGGCCGGCTCGTATTCAGAGACAACCTGAAACACACCTGGGGTTCGCTCGACCTCGCTGACGACGCGGTGCTCGGAATTTGGAATAAGAGGATGTTCAGCAGCAAAAGCCATGCCCACTACTCTACTGCTTATACGGTGCGGCTAGCTATGTTCACGGCAAGGAGTCCTGCGCGGTGCGCAGCCACTCTTCCAGCTCGCCGGTAGTCTCCCACAGCGCATAAACAGAAGACGTCTCTGGTCGCATCGCACTATTAATGCGGCGGCGCAGCCACGCTTTAGACTGCGGCGTGTACAGGGGCGCAAGATCCTCGCGGTGGATTCCTTCCGGCAGCGCATCAGCTTTCAGCTTCAATAAGGCGCCCAGTGCGATCATGGTTTCCGCGTCATCGGAGTCCATGGGCTCTTCGGCGCATGACTTCTGAAAGGCCTTGAGATCGAACGAGCCATCACGCAAGCTAGCGAGCAGTTCTCGCGCCGCGTGATTGTCAAAAGGCCCAGTATCCCACGTTCCCACGGCGAGTAGCTTAAGACGCGAAAGTTAACACAACTTCGAAACTGCGTAAACTCTAATCACCCAACGGTTAAAGTTTGGGTGACCCCGCGGCTAGGACTCCGCTTCTATGCGGTTCATGACCTCGGCCGCTCGCGCCCGCAGCTGCTCCAACGTGCCATTGTTGTCGATCACGTGCGTGGCTGCGGCCAATCGCACCTCATCAGGTACCTGCGCTGCAATGCGACGGCGCGCATCGTCCTCTTCCAGCCCGCGTGAAGCTACGAGGCGGCGGACGCGCTCTTCTACGGCCACGTCGACCACGATGACGACGTCCATGTCTTTGTCTAAACCGTTATCCACCAAAAGCGGCATATCGTAAACGGCAAAGTCATGCCCTTCTTCACGTGCCGCCGCAAATTGGCGCTGAGTTTCCTCTTGGATGCGTGGATGGGTAATGGAGTTCAACAGCTCGGTGTGTTCCTTGTCCGCAAAGGCTCGCCGAGCCAATTCCTTGCGGTTGAGACTGCCGTCCGCCAGCAAAATATCTTCTCCAAATGCTGCTGCCAGCTCCGCTAGCGCCGGCCGACCCGGCTTTACGACGTCGCGGGCAATGCCATCGGCGTCTACCACGCGCCACCCCCGTTCACGGCAGAGCGTTGCAACTGTTGACTTGCCACTGCCAATACCACCTGTAAGGCCAATGAGTTTCATGGCAGCCACCCTACGCGAAAAGGAACCCCGCCATACGCGTTGATGCGGGGTTCCTCTGTCGCTATAGGTGTCAGCGTTTGTTTATTCCGCTGCTTCCTCTGGCTTCGGGGGAATGCGGAGCAAATCATCACTCGGGGTAACCGGGCCGGCTTCACCGGAGACCGCGCCGAACTTGGTGGCGTTGGTAACTACGACCGGAGTAATCAGGTTATAGCCCTTGGAACGGATGAATTCCGGGTCAAAGCTAATCAACTTATCGCCCGCGGAAATGCGTTGCTTCTTTTCCACGTGCACGTCGAAGCCTTCGCCGCCCAATTCCACAGTATCGAGACCCACGTGGATAAGCAGTTGCACGCCATTGTCGAGGCTTAGGCCTACCGCATGGCCGGACTTCTGAACGGTGAGCACCTTGCCGTCGGCAGGCGCATAGACGGTATTGCCAGTTGGCTGGACTGCCATGCCAGGCCCTAACTTTGCGCCTGCGAAGATAGGATCCGGGACTTCCGAAAGGTCAACTGCCTCGCCCTCTAGAGGGGAATCCAACACGATGTCCTCCTTGCCAGCCTGCTTGGCGGCAACACCAGTAGCAGCAGCGCCCGCAGCGCTGGCAGCAACGGCGCCCCCCGCATTCGGGGACTCTCCCTTGTCGGCCTTGGTGGACTTAAACTCCGAACGAGCAGCTACGTCATCCACAGATTCGCCCTGTTCGCGGGCGATGCGCTCCAAGTCTGCCTGCTTTTCTTCTGCTGTGCGGTAGCCGAAGAACAGGGTCAGGAAGAAAGAGGTAAGGAATGCAGCCGTGATACCAAGGACGTAGCCCAGCTGCGGCGCCATAGCGCCAGTGGTCAACGCAGAGGTAAAGACGAAGGCCTCAGCGCGAACATCGAAGATACCGATGATTGCGCCGCCTACCGCACAACCTGGCAGCAACCGGTAGTAACTGCGGCGGAAGCGCAACAAGATGCCGTAGAGGGAGGGCTCCGACACGCCACCGAGGATGCCCGCTGCGAAGGCACCGATAGAAACCTGGCGCATGGCATTGTTCTTTTCCCTGAACGAGATAACCATGACTGCGCCAACGACGCCGAAGCAGGCGAAGTTCCATGCGCCCATCGGGCCCTGAATGAAGTCGTAGCCGTAGGTTGCGATGTTCTGAATCATGATGACATTCAGCGGCCAGTGCAGGCCCATCGGAACGAGGAATGGGTACAGCAGCGGAATGACGATAGCCAGGATGAACGGCGAGAAATCATTGATTTGGTACAGGACCCAGGAAATGCCATTGCCTACACCAATGCCGAACGGGCCGAGCAGGAAGGCCGTTGCCGGAATCATGATGAGCAAGGAGAAGAACGGCACGAAGACCATATGAACTGCACTCGGGATGATCTTCTTTAGTCCCTTTTCCACCCAGTACAGGCCGATTGCGGCCAAAATGGGCGGGAATACCTGGGAGCCGTAGGAATTGATGACCAGCGGCAGGCCAAATACGTTGACGGTATCGCCTTGCTCACCCAGCGACATGAATTCGGGGGTCAAAAGTGCCGCGGGAATAGCTGCGGAGACCCACATATTCGCACCCAGCTTCTGCGCCGCGGTCGCACCGACCATTACGGGCAAGAAATAGAAGACCGACTGGAACATGGCATGAGCCAGCCGGAAGCCCTCTGGTTGCTCCTCCAGTGGTGCGCGGAAATCCTGGATGTGCGCAGTGTCCGCCAGAATGAGAAGCATGATGATGAGCGAGGCGCCCAGCAATGCCCACAGGACGGGACGGAAAGTATCAGAAAGGAACTCGAAGCAGTAATCTACCCAGTCATACTTCCCGCGGACACCGTCGTACTCCTTCTTGGAGGACGCCTCTTTGTCGCTGGAAGCATCCACACCGGGTTGCTTGATGATCTCGTTGTAATAGTCAGCGACGCCGCCGCCCATGACTACCTGGTAGCCGTGAGCGCCCTGGGGCACGGTACCAAGCACCGCTGGGTCACTGTCGAGCTTTTCTTGGTCAACTTTCCCCGCATCGGCAAGTTGGAAGCGCAAGCGCGTCGCGCAGTGCGTCAGCGACGTGATGTTGTCGGCGCCGCCGATACTTTCAACGATGTGGGTGGAAGTGTCCTTGATAGATGCCACTTCTTACTCCTCAGTTTAAATACCACTTATAACCAGTACTGCACTGGCTATAACGTCAGGTTTGAGTATAAGAGGATTCCCACATGAACAAAAGCCCGTTTTGTGGACTTGCCAGGGAGTTTTTCTACTTGCCACTGCTTGTCCGCTGGTCAACCACCTAAAGGCAATAAACATCCCGGCAAACGATTGCACAAACTGTCTAAAAGGTCACAAAAGCCGCCCCCACCCCATCTAGGTGATGAAGTGGGCGCGGCCGTGAGCCAAGCCCTAAGGCTTAGCGGAAACTAAGCGGAAGCTTTAGTTGCCAGCGAGCTTGTCGCGCAGTGCAGCGAGCTGCTCGTCGGAAGCCAGGGAGCCGCCAACCTCTGCCTGAGTCTCGGATGCCGGAGCTGCATCGGAGGAATCAGAGGAGTAGTTGGAGGACTCTGTAGACTCAGCAGCCTCAGCGGCTGCGGCGCGGTTGCGCTCGATCTGAGCGGTGTGCAGGTTGAAGCGACGCTCGGACTCTGCGTAGCGTGCCTCCCAAGCCTGACGCTGCTCGTCGAAGCCTTCCTTCCACTCGTTGGTCTCAGGGTCGAAGCCCTCAGGGAAGACGTAGTTGCCCTGCTCGTCGTAGGAGTCAGCCATGCCGTACTTGGACGGATCGAACTCTTCGGTGTAGTCCTCGTCCGCCTGCTTAACGGACAGGGAGATACGACGACGCTCGAGATCGATGTCGATGACCTTGACCATAACCTCCTGGCCAACGGTGACAACCTGGTCCGGAACCTCGACGTGGCGCTGAGCCAGCTCGGAGATGTGAACCAGGCCCTCGATGCCCTCCTCGACGCGAACGAAGGCGCCGAACGGAACGAGCTTGGTGACCTTGCCCGGAACGATCTGGCCCACAGCGTGGGTGCGGGCGAATACGCGCCACGGATCTTCCTGGGTAGCCTTCAGGGACAGGGAAACGCGCTCGCGGTCCAGATCGACGTCCAGAACCTCAACGGTTACCTCGTCACCAACGGTAACAACCTCAGATGGGTGGTCGATGTGCTTCCAGGACAGCTCAGAAACGTGAACCAGGCCGTCGACACCGCCGAGATCGACGAAGGCGCCGAAGTTGACGATGGAGGAAACAACGCCCTTGCGGACCTGGCCCTTCTGCAGCTGGTGCAGGAACTCGGAGCGAACCTCGGACTGGGTCTGCTCGAGGTATGCACGGCGGGACAGGACAACATTGTTGCGCTGCTTGTCCAGCTCGATGATCTTTGCTTCCAGCTCCTGGCCGATGTACGGCTCCAGGTCACGGACGCGACGCATCTCAACCAGAGATGCAGGCAGGAAGCCACGCAGGCCGATATCCAGGATGAGGCCGCCCTTGACAACCTCGATAACGGTACCGGTAACAGGCTCTTCCTTGGCCTGCAGCTCCTCGATGGCGCCCCATGCACGCTCGTACTGTGCACGCTTCTTGGACAGGATCAGGCGACCTTCCTTGTCCTCCTTGGTGAGAACAAGTGCGTCAACCTCATCGCCGACCTCAACAACCTCGTCCGGGTTGACGTCGTGCTTGATGGACAGCTCGCGGGAAGGGATAACGCCTTCGGTCTTGTATCCGATGTCCAGCAGTACCTCGTCGTGGTCAACCTTGACGACGGTACCCTCGACAATGTCACCATCGTTGAAGTACTTGATGGTGGCGTCTACAGCTGCGAGGAAGTCCTCTGCGGTTCCGATATCGTTAATCGCAACCTGCGGGGTGTTAGAAGATGGCATATTGAAAAAATGCTCCGAATAAATGTAGGAAATCGAAATTGGACAACTGCGCGTCTCTCGAAAAAAGCTTGCTAAGCTGCGCAAATGCAGCTAAAAAGAGGAATATTCGATCCCGCCTCGTGATTGCTTAAAGCCTTCCTACAGGGGCTCAGAACAACCCGTGGCATAGACACGCCCGTCCAACACTACATCTGTCCAGCTTAAAGGGCAAATACACGGACCAACTATTTCGCAAAGGAATTTCTCCCACCGTGACTTCCCCCTCGCACGCAAACCAGGCCTACTGGGATAGCGACGCCGCCAATTACCACGCCGAGCACTCCGACTACCTTTCTTCCTTTTACTGGTGCCCAGAAATGCTCCACGAAGACCAAGCACACTTGCTAGGCGACGTCTCGGCTTCCTCCGTACTCGAAATTGGCTGCGGCTCCGCCCCGTGTACCCAATGGCTGCAGTCGCGCGCGCACTTCGCCACCGGCTTCGATATTTCCCGCGGCATGCTCAACCACGCTGCACCCGGACTCCCCTTAGCCCAGGCCGATGCACTGTCACTCCCCTACGCCACGGGCTCTTTCGACGTAGCCTTTTCGGCGTTCGGCGCCTTCCCTTTTCTTGCCAACCTTGATTTAGCCCTAAGTGAAGTCTCGCGTGTCCTCAAACCTGGCGGTCGGTTCGTTCTCTCGGCTAATCACCCCATGCGCTGGATATTCCCTGATGATCCCACCGATCTGACGGCCGATATCAGCTATTTCGATCGCGCTTACCTGGAGCAAGACCGCGAGGGCAACCTCACCTATGCGGAGTTCCACCGCACCATCGCCGACTGGTTTCGGGCATTACAGGGCAAAGGTCCGTTCCTAATCGATGACATTATCGAGCCCGAATGGCCTAGGGGGCTCACCACTACATGGGGCCAATGGTCGCCGGAGCGCGGCGAAATCTTCCCCGGCACGATTATTTTCGTCTGCCGGAATTGCCGCTAACCTATGGGCATGTTTCTGGATCGAATTGGCCTACTCCTACGCCGCGGCCTCGCATGGTGGATCGACGCCTTCCTGGCAGCGGCCGTTATCGTTGTGGTGCGCTGGGCAATCAATGCACTTGCCGACGCCCCCTTAACCGGCCAAGCCCTGGAAATTTACAACGCTGTGGCCCTCGCCCTAGTCTTCTACGCCTACCGCGTATGGGCCGAGGCCACGAAGACAACTTCGCTAGGAAAATGGTCACTCAAGCTGGAGATCGTCGCCACCCACCCCGGATGGCGCGCTGCCTGCTTGCGCAATTCCTGGCTGTTACTTTCTATGCTCACACTGACGGGAGTGCCGTTTATTGTGCCGTTGCTACTCGGCGTCCTAAGCGTGAGTGTCCTCGCCTTCGGTCAAACACCGTTCGACATGCTCGCAAATTGCTTAGTCGAGCGCCGATCTCAGATGGACACGCCTTCTTTTCGAGGTAATAAGTAGTACAACAGCGCGAAGACAACCAGTGCCGCGAACATCCACGACGATGGGAAGAGGAATGCTAGCGCGGTCGCTACGACCATCACCGCGGCGGCCGTTAGCCTCCTGACCTTAGGGTTAGGTGCCAAACGGGCGTTAGCCATGGCACCCCCAAAATACGCCACCGCAATAATTCCGTACCCGATGGCATAGGCCTTTTGTTCTGCAAGAAACCGTTCAAGCCCGAGGTCAGCAATCTCGGTGGCAGGAAAGGTTACTTGAATGGCCCAAAGGCTTTCAAAGACGCGGAGGGTCCACCTATTCGTCTTCTCTTCTAACGCCACGGCTCGGCAATTCCCTTCTTAGCTTTTCGACTTACACTCATAACTTTTTCCGCACAGAAAAGGCTACCTAAAAACTTAGTGCGCATCCCGCCACAACTTTTGAACTTTCCGCATTGCATAGCCGGGCATGCCCAAGTCCTCGATGGTTTGCTTATTCCACGTTCCGCGGACCTGGCCGTCCACCACGATGGCGCGGCGAAATACTCCACGATTTCCCGGTACCAGTACTTCGTGGACTTCGTTTGTCATCGCAAAAAGACGGTCTTGATAACCCAAGATGTACTCGTCAAATGCTCCCAGCAGCAATACCGATTGCTTCTTTCGCGCTTCGGCCATTTCCACTATCTCAGCCGACACAAGGTCCTGGGAAACTTCGCCGCAGCGCATGATGTCCGGCGCGAGGTTTTCGGCTGCGGGCCGTATCAGTCTTTGTGGGAGCTTTGCCCACCAGGCAAAGTCGTGCAATGTTGCGGGACCGTGCGTTCGGAAGTACCGAGTCATCAGCTCCGCGGTCGCCGCGACTTTATCGCCGTTGAAGGTCTCCTCTAGCCCCGGCAGATCCACCGGTGTGATGAGCTGATCGGCTCCGGAATAGACGGCGTGACCGCTTTCCATTGCTACACGCACAACATGCCAAAAGGGTACGTCGGGCAACGCTGTTGCAGCCCGCTCCTTGAGCTCGGCGCGCGAAAGCGGATTCTCAATGAGCTTGGTTACCCCTGCTCGCAGCTCGGTATCACCCTTGCGCCCCTTCGCGCAGAGTTCGGTTATCCAGCCTATGTCCTTGATAGAAGCCGCGAAAAGCGTACTGCGCATGGGATACCCACGCACAATGTTTCCAGCATCTGAATGGTCTTTCGCCCGCAAGGCCAGTGACCGGCGCACCGAATGCAAGTCTTGGCCTTGCATGACGCCGAAGGCGCGGGCTGTCTCCTCAGCGCTCTCCCACCGCCTCATGGTTAGGCCTTGCGAGGCGAGCCTCAAGCGCGCCTTTTCCCGGCGGGAGAATATAACCGAGCTAGTGGGCTGCGGCATCCCAATCCTTGCCGGCTCCGGCGGAGACCTCCAGCGGCACGTTCAACTCGATGGCAGAGTCCATCTCGCGCTCGAGAATCTCTCGAACCTTGTCCGCCTCACCGGGGGCGACTTCGACCACCAATTCATCGTGCACCTGCAGCAGCACGCGGGACTTCATCCCTTGCAGTGCGCGGTCCACGCGAATCATCGCCACCTTAATAATGTCAGCGGCAGTGCCCTGAATCGGTGCATTAAGCGCAGCGCGCTCCGCGTTCTCGCGTGCTAGGCGGTTATCGGAGTTTAGCTCTGGCAAGTAGCGGCGACGGCCGAAGAGCGTTGCCGTGTAACCATCCTTGCGGGCTTGGACCACGACTTCATCGAGGTACTTCTTCACGCCACCAAAGCGCTCGAAGTAGCTTTCCATAATGGACTTTGCTTCCCCTGCCGGAATGCCCAATTGCTGGGATAGACCAAAGGCAGACAGCCCGTAGACCAACCCATAAGACATGGCCTTGACTCGGCGGCGCAGCTCGGGTGTCACCTGGTCAACGGGAACGTCAAAGACTCGGGAGCCAACATAGTTGTGTAGGTCTTCGCCTTCTTTGTAGGCCTCGATGAGGCCTGGATCGGCGGACAAGTGCGCCATCACGCGCATCTCAATCTGCGAGTAGTCCGCAGTCATGAGTTCGTCAAAGCCGGTGCCCACAATGAAGGCAGACCGGATCTGGCGGCCGGCCTCCGTACGCACAGGGATGTTTTGCAGGTTGGGTTCGGTGGATGACAAGCGGCCGGTAGAGGCCACGGTTTGGTTAAACGTGGTGTGAATGCGGCCGTCAGGCTGCACGGTTTTGATAAGGCCTTCCAGGGTGGTCTTCATCTTCTGGTACTCGCGGTGTGCCAAAAGGTGATCCAGGAAGGGATGAGGGTTCTTAGCCGCGAGCTGTTCAATCTCCTTGGCCGCGGTGGAGTAACCCGTCTTCGTCTTCTTAGTCTTGGGCAACTCGAAGGTCTCAAAGAGCACGGTTTGCAGCTGCTTCGGCGAGTTGAGGTTGAGCTTGTCATCGCCAGCAAGCTCGCGGGCGGCGCGCTCTTGTTCGGCGACCTGCTCTACAAAGGCATCCTTTTGCGTTTCGAGAATGTCAACGTCGACGGCGATTCCGGTGGCCTCCATGCGCGCCAGGATGGTTACCAGCGGCAACTCGAGGTCGGTATAGAGCTCGAAGGAATCAATCTCCTGTAGCTCCGCAGTGAGCCGTTCTGCCAGCTCCATAATTGCCGCAGCCTGGTCAACCAGGGAGGAATTATCCAAAAGGGAAAGCTGCTCCGTGGCGGCGCTGAGGGTCTTTTGGAGGTGGCGCTGGTAGACGTCGGCAAGCGCGTAAGTGCGCTGACCTGGGCGAAGCAGGTAGGCAGCAAGGGCCGTGTCGTGGGCGATGCCGGCAAGCTCAATACCGCGGCCGGCGAGCATATGGAAGGCCGCCTTTGCCTCGTGAAAGTACTTCGGCGTATCAGATGCTAACCACTGAGCCAGGGCCTTATCGTCCTCGGCAGAAAGGTCGCCCAGCTCCACTTGCAGGCCGTGGCGTTCCTGGTCCACGAAGGCTATCGCAGAAGCATCACCTTGTCCCGGGTTTCCCTCGCCTTGGACATACACCGCAACGTGCTCGCGGCCGGGCAACCACTGGGACAGCGGCTCGTCATCGATGACCGTCTCTAGCTCTTGGACTTGCTCTGCCTGCTCTGCTGCCTCAGCACCATCATTGGGAATGGCGGCGAGTACGCGATCGCGCAGGTTGGTACCGAACTCAAGGTCATCGAACTTGGCGGCGACGTCGGCGACCTTGGCTTCCTTAAAGGCCAAGTCATTTGGACCGACCTCTAGGTCCATGTCCGTAATCATCTGGGTGAGCTTGCGGTTCATCTGCACCTGCTCGATGCGCTCGCGGAAGTTATTGCCTACCACGCCCTTAATTTCCTCGGCGTGCTCTACCAAGGATGCCAAGTCTCCATACTTGACTATCCACTTGGTGGCCGTCTTCTCGCCCACCTTGGGGATGCCCGGCAAGTTATCGGAAGGATCGCCGCGCAGCGCGGCAAAGTCTGGGTATTGCGCGGGGGTGAGACCGTACTTTTCCTCTACTGCGGAGGGAGTGAAGCGGTGGAGCGTGGATACGCCCTTCATGGGATAGAGCACCGTCGTGGACTCATTGACCAACTGGAGGTAGTCACGGTCACCGGTGACGATGAGAGTCTCATAGTCCTGCGCTTCGGTTGCGAGAGTGGCCAGGATGTCATCGGCCTCGAAGTTCTCCCGAGACAGGGTGGTAATTCCTAGTACCTCGAGCACCTCGCGAATGAGGTCTACCTGACCCTTGAATTCCTCCGGTGCAGCCTCGCGCTGGGCCTTATAGTCCGGGAACATCTCAGTGCGGAAGGTCTTGCGCCCCACGTCGAATGCCACCGCAATGGCGTCGGGGGCCTCTTCCGCCACGATATTAGAGAGCATCGATAAGAAGCCATACACGGCATTAGTGTGCTGACCTCCTGAGGTGGAGAAATTATCCACCGGCAGGGCATAGAAGGCGCGAAATGCCATGGAGTGGCCGTCAATGAGCAGAAGTCGAGGCTGATTAGTAGTCACCTGCCCCATCCTAGAGAACCAGGCCGACATCCGAACACCCCGGTGCAGATTTTGTGGATGACGTGCGCATTCCCCCGCTGCCCCTACCCAATTAGGAATTCGCCTAGTGCCTGCGCTACTATTTTGACAGTCAAAGGCAGTCCGCCTTTGGATTGTGCGCCCCTGTAGCCCAATTGGCAGAGGCAACGGATTCAAAACCCGTCCAGTGTGAGTTCGAGTCTCACCAGGGGCACAACGAGATAAGGCCTCAGTTTCCACTAAGTCAGGGAAACCGAGGCCTTTGCTTTAGCCCAGGTCAGGCAGGGTTGGCAGGTGGTACTTGCGCAGGAGCGCGTTGATTTGCGGGATCGAGGCCTTCAGTTGCGGCAGGGCTAGGCCGATGAGTCCGGCAATGCCTGCGATGCCGAGGAGTGCTCCCAAGACTGCGGGCTTGGAGCTCGTGCCGGTGCTCGATGCGGAGCTGCCCGCGGCTGGCTGCGTAGTATCGGCCGGTTTGCCGTCCCCGTGTGCACGGGCGGTGAGCCATTCGTTCTTGCCCAGAACACCCTGGGTCAGGCGGGTCTCGCCGATCCAGCCGTACCACGGGTCCTGCGGGCGCTGGTTATCAAAGCCGCCGCCCATGACCCACTGCAGGTCGCGCGGGAGAAGGCCTTCGGCGCCTACGGCATTGCGCAAGATGGGCGCGCCATTGATGAACATCTCCACGCTATCGCGCTCCGGATCATTGACCACGGCGATGTGCATCCACTCGTCCTTGGGCACCTCGTGGGACCATACGGTAGAACCGCTTCCCTGCTTCGGCTCCGCCCACCAGCGCAGCTCGCGCAGGTTGGAGATGCCAAACATGACCGTGGGATCCGTGTCCTCAGAGCCGTCGACCAACTTATTGATGGCTGAGTCGCGGCTGAGCGCGCTTCCCCAACCATGCTGGGCACCATTGAAGTCTTTAGGAATCTTGACGAAGGATTCGAAGGTGTAGCCCTTGGTGGTATCGACGCTATTGGCCGCGGCGCCCTTGTCGGTGCGGAACTCGGCGTTGCCTACCTTGCCGGCAGGGTCGGACCAGAAGAGGGAGCCGGCATCAGAAGACAGCGGGTGGTGATCGGAGCTATAGGTCACCCGATCACCTAGCATGGCGCCAGAGCGGTGCAGGTCGCTGCCGGAATCGCTGGAAACGTCGGGGATGGTAGTGCCGCGGCCGGCAGGGGCGCCGTCGGCAAGCGCATGCCCGTCCTTGTCTTGGGCCTGGCCCGGGCGCCAGTGGAATACCGTGCGATCATTCTTGGCAAAGTCATCCGCGCCCTTGGGCAGCTCATCCTCCGCGATGGTGTAGGGCCTATAGCCTTCCGCGGCGATGTCGCGCGCACGCTGCGCTAGGTCCGGCTGGTGGCCCTCGCCCACGGTGAAATCCGGGGAAAAGGAGGAAAAGCGCTGCTCAAAGTCGAACGGAATGGCGTAGCTATCGCCCTGATCATCCAGGGTGAGCTTATCGAATTGCGTCAGCTCCTCGTGCGGCTTCTGCGCCACCCACGGCGAGAGCGCGGTCATCTCCAGCTGCTTGCCGGAAAGGTCGAACTCGAGCACGCCCAGCAGACCATTTCCGCCCTGATAGGCCATCTGATAGTCCTGCAAGATGGAAACGACATCGTGGCCGGCATCGTTCTTATCCACGCGGTAGCCCGCACCGTGGTGGTGGCCGCCCATCACCAGGAAGATCTGGTCGTTGCGCTTGATGAACGTATCCCACAGGCCCTTGCCATAGTCATCGGAATAGAAAACGTTGCCCTCGCCATCGATATTGAGGGCTTCGTGCGTCGTGACGATGACGGGGAGGTTGGGGTGCTTATCGATGATGCCTTGCGCCCACGCAAGGGCCTTCTCATCGGCGCGCCAGCCCAGTGCCAAGTTGAGGTACTTCTGACCCTCGGCTTCAAAGATGTGGGCCTCGGAGTCATTATTGACCGCAGTGTAGCGCTCTTGGAAGCTCTCCGGATTAGCGGCTTTGGCGCGATCGGCGCTAAACCACTTGTCATAAGGGTGGGCCGCCGCACCCTCGACGTCCATGTCGTGATTGCCGGGCAGGATGGAGTAGTTCAGATCCGAATCATCAAGGACCTGCATGGCCTTATCGGCTACCTGCCATTCGCCCTCCACGTTCCATTGGTCGACGACATCGCCCAGGTGGGTGACAAAGTCCATGTTCAGCTCGTCTTGGTGGTCTACCAACCATTGAGTTTGGGCCAAGTAGGGTTCGCTTCCGTAGCGAGCTTGGGCCAAGTTGCCGGTCTCCGGGGTGGAATAGCGCGAGTAGAACTGGGTATCCGGTAAGACGCCGATACTGAAACGAGAGCCCTCGCTCGGCGACGCCCCCTCGGCCCCAAAATCCGCAGCACTTGCGGCCGGTACAACAACGAGGTTTCCCACCACCGCGGTTGCAGTTAGCGCAGGCAGGACGAAACGATTTTTCATAGAGAGTCCTTTAAGACTGTAAAGGGATGCTTGCTCAGGGGAGATGGCGGGAATACGCGAGGGATTCTAGGACGTGAAGCTTTCAGCTAGTTGAAGCCCGCGTAAACAGGAGACTGAATAATGGGAAACTTATGGTTGCTTCTAAATGGACCATCCCACTGTGGCCAAGTCCGTATATCCTGCCCCGAACTGCATAGTTGCATTGGGGTGTATTAAACTGACAGAATATTCGTGAATACCGTTTTACCTCTACGGTTAGGGAAAAGTTCCTCCCTTCCCGCGGTAGGTAGCTAACCATCCTTTAATGAAAGATATGCATTACGCTTCACAGCGGTTCGCCTAGCCTCCCACTTCGGCACCTTTCTGCCGCCTTACTAGGCCAGTCGCCCTCCGCACCAGCCCCCTCCCAGGTAGATTTTTATTTTATGCAGTACATTTTGAACGCTATCCGCGGCGCCCTCATCGGCATGGCCGAGCTCGTACCGGGCATCTCCGGTGGCACCGTGGCGCTCATCGTGGGCATTTATGAACGCGCAGTCCACAACGCCAACGATCTCATCTCCGGCCGCTTCAAGAAGGTCGAATGGAGCTTCCTCATCTCCGTAGCTATCGGCATGTTCATCGCCGTCTTCGGGATGTCCACCGTGCTTTCTAACTTCGTAGATAATCACGTATCGGCTTCCGGAGCGCTCTTTTTGGGCATGGTGGCTGTGTCCATTTTTGTACCGCTATCCATGCTTTCTAAGCAGGAGAGGCTGCGCCCCTCTTCCATCATTGCCTTTGTGATCGCTGCGATTGCCATCTTCTTTATCACCGGATTCACCTCCGAACCGCACGAGAACCCCAGCCTTATTGTGGTTTTCTTCGCCGCCGCCATCGCGGTATGTGCACTCATCCTGCCAGGCATTTCCGGCTCGCTCATCCTGCTGACCATGGGCCTCTACCAGCCCATCATTGGCGCCGTTTCGGATCGTGACCTGGGCACTATCGCCGTTTTCGCGCTGGGTGCCCTGTGTGGCCTCGCGGCATTCATCAAGGCATTAAACTTCCTGCTGGATCATCACCGCGCCCCTACGCTGATGGCTATGGCAGGCTTCATGCTCGGTTCTCTGCGCGCACTGTGGCCCTGGGGAGCTGACCAAGATGCCTCTAGCGGCATCATCATCGGCATGTTCATCCTCGGTGCGCTCATTGTCTCCGCGTTCATCTTCGTAGATATAAAGAAGGCCCGCGCTATAGACGAAAGAACGGCGCAAAACTAATGCCAAGCACGTTTTCTCGCCGCGCGATCATCGCCGCGGTCTTAGTCCCCACGCTGAGCTTGGGTGCCTGCGTCACCAACGAGGAAGATTCCACTCCGGACGGTTGGGAAGAACCACATACCTCGGTGGTGCCGGAAATTGCCGCCATGTATGACGACAACGATGGCGTCCTCACCGCCGGAACTAACCCGCCCTATGCCCCATTTCAGCTTAAGGATTCCCACGGGGCGCTCCAGGGCGTCGAGCTCGATCTTGCTCGCGCCGTTGCTGGCGTCTTGGGACTCGATTTCCAGCCCATGGAACAGGACTTCTCCATGATCTTGCCCGCCGTGCAATCGGGCCAGATTGATATGGGCGCATCCGGATTCACGGATAACCCCGAGCGCCGCAATGAATTCGACTTTGTAGATCACCTCTACGCCGGCATCCAGTGGGCCGAACGAGTAGACGGACCTAAAAAGGTTGACCCGGATAATCCGTGCGGCTTGACCGTTGCGGTGCAGCGCACCACGGTATCTGAAACCGACGATGTGCGCCCCAAGAAAGATGCGTGCAACGGCGATCTCACGGTCTTGTCTTATGACACCGGTGACAACGCCGCGCTGGCGGTACTTATGGGACGCGCAGATGCCCTGTCCGCAGACTCCCCAGTAACGGCGTGGGCGGTCAATCGCTCCGAAGGAAAGATGCGGCAGGTAGGCGATATGTTCCAAGCATCGCCCTATGGCTTTGCCGTACCCAAGGATTCCGATTTGGGCAAGGCCTCAGCTGCGGCACTGCAACACCTCATCGAAACCGGTGAGTATGCAGAAATTTTGTCCCGTTGGGGCATCGAGGATGGCTTAATAGACCAGGCAATGATTAATGAAAGGCCGATCAATGGTTAATGAAAATGCGGCGACGCCAGCTACGGCAGAGCCTAAGGAAAAGCCCGCCAAGATCGAGGCGCGACCTCTACGCCACCCGTGGCGCTGGGTATTCGCCGGCCTGCTTATCGTGCTCGCCGTGTGGTTCATCATCGCCTCCGCCCGCAACGAGGCTTTTGGCTGGGACACCTACTTCCAGTATCTCTTTGATAAGCGCATTGCGCTTGCCTCCCTGCACACCATTGCCATCACCATTTTGTCAATGATCATCGGCGTTGTGGGTGGTGCCATCCTTGCGGTTATGCGCATGTCCCCGAACCCGGTGCTGCGCAGCGTCTCCTGGATATTCCTCTGGGTCTTCCGCGGCACGCCGATCTATGTGCAGCTGGTGTTCTGGGGCCTGCTCTCCGCCATCTACCAATCCATCAACCTGGGCTTTACCGAGGTATCTTTGCAGACGATCCTCACCAATGCCTTCTTCCTTGCGGTGATGGGCCTGGGACTTAATGAAGCTGCCTATATGGCCGAGATTGTGCGCTCCGGTATCACCTCCGTTCCCGAGGGCCAGAAGGAAGCCTCCAAGGCACTGGGCATGTCCTGGTGGATGACCATGCGCCGCACCGTCCTTCCGCAGGCCATGCGCATTATCATTCCGCCCACAGGCAATGAGTTCATTTCCTTGCTCAAGACCTCTTCCCTCGTGGTGGCCATTCCTTATACCGAGGAAATCTTCGGCCGTTCCACGGATATTTCCGCCGCCCTCTTCCAGCCCATCCCGCTGCTACTGGTCGCAGCATCCTGGTACCTCGTGGTTACGTCCCTGCTGATGGTGGGACAGTACTTCCTAGAGCGCCGCTTTGAGCGCGGTGCAACCCGCGAGCTCACCGGCCGCCAACTTGCTGCGCTGGCAGACGCTGAAGGAACCATCCCCCGCAACGTATCCGTGATTTCGGAGGCTAAAAACTAATGGCTACTCCCATGATTTCCGCCCAGAACGTCCATAAGTCCTTCGGGCAGCTCGAGGTCCTCAAAGGCATTGACCTTGAGGTCCAGCCCGGCGAAGTGGCCTGCCTACTAGGCCCCTCGGGCTCCGGCAAGTCCACCTTCCTGCGCTGCGTCAACCACCTTGATAAGGCAACGGCGGGCCGCCTCTACGTCGACGGCGAGCTGATTGGCTACCGCGAAAAGAACGGCACCCTGTATGAGATCAGCGAGAAGGAAGCCGCAGAGCAGCGCTCCGATATCGGAATGGTCTTTCAGTCTTTCAACCTTTTCCCCCACCGCACGGTGATTGAAAACATCATCGAGGCACCGGTGCAGGTGAAAAAGATTCCGGAAGAGACCGCCCGCGCCCGCGCTATGGAGCTGTTGGAGGACGTTGGCTTGGCGTCCAAAGCCAATAACTACCCGGTGCAGCTCTCCGGCGGCCAGCAGCAGCGCGTGGCCATCGCCCGTGCGGTGGCCATGGATCCTAAGCTTATGCTTTTCGACGAACCTACGTCCGCCCTCGACCCCGAGCTCGTCGGCGAAGTGCTGCGCGTTATGAAGGACCTCGCAGCCGAAGGCATGACCATGCTCGTAGTCACCCATGAGATGGGTTTTGCGCGCGAGGTAGCCGATAAGGTCTTCTTCATGGACGGCGGCGTGGTCATTGAGTCCGGCAGCCCAGCTGAGGTTTTGGATAAACCGCAACAACCACGCACCAAGGACTTTTTGGCTTCGTTGCTGTAAGCCCCCACTACACTCCGCAGAGTGCCTTCAGCCCGCCGCCCTCTTCCTCGAAGAGGACCGGCGGGCTTTGTCGTGGCTCACGCGCCTACGAAAGCGTCAAAATACCCCGAATCAGTGCGCTGGCCGCGCCCAACCCGGCAACGCTTAATGAGAGCACGCGGGCCTTTTCTCGTGGAACACGCTGGGCAATCCGGGTTCCGGCCCAAATTCCGACGAACATACCTAAGACTCCGGCGGGCCACATCACCCAAGGCAGGCCATCAAAATGCGCCGCACCAGTAAGCGTCTTGGTCATCACGGAAAAGAATCCGCCTACGACAAAAATCGGCTGCAGCGTGGCGGCGTAGACATGTTGGGGCCACTTTGCCGCTTGGGCGTAGACGGTAATAACCGGGCCGGCCACGCCGGCCAAGGTGTTGGTAAAGCCGCCGAGAATACCGGCGGAGATGGCAGGGCCTTTGCCCTCCATCGGCGGGACAAACTTCTTTCCAAATGTCACTACGGCCAATGCGGCCAGAAGCGCAGCGCCCACTACGATCATGAGCCCTGCCGTGTCCATACGCCTAATGAGCAACGCCGCGGCCAAGGAACCAATCACCATAACTGGAGCTATAAGTCCGAACTTCTTCCAGCTCACATTCTCACGCACGGAATAGGTGGTCAGAATCGCATTTATGCAGGCCAGAACGTTAATTACGAGGATTCCTTCGACCGGCCCCATAATGAGCATGAGGATGGGGCCGCCGATGAGGCCGAGCCCCATTCCGGATACCCGTTGCAGTGTCGAACCAACGACAACGACGAGGAAAATAACCAGTGCGAGGCTCACTGCCGGTATTTCTCCTTTACCGCACGACCTACGGATTCGGGGAACATACCCGTTACGTCGCCGCCGAACTTTGCTACCTGCTTACACAGCGAGGAACTAATATAGCCGTACTTCTCGTCCGTGAGTAGGAAGACAGTATCGATTCCCGAAAGGCGCCGATTCATCTGCGCCATAGGCAGCTCATATTCATAATCGAGAGAGCTACGCAGTCCCTTCACTAGGACGTCTGCCCCATGCTCCGTGGTGTAGTCCACCAACAGCCCGGAGCAATAATCCACCTTGATGGAAGAATCCACGCTCTGGCGGATAAGTTCCATGCGCTCCTCCACGCTAAAGAGCCCTGAGGGCTTGTCGGGATTACCGGTTACCAACACAGTGACCTCATCAAACATCTGGTTAGCGCGATTGATGATATCGACGTGGCCTAAGGTAACGGGGTCGAAGGATCCAGGGCAGACGGCCTTGGTCATGCTACTTTCGCTTTCTTTTCAGGGGTCTAGTCTTCGGCGTCCTCGCTGCCGGGGCGGGTATAGACCGCCATATCCATGCGGGCGATGCCAAAGGTGCGCTTCTTAAGCTTTTGGCCGGTGGGCTCAAAACCGGCTGGCCACACCGTATCCGCGGAATCGACGTGGCGCTCAATTACTACCATTGCGTGATCAGTAAGCACCGGTTCGATGGCAGCAATGAGTGCATCCACCTCATCAAAAGCATAGGGCGGGTCCGCAAGCACCAGGTCAAAGTGTTTGCGCGGGGCACTAGCCAGGTAGGTGCCTACCTTCATCTCTTGCACGCGCACGCCGGGATGCTTGACGACGCCCATGTTGTGCCGGATGATCTTCACCGCATCGGCCGAAGATTCCACCAGTACTGCTTCATCTGCTCCACGGCTCGCCGCCTCTAGGCCCAGGGCACCAGAGCCAGCAAAAAGATCGAGCACCGAAGATCCAGCAAAGCCCCACCGTGCAGTGAGGGATGAAAACAGCCCTTCGCGGGCGCGATCTGCGGTAGGCCGAGTTCCTTCTGCAGGCACTTTAATGGTGCGGCCGCGGGCTTCGCCGGCAATAATGCGCGTCATTTATGCTTCTCCAATCTCCATCAAAAGGTCTCCGCCCACCACATCACTAAAGTCAGAGACCACAATACGGTGGACCTTTCCTGGTCCCGGGCTTTCTACGGGAGCCTCAAGCTTCGTGGCTTCAACGGTCGCAAGCGGTACTCCGGTATCAACAGTGTCTCCCACATTCACATGGCAGCGGACGATGCCCGCGAAGGGGGCGTAAATTTTCATGCTTCTAGGTTAACCCGTCTTAGTTCTTCTCCAAGTATTCCTGTTCGCTTTCGCTCAAATTGCGCGTGAGTTCCTCAGCCAGCTCGGGATTGCGCATCACCATGGCGCGCGCATCCGTGTGAGTGCGCTCCACAATGTCTTGGTCATCCGCCAAGTTCAGTAGCCGCAGTGTGCGGTGCGTTCCGGACTGCATGGTGCCCAAGATGTCGCCCTCTTGCCGCTGGCGCAAATCAAGCTCGGCCAGTTCAAAACCCGAGGACGTTTGGGCGATCTGAGTGATACGACGGAAGGACGGAGTGTTATCGGCTGCCGTCGTGTGCAAAAGACAGACGGAGGCATTGCCGCCTCGTCCCACACGCCCACGCAACTGGTGCAACTGGGAAACGCCGAAATGCTCGGACTCGCGAATGAGCATCACCGTGGCATTGGCAACATCCACGCCCACCTCAATGACCGTAGTAGAGACCAGGATATCGATCTCTCCCCTGGCAAATGACGTCATTACCTCGTCTTTGTTGGGCATCTTCCCATGCAAAATGGCGACCCGCAGTCCCTTGAAGGGACCGTTTTCTAGCTGCTGTGCAAGCTCTAGCACTCCGCCTTTGCCTTCAATGCGTGGGCAAACGATATAGGCCTGATGGCCGTGGGCAACCTCCTCGCGTATGCGCTCGAGTGCGCGTAGCACCCAGGTCGGCCGCCACTCGGCCACCACTGCTGACTGAATAGGTTTGCGACCACCGGGCAGCTCGGTCAGCGTTGATACGGCGAGGTCGCCAAAGACGGTCATCGCAATGGTGCGCGGAATCGGTGTTGCTGTCATCACCAGCACGTGGGGGCTGAGGCCTTCACGTGCCTTTAACCGCAGGCTATCGCGCTGCTCTACACCGAACCGGTGTTGCTCATCTACGACGACCAATCCCAAGTTAAAGAACTCCACGGTGTCTTGGATAATTGCATGGGTTCCAATGATGATGTCCGCGTCACCGGAGACAATATCCAATAATGCCTGCCGCTTGTCCGCCGTACGCATGGAGCCGGTCAGGAGTACCACCTTGACCCCTTCGGGAACCGAGGTTCCGATGGAGGCAGCGTGTTGGGAGGCGAGTACTTCCGTCGGCGCCAACAGCGCGGCCTGCGTTCCTGCGTCAACAGCCTGCAGCATAGCGCAGGTAGCCACCATGGTTTTGCCAGAGCCAACCTCACCTTGCAGCAAGCGCATCATGGGCAGCGGACGAGCCAGATCGTCTTCAATCTCGCTGATGACGCGCCGCTGCCCTTCAGTCAGATCAAAGGGCAGATGGCTCAGCAGTTCCTCGCGATAGCCGCCTAAGGTAGCCGGCATGGTAGAAGCGGTCCGGGCTTCGGCATCTCGCTGGCGCAATGCCATCACCAGGCCAATGGACAGAGCCTCGTTGTACTTCAGCCTTTGAATCGCACGGTACGGGCCCGCCTCCCCCGGCTCATGGATTTCCCGCACTGCCTTATCGAGGCTGATGATCATCTGATAATCCAGCGGTTCCTCAATCGGCGGGGTCTTAGATAAGACGTAGTGGATGGCACCCATGATGTACCACGAAGTCACCTTGGACGTAGCCGGGTACACCGGTATCCATTCGCGTTCCAAGAGGAGCTGGTCGAGCCTGCCAAACTGCGACAGGTTCCGCAGCGAGCCGGTGGCCTTTGGGCGGTGCTTCTTGCCGGATTCGGCCGCTGGCTGGCGGTAATCATCCAGTTCGCCATCGGGGCGGCCAAACGCATCGATCTCTACAAAGTCCGGCTGCTGCAACTGCGGCTGATTGCGAAAGAACTTAAGCTTGCCGCTCATCATGACGCGCTGTCCGCGGTGCAACATCCGCATCACGTAATTGGCATTGAAAAACGTCGCAATGATGCTGCCATCGAGCTGCACATTGATGATGGTGGTCTTGCCCGAGTCATGTCGGGTAAATCCGGTAATGGTTCCGGTAACCGTGACGATATCGCCCTCCGCAGCGTCTCCTAGGCCGACGTCCTTGTTGTGGCGGATATAGTCTCGCGGATAGTGAGCTAAGAGCTCGCCGCAGGTCTCATACCCCAGTGCTTTGGTAATCTTCGCGGCGTCCTTCGCCGCAAGCACCTCTGTCAAAGGGCGGTTGTCCTGCCAGCCGAGCATTGCTATTCCACTCCGATTTCGGTTGCGATATCCGGTACTTTCAGTGCCATAACGTCCACGCGAAGCTGTTGAGCTAGGTCCTCCTGGTCTAGATCAAGGGCGCTTAAGACTGTGACCTGCTCACCGCCTTCTGCTAAGAGATCGCGGCAAGTGGCAATGATTGATTGCGGGGTTTCCTGGCTCGGGTAAGCCACTCGCATGGACTTGGCAGCATCACGCATGGCGGCAACGACGGCACCAGTATCTGGGTTATCCGGTTCATAGACGGAGATCGCGGCTAAGGCTGCAGCCAGCGATTGCGCGGGCACTACTCGCCCAGCAGCGGTCTGCGAACTCACGCCGGTAGCAAGAACGATGTCCTCGTCTTTCGCCGCAATGGGATCATCCGGTGACACGACGCTAACCCCCGCAGATGCCAGAAGATCGCTGATGGGCCCGGCTGGTGCGGCGGCAAACACTCGGCGAGCAATCGGATCTTCGGAAGCAGGTTCGGCGTGAGGAGGCAACACCTCGAGGTGCAGGTTGGAGACCTTTCCTGTTCCAAAGGCGGTTTCGATGACCTTGCCTGCCTGCCGGGAGTGGATATGTACATTAGCGCTGTCCTCGGTGGCGCGAGCGATGACGAGGCTATCTCCCATAGGGGAAATTGCTGTTTGCAGCGCGTCTATATCTCCCTCGAAGAAAAACACCACTTCCAGTTCAGTTGTCGGCTCCGCCTCGGGCAGGCCTGTGTGCCCAGTCGAGCCTTCGATCTCAGCAAGGAGAGACTCTAAGAGGATAACGAGACCAGCGCCGCCGGCATCCACCACTCCTGCCTCGCGCAGGGCTGGCAATTGCGAAGGAGTGCGCTCGAGGGCCGTTTCCGCGGCAGCGATTGCGGCACTCACAGTACTGTGCAAGGTTGCGCCTGATTGCGCTTGAGCGTCGCCGGCAGCCTCGGCTGCTGCCTTCAAGACCGTAATAACTGTGCCTTCCACCGGCTCGGCGATAGCCCGGTCCACCAGCTCCACGGCCTGCTTGAGGGAGCGGACAAAGACGGCACCGTCGATAACTGAGTCCACAGTTGACTCGGCCACGCCGCGCAGAACCTGCGAGAGCACCATTCCCGAGTTTCCGCGGGCACCACGCACCGCCCCGAGCGCGAGTGAATCGGCGACATCGCCACCATTGTCCAGCTCCGCAACCGCTGCCTCCATAGTGTGCGCCATATTCGAGCCCGTATCGGAATCCGGCACGGGAAAGACATTGAGCGCGTTGATCTCATCGCGGCGATGGGCTAATTCCCCCACGGCGCGGGTGGCCCAATTGCGCATTCCGTGGGAATCCAGCGTGCTGGGGTAGGACATGCGCAATAGTTTACAAGCGCCAGTCTATTTCCTGTGCGCCTTGGTCCCGCAAAAGGGCGTTTGCCCGGGAAAAGGGCTTCGATCCAAAGAAACCGCGGCTGGCAGAAAGCGGTGAGGGGTGTGGGGACTTGATACAGGGGACGTCGGGAAGAAAGCGCTCACACGCTTGTGCATCCCGGCCCCAGAGAATCGCGACCATGGGGCTGCGGTTGAGCGCGCGAATGGCAGCCTCGGTGATCTCTTCCCAACCGATGTGACGGTGCGAACCGGCTTTGCCTGGGGCTACGGTAAGCACCCTGTTCAGCAGCAGCACTCCCTGGTCCGCCCAGGCGCTCAGGTCCCCGTCTTCCCGGCCGTCGATACCCAGATCATCGTGCAGCTCGCGGTAAATATTGACCAAGGAACGCGGCGGTTTCACACCCGGGCGAGTCGAGAAGGCCATGCCCATGGCGTGTCCTGGGGTGGGATAAGGGTCTTGGCCCACAATGAGCACCCGGACCTCATCCAGCGGCATCTGCAACGCGCGGCAGACGTCCTCCGCCGGGGGCAAATAGTCCTGCCCCTCAAGAGCGTGAGAAATCTGTGGCCATTGCTTTTCAACTACCGGTGCCAGCACCGGCTCCCAAGAGGGGTGGTAGGTGGGGTGCATGGTTAAAAGCTCAGCCAGCCTTTCTGATAGCTCGGTGTCGTACCTCCCAGCGTAACCCCGCAGCCGCGGGTTACGGTGCCAATCTTTCGGAATCCGGAGGGCGCTTCCTTTGCCGTCGTGCCGATGAGGGTGTGGTCTTCTCCACCGCTGAGTACCCATTCCCACGGGTCGCAGTCGAGTAGATCCGCGGCTTGGCACAGCAATTCTTCCGGTTGCAAGGCCTGTGGATCCAAGTCCATGTGTACGCAGGAGTGCTCGGCCATCGTCGTGCAGTCTTGGATCAGCCCGTCTGAGTTATCGGTCATGGCGGTGACCCCCGCGGCACGGGCAATGACGCCGCGGCCGGGGTTGAGCCAGGGGGCACAGTGGGCGTCGATAAGCGGCTGCAGGTGCTCATGCCCTGCAGGAAGGTTCCGGCCGAAGCGCTCCAACAAGGCCAAGCCGGCGGCCGAGTGGCCGATCTTGCCGTGCGCTACCACCTGCTGACCTGCCCGCGCCCCGTCCAAAGTCAAGGCGGGAAGGCTGCCGCCCAGGAAGCCTACGGCCGTGATATTGATGACCAAGAGATCAGACTTCGTGAGGTCGCCGCCTACCAACTCGGCGTTATAGAAGGAGCTATGTTCCGCAATTCCCTCGGCAATGCCACGTACGAAGGGCACCGGGGTATCGCCTGGCGCGGCGATTGCAAGCAGGGCAGCAACCGGACGGGCACCCATAGCTTCCACATCGGCAAAATTGCGCAAGATGGCCTTCTTGCCAATCTCGCGCGGGGTAGACCACTCGCGCAGGAAATGACGTCCCTCCACCATCAAATCAGTGGCCGCCACGGTGCGGGAATTCGGCGGCGCGCTGGGCAGTACCGCGGCATCGTCTCCATTGAGCCTACTGGAGGCCACGGAGGTAATTTCCCGGATGGCGGCGCGTTCTCCCACATCTGCGAGAGTCTGAGTTAAGTTCACCAGCTTCCTTTCGATACTATGAGCCCTTATGACATCCCAATTTAACCGCACCGCGATCTTCATTTCACTTGGGTTGTCCATAGTGATGGTTCTGGCGGTCCTTTTCGGCGCAAAATACGTATTCAATAACGTCGCCAAAGCACCAGTGGCGGTCTCCCCCGTGGAGTCTAAGGAGGCAGACTCGCAAGCCTGCCGCAGCTTTATCGACGCCCTTCCGGATCAGGTCATGGATAGGCCACGTGCCGATATTGCCGAGCCCGTGCCTTCGGGCGTCGCGGCCTGGGCCACTACCTCAGAGGATAAGGTCACCGTGCGCTGTGGCGTAGATATGCCTTTCCAGTACACCGAGTACTCCCAGACCCAGGACGTAGAAGGCGAACAGTGGTTCCAGGTGCGCGATGCCACCCCCGGCTCCAACCTCACCACTTGGTATGCGCCGCAGCGCTTCCCCGTTGTCGCGGTCACTGCCTCCACTGACGCAGAGCCGGGCGAGCTGAACGACGCCCTCTCTTCCCTCGAAGAAAAGCCAGCCACCGCGCACGAGGCGCCGCTCAAGGCGCTCAAGGCGGGGAATGACCAGATGTGCGCAGAAGTAGACAAGGCCCTGCCCGATTCGGTGGCTGAGGGATACAGCCGCCGCGAGGTTGAGGATAAGAATACCTATGTATGGAGTGCCGAAGGCCGCGAAGACATCGTTGCGCGATGCGGCGTAGCCAAGCCGGAGAACTATCGCGCCGGAGTCAAGCTCCAACAGGTCAACGATATTCCGTGGTTCGAGGACACCACCTTGGCCCATGGCACGACCGCGGGCACGTGGTTTGCCCTCGGCCGCGAGGACTACCTTGCGCTACACGCCCCACAAGATGCCGCGCAGGCGGCCCTGGTGGAAATTGGCGATGTGCTCGCAGAGCACACGGCCGAAAAATAAGCAGCGCTTGGGCCTACTTGGCTAGGGCCTGCTCGATAAGCGCCTCGAGCAGCGCCGGGTACTCAACGCCCGAGGCCGCGAGCACCTGCGGGTACATGGAGATCGGGGTAAAGCCCGGCAGGGTATTGATCTCGTTGATGTACACAGATTCCTCGGTGACGAAGAAGTCGACCCTAGACAAGCCCTCACAGTTGAGGGCCTCGAAGGCGCGGATTGCCATGTCGCGTAGCTTCTCGGTCAGCTCAGGTGCGAACGGCGCCGGGATTTCGGCGGTAACCACATTGTCGAGGTACTTGGTGTCGAAGCCATAAAAGCCCTCGTCGGAATCATCGATACCGGCGAGCAGTGCCGGGACGGAGGCCAGCAAGGTGCCATCGGCATAGTGGAGCACGCCGATTTCTACCTCTTGGCCAACGATTTCCGGCTCCACCAGGATCTTTTCGTCATCCTCTAGCGCCAGGTCGACGGCTGTGGG
Source organism: Corynebacterium tuberculostearicum (assembly GCF_022347235.1). Lineage (GTDB taxonomy): Bacteria > Actinomycetota > Actinomycetes > Mycobacteriales > Mycobacteriaceae > Corynebacterium > Corynebacterium tuberculostearicum_F. The sequence goes on from NZ_JAKRDX010000001.1 coordinate 53,850, forward strand.
GAATTCCTCCCAGGTAGTGACCTTGGATACGCCAATGGAGGATCCACCGCGTGCGGGTTTAACAAAGACGGGCAGGCCTAGTCGCTGCTTTTCGTCCTCGCTTAGCTCGGTGCGGCCTTTGAGGATGACCTCGGGCGCTACTGGCAGGTCTGCGGCCGCCAGCACCTTCTTGGTAAATTCCTTATCCATGCCCGCCGAGGACGCCAAGACCCCTGGGCCTACATAGGGCAAGCCGGAAAGCTCAAAGAGGCCTTGGATAGTGCCGTCCTCACCGAAGGGGCCGTGCAGAATGGGAAATACCACGTCGACCTCTGCAAAGAGCGTGCCGTCGGTGACGTTGTGGAACTGTCCCCTGGCATTGGGATCAAGAGAAAGGGTCAGCTCCGCACCTGGGCTGACCTCCGGCATAACACCATCGACAATTTCTAAGCCCTCAGTGGTGCCGGGCGTCCACGTGCCCTCACGGGTAATACCGATGGGCACCACCTCGAACTTCTCTGGATCGAGGTGGTTCATGATCGCGCCAGCGGATACGCAGGATACGGAATGCTCGGTGCTACGGCCGCCATAGATAACGGCCACGCGGGTCTTTTCAGTCATGCCCGCAGATTTTACCCTCGACCTACTCCGACTTCTTGGACCGACCCATCAAAGCGATGATCATATCTTCCACCGCCATGCCCTCGTAGCACACGCCATAGACCGCGTGGGTGATCGGCATCTCTACCCCGGCCTGCTGGGCTAGGCGATAGATGGAGTCACAGGAGTAGACGCCCTCCGCGACCTGGCCATTGGTGGCTGCCTTGGCCTCTTCAATCGTGCCACCTTGGCCCAGGCGGTAGCCAAAGGTGCGGTTGCGCGACAATGTCGAGGTGCACGTTGCCACCAAGTCGCCCATGCCTGCCAGGCCGGAAAAGGTAAATGGATCCGCCCCCAGCTCCACGCCCAGGCGGGTAATCTCCGCCAGACCGCGGGTGATGATGGTGGCCATGGTGTTATTGCCCAGCCCCTTGCCGGAGGCGATACCACAGGCCAAGGCGATGACATTCTTGCAGGCGCCACCGATTTCCGCGCCGATGACATCGGTATTGGTGTAGGGCCGCAGGTACGGCGCGGCGACCGCAGCCTGCACGCGCTGAGCGCGGTCTTCATCGGAGCAGGCAATCACCGTGGCGGCCACTTGGCCGGCAGCGATCTCCTTGGCCAAGTTCGGGCCAGACAGTACCGCCACGCGGTCTGCTGGCACGCCCGCCGCATCCATAATGACCTCACTCATGCGCTTGAGCGTGGCAGTCTCTACGCCTTTAGAAATAGACACCAGGGTCGCGTCCTCTGGCAGGTGCGGCGCCCACTTTTCCACGTTGGCGCGCAAGGTTTGGGAGGGAACGCCGAACACGACGACGTCGGCAAGCGCCAGCGCTTCGACATCATCATGGGTGGCCCGCACCACGGCCGGCAGGCGGGTATCCGGCAAATAGTCCGGATTGGTGTGGGTCTCGTTGATGGCCTGCGCCAATTCCGCGCGGCGCGCCCACAGGCGAACGTCATTTCCGGCGTCCGCAAAGACCTTGGCCAAGGTAGTGCCCCAAGAACCAGCACCCATCACGGCAACATTAACCATGGTGTCTCCTCCAAACGTGCAAATCTATAACCCTAACCTTAAAGCATGCCCGTCCCCCGTGGGGCAAGGATGCACAACGCGCCTAACCCGTGGGACAATGGGCCCTTAGACGTTGTTCTTATAAACCCAATTACTGTGGAAAGGCCCCGTGGAGGCAGACGATGCCCAATATTAAAAAGATGCACGAAACCGACAAGGATCAGCAGCACGAGGAGTTTATTTCCGGCCGCCACCAGGAAATCCCGGTGGACCCCGCCAAGGAATTCCACCGCACTACCCTTGCCGCCGGCGCCGTAATCTGGCGCGGCTCCCCGCAGGACCCGGAAATCGCGCTCATCCACCGCCCCCATTACGATGATTGGTCCCTGCCCAAGGGCAAGGTCGATCCCGGCGAATCCCTGCCCACTACCGCGGCCCGGGAAATCCTGGAGGAGACCGGCTTTAGCGTGCGTCTAGGCAAGCTCATCGGCAAGGTAACGTACCCAGTCCAAGGCCGCACTAAGGTGGTCTACTACTGGGTGGCCAAGTACCTGGGCGGAACCTATTCCGCCAATAGTGAAACCGATGAGCTACGGTGGCTGCCCATCGATGAAGCGCAAGACCTCCTGTCCTACGACGTTGATACCGCGGTAGTGGCCAAGGCGGCTAAGCGCCTACGCATCGCGCCCGCTACCCGCGTGCTTTATGTGCGCCACGCACGCGCGCATGAAAGCGGTAGCTGGCAAGGCGATGACAACCTGCGGCCACTGGATAAAAAGGGCCGCCGCCAAGCAGAGATGCTGGTGCCGATGCTCAGTGCCTTCCAGCCCACCGCCATTTACTCTGCCCTGCCCCAGCGCTGCCAGCAGACGGCTGCCCCGCTTGCCGACGAACTGGGCAAGGACATTTCCATCAACAAAAACTTTGGTGACGAGGCCTGGGAGAACGACCCAGAAGCGGCCAAGAAAGCCTTCCACCGCGTGGTCAACGAAGGCGGGGTGCCCGTCATCGTCAGCCAAGGCGCCACCATTCCTGGCATCATTGAAGACCTCGCCCCAAAGTTCCTGAAAAAGCCGGTGGACAAGCTGAAGTTTAAGAAGGCTTCTGTGTGGGTCTTGTCTTTCAACAATGGCGAGCTCACCGGTGCCGATTACCTGGCTAGCCCACTGCCGGTGCGCTAGTTTCCTGGCTTCTCCCCGACCAACAATTAAGGCCCTGCCTGCCACCTGATTCGGTGGACCGGCAGGGCCTTCTGTGCACTCCTATTGTGCGACTGCGCAGCTTTCTAGCCGCGCAGTTCAAGGGTGCGGCGGACAAAGAGAACCATAATGAGTGTATTCAGCGCCGGGAACAAAATAGCGCCGACGATGGTAAAGCTCAGCACGGCGTACAGGACGGCAATTAGGACGAGCACCAAGATGGTCACTCCAACGTTCTTCTTTGCGACCTCGATGGATGCACCAAAGGTTTCGCCCACAGATAGCTCAGGGCGTGCAGCCTTGACGGCCGGCATCCAAGTGAAGAAGAAGGCGGCGAAGAGTCCCGGAATAACCAGGAGAATGAAGCCCAGGGTAATAACCAGGTACGAAAGCACATTCACCGCCATGAGACCGGCGACATTTTTAAAGCTCAGAAAGTCCGTTATCTCCAGCGTCCCGGTATCCACCTGTTTATTAGCAGCCTTGTACCAAGTGCTAACTGACCAAATAACCACGAGGAACATGGCGATAAAGGCTAAGAACATTACTGCAATGAGCCCACCGGTAAGCGCGGCATCGGAACCCGAGCCGCTATTGGCTAGAGCATCAATGGATGCACCGCTGCCTGCTAGGACGGCGAACATCAGCAAATAGAGGATCAAGACAACTACCATCTGCACCAGCGGACCGAAAATCCACTCCGCCCAATTGCGGCCGAAGTAGCGGAAGCTATCCGCGACGACCTGAATAGCATCTACGTCTCGGCCATACAGGGAATCGTCTCCCGGATACGGGCTCCCGGCGTATCCAGGCTGGCCGTACTGCTGTTGTCCATACTGTTGCTGGCCAAACTGCTGGTGGCCGTAGCCAGACTGGCCATTCGCACCATTTCCATGAGATACAGACTCATGGTCGGCTCCGGGATACTCTGCCCCGTTGTTTCCTGAATTGAAGGAATCATTATTCGAATAGGGATTGCTCATAAGTCTAAAGCTAGGGCGATACTTTGTTGCGGGAAACTGGAGCAAGCAATTGTTACCTATACGTTACCGAGTTGTACCCCCATTTACCCCAAGGCGAAAGTTTAAAGTTCACGTGTGAGCGCACGGCGCCCCTACGGCCTCTTCGCGTTGCAAGACTGTAGGGGCACTGCTGGCCCGCCGATCGCCATCGATTCTTCTGCTATTGGGCGTGAACAGCGGGCTTGAAGCTGGGGCGATGCGATTCGTAGGCAGCGATTGCATCCTCGTTGCGGAGCGTAATGCCGATGTCATCCAGCCCTTCCATCAACCGCCAACGGGTGTAGTCATCAATATCGAAGCGGTAGGTATTTTCACCCACCGTGACCGTTCGGGCCTCTAGGTCCACGGTGACCTGGGTTTCTCCTGCTTCCAGCTGTTTCCAGATGAGCTCAATATCTTCTTGCTCCATCAATCCAGTAAACAGTCCGGATTTTCCAGCGTTGCCGCGGAAAATATCAGCAAAGCGGGAAGAAAATACCGCGTGGAAACCGTATTCACTCAACGCCCACACTGCGTGCTCACGGGAGGATCCGGTGCCAAAATCACTGCCCGCGAAAAGCACCGAGCCATCCTTGAATTGCGCCTGGTTGAGTACAAAGTTGTCATCGGAGCGCCAATTTGAAAATAGGCCATCTGAAAAGCCGGTACGCTTGACCGACTTCAAGTAGCGCGCGGGGATGATCTGGTCAGTATCCACGTTGGAAGCACGCAGGGGCACGCCCGTTCCCGTATGCGTAATAAATTTCTCCATTGTCAATGCCTTTCTAAGCGCTTAATCCAGATCTGCAGGGCTAGACAGGTAACCGGTCACGGCAGTCGCGGCAGCCACCTGCGGGGAGACAAGGTGGGTGCGCCCACCAGGGCCTTGTCGCCCCTCGAAGTTGCGGTTGGAGGTGGAGGCGGATCGCTCGCCCGGAGCCAATTGATCTGGATTCATACCCAAGCACATCGAGCAGCCGGCGGTACGCCACTCCGCGCCGAACTGTCGGAAGATTTCGTCGAGGCCCTCCTCCTCCGCTTGGCCCTTGACCACGGCGGAGGACGGCACGACCATCATCCGCGTATTGGCAGCGATGGTGCGCCCCTTGACCACGTCGGCTGCAGCGCGCAGGTCTTCAATGCGGGCATTGGTACAGGAACCGACGAAGACGGTATCGATCTTGATATCGCGCAGCGGAGTACCTGGCTGCAGGTTCATATACTGCAAAGCCTTTTCCACAGTGGCCTTTTCATTATCGTCACCACAATTTTCCGGATCTGGGACCTTCTCCCCTAACGGAAGGCCCTGTCCAGGATTGGTTCCCCACGTAACAAATGGGGTCAGCGAGGAGCCATCAATTTCCACGACAGTATCGAATTCTGCCCCTTCGTCCGTGGGAAGTGTCTTCCAATACTCAACTGCAGCATCCCAGTCTGCTCCTGTGGGAGCGAACTCGCGGCCCTTGACATACTCGAAGGTCGTCTCATCGGGAGCGACCATGCCGGCGCGGGCTCCTGCCTCAATAGACATATTGCACATCGTCATGCGCGCTTCCATGGACATCTTGCGGATGGCCTCACCGCGATATTCAATAATGTGGCCCTGCCCGCCACCGGTACCAATTTTCGCGATAATGGCCAAGATGAGATCCTTGGCAGATACCCCTTCTTGCAGCTCGCCAGTCACCTCAATAGCCATGGTTTTGAATGGCTTTAAAGAAAGCGTCTGCGTAGCCATGACGTGTTCTACCTCAGAGGTGCCAATACCCATGGCGATAGAACCAAAGGCGCCGTGCGTGGAGGTATGCGAGTCGCCACACACGATTGTCATACCCGGCTGGGTGATTCCCAGCTGCGGGCCAACTGTGTGGACAATGCCTTGCTGCGCATCTCCCATGGAGTGCAAGCGCACTCCAAATTCCTCGCAATTCTTGCGCAGGGTCGATACCTGGGTGCGTGAAACCTCATCCTTGATTTCCAAGAGATTGCCGGACTTGATGCCTTGCGTGGGAACGTTATGATCCTCGGTGGCCAAGTGCAGCTCAGGGTGACGCAACGTGCGGCCGGCCAGCCGCAAGCCATCAAAGGCCTGCGGACTGGTAACTTCATGTAGTAGCTGAAAGTCAATAAAGATAAGGTCTGGCGCCCCAGCATCGCCGTGTTGGACGACGTGATCGCGCCAGACTTTTTCTGCCAATGTCAGCTTCTGGTTCATAAACATCTCTCCACACTTGAAATCTCATAAGTTGGGACGTAGATTTCATTGTATGGGAGAGTATAGCGCAGTTTCCGGAATTAAAGTGTTGGATCGAGCAATGGCCATAATGATGGCCGCCGCCAACCACCCCTCCACCCTCAATGAATTATGCGAAACCACGGGGCTACCTCGGGCGACAGCACACCGATTGGCCACCGCACTCGAAGCACACCGCATCCTCGTTCGCACCCCCGATGGAAAGTGGAAGGCCGGCCCAGCCCTTCCCGGCAACCGCGATCACCTCCTCGAGGCAGCCGGGCCAATCATGGAGAAACTGCGCGAACATACCGGAGAATCCATCCAACTCTTCGAGGTCACCGGAAATACCCGCACCTGCATTGCCACCAGGGAGCCGGAATCCGGCCTCCACAACGTCGTGCCAGTCGGGCGCCAGCTACCGCTTAGCTCCGGCTCTGCCGCACGCATCATTGCCGCATATGTAGACATCAATACCGAAGACGCCTCGTTTACCCAAGAAGACATTGAGGCGGCCCGAAACCAAGGCTATTCCGAATCTATTGAGGAACGTGAAGCCGGCTTAGCCTCCATTTCCGCGCCGGTTTTCGATGGTTCCGGAACTTTCCTCGCAGTACTGTCAATCTCCGGATCGGTCGAGCGCTTCCAACCTTCCCCGGCCCAGAAATACGCCGACATTCTCATTTCCGCCGCACGCGAATTGAGCAATCTCCTCTAAGGCCCTCCCTAGCTTTACGACGCCCGCCTCCACCTAGCCCCAAGGAGGCGGGCCCTTTTATTTCCCAAACCGGAAAATTAGAGAAACGCGCCCACACCTATTGAAACTCAAATGAAAATACGGTTTAATGAAAACGCACTGAAAACAACGGGGAACGTCCCCTACCAGAGAGGATCAGGCATCATGACCCACAACACCCACGAAGACCATACCCACACCCATGGCGCCGATTGCGGCCACGTTTCCTTCCCACACGGTGACCACACCGACTATCTCCACGAGGGCCACATTCACCGTGAGCATGATGGCCACTGGGATGAGTGCGAGACCACCGAGCACGTTGAAGCCGAGGCGCACGCCGACCACACCCATGGTGAAGGCTGCGGCCACGTAGCGATCCCACACGGCGACCACGTGGACTACCTGCACGACGGCCACCGCCACGCCGCCCACGGCGATCACTACGACGAGCACTAAGCGCCTATCGGGGCCCAGCCCCACGTGCTTGCCGCCTAGGTCCCTTGAACTGAGGACCCAGGCGGCTTTTTCTATGCCCACCCTACTGCTGAAATCGTCCCCGAAATTCACACCAGAAACATATCTGCAAGCTCGACGGGACGCGCTCTCTCATTTCTGTTAAAACTGACAGTCAGGCTATTAGTTCTTTCCGGTTGGGTGTTACGATTTTTCGAGTGATTACTAGTTGGAAGATTTTTCTTCAAGATTTTGTCCGCTTGTGGCGGACCCCGCAGGTCTGGGTGATCCTCATTGGTTTGATGATCACCCCAGCCCTGTATTCCTGGGTAAACATCTCCGGTTTCTGGGACCCCTACGGAAACACAGAACACCTCAAAGTCGCCGTAGTTAATGAGGACAAAGGCGCATCCTCGGAGATGACCGGCCACTTAGACGTCGGCGGGCAGATGATTGACAAGCTTCATGACAATGACAAGCTGGGCTGGCAGTTCATGGACCGCCAGGAAGCCGAAGACGCCGTTAAGAAGGGTGACGTCTTCGCCTCGGTGATCGTCCCCGAGGACTTTTCGGCAGATTTCGTGAGCCTTTTTAAAGGTACCTATTCTCAGCCCACGCTGGAATATCACGTCAATGAAAAGCTGAACGCCATTGCACCGAAGATTACTGATACTGGCGCTTCGACCCTAGACACCACCATTAGCTCTACCTTTAAAGAGCAGGTAGCGGATTCGGTGGCCACTGAGCTAAAGAACTCCGGTGGCGATTTGAGCCAGAAGATTAACAGTACTGCAAACAAGACCGCGGATTCTTTTTCAGATACTGCAGATACGGTAGCTAACTCCCGCAGCCAGCTTGCTGACGTGCATTCCACCATCGAGAAAGCGCGCCCAACTATCGCGCAAGCCCGTAAGTCTTTGGGCACGGTGCAAAAGACCATCGATGATGCCCAGACCGCCCTGGATCAACTTAACTCCATTACTGCGGAGGTCCAGCGGGAAGTTACTTCTTTCTCCGATGATGCCACCGCCGCCTATGTAGAAGGCACGACCGCGATGGCAGATGGAACCGCCTCCGCCAATGCCACCGTGGGCTCGGTCTCCGGCAAGCTGCGCGGCGCCCTAAATCGCGTAGGTGCCGCATCTGCGGGCGCGTCAGGAATCGTCGGTGAAGCTGACCGGGCAATCGATCAGCTTGAAAAGCTTGCGTCTTCACCGGCCCTGCCACCACAGGTTTCCCAACAGATTAAGGATCAGGTAGGAGACCTCCGCAAACGCAATGATCAAAATAAGGCCGTTCTCGGTGACTTAGATACTCTCAACGGCGATACGAACGACACCATCGATTCGCTCAATAAGACCACGGGTATGCTGGAAAAGATGGCTGCCCAAACGCGCGATGATTCCCACGCGCTGCGCGATAATGTAGCCGAAGGCCTACCCAAGCTCAACGCTGCGCTGTCCGACGTCACCGCTACCACCGGCAAGCTTTCCGCCTCGCTCGAAAGCCAGCAGGCACTGGTCGGGCAAACCGATGGGCTCTTGGGGGGCGTCGACGAGCAGCTAAGCCAGGCCCAGCAAGTAGTTGAGCGTTTTTCTGTGGACCTCGACGGCATTGAGGAGGGGCTTCGCGCCTCCCGCAGCGACGTGATTGCGCTGAGCAATACTGCCAATAACAATTCCATCCTGCAGTCTGTCAAGGGCCTTAACACCGATGAGGTGTCTTCCTTCCTTGCCTCCCCTGCGGAGATGGAAAGCCACGCCGTATTCCCTGTAAAGCACTATGGTTCCGGCATGTCCTCGCTCTTTATCAACCTCACGCTGTGGATCGGCGCGTTCATGCTGCTCATCATCTTCCGTGCTGAGGTAGACCCGCAGGGCCGCAAGGACCTCACCATTACCAAGGCTTACCTTGCCCGCTTCCTTTTGCTTTCCTTCTTTGCCATCGCACAGGCACTCATCGTGTCCATCGGCAACCTGGCCATTGGTGTTGAACATGCCAATGCATTGGCCTACGTCGCTACCGCGGTCATCGTGGGCCTGTGCTACCTGAGCATTACCTATAGCTTGGTTTCTACGTTTGGACACGTAGGCCGCGGCATCGCGGTGGTCTTCGCCTTCATCCAGATTCCGGGCGCATCCGGCCTCTACCCCATTGAGATGACGCCGGACTTCTTCCGCGCCGTACACCCATTCCTGCCCTTTACCTATGGCATCGGTGCCATGCGCGAGACCGTTGGTGGTTTCTACGGCAACCACTATGCACGCAACCTTGCCGCGCTCATCGGCATGGCCGCGATCGCTTACCTCATCGGTACCGTTATGCGCCGCGGCTTGTCCAACGTCAATATGCTGGTCAACGACGAACTGCATAAGGGCGGTTTGGTTATCAATGAGCAGGTCCATCTGGTCGGCAGCCGGTACCGCTTTACCGACCTCCTCCATGCCTTGAATGACCGCGAGGCGTATCAACAAAGCTTGGAGGATAAATGGAGCATGGCGCGCAGGAATTACTCCCAGCTGATGAAGATTACCGTCGCGGTAGGCCTAGCGTTAGTCGTAGCTTTGGGCATCTACTCACGCATTAACCCTGAAGAAAAGGCCATCATCTTCGGCCTGGCCTGCCTGGTCACGCTCATTGCGGTGGGGGTTATCTGCTCCCTTGAGTACGTCAAGCAGAGCATCGCGCACGATAACCGCCTGGTGGATCTCAGCGATGAGGAAATCCAGGAGCACCTCGAGCACCGACAGGAACACCCAAACCGCTACCTCCTAGAGGACTTAGACGAAGATTCCACACCTTCTAATACCAGCGAGACCAAGGAAATGCCCGCCGTTGATGGTGCTGACTCCGGAAAGGGAGGCGAGTAAGTCATGAAAAACATTCTGACCATTCTCCGCGATGACCTCCACGCCATTCGCACCAATGTAATGACCGCGCTCATCATTTTTGGCCTTGCCATCATCCCGTTGCTTTTCACTTCCTTCAACGTGCTGGCTAGCTGGGATCCTTTTGCTAATACCAACCAGCTCAAGATTGCTGTGGCTAGCGAGGATGAAGGCCACGAAAGCGACCTCGCCTCCATGAAGCTTAATTTGGGCGATAAGGTGCTCTCGCAGCTCAGCCGCAATGACGATATCGATTGGGTCATTACTGATAGCGCCGATGCCGTCGAAGGAACAAAGTCCGGCGAATACTATGCCGGCATTGTCCTTCCCAAAGACTTCAGCACGGACCTTCTCACGTTCTATGTAGAAGGAACCGAACCAAGCAAGCTCAACCTCTATACAAATGAGAAGAAGAATGCGCTGTCTACCACCATCACGCAAAAGAGTGCGGACGGCGTCATCCAGAAAATCGACGAGTCCTTCACCCGTGTGGTAGCCAATGTCGGCCTTGGCGTCGTCTCGAATTTTGATAAATACCTCAATGAGGACGATACCCAGACTGCACTCAATAACCTGCACAATCGCGTCAATAACGTCAGCACCCGCCTTGATGCTGCGGCTGGCACCGTAGGTGCACTAAGCAATCTGGTCGACTCCACCCTGCCGCTTACGCAGGCTGCGGACAATATTCTCGCCGAGGCTGGACGCCAGGCTACGAAGACCAACAATGACCAAGGCGAAAACCCCATCGACGTTCTGCGCTCTACCCTCAATGACTCGGCTGGTTCGCTCGACGCTTCCTTGGCTGCTACAACGCGAAGCTACGATGCGCTCTCTGCCCAGGTCGATGAGTTGCTCAATAATGCAAGCAACACCAGCGCACAAACGGCGCAGACCTACCGCACCGCCGCTGAACGGGTGAATGAGCAAACTCAGGCCTTTGAGGGAGTTCGCACTTCCATCAAGGAGCAAGCCGATAAAGTAGCTCTACCTGCCGCAGTCGCGGGTGGATATAAGGCGATGATGGGCCAGATTGATGCCTCCATTGCCCAGAGCAACGCTCTGCATGATTCGCTCGTATCTACCGCCGATGACCTTGAGCAAGGCCGTGGCACGTCCCAAGACTCCCGACAGCGCACCAAGGATGCCATCGCCAATGCCAAGCAGGCTGCTGAAAAGGCACGTAATTCCTATAACGAGAACCTCAAACCGCAGCTAGATCAGCTCAACCAGAGCGTTTCGGTGGTCGCGGACGATATTGATGCTGTCAAGCAGGACATCGCAGGCATTCGCTCTTCGGTCTCCCAGAAGGAGGGGTCGCCACAGCAAAGCCTGGCGCGCGCCCGCGATACCACCGCCAGCCTTGCCAGCACCCTGCGGGAGCAAAGCGGCCGTTTTGCTGACATGGGCCGAAAAATCGACGAGGCGCGCCGTGGCGGCGATTTAGACAAGCTAGCGGATATCGTCGGCAACGATCCAGAACTGCTCGCCTCCCGCATCGCCGCTCCCGTGGCTGTAGACCGCCAACCGGTCTACCCTGTCGCTGCCTTTGGCGTGGGTATGACGCCGTTCTACCTCGCCTTGTCCCTATGGGTAGGCGCCCTTCTGGCATGCGTGCTGGTGCATACCAACGCCGAGCGTAAATACTTGCGCAAGGACGAGAACGGAAAGTACGACGAGAGCGAATTCACCCGTGGTCAAGCGTTCTTCGGCCGCTTTGCCACACTCGGCCTGGTCGGACTCGCGCAGGCCACCTTGGTGGTCCTCAGCCTCATCTTCTTTGTCCAGATCGAGCCCGCGCACCCATTCATGCTCATGTTCGCCGCATGGATAGTCTCGCTGGTGTTTATGTTGATCATCTATTCACTTGTCATCACACTCGATAGTGCCGGCAAGGCCTTAGCGGTGTTGTTGCTCGTGATACAAGTCTCTGGCTCCGGCGGCGCCTACCCGCTACCCTTGCTGCCTGAGTGGTTCCAGAACGTGAGCCCGTGGCTGCCAGCGACGTACGCCATTGATGCTTTCCGCAGCGCCATTGCGGGCATCTACCACGGCGATATATGGCGCGAGCTGGGCATGCTACTGCTATTTACCATCCCGGCACTCATCGTCGGCCTCATTCTCCGCCGCGCAATGGATGCCTACCACAAGCGCCTCAAGAAGGCGATTAAGAAGACGAAGGTCATGGCTTAGCCTCGCTTGGCGACGTCTCCCCTTCCGCACTTCCTACACCGCCCACCAAGCCCTTTTTCACGGCTTGGTGGGCTTCTTTCATGCTCGGCCCCACACTAGTGCCCGAAAGACCTAGAAGCGGCTGAGAAAGCCGCATATGTATCCGCTCAAAAAGGACTCGGATACCTTTCCTATCGCTAGGTCTAGCTTCCTCCTTAAGGGATTCCCTCGAACGCAGCTTGCGTACGCGTAGCCACTTACGGCCCACCTGAGTCCCTACTGAAGGACCGCTACGGGAATCTGTGCTCCGCTCTACCTCAGCTCCTATACCGTCCCGTAGGCAGGACGATAGCCCTTCGATATCGCGGCCTGCCCTACATGCCGCTAGGGTTAAGGGTCAAAAAGTGTGTCTGACTCGGCGTGTCGCTTGGGCTAGATTTGGCCTTTTAGATGCCGATTGAATGGGCCTAGTTGGTGTCGATAGCGTTGTCGTAGAGGGCTGGTCGTCCTGTTTCGTGGTCGGCTTGGTTCTCGTTGTGAGTCAGGGTTTGTACTTTGGCGAGTTGGTCCTGGCCCCAGTTGGACTGTCTGGCGATTTCTACGGGATCGTCGGGCAGTTCTGTTTTTAGATACAGCTATCACACTTGCCGATGTTTTCTCGGCTCCGCTCACTACCATTGAGAACGGTGGGCACTTCCTGGGGAGTGACGGCTACCTCGACTTTCCGCAGTTGTGGCAGCACATTACGCAGTAGCTGCGCAATCTATGAGCCCTCTGTCATGGCTTTAAGCGCCGCAACGTGCTGTGCATAGGCTTCTGTTCCAGTCTGGGTCAACGCGACCCAGACGGCGTCTTTCGCGCGCGTGGAGCCATATTCGCGGGTGCGGCTGATATAGGCGCTGTCCTCAAGATGTTTCAACTGCTTGGAAAGCGTATCGGCAGGAAGCTCGGTGAGCTCTGCAAGCACGGCGAATTTCATCTGCCTGCCGCCGGTTGCGCCTGAATGGAACAGCGTGGCACAAATTTTAAGCCGATTGATGGGGTGGATGACCGGATCCAGCTTTGCTGGGCGTGGTGAAGGATCCTTAGACATTGACGCCCTTTACGGCGGCGTTGCGGTTCTCATACAACATCCATGCCGTCGCCGTAGAGACAACGACGCCGCAGACAATCATCCACGGCCACGAATCCGGCGTCGGTGCTGTAGACATGATCATTGCACCGGGTAGCAATACTCGTGACCAGGTTGCGCGATCGTTGCTCGGACCCATATTTGGATCGAGGCGCACGAATGGGTTTGCAATCTTATCCTTGAGGAGATAGCCCAGAACGAACGTCGGTACAAGAACCGCGAGGCCGTACCACCATGACAGCTTGGTTAGCGCGAGACCGCCGCCGACGCCAAGCGCCACTATCGCCACCGCCCACCAGCTCTGCGTCCACGTGGTGCGTTCTTGAACGTCGTGAATGATCTTAAGGTCGTCGCTCATTATTCTTCCCCTAACGTCAACTTCACTGGCTTGCAACTAAGGCAAGTGTAACACTTGCTGTACATGCAAGTCTAATGCTTGCAAAGTGTGCAAGTGAAGGACTGTGCATAGTGGGGATATAGCTACGCGTGGGGTCTAACGGGGCTGGTGGTCTGCTACTGTGACATCTGGCCGACTTTTACTGACTGAGGCTCCACAGGCCTTACATCGCCATCGGGTAGTGCCTTTGCTGGTTGTTCCATTGCGTTTGGTATCACCGCCGCAGTAGCAGCATGGTCGGTTCTTTGGCATTGAGCCACCACACCACCGCCTACTACCACAGACTGGCAGCCACACCGGGGATTTACCGTGTTGAGGCCAGATATATGCTCCCAAAGCATATATTTCACGCTACCCTACAGGTCAGAACCTAAAAATCCCCGATCCCAGACACACTTTCTGACCCTTAACCCTGCCGCTAGGCCGCACAGGTCTTAGGCAAAAAAGCTGCGAGCCATGTGGCTCGCAGCTTTCCGTTGGTACCCCGTACGGGATTTGAACCCGTGTTACCGGCGTGAGAGGCCGGCGTCCTAGGCCGCTAGACGAACGGGGCGCGTTCGCAGCAATCGCACACTGTGCGTTGCGGACTTGTTAAGAGTAAACGATGGGTTAATTCAGCACAAATCGCGCGGTCAAGGACGGTTTTGAGGGCAGGCGAAGGAAAACGCAAAAATTCCCGAGTCCGGTACTGCAGTGAGGGTTCTTCGTGGCCGAGGTGCGGATCGAATCAGTGGTTATTCCGCAAGCAATCTGTGGATAGTCCGTGGCCGAGAACGCTGTGCTAGTAGGACTCGGGATGGCGCTGTGCGTCGAAGAGCATATGCTGCAGGCTCCTGTACTTCATACAAATGTTGGTGGGAAGGAAGTTGTGGATTATAGCGTTACTACCTGGCTGTGCTTTCGGGCTGTGCGCCTTGGCTGTGGTGCGTTTCGCTTTCTGTCACCCGCTCTCCTTTCTGTTTGTTTTCTGCTGTACTTGCAGTCTATGCCTGCACGTGCAGGACAGGAAGGGTTTTGCACAACTTCGCGCCGGTCTTAGCCCTGGTCTCATTGGCAGCAGGCCGCTGCCTGCGCGGGCAAGTCCGATGGTCTGGGGGTAGGTTATAACCAGTTACGCTTGCGCCGTGGTCGCACCCCATACTGACGCCAGAAAAGATGACGCAAGAAAAAGACATTGCCCCGGATATGAAAAATCCTCCAGCCTTTAGGCTGGAGGTCTTTGTACCCCGTACGGGATTTGAACCCGTGTTACCGGCGTGAGAGGCCGGCGTCCTAGGCCGCTAGACGAACGGGGCAAGAACTAGTGAGCCTGCCGTTTAAGGCATTTTCACTGCTGGCCTACCAGGACTCGAACCTAGAATGGCGGTACCAGAAACCGCTGTGTTGCCAATTACACCATAGGCCATTTGCTAACTTGCGTTGGAAGCTTACTGCCTTTCGGCTGTTCTCCCTTGCTCGCTGCAACGTGTAATAACTATAATGATCATCGCGTAAACTGCCAAATCGCCAGCGCACAACCCATTTTCAGGCCAGTAGAAGGTTAATAAAAATGCGGCGAATGACAGCGCTGTAGTTCAGCTGTCATTCGCCGCATCGAAGGGCGGGATTAGATATCTATCGCCGCCTTACGGGAAGCACCCCTCCTACTGTGCCGCCGGCACGTAGGGAGTCACTTCACGGGCCGCACGAAGGCGGGCCAGGGTGGACTCCTTGCCCAGCAGCTCCATGGACTCAAAGAGCGGTGGGGAAACCTGGGCGCCGGAAATAGCTACGCGCAGCGCGCCGTAGGCCTTACGAGGCTTTAGCTCGAGATCTTCGATAAGCGCCTTGGATAGTGCCGCCTCAATATTCTCGGTCTTCCACTCCGCAACGCCTTCAAGGGTCTCAATGCCTACCTCGAGCGGCTGAATGGCCTCTTCCTTGAGGTTCTTCTTCGCTGCCTTCTCATCAAGCTTTAGGTCGGCATCCGGGGTCACCAAAAAGCTCATGAGGCCATAGGCATCAGACAGAGTCTTGATGCGGGTTTGTACAAGGTCCGCGGCGAAGGCGAACTTCTCGCCGTCATAGTCGGCCGGGAAATCCGTGTATTCGGTCAAGTAGTTACGCAGACGGAAGGCGAATTCTTCTGGGTCCAGCTGGCGGATGTGATCAGCGTTGATGGCCTCGAGCTTCTTCTGGTCAAAGCGTGCGGGGTTACCCAGCACGTCGTGGACGTCGAAGTTTTCTACCAAGTCATCCATGCTGAAGATGTCCTGGTCCGCGGACAGCGACCAGCCCAGCAGGGACAGGTAATTGAGCATGCCCTCAGGAATGATGCCGTTATCGCGGTGATTAAACAGGTTGGACTGCGGGTCGCGCTTAGATAGTTTCTTATTGCCCTCGCCCATCACAAAGGGCAGGTGGCCAAACTCTGGGGTGAACTCGGCAACGCCGATCTTCTTAAGGGCGTCGTAAAGCGCGAGCTGACGCGGAGTAGAAGAAAGCAGGTCCTCACCACGCAACACGTGGGTGATGCGCATCAGGGCGTCATCAACCGGGTTAACCAGGGTGTAGAGGGGCGCACCATTGGAGCGAGCCACCACATAGTCCGGCTGGGTCTCAGACTTGAAGGTCATCTCGCCACGCACCAGGTCGGTCCAGGTCCAATCCTGCTCCGGCATGCGCAGGCGCCAGACCGGCTTGCGGCCCTCGGCCTCGAAAGCGTCGATCTGCTCCTGGGTGAGATCGCGGTCAAAGTTGTCATAGCCCAGCTTCGGGTCACGGCCAGCAGCCTTGTGGCGCTCCTCCACCTCTTCGGCGGTGGAGTATGCCGGGTAGACGAATCCGCCGTCGATAAGCTTGTCCAGAACCTCCTTGTAGATGTCCATGCGCTGGGACTGACGGTAAGGCTCGTGCGGGCCGCCAACATTGATGCCTTCATCCCAGCCCAGACCGAGCCAGGTCAGGGAATCAATGATGGCCTGGTAGGACTCCTCGGAGTCACGGGCGGCATCGGTGTCTTCGATGCGGAATACCAGCTTGCCGCCGGTATGGCGGGCGTAGGCCCAGTTGAACAACGCGGTGCGCACCATGCCTACGTGCGGCGTACCGGTTGGGGACGGACAGAATCTAACGCGTACTTCAGTCATGCCCACCATCGTAGTGGAGGTCGCAATCCCAGTCCGCACCAGCCCAAAGCGGCCCCACACCACTGAACTGCTCCCCATTAGTTGGACTGAGAAATCAGTTTCTAACTAGTGGGGAGTATTTTTATGAGAGCACGAAGTTCTTTGAGTGAATCTCAGCGCGAGCAGCTCGTTGATTTGTTTGAGCAAGGGCTGGGCTATGCGGCAGCGGCTCATCGGTTAGGAGTTGGCCTCTATTCTGTAAAGAGATTTGAGCGTCGTTTCAAGCTGCATGGCAGACTATGTCTTGTGGAGAGACCAACTAAGCAGCACTTTTCCTTCGAGGTGAAGAAGGAAGTCGTCGATCGGTTCATCGCCGGCCAGTCCAAGATGGAACTGGCTAGGGAGTTTGGTTTGTCATCGGATCAACTTGTCGCTAATTGGGTGAGGGCTTGGCGTGCGGGTGGCGATGAAGCGTTGCAGCCGAAACCGAAGGGACGACCGAAAGGCAGCGCCCGCTCGACACCGTTGACCGAGGAAGATCGGCTCCGCCGAGAGGTGGAGAAACTACGGGCAGAAAATGCGTACTTAAAAAAATTGCGGGACTTGAGGAACCAGCGACGAGGCTGAAAGTAGAAGCTATCGTCATCCTCAAGTCAGCCCACCGCCTGGAGGACCTACTGGTTGCGGCAGGTCTTGCCCGGTCAACATTTTTCTATCACCAACAACGCCTCACCATGGCTGATAAACATGCCCAGCTCAAGCAGGCAATCGTCGATGTCTTTGAGCGTATGAACCGTCGTTATGGTTACCGGCGGGTGCATGCTCAGCTACGCCGAGAAGGATGGGTCGTCAACCATAAGCTGGTCTACAGGCTCATGGATCAACTAGGGCTTAAATCCAAGATCAGGGCGAAAAAGAAGTACAACTCGTACAAAGGCACGATCAGTCACATCGCAAGCAATGTGTTGAATCGATGTTTCACACCTGATGAGCCAAATACGGTGTGGGCAAGTGACGTCACGGAGTTTCGCGTTGCTGGCACCAAGGTCTACCTGTCGCCGATCATGGACTTATGCGATCGGTCGATCGTGTCGTACAGCGTTTCAACCTCACCGAATACGGCGTTTACGTCGCAATCTTTACGCGATGCCATCGCGCAAGAATCACCAGATAAAGGTTTGCTTGTACATACCGACCAAGGATTCCAATATCAGCATTCCAGCTGGCGCACACTCATCACAGGTATCGGTGGCACACAATCGATGTCAAGGAAAGGAAACTGTTACGACAATGCAGTGATGGAAAACTTCTTCGGACACCTCAAATCAGAAATGTACCACGGGGAATCATTCACCAGTCTGGAGGCGTTCTACCACGCAATTGATGACTACATCCGTTGGTACAACCATGAACGCATCCAAAAACGACTCAAGGGCCTGACTCCGATGCAATACCGGAACCAGACCCTAAAGCCTCTAACCGCCTAGAATAAAACCAGTCCAACTTTCGGGGGCCAGCTCACACCCGGCGCGCGGGGCTACTTTCCGTGTGTACTTACACACAAATAGGGGTAGATGGAAATGGATTTCAGTAGAAATACACAGGTCAGTGAAAACGGGTTCCATTACTACTAACAGTTTATGAAATTCATTTTCTATAGTTTCTGGTGGACTTATGAGAACTGTAGAAAGGCCTCCCCAACAGTGGCTTCCCCACGCATCCGCTTCCTTGCCGTGCTCAGCACGCTAGCGCTTATCACACCCGCCACGGCCGTCGCCGGCCCCGATGATGGCAAGCATATTGCCACCGATACCCACGTTGACTCCCCCAAGTCTTTCTGGGAGAACAACGACTTCGTGCTGAAGTCTGAATTTGGCGGCCAGGAACCGCCGATCGCAGACACCGTCGCCTGGGTGGGCAGGGGCTACAGTGCCATGGACGGCCACAATCAGTACCTCTATACGCTGCCGGAAAATGGCACTCAGGACTATATTGGGGCGCCCGGCACCACGTACTACACCGCGCCGCACCAAGTGTCCGGCAATACGTCACCCATCTGGTTGGGCTTTGGCGCCGATACCTCCCTGCCCACTGACAAATTCCGCGATGGCGTGGCTTTCCTAGATTTACTAAGCGTTGATGGCCCCGGCGAGGTCGAGCTTTTCACCAATAAAGATGATGAGGACGGAACCCAGCTGCACCGTATGCTCGGCTCCTTCCCTGATTCACCGCATTCGGCCTATCTCGTTGCCGGCACGCACACTCACAACTCCACGCTGTTTACCAAGCCCGGGCGTTACCGCCTCACCTACCGCACCAGTGCGCGCGGCAAAGACGGCCAGCTCATCGCCAATGAACCGCAGACCACAACGATTCAAGTAGGCGGCCAGAAGCCCAAGGATGAGAAGACTCCAAGCCTGCAGGAACGCTTTGCCCAGTCCGCGACTGGTGACGCCGCCGCTGCCGGCTACAGCCTGCGCATGGCCCCTAAGCGCAATCCCGAAAAAGACGGAGATGACAAGCTCACCACTATTTCCTTCGACGCTAAAAATAAGGCGGAGGGTACCCTGACGCTGCTTATCGACGGCTACTTCCTCACCGACCTCCCCGTTAAGAACGGCCGCGCGCAGTGGGACGAGTATATGGGACCAGATCCGTCCAAGGTCCAGGCCGTATTTACCCCAGAGGGTGATGCCCCGCGCTGGATTTCTAATCCCCTTGATGTCCAGCCTGGCGCGTCCGTCCAGACAGATTCTTCTTCCGCTGCCGAGACGTGGCAGGAGGCCTCCCAGCCGCGCCAGCTTGCCCCTACCCAGGAAACCGAGCTGAAGCAACTGGGCTATACCATCCGGATGCGCAAACAGGGCAAGGGTGGCACCAAGATCGTGGTCGATACCGAGGATAAGAACTTCAACGGCCTTCTCACCGGCGGTCTTTATGATGCCAAGGATTCCAAGTACCCCACCGTGGATCTTGAAACCCCCATTACCAACGGGCACGGCGAGGTTGCCTTTGACGAGGGCGAACACTTCACCGGCTCTTATGCCAAAGTCAACCTCTTTCCCCATTCCACCGTGAAGGCCGCGCATGCAAGCAGCGTGATTACCGAGTCCTTTGCCTTCGGCGAAAACTACGAAACCACGGGGCGGTTCTCCACTTCCAATGAGGAACCGGACACCACTCCCGGCAAGGAAGACTCACCTTCGCAGGCGCCGCAGCCAGGCGCAAATGAAGCGGAAGCCGACACGCACCAGTGCAGCGAGAAATACCTACTGGACCGTGGGCACGTGGACATCAAGGCTCAACCTGCCGAGGGCGGCTTTACTACCGTTCTGCGCGATGACACGGCACAGGTGGATAAGAAGTCTGTCGACCGCAAACTTGATGACGTGGTGCTCGGCGTACACGATAATGCGCTCACCCGGCGCAACGAGATGCTTGCGGGCAAGGAGTTCGATTTCCTCGGAAAACCCGGTGAGCGCTTCTATCACCTGCCGCAGACACAGAATCAACACATTATCTGGCCGGGTTATAACACTCAGGACTTGGATTATTCCGCGACCAAAGACAATGCCGTCAACCTCAACCTGAAGCCCACCTCCACCCCAGACGGGGCCGAGTGGGGCGCCTTTATCGACGCCTCCCATGGCAAGGGCTTTTCGGTCTTGGCGAACTCCGCGGCCGAGGACTACACCATCGAGACCAACTTTGCGGCCCATACCCACACGCACTGGGCCTTTTCCAAGCCCGGTGTCTATACCTTCGAGGCCACCTATACAGCCACGGGGAAGGACGGCAAGGAACTTAAGTCCGAGCCGCAAACACTGACCTTTGCCGTGGGCGATAAAACCCTAGATTCTTGTTCCTCCCGCAAGCCGAGCGACTCCGAGGGCGAGACCCCCAGCGAGAGGCCGACCGAGAAGCCGGACGATGCCGCTAGGCCCGAAGAGCCAACGGGATCCTCGTTGAGCCCGTGGAGCTTGGTCCTCCCAGCGGTCCTCGTGGTGGTCTTCAAGGCCTTCTATAACTTCTTCCGCGATAACGAAGACCTCATCCGCCGGCGCTTCGGCCTCAAGTTCTAACCCACCCCAACCCAACTGACTAGACGGGACACCACAATGCACCAATCCCACACTTCCGCCTCCCGGCGCGCCCCACAGCGGCGTCGGTTCATGTCGGTACTTGCTGCTGTCTTTGCCGCAGCTTTAGCCTTCTTCTCTCCCGGCGCAGCGTTAGCCTTCGATGAGGTCTTTGATTCTGGGCACGTCGACGCCTTCTACGTCACGGCCCCTGATGGCACGCTGCACCTTTCGATGAAGGAAGACATCACGGGGTCTGCCGTTCCGCGCTCTGGCGATGACGTAGTGCTCAAGGTCGTCGAGGATGCCTGGTCCGATGCCACCGAGGGCGTGCCAGAAATCGGCCAACCCACCTATTTCCTGCCACAGGCCCAAGACCAGCGCATCATCTGGCCGGGCTGGGATACCCAACCCGCCCGCGATGGCGGCTTCGAAAGCGTTGACCTGGAATTTGCCGAGGTCTCCGGCCCGGGCTCCGTGTATGTCTTTGAAACCAGCAGTTTTGGTGGCATCGATGCCGTGACCGATTCCGGTTCCATGGAGCTCACCAGCGGTGAGGTCATCAACCAGCCCAATCCCGCTCACCGGCATGTCAACTGGGCTTTTAGCGAGGCCGGCACCTACACCATGACGGTGCGCGCCCATTCCAATGGCGAGTCCAGCAATGCGGTGACCTACACCTGGGAGGTAGGCGACGGCGGCGATGCCTCCACCGCAGATCGCGCGGCTGACTCCGGCGATGGCACCACTGACCAGGGAGATACAAATACAAAGCGACCTGCAGGCAAGAGCGACGCGGCAGGCTCAGGCACGTCCGGCGCAGCAACAGGCGAAGAATGCACCCCGGGCATGACCCCGCAAATCAAGGACGATACGGTCTCGCCCTCCGAGTGGCGCGATGCCGATGGTGCCACCTTCTACCTCTCCGATAAATCCAGCGTGGATCTCCCCCAAGAAGTAGGACCAGTGCCAGCAGGAAAGGCCTGGATGATTGGTTCTACCCAGGTCGACGGTGTTCCGTGGTTAGGGGCGAATACCCAAAGCCCATCGATGCGCGAAAATATCCCCGGCGATGTCACCTGGGACCTGGTGGGCTTCAAGGGCCCCGGCCCGATGATGGTCTACTCCCAGGGCGGGCTGGGCAAGGTCGTTGGCGAGGAGTGGTTCCGCGGCAACGCTGATGCGGCGGAAGGCACCCATTCCATCGCCCCGAATACTCACGTGCACCCCAACTGGGTCTTTGGCGCCCAGGGAACCTATGACGTCACCATCCGCCAAGTGGCTCAAACCGGTGAGGGAAAACAGGTTGCCGGTGAGGCAACTCTCCATTTCGTCGTCGGCGGCGATGAACCGGCCAAGGCGTTTGATAACGGGCACTTCGACCTGGGAGCTGCCGTGAATCCAGACGGCGGCGACTGTGGGAATGGCGCGGCGGCAGGTGGGGCGTCGGCAAGCGCTAGCGGCTCTACCTCACCCACCGGATCCAGCAACGGTCAGTCGGCGCAGGCACAAGGCACGGGCGGTTCTTTAGCCAATACTGGGACCCCCATCGTGCCCCTCGGCATCGGGGTGTTGGGCCTTGGCATGCTCTTCCTCGGCCTGGGCATTGCGCGGCTGGCCGTAGCTAAGGCAGCGGACTAATGGGGCGTTCATGTTCCCACAATCGCCGGCACCTTACCGTAGCAGCACTTTTGGCCAGTTGCCTGCTCACCGCTAGTTGTGCGTCCTCAGCCGCACATGATGCTGGGACCGGAGAAGGATTCAGCGTGGTGGCCACCACCCCAATCCTGGCAGACCTAGCGCGCAACGTGGCAGGAGAAGATGCCCAGGTCAAAAGCCTCATCCCCAGCGGCAAGGATCCGCATACCTTCGAGCCAACGCTGCGCACGGTGCGCGATATTGCCAATGCCAACCTGGCGCTTAGCAACGGCTACCTGCTGGAACCGCAAGCTCTTATCGATACGCTGCACGAGTCCACCGACGCTCCCGTGGTGGAGGTCGCCGACGCTGCCTCCACCCGCGGTGCCACCCTGGTGCCGCTGGTAGAAGATGTATCCTTGGATGCCATTTGGCTAGGACTGCGCATCAGCGGCGCCGCGCAACACTCCTCCGGGGTAGACTTTCGCATGGTCTCAGCCGACGGGCCGGGCGACGTGGCGGCCTATGTGGTCTCCGCCTTCGGTACCCCGGAGGTCCTCTTTAACTCGGCCGATGGCGTCGATGGCAAGGAAGACGCAGTAACCCTTCCTGCCAACGCCCACACCCACGTCTCTTGGGGCTTTTCCCAACCTGGGATCTACCGCCTTGGGTTTCAGGCCGACGGCACCGAAGTCCAGCACCTCACCGTGGCCGTGGGCGTCAACCCACCTAAAGGAATGCAGGCCATTGATTCCGGGCACCTGGATATTGAGGCAAACCTGGCGCAGCACCGCATTGACCTGCGCGACCAAGACAAGCGCTTTGACCCCGCCACCACCGCGGTATCTATCCCCTCGTCAGTGCTGCAGCCCATCCCGCCGGATCCTGCCTACCGCTTCCTCGGCGCGCCGGGCTCGGATACCTACCTCTTGCCGCAGGCCGTGCTGGGCAAGCACATCCACGGCGAGGTGGATCCGCATTTATGGCACAACGTGGACAACGCTATCGCCTACGTGGATGTCATTGCGGAGGAGATGGCGCAAGCAGATCCCTCCCACGGTGCCGCCTACCGGCAGCGGGCAGCGGCCTATACCAAGCGCCTGCGGGACACGGATGACTATGTAAGCCGCGCCATTGCCTCTATCCCTGCTGAAAACCGGCATCTAGTGACCACGCACCATGGCTACGCCTACCTCGAGCAGGGCTATGACATTTCGGTGGCAGGATTCGTCACGCCCAACCCGGCCATCGAGCCTTCCCCGCGGGAGGTCATAGCGTTGCGCCGCACGCTGGAGAACCTGCATCTGCCTGCTGTTTTTGTCGAGCCCGTACAACAGGCCAGCGCCGACACCCTTACCCAGGCCGCCGCGGAACAAGGCGTGGCGCTGTGCCCCATTTATGGCGACACGCTGGACGACACCGTCGGCTCCTATATCGACCTCATGAAGTTCAACGCTGATTCACTCCAGCGTTGCCTGAACCCCAATTCCACTAATGGAGAAAACAATGCTTAAATTCGCTACCCGTACCGCTATTCGCACCGCCGCCTGCGCCCTTACTGCCGGCCTTGCTTTTTCTACGAGCCCTGCCTGGGCCGGCGACCTCGCACAAGTCGTCGGCGCCGAGGAACAGGTCGCCCCACAGGGCGAGGACAAGGTCATCGACACCGGCCACGTTGACGTTGGCGCTTTGCTCAACGGCACCGATTCCGAACTCATGGCCCGCGATGATGCCGGCGACAAGCCCGTCTGGCGCCACCTAGATGATCTTGTCTTTGCCGTGGGCGATAAGGCACAGCAAACCCTACCGGAGACCGATGACTTTGGCTTTGTAGGCGCCGATTCCGGCGAAAAGGTCTGGGTAGTTCCCCAAACCGAGCAGGTCGGGGTTCCCTGGCTGGGTTGGAATACCCAAGCGCCCTCGCTTGTCGATGCCGCCGATCGCGGAGTCACCATGGAATTCCTCGGCCACTCCGGGCCCGGCGATTTCTCCCTTTTCCTGCAAAACGGCGGTTTTGAAGCACCACAGCTGTTGTGGTCTACCGCGCAAAAAAGCGACGAAGACTTCTGGGTAGACCTCAATACCCACACCCATGCCAACTGGACGTTTACAGAGCCAGGCACCCATCAGGTAGGTATCAGGGTCAAAGGCAAGACCAAAGATGGCGCCGATTTCAGCACCGATGGCGTGCTCACCTTTGCCGTGGGCGATGATGCCGATGTCCAAGCGGCCCAAGATACTACTTGGAATCCAGACGATGCCCAGACCACAGGCTCTTCCATCCCCACTTGGGTCTTTATCCTCGCCGGCGTGGGTGCCGTCGTACTCCTGCTGGCCCTTGGCCTAGTACTGCGCTCTTCCAAGCGGGGCGATAGCCGTGGCTAAACCGCTCATTTCCGTTGCCGACCTGGACGTATCGCTATCCCACCGGCGCGTAATCACCGGTGCGAACCTAGAGGTCCACCCGGGAGAATTCATTGGGCTCTTAGGCCCCAATGGCGCGGGCAAGACCACGCTTATGCGCGCCATTTTAGGGCTCATCCCGTCCTCCGGTACCCGAGAGATCGGGGGAATCGTAGGCTACGTGCCCCAGCGGCACGAGGTGGAATGGGGCTTTCCCATCAATGTCTACCGCACCGTGCTCAGCGGGCGCACCGGCATCATCGGCTGGCTCAAGCGGCCGCGTGCCGCGGACCACGCCGCGGCGACAGAGGCTCTTCGCTTGGTAAACATGGAGAATTTTTCCACCCGCCCCATCGAGGAGCTCTCCGGTGGTCAGCGCCAACGCGTCCTCATCGCCCGAGCGCTCGCCACGCAACCAGACGTGCTGCTGCTCGACGAGCCTTTCACCGGCCTCGACGCCCCCAATACCGAATCACTACTCGAGCTATTCGAAGAGCTCTCCCAGCGCGGCAAGGCCATCCTCATGTCCACCCACAACCTGTCTGAAGCGGCGCACTCCTGCCACCGCTTGGTCCTCTTTAACGGCACCGTGGTGGCCGATGACTCCGCTCCGCGCCTTCTTCACCAGACCGCTCCGTGGACGCAAACCTTTGGCGTACGCGCCGGTTCTCCCCTGCTTTCTGCCATTGGAGTCTCCGCATGATAGAAATTTCCTTCCTCGATTTCCTCCGCGACCTGGCTAACCCCCACCTCGATTTTCTCGCCCGCGCGGTAGGTATTTCTGTGCTTGCGGCCATCGTCTGCGGCGTCGTCGGCTGCTACGTGGTGCTGCGCGGCATGGCCTTTATCGGCGACGCCGTCTCCCACGCGGTCTTTCCCGGCTTGGCCATAGCCTTCGCTTTGCAAGCCTCCGTGCTCGTTGGTGGCGCGGTGGCCGGTGCGGTTGTGGCGTTGCTCATCGCCGCCTTTTCGCAGCGCCGCCACGTACGGGCAGATTCCATCATCGGCATCTTCTTCGCCGCTGCCTTTGCCTTAGGCATGGTGATCATCTCGCGCACCGATGGCTATAGTGCTTCGCTGACCAGCTTTCTCTTCGGCTCGCTCACCGGCGTATCCCGCAGCGATATCATCGTCGCGGCCAGTGTGTGCGCACTGGTTATCGCCGTCGTCGTAGCTTTTGGCCCCCAGCTCAACGCCACCTGCCTGGACCGGGAAACCGCCCGCGCCATGGGGCTTCCCGTTGTTGTGCTCGACATCATGTTGTACCTGTGTGTCACCGCCGCCGTGGTCATTTCTGTGAGCACCATTGGCAATATCTTGGTCCTCGCGCTTCTCATCACCCCGGCCGCGACGGCACGCCTGCTTACCACGCATCTTGCGACCATGATGTGGCTTTCCGCCCTCATCGGCGCGCTATCGAGCTTCTTCGGCATCTACCTGGCATGGGCCATTGATCTTCCGGCCGGCGCCACGATCGTGCTCACGCTCACCGTTATTTTCTTAAGCGTTTGGGCCATCCATCCACTCCTCGGCGCCCGCAAGCACGCCGGTGCCTCGCTTTCCGACGCCCCACGTCCCGACGCCCCACGTCCCGACACCCCACGAAAGGAATCCGTTACCTCATGAAACCAGTCTGCCGCACCACGGTGGCCCTAGGCGCTGCCAGTCTCATCGGCCTCGGCTCACTTTCAGGGACGGGCGTAGCTGCCTTAGCCCCCGCCTCCGCCCACGCAGAAGAGTCCGCCGCGGCCTGCTCCGCCAGCGACTTCGATCTCATTACCAAGGGCCACCAAGACATGGCGCTTAGCGGCGATTCCGGCGACCTCAGCTTCACGGTCAAAGACGATGACAAGGGAATCAAGCATGACTCTGAGACCTTTGTTATCGAGGTATCCGATGGGTTGAAACAGCCACTATCTGAGCTCGGCGATAGTTCCCTTCCTGAAGAAGGCTGGGTGCTGCCTCAAACCCAAGACCCCACCGCTCCCTGGCTGGGCTTTAACACCCAGGAGCTATCCCAAGACCTACTCGCTGCTGATGACACCGCAACCTTAAGCATGGCGATCGCACAGGGCCCGGAAGATGGGCGCATTGTGGCCTACCAGGCGGAGCTAGGCGAACCCACGGTGCTCATGGACACTGAAGATGGATCCGCCTGGGATTACCCAGGCAATTCGCATTCCCACCCGGCATTTGCGTTTACCAAGCCCGGAACCTACGCGGTGAGCTTTACCTTTGAGCTTCCCGACGGCTCCCGCCACCACCTCCATGCCGGCTTCCTCGTAGGAAAGCAGGCTGAGGCGAAGGACCTGTGCGACGTGGACTATTCCGAAGCGGATGCGGCCACTGGTTCTGGCAACGGCGCGGATAGCCGCCCCAAGCAACTGGAAAAGGACATCAAAGATGTAGACAAATCCATCGCCGGGTTGGACAAGGAACTGGAGAAGACCCTGCAGGAAGGCCAAAAATTCCTTGACGGCGGAGCACCTGACGATACCGAAAAGGACAAGCACTCAACGCACAAAAAGCCGGCGAATACTGAAAAGTCTGGAGCGCCACAAAAGTCCCACGCTCCGACATCAACCCGATCCACTGCCCCTGCGCAAAAGTCCAGTTCTGGTTCACAAACTACGACCCACCACTCGGCTAGCCGTGTCAACGAATCTGCCTCCACCGCAAAATCAGGCAAGAGCACGTCATCTGGCTCGCACCGCTCCGCTTCCACCAGCGGTTCTTCCCACTCGACTGCGAAGAAGTCCGCCAGTACGAAGGGCACAAAATCCTCGTCCCGTGCGAAAGCAAAGTCCGCCGACGCCCGCAGTGCACAGCATGTTCCAGATGCAACAGACACAGAGAACAAGGACAGCAAGAATGTGCTGACCGATGCCGCTGCCTATACCTCTACCCTCGCAAAAAGCAGCTTCTGGGCGGGGATCCTGGCCGGACTGGGCGCATTCGCCTTAGCGCTCGGCATCGGGCTGTTGGTCTATGTCCAGTTCTTCCGCAAAAAGAAGACACCACACCAGCACCAGACCAACGATGCCACGGCGAACATACCGGGCGTCGATTAGCGCAGGCCCGGCTTAAGAAAACAAAATGCCCAGAGGATCTCTCCTCTGGGCTTTAGCGGTGGCTAAGAGCTAATGCTTCTATACCCGAGTCTTAGACGACAGGAAGTCCCAGACCACGTTCGGCGTATCTGGCTGCCAGAACCAGGTGTGGTCTTGCGGAACCTTAACCAGTTGCACATCCTTTTGGCAGCCGTTAAAGCTCAAGCGTTCTGAACCGCCAGCTTCCGGAGTGGACTGAAAGGTCATATCACAGCGATTGCGCTTAAGGTAGCCGCCGAGCACCGTACGCACAGGGAGGTATCCAGCCTCGTGCCGGTCACCGCCCTCATAGGTCATCATCTTGTCGTTAACGCCATGCATGATGAGGGTATTCATCGGCGCATCAGCACAGTTGACCTCAACTGGGTTGTAGAAGGCACCCGAAACCATAGCTACAGCGGCAAAGGTGTCCTGTGCGTGGCAGCCAAGCACCGAGGTAAAGCCGCCTCCGTTAGACATACCCATGGCGTATACGCGGTTTCGATCAACGTGGTAGTCCTTGTCTACCGAATCAAGAATGCGCTTGATAAAGCGGATATCCTCCCCATCGCGCGTCTTAGCATAAGGCGCCGCCTCCCAGGCGCGCTCGAATCCCTCTGGATAGACGATGATGGCCTCGTTATTGGCCTCAGTGGTCTGCATGCGTGCATAGCCGGAGTAGTTCTCCGGGGAATCTCCCCACCCACCAAAGCCGAAGAGAACGGGCGCCGCCTTTTCCGGCGAATAGTGGTTTGGAATACGCAACAAGTACCTGCGAGTCTTACCCTCGTGCTCCATCTCTAGGGACTGCATGGAACCCGGCGCAAACGGCGGGTTCGGATTGATGCTGGTATCTACCATTGGCGGCCGCGGCGCTGGCTCGGGAAGAGACGATCCCTCAGGACCAGGCGCTGCATTGTCATCGCTGCTGCCACCTTCTACTGGTGCCGGGGTGGATTCCTTAACACCTTCTGGAACTAGGTGGGACCCATCAGGCTGCGGGGTAACTGGCTTTGCATTTTCGGGAGCAGGTGCTGGAGCCGGGGCCGGTGCCGGCGCGGGAGCAGGTACGGGCGCTGGACCTTCCTGTGCATAGACAGGAGCAGCACACACAAGCGCAGCGCTAGCCAGCCCCGCAGCGAGGATCAGGTATAGGGAACGATAAAGAAACTTAGTAACATTAGCCACAAGGTTAAAATTAACCACATCATTCACTTGATTCACTGTTTACACGCCCAGTGCATACTCAATTCTGTAAGAAAAGCCCAAGGCACTAAGCTAGATCCCCATGCACGAAGACAGACCAAGCACCGCCCCCGATTTTTTGCTTTCGCGAGCAACGGGGTCTGTCCGTACCCAAGGTGCGCGCCACACTTTTAATGACACCGACGCAGCGATTTCTGCCCTGCGCAGCAAAGATGTTGACATGGTCGTCGGTGCGATTCCGTTCGACTCTGACACACCCGCCGCGCTAACGGTGCCGGAGGCCATCATCCGCGAAGAAGGCCCTTTGGAGCCGCACGCCTACTACCGCAATAAGAACCTAAACTCGCGAGTGGTCGGATTCGATCCGGAACCCGAAGAGCACCTGCGCCGCGTAGAGGCAGCCATCGGTACCATTGAGACCTCCAAACTGGACAAGGTGGTTTTGGCCCGCGCCGTAGATATCGAATTCCCTGAGGCTATTGATCCGCGCCTCGTGGCGGCGCGCCTTATCGACCTTTCCGCCAACCGCGATGGTTTCATTGCCGATCTCTCCCCTGCTGGGCGGCCGGGCGCGATGCTGGTTGGTTCTTCTCCAGAGGTTTTGGTCAAGCGTCAGGGCTCGACTGTTTCTGCTTTCCCCTTGGCAGGCTCGTCTCCGCGGCGCGCGTCGGCAGCCGAGGACCACATTGCAGGTCAAGATCTCTTGCATTCTGCCAAGGATCTCCACGAGCATTCCTTCGTAGTGGAACACCTGCGCCGGGTGCTTAGCCCACTGTGCGAAAGGCTAGATATTCCGGATACCCCGCAACTTATTAGCACCAATGAGATGTGGCACCTTGGCACGCCAATTTCCGGAACTCTCAAGAATAAAAACTTGACTGCGCTCGAGCTTGCCTTGGCAGCGCACCCCACACCGGCCATCTGTGGCACGCCCGCAGAGGCCGCCCAAGCCCTCATTGAGACTGCAGAAACGGACCGTGGATTCTATGCCGGAGCGGTCGGCTGGTGCGATAGCTCCGGCGACGGCGAGTACATGGTAGCCATCCGCTGCGCAGAAGTGGCCGGCGATGGGCTATCGGCGCGTGCTTGGGCCGGCGGTGGCATTGTGGGCGATTCCGACGCCCAGGCCGAACTGGAAGAAACCACGGCCAAGCTACGCACCATTTTGAAGGCGCTCAGCCTCTAGCCCACACGCTTGGCGACGAGCACGACGTCGCTGCGGTGGTGCGCACCGGCGCCTTCTGTCACGTGGCGCTCGCGGCGGGTCAGCTCGACGGCCTCTAGCTCTTGCAGATTCTCCGCGAGCCATTCCGGCATCGCTATCTCAGCCGACTCCATATCGTGATGGACAAAGAGCAGTGTTCCGCCTGGAGCCACCAATCGCTCTAGCTTTTCCGCCTCTTCTGGCGTGGCGCGTACCCCGCCATAGTGGACGCTGACCAAGTCAAAGGGCTCATGGCTAAAGTCACTAAACGTGGCAACCTGCGCCGTGACACCGCGGGCTTTGGTGCGTGCGACGGCAGTCGGGGCGAAATCAATTCCCAACACATCCCAACCGTGGTTCTTTAACCAGAGCGCATCCGCGCCTTCCCCGCACCCAATGTCGAGGGCGGTTCCGGGATTAAGCCCCGCGGCGTAATCGACAAGGGTCGCATTGGGATTGCCCGACCACACCTGCTCAGAACCCTGATAGCGTTCCTCCATTTCCTCGGAGGTGGGTACGTAGCCGCGGTGTTCTTGGTGGCTTGGGTTATGCACGGTGGATGGTATTGCGCAGGGTGCCGAGGCCCGGGATCTCGATTTCGATGGTGTCACCTGGGACCATAGGAGCGGTGCCAGCCGGGGAGCCGGTGGTGATGACATCGCCGGGCAGCAAGGTGTAGGCAGCGGAGATCTCCTCCAAAATGCCGCCCATCTTCACGATCATCTGGTCCGTATTGGAATCCTGCTTTTGCTCGCGAGAGCCCTCGTGCGTCAGATACGCATTAATCTTCTGATCGTCTAGATTCAAGCTATCCAGATCGGTTTCGATCCACGGGCCGAGCGGGCAGAAGGTGTCAATGCCCTTGGCACGAGCCCATTGGCCATCCGTAAACTGCAGGTCACGGGAGGAAACGTCGTTACAGATGGTGTATCCCAGCACGTGGTCTTTCCAGTTCTCGGCCTTGATGTTTTTCGACGGCTTAGAAATGACCACGGCAAGCTCGCCCTCAAACTCGACGTTGGTGGCGTAGTCCGGAATCTTGATTGCAGCATCCGGGCCAATGACCGCGGTAGATGGCTTGATGAAGATGGTGGGAGGAAGGCTATCAGCAGACTTTTTGAAAACCTCGGCAACGTGGTCCGCATAGTTGCGTCCAAGCGCTACCACCTTGGTGGGAAGGGTCGGTGCCAAGAGGCGAACCTCGTTAAGCTTCCACTCACGGCCGGTTGGCTCCGGCGGGGTGAAGGGCGTGCCGGCGATTTCCTTGGCTACTAGCTCTTCCAGTGGGGCGTCTTTTGGCCCATCGATAATGGCGAAACAGATTCCTTCTGGGTGTGCAATTCGTCCTAAACGCATAGCGGCAATCCTACTCAATCGCTTCCTTCACATGTGTGCAAAGGGTACGGTGTTAATTAGTTAATTTGAGTAAATTCCCATTGTCCTTTAATCACCGTTGCTAACCCCAGTGCGGACTACGCCAGGAAACACTGGAGGTTTCAGGACGTCGGCAAGCGCCCAGCGCAAGAAGCCAGTCTCTATGCGACGAGAAGCTGGGCGATTCGGTCACCGACTTCGACGGTGTCTATTGGTTCAGCACCGCGGCGCGCAACGTCTTGTGCCACCGCATCCTCAATCCGCTGGGCGTTGGACTCATCACCCACGTGGCGAAGCAGCATGGCGGCGGACAAGATTGCCGCCGTTGGATCTGCAATCCCCTTTCCCGCAATATCTGGCGCAGAACCGTGCACCGGCTCGAACATGGAAGGATTCGCGCCAGAGGCATCGATGTTTCCGGAGGCAGCAAGGCCGATACCGCCGGTTACCGCGCCCGCCAAATCGGTGAGAATATCTCCGAAAAGGTTATCGGTCACGATGACGTCATAGCGCGCCGGATCGGTCACCATATAAATGGTTGCAGCATCAATATGCTGATAATCCACTTCAACCTCTGGAAACTCGGCGGCGACTTCATTAACAGTGCGTTGCCACAAACCACCAGCATTGACCAAGACATTTTTCTTGTGCACCAAGGTCAGATGCTTATGGCGCTGCGCTGCTCGCGCAAACGCATCGCGCACTACACGCTCCACGCCGAAGCGGGTATTTTGCGATACCTCACTGGCTACCTCATGCTCAGTACCTTCCCGCAAAGTGCCGCCGCTTCCGCAGTACAAACCCTCGGTACCTTCGCGCACCACAACGAAATCGATATCGCCCGGTTCAGCGAGCGGCGAGGAAGCGGTGGGATAGAGCTTAGAGGGACGCAGGTTCACGTGATGATCCAGCGCAAACCGCATCTTAAGCAACAGCCCCCGCTCCAGCACGCCCGGCGGCACCTCACCTGGGGCGCCGATCGCCCCCAACAGGATCGCATCGTGTTCGCGCAGGCTCTTCAAGTCTGCATCCGTGAGAAGTTCTCCGTTACGCAGATAACGTCGCACGCCCAGGTCATACTCAGTGGTTTCAATATCGGAACGAACGGCGCGAAGAACCTTGAGCGCCTCGGCCGTCACTTCTGGTCCAATTCCGTCGCCGCCAATCACCGCAAGTTTCATTATGTAGGATTCCTTTCTCACAGAGTGGATATCAAGTTACCTTAGCAAAAGAAACCCGCGCGGCGCAGGAAGTTACCTAGCACCACGCGGGGTGAGATTCTGTTGCAGTCCGCAGCCTTATGCATCCATGTTCAGCTGTTCGCATTCAGCGCCCAAGGCCGCATTAATTTCGGCGATGAGCTCCTCTGGCACCTCGGCTTCCACGCGCAGAATTAGCACAGCATCAGATTCCTGTTTACCGTGCGTAAGTGCGGCCGCGACGATATTGATTCCCGCAGCACCCAACTTGGTGCCCACCGTTCCTAGTGCACCTGGGGCGTCCGCGTAACGGAAAAAGAGATTGCGGCCGGTAGCACGCATATCTACGCCACGGCCGTTGATGCGAATGAACTTTTCGGTTCCATCGATGCCGA
Source organism: Corynebacterium tuberculostearicum (assembly GCF_022347235.1). Classification (GTDB taxonomy): domain Bacteria; phylum Actinomycetota; class Actinomycetes; order Mycobacteriales; family Mycobacteriaceae; genus Corynebacterium; species Corynebacterium tuberculostearicum_F. Next base: position 87,358 of record NZ_JAKRDX010000001.1, read on the forward strand.
TAAGCGCGCCGGTGAGCGAGGACGTCTCGCCATCGGCACCAATAACCTTCACCTGCAGGGAAGAGCGGTGCCCCTTGGACTCCGCATTGGTAGACACCTCCACCTCTACCCCGCGACTATTAGCGATCTGCATTGCATTGACAAAGGTCACCGGTTCCGAAGTCACAGCGCTAAACAGTCCCCGGACGGCAGAAAGTCCTAGCACTTCCACGTCTTCGGTAGACAACTCGCCACAGGCCTCCACCTCGACGGCAACGGGGGCTTGTCCCAAAAGGCGGCCAGCAGTGAGTCCTAGCTTGCGGGCGAGGTCCAACCAACCAGCAACCTCTTCTCTCACTGGCCCGCCGGAGACGTTGACCGCATCCGGGACGAACTCTCCCGCGAGTGCCTTTAGCACAGACTCCGCGACATCCGTTCCCGCACGATCCTGCGCTTCTACAGTGGAGGCTCCTAGGTGCGGGGAAACGGTAACCTGCGGCAACTTAAAGAGCGGAGAATCAGTGCACGGTTCCGTGGCATAAACGTCAAAGCCCGCACCTCGATGATGTCCCGACTCGATAGACTCAGCCAGAGCCGCTTCATCTACCAAACCGCCTCGCGCTGCGTTAATGAGAAACTGTCCTGGCTTCGCCTTGGCCAAAAGTTCCTTATCAAACATTCCGGTTGTCTCCGGAGTCTTTGGCAGGTGAATGGTCACGAAATCCGAACGCGACATCAGCTCTTCTAGCTCAACTAATTCCACGCCCAACGCTGCCGCGCGAGCCGGGTTGGCGTACGGATCGTGCGCGATAATAGTTGTCTCAAAGGACTTCAGACGCTGGGCAAAGAGCTGGCCGATGTGTCCAAAGCCAACAATGCCGATGGTCTTTCCGTAGACCTCTACGCCCTTGAAAGAAGAGCGCTTCCACTCCCCTTCGCGCAGGGACTGGTCGGCCGCTGGTATCTGGCGCGCCGTCGCTAAGAGCAGTGCAATTGCCTGTTCACACGCAGAGTGAATATTCGATGTTGGCGCATTGACCACCATGACACCCTTGTCGGTGGCCGCCGGAATATCGACATTATCCAGTCCCACCCCGGCACGGCCCACAATCTTGAGCTTTGTGGCCGCCTCCAATACCTCTGCATCAACGGTTGTGGCAGAGCGCACCAGCAAAGCCTCTGCCTCCGGAACCGCGGCGAGGAGCTCGGCACGATTCGGCCCATCCACCCAACGGACCTCAACAAAATCCCCCAAGGCCGTAACCGTGGACTGGGCTAATTTATCGGCAATAAGGACTACCGGCTTCGACATATCTTCCTTCGCTTAAGTGAAATGCGGTGCACGCGAGTCGCCCGCGTGTCAAGGAAGTGTAGTTCAGTCAGGAGTGCCCTGCTTGATTTTTGCCTTAAATTCTTTCACTCGACCGAATTCCGGCCCCAAAGCTACTAAGGCGCCGTCCTCAAGGCCCGCTACAGCAGCCATACTGTGCTTATCCGCTAGCGGATCGGCAGTCGGCACGACCAAAACTCTTCCACCGTAGGCTGCCGCAGTAATAACGTTCGCGATGGGACTATCCTTAGTGGCAACGATATTTGGCGCCATCTGGCCGTCCCTGCGGGACTGTGCTGGGATGGGTTGGTTCTTTTCCTCTCCGGCATCAAGTTCGCCTTCATACGGCACCCAGGCAGGACGCAGCTCCATATGGGGAGTCTTATCCAGCCGTGCAATATCCTTTACCATCTGCTCCGGCGAGGCTACCACCTTGGAACCATATTGGAATGCCGTGAACTCCCCTAGTGCCTTATGCGTTCCTGGATCCTTGATCACGCTGAATTCACCAGAGGTTTTCGTCCACGGCACGTCACCTACTACCACCAAGCGACTTACTCCCAAGTCCGTGAGCAACTTATGGATCTCCAAACGCCTAGCATCGTCATACTGCACCGCTGGCAAATGCTGGTTTACCGCCAAGGTTGCTGCACGAAGAATAGACTTATCGTCCGGGGCAAAAAGGACAAGCGAATCCGAATCTTCAAAAAATAGTCGGCTGGCTTCAATTCCAATGGGGTCATTAACAATGACCAACTTGCCATCAAATTTCGGATCAATAAGACGGTTTTGGTTTTCCGCCTTGGCCTTGCTGAGATCGATTTCGGACTCATCCAGATCGGACAGACCACGCCTGACCAGCTTGGATTCTGTGACCGGAGTGCCACAGGCTGCTAGTGCAAGAGAAGCAACAAGCACTGTAGCGGCCAAGCGCACAGATTTAGCGATCAAAAGCTTGCGGACCTTCCTCTCCACCAAAAAGGTTTGCTTCATCCACATCGCGGATAACGGGTTTACCTAAAGCATATTCCACAATGCCCAAGAATCGGTGACGGCGGTCCGCAAGGAATTCACGCGGCTGCGATGCGCGCAGATATTCCAGGTTCATTTCGTGGGATGCTAGCACCTCATCAAATTGCGCATCTTCCATGATGGACTTGGACTGAACGCGAGGTAGGTAGCGGTTGGGAGCGAAACCGTCGAGCACTACCTCGGTTCGTTTGCCCATCGGGGTGTAGTTCATCACCGACTCAGCCAAGACGGGATCAACTCCGTGACGCTTGCACCAATTTAGCGGGAACACAGGGAAAAAGCCTGGCTTGAGCTCTTCAAAGGTATGCCGAGTGAAGGCCTTTCCAGTGCGCCAGTCCTTCGCGCCGCGCGCCATAAGGAGGGCATAGAGTCCGTGCCATACGCCATCTTTGCCATCTACGGAAAGCAGCCGGGATTCACGGAAGTTGGCATCAGCGACGGTCTTCGGCGTCTCGTCCGTTGCACCGGCTACCCATTCGGTGACCTCATCTACGTCGCGAGCTGCACGCAGCTGCACTGCAGAAGAGCCGTAGAGCTCGCCAAAGACGCCACACCAGAACCATTGGTTGATACGGTTCCAGGACTGCTCGGTAGAAAGCGCTCCCCCGCGCTTGGCCAAGCGGGCGATAATGACTGCCAGGGGAACAATCTGCTCATTAAACGGAACCTGATCCATGCTGAGGATGCACCGCTCCGCCAAGAACTCTGATACCTCACGGAAGGTAATGCGCAGATCGTTGGCTGCCGACTTGTACTCCGCCAATGACAACTTCAAAATATCCTCGCGCTGGCCACCTGCACAGCCCTTTTCACCGGAGACCAGAAGCGATACTGCAGAGAGGAACTCGGTGCGCCCAATTCCATCCAAGGCTGGGGACTTACGCAGATCCTTTTCCAATTCTTGCCAATCAGCGGCCAAGTGGAAGCTGGGGTCCTCAGAGGCAAAGACGGCAGTGAGCAGATCGAATACGTCCATCTGCAAGCCGGCCGAGTTCGCTTGGGCAAAAATCGAGCCGATGCCGGCTCGCTCCGTCTCGCGGGAAAGTCGAATCATTGGCAGGTCATAACCGGACAATGGCCGAATGATGCGATTATTAAAGGCCGCCAGTTCCGCGCTGTATTCCTGCTTGGTCGCCGCAAGTTCAAAAAGCATACCGACGCCGTCTTCACTGAGCAGAGAAGCCACGGGAATGCACATATTCTCTAGCGCATCTTCGCGCGTTAGGATTTCGCTCTCGATTGCCGGTGCGAAGTGCGAGCAAATCTTGCCGTCTTGATTGACCGCGAAGATGGCATCATCCGGCAAAAGATTGCCGCGTACGGCTGCGCGAATATCGATAAAGAAGCGGCGGTGAATCTTCTTCTTGCGGAAGTCAGTGGTATCTACAAAGCCCTCGCCGTTGAAGCAGTGATACAGGGTGGTCAGGCGCTGCTGCCCGTCTAAAAGGAGCAAGCCGGGGTCGACGCCAGTGTCAGGTGCGCCCGCAAGGGCACGGGGACGAAAGCGCATCTTTTCGTTTCGGGTGTCAAGAGCCATGAGCGCGCCGATGGGATAACCGCGCAGCACGGAAACAATAAGAGATCGAATACGATCTTCATCCCAGGCATAGCTGCGCTGGAAGTCAGGTAACTGGATATCCCCGCGATCAATTCGTGCAAAAAGGTCTTTGAGATCATAGCTTGGCGTCGTAAAGCCCATGGCCCTCATCCTACTCCCCGCACCGGAGTTTTACCTGACACAAATAAGGCAAACCCACGGTAAACATGCCTGTTCACCGTGGGTGTGCGCTGGTTTGCACTATAGACGCCGCCTTTTATTTCTAGGCAGTAGCATCCAGCGGGTTCTTGACCCAGCTCATCAAATCGCGCAGCTTGGTGCCGGTCTTTTCAATTTCGTGCTGCGCAAATTCCTCACGCAGACTCTCCAGCTCCTTGTTGCCGCCCTCAATATTGGCCAGCAGGCGCTTGGTGAAGGTGCCATCCTGAATATCGGACAAGATATCCTTCATGCGCTGCTTGGCATCGGCATCAATAACGCGAGGGCCAGAAATGTAGCCGCCAAACTCGGCAGTATCAGATACCGAGTAGTTCATGTTGGCGATGCCGCCCTCAAACATCAGGTCCACGATGAGCTTCATCTCGTGCAGCACCTCAAAGTAGGCCATTTCTGGCTCGTATCCAGCCTCAGTCAGAACCTCGAAGCCGGTGCGAATCAGGAACTCTACGCCACCGCACAGAACAGCCTGCTCACCAAAGAGGTCAGTAACCGTCTCTGCTTCGAAGGTCGTCGGGATAACGCCGGCACGCGCACCACCGATGGCTGCTGCATAAGACAGGGTCAGATCGTGGCCTTCGCCCTTAGGATCCTGTTCGGTAGCAATAAGGCACGGAACACCCTTGCCATCAACGAACTGGCGGCGAACCAGATGACCAGGCCCCTTAGGCGCAACCATGCCAACGGTGACATTGGCTTGCGGTTCAATCAGCTTAAAGTGGATATTCAAGCCGTGCCCAAACAGCAGCGCATTGCCGTCTTCCAAGTTGGGGGCAATTTCATCTTCAAAGATCTGCTTCTGAGAGGTATCTGGTGCCAGCAGCATGATTACGTCTGCCCACTTGGCAGCTTCTGCTACGGTCTTGACCTCAAAGCCGGCTTCCTCGGCCTTTGCCGCCGACTTGGAGCCTTCACGCAGACCAATAACAACCTCGACGCCGGAATCGCGCAGGTTCTGCGAGTGCGCGTGCCCCTGGGAGCCGTAGCCGATAACGGCTACCTTGCGACCCTGAATGATAGACAGATCCGCATCATCGTCGTAGAAGGTTTCAATAGCCATGTTGTAGTCCTCAATTCTGTAGTAATTGTAAGTTCAATGAATTAACGTCCCACCTAGCACTATACCACTGTGCGAGACGGAGTGACCATATAGTGGGATTTAATTTCGCGGGGGCGCCATCGCCTTGGGACCACGCCCCAAGGCCACGTCACCAGACTGCACCAGCTCGAGCACACCGAATGGCTCCAGGACGTCGAGAAGCGCCGCCAGCTTTCCAGGGGTACCGGTAGCCTCCACCACCACTGATTCTTGTGCCACGTCTACCACGCGGGCACGGAAGATATTAACGGCATCGACCACCTGCGGCCGGTTGGCATTATTCGCAGCCACCTTGACCAGCATCAGGGCTCGCGCCACGGTCGAGTCCGCTTCGAGCTCCACCACCTTGATGACCGGCACAATCTTGTTGAGCTGCTTGGTCACCTGTTCCATAATCCTTTCGGAAGCATCGACCACGATGGTCAGCCGGTTAATTCCTGGATTTTCCGTTTGGGCCGAAACCAGCGAAATGATGCTGTATCCACGCCGGGAAAACATGCCGGTCACGCGCGACAAAATTCCCTCTACGTCTTCTACCAAGACCGACAAGGTATGCCGGGAAACGTCACTGGGTGCCATGCCTATCCCTCCTGGATAGTCTCGTCGATATCGGCAGGAGCTTCTGCCGCCGATTCATTTTCATCAAACAGCGGGCGTAAGCCGCGGGCATATTGAAGTTCTTCGTTAGAAGCCCCACCGCCAATCATTGGCCAGACTTGGGCATCTTCACCAACGATGAAGTCAATGACCACCGGGCGGTCATTGATTGCGCGGGCCCGTTCAATGGCCGGCACCACTTCTTCCTCACAGGTGACGCGGATGGCCTCGCATCCCAACGCCTCTGCTAGGCGTACGAAGTCCGGGGTATAGACATCTCGTTCTCGCAGCTTGGTATTGGAGTAGTTCTCATTAAAGAACAGTGTCTGCCACTGACGGACCATGCCGAGGTTGCCGTTATTAATGACGGCAACCTTAAACGGAAAGCCCTCCAATGCCGCGGTGGTGAGCTCCTGGTTGGTCATTTGGAAGCAACCGTCACCGTCAATCGCCCACACCTCCTTATCCGGGCATGCCGCCTTGGCGCCGAGGGCCGCCGGGACGGCATAGCCCATAGTTCCGGCACCACCGGAGTTGATCCAGGAGCGTGGGTGTTCAAAGTCAATGAACTGTGCCGACCACATCTGGTGCTGTCCCACACCGGCACAGTAGATAGCCTCAGGACCTACGGTTTCACTCAGCTTTTCCAACACAAATTGGGGATTGAGCTGCCCATCCGGTGTGGGATCATAGCCACGGGGGAACCGTTCCTTGAGCCCATCGAGGTAATCCCGCCATGGGCCTACTTCCGGAGATTTCACCGCGGAGTTCTTGCGGTACTCCTTTAAGAGACCTGCCAACACGTTGCGGGCATCACCCACGATCGGCACGGCAACGTCGCGGATTTTCCCGATTTCAGCCGGGTCAATATCAGCATGAATTACCTCGGCCTCAGGGGCAAAAGTGGAGGTATCGCCGGTTACCCGATCGTCAAATCGCGCGCCGATAGTAATCAGCAGGTCAGCTCGCTGCATGGCCGCAACTGCTGGGACGGTGCCATGCATGCCCGGCATGCCCATGTGCAGCGGATGAGATTCTGGAAAGGAACCTAAGGCCATGAGCGTAGTCACGACAGGGATTCCGGAAAATTCCGCAAACTCGCGCAGCTCCTCGGCCGCCTCCGCCTTAATGACACCGCCACCGGCATAGATGACCGGCTTTTCTGCCTGTGCAATGAGCTCAACCGCTTGCGTGATTTGGCGATGGTGCGGCTTGGTCGTCGGTTTATATCCAGGCAGATCAAACGTAGCCGGGAAGGAATATTCCAATTCACCGTTTTGCACGTCCTTCGGAATATCCACCAAGACCGGCCCCGGACGGCCCGTAGCAGCCAGATGGAATGCGGCCGCAATGGCAGCTGGAATCTGACTCGGTTCCGTCACGATGTAATTGTGCTTGGTAATCGGCATCGTCACGCCGCGGATATCGGCCTCTTGGAAGGCATCGGTTCCCAAGAGGTTGCTGCCCACCTGGCCGGTGATGGCGACGATGGGAACGGAGTCCAGGTTGGCGTCGGCAAGCGCTGTCACCAAGTTGGTCGCACCCGGCCCGGAGGTGGCAATGCATACGCCTACCTTGCCGGAAGCTTGGGCGTAGCCTTCGGCTGCATGGCCGGCACCCTGTTCATGGCGGGTGAGCACATGGCGCAGCTTGGTCGAGGTGTGCAGGGCATCGTAGAGAGGAAGCACGGCACCGCCTGGAATGCCGAAGACGAGATCGGTTCCCAAGTCTTCGAGAGTGCGGACAATGGCGTGGGCACCACTCATCCGCTCCGGAGCGTGGGCGCGTGAGGCCGCAGCCACCGAAGCGGGCGTGGGCGAAGTTGTCGTAGCCACGGTTAATATGCTCCTTGGATTGGTCTATTACAGGTCCTGATCATCATCGGCACCGGCCCCAGATATGAACAAAGCCCCCGCGGGCTTTTCTGTCTGCGGGGGCGAGAAGCGTCGACGTCATGCGGCGTCGCGGTCACCACCGCGTTGGTACTACCTGAAGTCGAATAATGATCATGGGCATGACTATACATTGATAGGTATTTCGCTCGTGCCGATTACCCCCTTTTGGGATCACATTCCCACCTGGTGGGACACGCCTGAAAAATAGGTTCGCCCTTGCCGGCCTTAGTGAATTAGGCTTGCACACTATGACTCCACCACCTAAGGACAACAAACCTCGTCAGTCCACCACCCAGGCAGAGGTCTTCAAGCCATCCCGTGACCACATCTTGGGCATCCTCATCCTGTCCGCCATTGCTCTGCTGAGCATCGGATGGGCCCCCAAATACCTCGCATGGCTGTTCATTATCCCCATCCTCGGATTGTGGTGGGTCATAAAATCCCGCACCAAAGTCTCCGAATCTGGAATCGCTATCTCTTACGCATTCCGGAAAAATATCCAGATCGCATGGGACGATTTTGCCGGAATCGGCTTCCAACGCGCCCGCGCCTTCGCCCGCACCAAGGCCGGCGCGGAGCACAGCCTGCCCGGCGTTACCTTTAACTCGCTCCCGCGACTTTCGGAGGCCTCCCGCGGCCGCATCCCTGACGCCCTTACCCAGGGCCGTGAAGCGGCAGATAACAAGGTGGTCATTGTCCACCGTGACGGCCAACAAGTCCTCCTCAGCAAGGAAGAGTATGAGGACTACCTTGAGCGCCACCCCGAGCTCAAGCCTTCGGCCGAAAACTAAATACGCCGCCTACGCTCTCCCCCACATCCCTTGAAGGAATGGTGACTGAAAACCATGTTCCCGCTGCGCTCAAAAGTAACTACCGTCGGCCGCCAAGCCTCTGGTGCCCGCGCCCTTTGGCGGGCCACCGGCACCAAGGAAAATGACTTTGGCAAACCGATTGTCGCCATCGCCAACTCCTACACCCAATTCGTCCCCGGCCACGTACACCTCAAAAACGTTGGCGATATCGTCGCCGACGCCGTGCGCGAGGCCGGAGGCGTACCCAAGGAATTCAATACCATCGCCGTCGATGATGGCATCGCCATGGGCCATAGCGGCATGCTCTACTCGCTGCCTTCGCGCGAAATCATCTCCGATTCCATCGAGTACATGGCCAATGCCCACACTGCCGACGCCCTGGTGTGCATCTCCAACTGCGATAAAATCACCCCGGGCATGCTCAATGCGGCGCTGCGCCTGAACATTCCCACCATCTTCGTCTCGGGTGGACCGATGGAGGCCGGCAAAGCCGTCGTGGTTGATGGCGTTGCCCACGCCCCCACCGACCTCATCACCGCCATCACCGCCTCCGCCAATGACGCCGTATCTGATGAAGGCTTGACCCAGGTGGAGGAATCCGCCTGCCCCACCTGTGGCTCCTGTTCTGGCATGTTTACCGCCAATTCCATGAACTGCCTGACCGAGGCACTCGGCTTGGCACTGCCCGGCAACGGCACCACCCTGGCTACCCACACGGCCCGCCGCAGCCTGTTTGAAAAGGCCGGCTCCACCATCGTCGACATGTGCCGCCGCTATTACGGCGAAGAGGACGAATCCGTTCTCCCCCGCAATATCGCCACCAAGGAAGCCTTCACCAACGCCATGGCGCTAGACATGGCCATGGGCGGATCCACCAACACCATCCTGCACACGCTCGCAGCCGCACAAGAGGGCGAGGTGGATTTCACCCTCGATGACATCAATGACATCTCCTACCGCGTGCCTTGCCTGTCCAAGGTCGCACCCAATGGCACCTACCACATTGAGGATGTCCACCGCGCCGGTGGCATCCCCGCCATCTTGGGAGAGCTTCGCCGCGCCGGGCACCTGAACCTGAAGGTGCATACGGCGCTCTATGACAACGCCGAGCACTGGCTCGATGACTGGGATATCCGCAACCCCCACGCCACCGATGAGGCCCGCGAACTGTACTACGCCGCGCCGGGCGGTGTGCGCACTACCGAACCATTCTCCCAATCCAACCGCTGGGATGAGCTCGATACCGATGCCGCCAATGGCTGCATCCACGACGCCGATCACGCCTTTTCTTCCGACGGCGGCCTAGTTGTCCTCCGCGGAAACCTGGCTCCAGACGGGGCCATCGTCAAGGCAGCGGGCGTAGAAGAAGAGCTGTGGACCTTCTCCGGGCCTGCCCGTGTGGTCGAATCCCAGGAGGAGGCCGTATCGATAATCCTGAACAAGGAAGTTCAGCCTGGCGACGTGGTGGTCATTCGCTATGAAGGCCCATCCGGCGGTCCTGGCATGCAAGAAATGCTCCACCCCACCTCCTTCCTCAGGGGCGCCGGTTTGGGCAAAGCATGCGCCTTGATTACCGACGGCCGCTTTTCCGGCGGCACCTCCGGCCTTTCCATCGGCCACATCTCCCCCGAGGCGGCCCACCAGGGCCTTATCGGGCTCATCGAAAACGGCGACACCATCACCATCGACATCCACGAGCGCCAACTCACCCTCGATGTGGACGAGGACGTGCTGGAGCGCCGCCGAGCCGCCCAAGAACAGCGCGAACAACCGTGGACTCCGGTGAACCGCAACCGCCCCATCACCAAGGCACTGCGCGCGTATGCAGCCATGGCCACCTCTGCCGATCGCGGCGCGGTGCGTGTGGTCGATGGCCGTGTAAATTAGCCAGGATTAACTGCTAAATCCCTGTGAGCCTCGGTGGGGTGCGCACCCGTTTACCTGCAGATCGCATAAAGTGTACTGCGATGAAACTCGCGCGCACCCCATTTTTCCGTTATGCCTTAGCTCTGCTGGGCCTCATTTTTGGCGCCTGCAAGATTATTCAAGACACCCGCATCACGGACTTTCCCATTGACATGGTGGTCTACCGCGAGGGCGTCAAGGCCTTTCTTGAGCACCGATCCGTCTATAGCGAGCCCATGCTGGCCGGGGATATTGAACTTCCCTTTATTTATCCGCCCTTTGGCGCGCTCGTCATGGTTCCTCTCACGGCCTTTGACAGCATTGACCACGATATGGCAGGCGACATCGTGGTCGTCCTGTCTGACCTTCTCGTGCTCCTATGCCTCTACTTTGTATTCAAGGCAGTCCTGAAAAAGCCAGAGTTCCTCCTGCCCGTCACCGCCATTACTTGGGCCATTGCCTTGCGCTTCGAACCAGTTGACCTCAACAATGGTTTTGCGCAGATCAATATCGTGGTGATGGCGCTGGTTATCCTCGACCTCGTTCCGCGCAAGCGCTTCTTGCCCCAAGGTATCTTGATTGGCTTGGCCGCCGCAATCAAAATTACCCCACTGGCTATGTTGCTGTATTTCCTCGTGCGCAAGGAGTGGAAGCAGATTGCCACAGCGCTCCTTTCCGCTGTTGCGGCCACCCTCCTTGCCGCAGCCTTCCGCTGGGACGCGTTCGTGGAGTTCTTCAGCTCTAAATTGCTCGATATGGGCTCTGGCGGCGACTTCGGCGTCGCAACCGAGTACCAGTCCAATAGTTCCATCAAGGGAGCCATTCAGCGCATGTATTCCTCTACGGAGGCCATGGACGCCAATGGACTGACCATCAACCTTGCGTGGCTCGCAGCTTCCCTAGTGGTTATTGCCTGTGCTGCGTGGCTTATCAAGCGACTGTGCGAGGAGCATCTGCTTGTCGACGCCCAATTGGTCACTGCCCTCACCCTCCTCCTTATCTCCCCTGTTTCCTGGTCGCACCACTGGGTCTGGCTCACGCTCATCATCCCGGTCTTTGTCTACCGCGCCTGGACCTGGCTGCCATCTGGATGGGCCGCGGGCAGCCTGCTGACCGTCCTCGTCGCCTGGGCAGGCATGCTGCTGACCGTCCCGCCCAAGTGGTGGTGGGGCGATCAAGTCGATGTCCACGCCATGGAGCGCTACCAAAAGTTTTGGGTAGATGACTTCGTCTGGTTAACCATACTGTCCGTCGCGCTTTACACGGCCGCGCTATACGCCGCCCGGCGCAACCAAACTGCGCGCACCGCTACTCCTGCCCCGCTAGCGTCTTAAGTGCCGAAAGGTGCGAATCGAATGCCGTTTTACCTTTGGCCGTGAGCATCACCCACACCGTGTCCTTGCCACGCGAGGATCCGTACTCGCGAAAGCGGCTGATATAACCCTCTTTTTCCAAGGCGCTCAATTGCTTAGAAAGCGTGGCATCGGATTGATTCACCTTGTCCCGGATCGCCGCGAAGCGCATCTCCTTATTAATGGCGCCTTCCACTGCCCCGGCAGCATTAAGTACCGCACAAATCTTAAACCGATTGAGCGGGTGAATTACTGGATCAAGCTCACTCATCACCACTCGCCTGCTTGTCGTTTCCTTGGTCACGCGTGGACAGATCCATCGCCCCTGAGTTGAGGACCCAAAATACAGCACAACCCCACAGCGTAAAAACGATGGCCGCAATTACCAAGTGCCCTTCGAGAAAGGTTTGGAAAAATACCGGAGCAAAAAACGCTATAGAACTGGTGTAGAACTTTTTATCTGGCTTCGGCTGGTTGAAAGGATCTTGCCTATAGCTCGGGCGCACATCGCTCTGATGGGTACCAACCCACAAAAGCACTGCCATCCAGGCAACGAAGAAGCCGACAAACACCCACGGAGAAATATCCTTTCCCCACTGGCTAATGATGAAATAGCCCCCTGCAAGCACCACTGCTGCCAGAGCATTGAGCGCGGTTTTTCGCCACCCCCTAGGCTTCCTTTGTATTTCCCTGTTGAACGCCAGGGCCTCGTGCACACTGTCATCCATATTCGTCGCCTCCTTTCACCCTCGACCCTGCGTTGTTTTCCACTTTAGAAAGTATCATACTTTCCCTCCCGGAAAGCAAGAGGTAAAAGAAAATCCGCCGCGATTGCGACGGATAATCTTTTGGAGATTAATTCAGTGGATTAACTCCCGCGCCAAAGAACCAGAGCGCTACGAGAATGGCTACGCCGATAAGCACAAAGACCCACGAAGTGCCCAGCGGGCGGCGCGCCCACGAGCGTTTGAAGTCCAAGGAGATGAAGCCCGGGCCGGTAAACTGCAGGCCCACAGCGATAACGAAGAGGACCAAAGAAAGCCAGACGGAATCTGGCCAGCTAAAGACGTCCAAACCGGCATCGGTCTGCGCTAGCTCGTGGACAGCGCTAAAGCCGGTCACTACCAAGCCCAGCATGGCAGCCAGAGGCGTAATGAGTCCCAGCAACAGGAATACACCAGCGATAAGCTGCATGGTCGGAACCGCAATCGACAGCGCGGTATCCCAAGCATAGTTCGCAAAATCACCCTCTAGACCGGACAAGCCCTGGCTATCGCCGAGCTCGAAGAAGGTTTTTGCACCGGCAGTGATTAGGTAGGCGCTCAGTGCGATGCGAATGAATAGCAGACCAAAGTCGATAGTGCCGCGGCGACCGTAGCGGTGGTAGCCTTCTTTTTCCTCCTGCTCCGCCTGCAGGCGGCCCTCGCGCTCCTCTGCGGTTTCTGTGCTGAGGGTGCTGTCCACAGGGGTGCCGGCAGTAGCAAGTGCCGTCTCCTGCTCTACGCTGGCCGACGTGGTGGACTCCGGTTGTGCGAAGGCTACGGTCTCCTCGCCGGCGTCACTGTCCTGACGTGCGGCTTCATTAGCACTGGAATAGGTCAGTACCTCGGTTTCCGGGTGGTCCTGCTGCGCTTGGGAAGGCTTGATCTCCTGCGGCTCAGCGCGGCCGGCGCGCTCGAAAAGACCGGGCTTCGACTTTCCCGGGCCGGAGACAGAATCCTTACTAGCGGGCTTCGCGTTGTAGGTAGGCACGTCCATATCCTCATCAAACGGGGTGGCTTTATCCGGTTGCTGCTTATCGCTCATAGCTCCAACTTAGGGCACGTGCCTGCACTTTTGTGGTACCCACCGCGGCGCGCCGCGCGAGCACGCGTACTACGTCGCCACTAGATCGGTCGCAGCCTCGATAACCGAACGCGTAAGTTCACCCAAAACCTCTGACTCCAAGCGCCAACGCTGCCAATATAGGTCGATATCGAGCGGGGAGCCGTCGAGAAGCACCAGCTCTTTCGCCTCCAAAAGCGGCAGTGCCTGGGCTTGGGGCAGCAATCCCCACCCTAGGCCGACGCGAACCGCCTCGAGGTAGCCCTCGGAAGAGGGAATCTGTGACACCCGGGCACGCACCACGGCCGAATCAATGAAACGCTCGCGCATCGCATCATCCAATACCTGATCGTTCGGCCCGTACCCCACCAAGGGCATGGTTTCCCAGCTCAGCCGACCGCTATGGAAACCTTCTGCAATATGCGGTGCCGCGACTGGAAAGTATCGCATGGTGCCCAAAAAGCTCGACTCGCAGCCCGAAACCGGCGTGGCTTCCCTCGTTACTGCGCCCAGCACATCGCCACGCCGCAACATTGCCAGGGTGCGCGCCTCATCCTCAATCCGGATGCGCAAGGCGACGTCGCCCCGCCGCGCGGTATCGCTAAGAACCCTCCTAAACCACGTCGCCAAAGAATCTGAATTTACGGCGACCGATAGCGGAACTCGGGCTAAGCGCTGGCCTAGGCGGGCGTCCGTTTCTGCCTGCACCAAAGCCATGCGGCGCGCGGACTGCACAAGGATCTCCCCTGCCTCCGTGGCGGTTACTGGGGTGGCACGACGAAGGAGTACTCGTCCAGTGCTCGACTCCAAGGCTTTGATTCGCTGACTCACCGCAGACGGCGATATACCGAGCACGGCCGCGGCAACGTCGAAGCTTCCTTCGTCCACGATTGCAAGCAAGGTTTCTAGGTGCACCGGGTTCATGAAGCTATTCTAAACCAACTGAAGAATCATTAACTGGACTAATCCAGCCTAAGAATTCACACTAGAAAGCATGTCCATCGTGCTTGCTGGTTTCTTTCTGGGATTATCGCTTATCGTGGCCGTCGGCCCGCAAAATGCCATGCTGCTCAAATTCGGCATCCGCCGTGATCACATCGGTTTAATCATTGCCGTCTGCGCGCTGTCCGACGTCATCCTGATTACCGCCGGCACGGCCGGTGTGGGCTACTTGGTAGAAAAATTCCCCACCGCCCTGCAGGTTCTGAAATATGTTGGCGCCGCTTACCTGGCGTATTTCACCTTTACCTGCTTCCGCGATGCACTAAAGACCAAAGGCGAGGCCATCGAGGTCGAATCCACCCAGCCGAACACCCCTCAAGAAGTCGCCACCTTCGATGGTTCTACATCCCGCAGCACAACAAAGACTAAAACTCGGGTGGAGATAAAGCGCTCCCCTTCCTGGGTTAAGCCGTTATTGACCGCCCTGGCCTTAACGTGGCTTAACCCAGGCGCCTACGTGGACGTGGTGGTCATGCTCGGCAGCATTGCCAACCAATACGGCGAGTCAGGGCGCTGGCTGTTCGCTGTGGGTGCTATCTGCGCCAGCTTCACCTGGTTCCCATTCATCGGCTTTGGGGCCGCGCGCTTTTCCCATGTGTTGTCCCGCCCCACGGTATGGCGCTGGATCAACTTGGGCATCGGCGTCATCATGATTGGCCTAACGCTCAAGTTGCTCCTGCTCTAGAGAACGAGCGCCACCGCGCCTAGTCGCCGCGAACGCGCGACGCAGTGGCGCCTGCCCAGCGGTTGATGCCGGCGTCATGGGCGGCGTCGTCAATCGCAGCCAGCTCGTCTGCGCTGAAGTCAAGCTTGTCCAGCGCGCCCAGGTTGTGCTCGAGCTGCTCCACCGAGGAAGCGCCTAACAGCGCCGAGGTAAGCGTGCGATCACCCTGATCACGCAGCACCCACGAGATGGCCATCTGGGCCAGCGACTGGCCGCGCTTGCCTGCAATATCGTTGAGCGAACGGATCATGGAAAGGTTTTCCTCATTGAGCCATTCCTTTTCCAGGGTCTTGTTCTTCGCCGCACGCGAATCTGCGGGGATGCCGTCGATATAGCGGTCCGTCAGCATGCCCTGTGCTAGTGGACCAAAGCCGATGACACCCAGGCCAGTGCGCGCCGTAACATCAAGCAGCGACTCGCCGTCTTCGCCCGGGCGCTCAATCCAGCGGTTCAAAATGGAATAGCTGGGCTGATGAATCAGCAGCGGGCAGCCTTCATCTTCCATAAACTCCACGGCCTCCGCGGTGAGCTCCGGACCATAGGAAGAAATGCCCACATAGAGGGCTTTGCCGGAAGCTACGATATCGCGCAGCGCGTACAAGGTCTCCTCCAGCGGGGTATCCGGGTCCGGACGGTGGTGGTAGAAGATGTCCACATAATCTAAGCCCATGCGCTTCAGGGAAGCGTCCAAGGAGCTCACCAAGTACTTGCGGGAGCCACCAAAGCCGTAGGGCGAATCATTCATCACCCAGCCGGCCTTGGAGGAAATGATCATTTCATCGCGGAAGGGACGAAAATCACGGGCGAAGATGCGACCGAAGTTGTCCTCGGCGGCACCTGGTTCAGGGCCATAGTTATTGGCCAAATCGAAATGAGTAATCCCCCGGTCATACGCCGCGCGCAGGATGTCGCGCTGCGTGGCCAGGGGACGGTCGTCACCGAAGTTCTGCCATAGGCCAAGGGAAATGGCCGGCAGCTTCAGCCCAGAGTTGCCTACTCGGCGGTACTCCATCGAATCATAACGGTCAGATGCGGGTGCATAGATACTCATAGCACCCCATTGTCCGCTTAATTCTTGGAATTGTCAGCCTTTGGTAGCTCCTCATCTTCCTCAGGGTCGCCGGATGCGCCGGTTTCTTCGACCCACTTTTCAATTTCTTCCGGGGTGCGGTCAGTTTCTACCGCATCACGCTCGGTGTAGTAAGAGTGGTCGTGGCGGTTTTCTTCGTACTTTTCCTTGTCAAAGTCCACGTCGTCGTCACCATCGAGCTCTTCGGTGACTTCCTCCACCAGCTCATCGTAGAGGGCCTCATTGTCCATATTGGAGTCCTCGATGTGCTGGCCAATCTCATCGTCGTAGCGCTCGGCGTCGTAGTCCTTGTCTGGGTGCAGCTTCAGGTGCATGAGGGCACGTACGCGCTCACGGCGCACGGCCTCATCCTGGATCTGAGACTGGCTGCGGAACCAAGCAAAGACCAAGATGGCCACCATCAGAATGCCCATGTAGCCGATGACTGGGTAGATGTAGTTCATCAGGGTCTTAAAGCCGGCGAAGGACACGGCAAAACCGGCCAAGCAGCCAACGATAAAGATAACCGGGAAGCGCTTCTCATGGCCGGCAGATAGGCGCTTGCCCAGCGCGTAGAACATGCCGATAGCGGTATTAAAGATCATCATGTAAATGATGACCGCCATGATGGCACCCAGCGTCGGGTTAACGTCATCTACCAAGGACAGCATCGGAATATCGGAGCCTTGCGCTTTGTCCGAGTTCATCAGCAAGGAGAATCCGGCAAGGCCCATCATGATGGAGTAGATGATGCCGCCTACAACGCCGCCCCAACCGGCCTCGCGCGGACTGATATTGTCGCCGCCGATAACCAGGGACATGGATACGGCGAGCATCAGGGCAAGGCCGTTGTAGTTGAGTGCTGAAATGAGCCAGTTACCAATCGGGGTGTCAATCTGGCTGGAGGCGTCCATAGCAGCGCCGATGTCATCCGGCATATTGAGGCCGGTGTAGATGGCCACGCCGATGACCGCAATGATGATGGTCGGCGTTACGGCACCAATAACCTTGGATACCTTGTCCACGTCGAGCATGCCGACAATCAAAACCAAGACCAGCATGAGCGTGGAGCCGATCCAAGTCTTCCAGCCAAATTGCTGCTCCATATTGGAACCCGCGCCGGCCAACATCACAAAGCCAATAGCAAAGAGGGTGATGATGACCGCGATGTCCAGCAATTTGGAGACGATCGGGTGGGTGACATTGCGAAAAACGGTGTTGTGCTCAGAAGCGTGGAAGTAACTGCCCAGCTGCAAGAACACGGTACCGGCAAGGGTCATGATGAGTGCGGCGATAATGATGCCGGGAATACCCCAGGAACCAAAGGCAGTGAAGTACTGCACCACCTCTTGGCCCGTGGCAAAGCCGGCGCCCACCAACAAGCCCACGAAGGACATGGCAATGGCGATAATGTTTTTAGAAGACACGGTTGCCTAACTTTTTGTAGCGAATATCTCTCGCATACTGGTGCGCGCGGCCCCTTGTCCCCCACTCCCCAGCACTTGGGTCCCACAACACCGGTATGCGTTCCTTAAGGAATGGTACGTAAGTGACCCGTTAAACACCTACTGACACATACCGATGTTGTGATAAATCACATTTGGTGATTAGGCGAAATCAACCTAACGCTTTAGTCATCGAAGGTCGCGGTGTCAATCACGAAGCGGAACTTTACATCGCCTGCCACCACGCGCTCATAGGCGTCATCAACATCGTTAACGCCGATCTTTTCAATGACGGCGCCGATACCGTGCTCGGCACAGAAGTCCAGCATCTCCTGGGTCTCTGCAATGCCGCCGATGTTATTACCCGTAAGCACCTTGCCGCCGCCAACGAGGCTACTCATATGAATCCCCAGCTCCTCCGGCGGAAGTCCCACAACGGACATGATGCCGCGCGGCTTGAGCAACTGCAGGTAGTCATTGAGGGAGTACTGGGCAGAAATGGTGGACAAGATGACGTCGAATTCGCCACGGTGGTTGGCAAAGAAGTCTTCGTCCTCACCGGTGGCCAGAATGTGCTTCGCACCCAGCTCATAGGCTTCCTTTTCCTTGCGCAGGGAGCGGGAAATTACGGTTACTTCCGCGCCCTTTGCCGCAGCGATCTGCACACCCATGTGGCCCAAGCCGCCTAGGCCTACTACGGCAACCTTATCGCCTTCCTTGACCTGCCAGCGAGCCAGCGGCGAATAGGTGGTGATTCCGGCGCACAGCAGCGGGGCTGCGACATCAAAGTCGATACCCTCCGGAATGGTGCACACAAAGTTTTCGTTGACGACTACCTTCTGGGCGTAGCCGCCTTGGGTAATGGTGCCATCTACGTCTTCGGAGTTATAGGTGCCCACATTGCCATTCAGGCAGTTCTGCTCCTGTCCGTTGCGACACTGTTCGCACTCGCCACAGGAGTTGACCAGGCAGCCAACGCCAACGCGGTCGCCGACTTTAAACTTCGTGACCTTATCGCCCACGGCTTCCACGACGCCGGCAATCTCGTGGCCCACCGTCAGCGGGAAGTGGGCTTGACCCCATTCGTTGCGGATGGTGTGAATATCGGAGTGGCAGATGCCCGCAGCCTTGATATCAATGACCACGTCGCCTTCGCGCGGATCGCGGCGCTCAATTTCTACGACCTTGAATGGAGCTTCAGGGCTTTCCTTTTGCAATACTTTGCTCTTAATTGTCATGCCCACGACCCTACGCTTAACCCCACTGACCTCGCCTAACGAAAATTATCACCAGTTCCGGCAGGGAAGGAAAACCAAAAAGCCAGCCACGTCCCTTCGGTTGAAGAGGGATAAACGCGGCTGGCTATGTGGGGGTCTTAGTTCAGCTTCTCTGCGATGAGCTTATTGACCTGGCCCGGATCGGCCTTGCCCTGGGTGGCCTTCATGACCGCACCCACGATGGCACCGGTGACCTTCTTATTGCCGGCACGGTACTTTTCCACGATGTCCGGGTTGGCGGCCAGCGCGTCATCTACGGCCTTCTCGATGGCGCCGTCATCGCGCACGACCTCCAAGCCGCGCTTTTCGACGACCTCGTCGACGTCACCCTCGCCCGCCAACACACCATCAACGGCCTTGCGTGCGAGCTTGGTGGTCAGCTTGCCCTCATTGACGAGCGCGATAACGCGCGCCACGTGCTGCGGGGTAATGGACAGACCAGCAAGATCGGTCTCCTGCTCGTTGGCCTTGCCGGCCAGGTAGGAAACCCACCAGGAGCGCGCCTCGTCCGGCTTCGCGCCGGCCTCAACGGTATCCACGATGAGGTCGAGGGCGCCGGCGTTGACCAAGTCGCGCATCTCCTCATCCTTGATGCCCCACTCTTCCTGGATGCGCGCACGGCGAACCCATGGCAGCTCCGGAAGGGTCTGGCGCAGCTCTTCTACCCACTCGCGCGGTGCGATGACCGGCGGCAGGTCCGGATCGTTGAAGTAACGGTAGTCCTCCGCCGTCTCCTTTGGACGACCCTTGGCGGTGGTGCCGTCGGTCTCTTGATAGTGGCGGGTTTCCTGATCAATGGTGCCGCCATCTTCGAGCACCTGCGCCTGGCGCTGCATTTCGAAGCGAACCGCCTGCTCCACGGAACGCAGGGAGTTAATGTTCTTGGTCTCGGTGCGGGTACCAAACTCTTCCTGGCCCACCGGGCGCAGGGATAGGTTGGAGTCCACACGCATGGAGCCTTGATCCATGCGGGCGTCGGAAACGCCCAAGGCTGCAACGAGCTCACGCAGCGCGGAAACGTAGGCCTTAGCCACCTCGGGCGCGCGCTCACCGGCGCCAATGATCGGCTTGGTAACGATCTCAATGAGAGGAATGCCCGCACGGTTACAATCCACCAGGGATGCCGTGGCGCCGTGAATACGGCCGTCTGCACCACCGAGGTGGGTCAGCTTGCCGGTGTCTTCCTCCATGTGGGCACGCTCGATTTCCACGCGCCACTCGGTGCCGTCTTCCAGTACAACGTCCAGGTAGCCGTCATAGGCAATCGGCTCGTCGTACTGGGAAATCTGATAGTTCTTCGGCTGGTCCGGGTAAAAGTAATTCTTGCGGGCAAAGCGGGAGGACTCCGCAATGGAGCAATTAAGCGCCAGGCCAATCTTGATGGCGCCCTCCACGCCCTTGGAGTTAACTACCGGCAGCGCACCGGGCAGACCCAGGGAGACCGGGTCAACGTTGGAATTAGGCGCTGCGTTGAAGTTCGTAGGAGAGGTAGAAAACATCTTGGTTTCCGTATCCAGCTCTACGTGGACTTCCATGCCCATTACCGGTTCGAACTTTTCTAGGACCTCATCGAAGTCCATCAGGTCATACATCGCAGCAGTCATGCGTGCCATCTTAATACGTCCATGCGCCCGCGCGCTCACGCCCCTAAGCTGAATATTATGACTACACCACATAGCGTTGATGCCGCGCTTATCGATGCCCCATTGATCAACATCGCAGTCTTCCGCACTGCCCCTACCCCTGAGGAGGTAAGCGAACGCCTGACCACCACTTTTGGCGATCGCCTGGGAGATATCATGCCGGGCAAGAATCCGGGAAGCATCATGGTCGAGCTTGATGATTCCTTCCTATTGCACTACCAAGCCGTCGATACCCCTCCCACTCGCGATAGCTATGGCCTCCACCCCATTTTGAGCGCGGATTCCCGCGGCCTCGATTCCGCCACCGCACAAATCCTCGTATCCGTGCTTCCCCAAGAGACCGAAGATGATCGCGCGAAGCAATTCCGCGAGGCCCGCCGCGAACACCTTGAACTGCTCTCCAAGGCCACCGCGGTGGTAGCCGAGCACCCCGACTGCCTGATAGTCCACAACCCCCGCGGAAACGTATCCATTGCGCCGAATACTTTCCTCGAGGCCGTTCGGGATAACCTTGCTCCAATGCACATCGCTCCGGTGTGGCTTACCCAAAAAGAAAACAAGATCTTGGGTTATACCGTTGGGCTGGTCCAAGCCGGACACCCCGAAATCCAGGCGGCCACCGAATCCATGGATCCCACCGATCTGTATTACAAGCTGGCCAATATCGCAGACCACGTGCTCCAAGGCGCCACCGTCAAAGACGGCGACACCCTATCTTTCGAGCAAGGCCAGCCACCCCTGACCGTGCAGAAAGAACCCTGGTTTGTAGACGAATCCTATCCTGCGGTCACGATTAATTTATAGCGGGTTCCCGGTCCTACTTCCGGGAATCCGAATAGCGGCAGATGGCTGCCAGCACCGCACCAGAGAGGTTGTGCCACACCGAAAAGACGGCACCTGGCAGGGCGGCCAATGGGTTCATATAGGTCGATGCCAGGGAGGTGGCCAAGCCAGAATTTTGCATGCCCACCTCGACGGCCATGGTGCGCCGCGCGGTAACCGGCTGCTTGGTCAGCATTCCGGCCAGGTAGCCCAAGCCGTAGCCGCAGGCGTTATGGATTACCACTGCGGCAAAGACGAGTACGCCTGCGGTAGCGATGGTGTCGTGCGCTCCGCCGACCACGATGCACACAATGGCCGAAATGGCCGCAACCGAGATCCACGGCAATGCCGCGTTAATCTTTGTCACCACGCGCGGAACCAGCATGCCGATGAGAATGCCGGCGACTACTGGAATGAGCACGACCTTCACAATGGACCACGCCATGGCGGAGACGGAGACCGGCATGTACTCCCCTGCCAGCCACAAGGTCAGCAATGGGGTAAGGACCGGCGCCAACAGGGTGGAAATGGACGTCATGGTCACCGACAGAGCCACATCACCGCGTGCAAGATAAGACACCACATTGGAACTCGTACCGCCGGGCGCGCATCCTACAAGGATAACGCCGGCAGCTACAGCATCGGGAAGATCCATCACCGCGACTACCAGCAGCGCCACCAGCGGCATAATGACAAACTGCGCTACCACTCCGATGAGAACGGGCAGCGGACGGCGTGCCACCAAGGCAAAATCCACCGGCTTGAGGGTTAGGCCCATACCGAACATGACAATTCCCAGCAGCGGGGTGACCTGCGGGGCGAAGGAAGCTGCGGTCTCTGGCGCGAGGTATCCCACCACGCCACCGATAATCACGAGCACGGGAAAGCCTAGCGCTGCAATAAGTGCTTGACGGTCTTGTGCTGAGGAGGGCGCAGCGTTCGCCTCCACCCGATTATCTGTCATACTATCGATACTCATAGGCAAAAGAATACGCTCCCACCCAGTGGGAGCGCTATCTTAATATTCGGAACGCGGAATGCCTCTAGCCAAAGAGCGCCTGGGCGTTGCGATAACGCGATTCCGGCACCGTCTTGAGCGTACCCACTGCTTCTTCCAGCGGGACGAGGTCAATATCCTCACCATGGAGGGCAACACACATGCCGGACTTGCCCTCGTGGATGGCGCGCGCTGCGTGCACGCCGTAGCGAGTAGCAAGCACGCGGTCATAAGCCGTCGGCGTACCGCCGCGCTGAATGTGCCCCAGCACGGTCGTACGCACGTCATACCCGGTGCGTGCCTTGATTTCATCGCCGATTACCTGGCCGATGCCATTGAAAGTCTGGTGCCCAAACTGATCGACGCCGCCGGCCTCAAAGTCCATAGTCCCCTCCTTCGGGAGGGCGCCTTCTGCCACGCAGATAATGCCGTACTTCTCGCCCATCTGGAAGCGGCGTTCCATCGCCTTCGTAATCTCCGCAATATCGAAGGGCTCTTCCGGTACCACGGTGTAGTGCGCACCACCGGCCATGCCGGCATGCAGGGCAATCCATCCCACGTGGCGGCCCATAACCTCCACGATCAGGATGCGGTTATGGGACTCCGCGGTGGTGTGCAGACGGTCGATAGCATCGGTGGCCACAGAAACGGCGGTATCGAAACCAAAGGTGTAGTCGGTGGCGTTAACGTCATTATCAATGGTCTTCGGCACGCCCACTACCGGCACGCTGTTATCAGAAAGCCACTTTGCGCCCTTGAGGGTACCTTCACCACCGATGGCGACAAGGGCATCCACCCCGGCATCCGCCATGTTGGACTTAATCTGGTCAAGGCCGGCCTTGAACTTATCCGGATGCAGGCGGCCGGTGCCCAGGATGGTGCCGCCGCGCAACAGAATACGGTCGATTTCCGCATCGTCATAAAGATCGCGGCGGCGGTCTTCCATCAGGCCCACCCAGCCGTCTTCATAACCTACAACGGTATCTCCAAATTCATTGGATGCGGTACGCACTACCGCACGGATTACAGCATTGAGGCCGGGGCAATCGCCGCCGGACGTTAAAACACCTAGACGCATATCTACCAATCTAGCGCGCGATTTTTAGGCCTGCAGAGTGAAGTGTCCCAGGTTTTGTTCCGTTTGAGTAGATGGGAAAATTTGGAACGTGCCAAGGAAATTTGACCAGGATGCGAAGGACCGTGTGGTCCGTCTTGTGGAAGACCGCATCTTGGCGGAAAATATGTCGATGCAAGCCGCGTGCCAGGCAGTAGCTCCAAAGCTGGGGGTTTCATGGCACACGGCCCGTCAATGGACTCAGCAGGCCCGCCGTGCGGGAAACATTCCAGAACCTGTGCCTGAAGATTTGGCTGCCGAGAACGCGAGGCTACGTCGTGAAAATCAAGAGCTACGCGACACTAACGAGCTGCTGAAGGCTGCCTCAGCTTTTTTCGCGTCGGAACTCGACCCAAAACGTCGGAAATGATCCGATTCATCGATGAATACCGGAATCGTTTCTCTGTCGAGTTCATCTGTAAGACGTTGAAGGATAACCGGGCTGGTGGGTTCATCACCTCGCGTGGGTATCGCCAGTCCAAGGCCCGTGGGTTAAGTGCTCGTCGCCTTCGTGATGCTGTGCTGGTCGACCGCATTAGTGCTGTTCATCGGGATAATTACGGCGTCTACGGCGTGCGGAAAATGTGGCATGCTCTCCGCCGTGACGGAATTGATATCGGTCGTGAACAAACTGCTCGGTTGATGCGCTTGGCCGGTGCTTCTGGCAAAGGCAAAGGCAGATCACCTCTCACAACCCGTAAGGCTAATGTGCCTGATCTGCGCCCGGACTTGGTCGAGCGTGAGTTCAAAGCTCAGGGCCCGAATAAACTGTGGGTGGCCGACATTACGTATGTGCGCACGAAGAAAGGCTTTGTGTACGCCGCGTTTGTCACCGACGTTTACTCTCGACGGATCGTTGGGTGGGCGTTATCAGACTCGATGCGGACGGAAGCACTGCCGCTGCAGGCTCTCAACCAGGCGATCGTGTGTGCTGAGGAAACAACAGGTCTCATTCACCATTCAGATCACGGCTCACAGTATGTCAGCGTTGTCTACAACCAGCGACTTGCCCAGCACGGGATTGCCGCTTCCACCGGAACGGTCGGGGATTCTTATGACAATGCTCTGGCAGAAAATGTTAATGGTTCCTACAAGAACGAGCTGATCCATGCTCGCAGGTGGGATGATGTTGTCGAGGTAGAAATCGCGACGTTCGAGTGGGTGTCATGGTGGAACGAGACTAGGCTCCACCAAAGCTTGGACTACCGAACCCCGGTCGAGGTCGAAACCGAATTTTGGAAGCAGAACCCGCCACAGGAAATAATAGAAATCAAGGCAAACGCCTAGGAACAAAACCCGGGGCACTTCAGGTGATGATGGTGCTGAAGCACATCCCGCGCCCGATCTTCAAGATGCTGCCTATTTAAGGTCTGGAGGGGACCAAGGCCCGAATAGCAGGGCTTTGGTCTCAACCCACAGCTGCAGTTCCAATTGGGATAACCGTGGAGCAATACGATTGCAGCAGCTCATCATCGTGACTGACTAGAACTATGCCCATTCCCTCGCTGTTGAGTTCTTGCAGAACGCTCATCACTTTGGTCGCTGCTTGATAATCAAGCGCCGAGGTAATTTCATCGCAGAGCAGGAGCTTTGGGCGCACGGCTAGAGCACGTGCGATTGCAACACGCTGCCTCTGCCCTCCAGAGAGTCCACTTGGCTTACGCTGTGCGAGCTGCTTATCGATACCGACTTTATCGAGTAAATCTATTGCCGCTCGGCGTGCGTCACGGCGTCCCCTTACCGACACCCGGACTGCACGCTCTACGGCATCGAGCGCGGTCATTTTCGGGTTCAACGTAGAGGCAGGATCCTGCGGAACTATCTGCATCATCAAACGATTCTTCCGTGGCCATGTACGCTTAGCTTCACGAGTTACACCAGCACATTCAATCTCACCCGACTCTGCGTGGTTTAGCCCGATTAGGCACCGAAGTAGTGTCGACTTTCCGCTTCCCGACGGTCCCTTGACCCCAACCATAGTGCCACGCTGTACAGCGAAAGAGAGGCCCTGAAAAAGAGTCACGCGTTCATTATTCACGCAGCTCAGGTTGGAAACTCTTAAGACTGGAGACGCGCCCGCCCCTGCCCCCGCCCCCGGCATAGATTCACCAATCGAGGCTTTGGAGAGTTCTGTGACCTGGATGCCTTTCGTTACTGAACGCGGGCTGTGGCCAGAAGTCGTCTCTACACTCTGGCGTTCCACGCGCTGGGTGATCGAATCGCTTTTTTCCGTTCCATTCCCGACAGCCACGACCGAGTCAATGCAAATCGCAAGCTTAGGAACCTGGTGGGCGGTGAAAATGACCGTAACGCCACTATCCGCGAGGCCTCTTAGCAGATGAGCGATTACCGTCGAAGTATCGGAGTCAAGGCCGGCGAAGGGCTCATCAAGAGCGATGGCTTCAGGCGAACGCGATAGTGCCCGAGCCAGTGCCACCCGTCGCTGCTGTCCACCAGAAAGCTGGTGAATACGTCGGGAAGCAATGCTGGCTGGAAGATCTACACGCTGCAGCAACGCTGCAACGTCGGCCGCTGGAGCTAGCTCCCGGAGCATCCGGGCTACTGACATCAATGGTGGCAACTCGGCGCCCGGATCCTGTCCTACGAAAGCAATGTGCTCACGGCGAAAATGAGCTAATTCACATGATGAAAGCTCCAGCGGGTTTACATCTCGCCACTCACTGGACTCGACAGAAACCTCACCAATTACTTCCGATCTCTCCGGTACCGCACCAATCAATGCCTTTAAAAGTGAGGTCTTCCCGGAGCCGCTCACCCCAGTTAAAACCGTAATTTCACCCGCTCGGGCAGTGAGCACTGTGCGGGGTAGGATAACGTGCCCGCTTTGCATCACGGAAATATCTACATCAATCACGAGCTCGGCACATCCTTCGGTTCCTTCTGCCTCCCATTAATCAGGGCCACTACAGCAATCGATGTCGCTGCCAACGCGGCGGCTGGTGCAAGTACTGACCAGGGGTTCAGTGATATTCCACTCGCGTTATCCCGCACCATCGCTGACCATGCAAACTCACCGAGGCTTCTCCCGACCCCAAGGAAGCTCGCCGTAGCCAGCACATACAGCGCTTCGATAATGCGAAGACTCCATACCGAACGAAGTACTGCGGAAATATTGGGAATGATGTCCCGCAAGATTATCGAGACGGTCGATACGCCACTGCCCAGCGCAGCCTGAACATAACCAGCGTTAGCAACGGGATAGGTGGCGGTGGCGACCACACGGGCAGCATAAGGCGTACCCACCACAACCGAAACACCAATAAGCGCTGGTAGCCCACCATTGGGATACAAGACTGCGGTTAAAAGCAAAAGAATTACTGCGGGCACCAAGATGGTGACATCCGCCACTGCTTCAATAAAGAAGCCCAGTTTTGGCTTTAGCGACCCCAAGATACCGAATAGAGCGCCAAATGCCGTGGTCAAAGAACCGACGATAATTGCAGTTACGACCAAGGACCGGCCACCGACAAGCACTGCAGCGCCCACGCTTCTCCCCAGGTGTTCTGTTCCTAGGAAACCCTCCTCGTTACCGTTAGCGAAGGGCACGCCATGCGCCGACAGTTCAATGCCAAACAAACCAGCAGCGACCGGTCCGCCTAACACTAGGGCGATAAAGGCCCCCGCTAAAAACCTTCGAATCATAGTTGCACCTTCGGGGTGAATGCGACTTTTATTGCATCTGCCACAGTCAGCAACACCAATATGATCGCCCCTGTTACAGCAAGTACGGCAAGAATCACCGAGATATCCCGTTGCGCGACTGCATTAGACACCAAAAGCCCCACTCCAGGATGGTTAAATAACGCTTCGACTGTGACTGTCCCTGCTACCAAAACACCTGCTGTTGTAGCCATTGAAGTAGCAAATGTCGGTGCGGATAGCGGCAGGATATGTCGAAGTGCCAGCTGATTTCCCACGATTCCGTTTAGCTCAGCATTGCGGACCGCAGTGTTGTGAGAAGCATCCTCGAACGCTGCGAAAAGCATTCTCGAATTCCAGGCCGCCTGAGGAATTACCAGCGCCATAACCGGTAATGCGTACATACTTATCTGGGTTGGCAAGCCTTCCGCGGTGATAGTGACCGCGGGAAACCAACCAAGCCAGAGAGAGAATACCGCTACCAGAAACACACCAACGACAAACTCTGGTAGCGCAATTAATGCCACTGTCGATCGGTCAATAATGTGCGAAATCCAGGGTTTTTCAGCACGTGAAGCCCAAAAAATGGCGATTGCTACCGAAAGAACAGCAGTGACTAAAAATGCCATACCAGTTGTTGCCAGCGTCACAGGCAGCGCTGAACTCAGCAGATTAATAATCGGTACTCCGTTTACGGAAGTACCAAAGTCGCCCGCAAACGCACTTCCCAGCCAGCTCAGGAAGCGGGCCATAAGCGGCTTATCAAGATTCAGGTTTCTTTCTAGCGCTGCCAGAGCTTCCGGGGTCCGGTTTGCGCCCAAGATTGCGGAGGCAGCATTACCGGGCAGCCAATCAATCGCTACAAAAACAAGTCCGAGAACTGCGAAAAGTAAGCCTCCACGAATTATCAGCCGAGGAATAAGCCAACGCGCGATTTCCGCTGGCACACTAAGCCTTCTGGACGGTTTCAAGAAGGACACGACCATAGCCTGGAGCCTTAGGCAGACCACTCAAATTAGCTCTCGCAATATCGACTCCGTCAGATGCACCCCAGACCAGATACCCGGATCGCTCGAACTCAATCTTCTGCAGCTGGCGGCTTAGCTGGTTAATTCTCTCAGTATCGGTGCTTTCCAGTACCTGGTCATAGATCTCGTTGAATTCAGCATCATCAAATGCGGTCTCATTAGAGGCCGCGTCACCGTCGAGAACCTTCCCGGCGAAGAAGAGCACGGAATCGTTAGTTCCCCAATAGCCACAATATAGGTCTGCCTTGGTCCATGTCTCGTCGTAGAAAGTACCCGAATCCTGCTCCACTACATTGAGAGTCATGCCGATTTCTTTCACCTGATCAGCGATAACCTTCATCGCCTCTACTTGACCCGGAGCCTCAGGGGTAACGTACAAGTCATACGTTTTCTCAAGGTCAAAATCTGCCTCTTGGAGGAGATTCTTCGCTTTCACAACGTCACGCTTACGCACTAACGAAGAATCCAGGTTCGAATCTGCCGTTCCAAGAATGTCGTTTGCAGGGGTTCCATAACCGGAGAGAGCTCGTTGGATGATTTGCTCCCGATCAACTGCAAGGCGCAGCGCCTGACGAACTTTCACATCTGAGAAAGGCCCATCTGAGGTACGCATGATTAGTGGAATAACCGAGTCATTCATCCGGCGCACAATCTTTATATCTTCATTTCCTTCGACGGATCGGGCCGCAATAGGACCCGCAGCTTGAGCTAAGTCAATTTGCCCGGACAACAGCGCATTAGTCATTGCGGTGGAGTCTTCAAATGGAATGACATGGACCTCAGCAACTCCTGCTACTGTTCCGTGATAGTTATCGAAACGCTTGAGCTTAGCAGAACCATTTTCCCAACTGACCAGCTGGAACGGCCCCGATCCAATGGGCTTTTCAGCAGAAGAACCCTTCTTCATCACGAAGGTCATCAATCGCGCAAGCATCGGAAGCTGTGAATTCGGTTCCGCAGTTTCCATCACAACGACGTTGGCTCCAGCAGCACGAATGCTATCAGGCATCACTGGAAGCCGGAATGAGTTTTCCTCATCCGAAAGCATCTTCTTCAACGACCACACGACATCTTCAGATGTGACCGAGGAACCATCATGGAAGGTAGCGCCGTCGGCAATCATAAATTCCCACTCAGTCGGATTATTCTGTTTCCATTCCTGCATCAGGCGTGGCACTACAGTTTCTTTCTCGCCCGGCACCGTCAGAGCCTCCCAGATCAGGGAGCTAATAAGCATATCTGAATCATTAGGCAAAAGCTGGTAAGGGTCTCGTTGAGCTCTTGCCGCTTTCCCGAGAGCCCCAACACGCAGCACATTAACGTTTTCGACTTCATCCCCACTGGCAGCCCCATCCCCTGCCGTCGACTCTCGTGACGTACACGCCGTCAGAAAAGTGCCTGTCCCAATAACTGCCATTGCAGCGAGGAATTGGCGTCGAGAAAAATTGGTCATGATGGTTCCTTAATCTCTAAGAAAGACTGCCCACAGGAGAAAAGACATTACTAACAACTACAGCAGCAGTAAAGCTTAGGCAAGCCTACTAACGAAATTCTTTTAAGAATAATTATCTAGGTCACCCTTTACAGCATAGGTTACCCTCACCTAATCTCTTTGTCATGCAGAATTTGCACCTGAGCCAAGAACTCTCACACAGGATCGTTAAAGCTGCCGACGAACTGGCTGCGACACAGAAGATTAACTCTCCCGACTCGTACAATGCCATCAATCATCTTTTGACTGATGAGCTGGAGGAACTGAAAGAACTAATTCTGCTCTCCCCTACTGCCCATGCCACTTCCATCCATGGACTTCCCTTCCCTGCAGTTCACGGACCTACCCCAGCCACGTGGCAGGAATGCGTTGGCAAGGTCCGAACCTGGAGATTCGTTCTTGCGATTATCGCTAGCGCTGTCGGTCGCCCATTCGGATGGTTCGGACAGCAGAAAGGCCGTATCACCACAGACTTGGTGCCGACCCGCGGCCAGGAGAACCAGCAAGTTGGCGCCAGCAGCAACACCACATTGACTCTGCACACGGAAGATGCTTTTCATCCGCGGCGCGCGACGCACTTCGCTTTATTTGGTCTTCGTAACCCCAAAAATGTCGGCACTACGCTGGCCCCCATCGATGAAGCATGGCATCTACTCGATGTAGATTCGAAAAAAATTCTAACCGGGGACGGAGCCATCATTATTCCAGATGCATCTTACGGTGATTACGAATATGCAGCTCCTACTGCCATGACATCAATCTGGAAAACTGATGGCAATTTAGGCATGAGGTTTGACCCCGCCTACACAGACAAAAATTCTGGAACCTTACAGTGGTGGGAGGCATTTGAGAAGCTTCAACAGGCTCTTCACACTGTCACCTATACGGTGCCTATAAAGCCAGGTCAGATGGTCATCATCAACAATGACCGATGCGCCCACGGACGAGTACCTTTCGTAGCCAACTACGACGGGACCGACCGCTGGATGCTACGCATCAACATTATGGGAACCAAAAACACACGCCCCATCAATGAAATCAACGAACCCGGCTACGGCCAACACATCCGATTTATGGATGGTGAAATCCTATGAAACAGCGAACTAACCTGACCGTCCTCAGCAGATCAGAATTAGCTCAAATAAAAATTTCACCCGAGTCCGTACTCGAGTCGGTGAAATCCGCTCTCATCGAGCTCGACCAGCCAGGAACTCTGTGCCCAGGGAAAATCAAAGTTGAAGTACCTGAAAGCGTGAGTTACTCGATGGTCGGCAGAAGTCGTTCTTCAAATTCCGTCGGATTCAAGACTTCCTATACCCATTGGAGCAAAACTCACCAACAAAGCGCCAGGGATAGAAGCTATTACACGACCCTCACACTGTACGACGATTCCAGCGGATATCCTATTGCACTTCTCGACGGCGCTGCGGCAGGAACTCTCAGAACCCCGGCAGTCTCAGCGCTATTGGCACAGTATGCTGGTGCAATTCCTCAGAGCGCTCTCATCATCGGTTCGGGAACCCAAGGACAAAACGCAGCCCCTTTTCTCCTTGAAACCTTTGAAACATTAAACACGATTTATCTCGCCGGCAGCCACAGCGTGGGACTAGAGAAAGGCGCCAAGATTGCATCAACAGCAGCAGTGAAGCTTAGCCGAAAAATAAGAATCAAGATTGTAGACGATCCTACAACTGTGAGTTCAAACTGTGATCTCATTATCGGGGCCGCTGGACCTGAGACTCGTTGTACTGTCACAGCATCCGATATTCCCCGGCACGCAACCGTCGTTGTTGTGGGCTACGGAATCGCCCCTGATATCTGTCATCAAGCGAGCAGAGTCATCACGACGAGTATCGAACAGATGAATGTTACCGGTCGCGATTACGCTGACACCGATGGTCGGTTGCCGAATGTCCATGCCGAACTATCCGATTTGCTCCGCAAAGGGCGCAAACTGCCTCGTATTGACGAAACTACGTTTTGCTATAACAGCGGACTAGTTCTAACCGATATCGCTGTCGGCCAAATCCTCGCCAAGGAAGGTCTTAAGCAGGGATTCGGGACGGAGATATCCCTGTGGTAAGTGCCATATCATGCAAGATTGATGTTCCAAGCTGGCAAACGGCTCTGATTGGCTCAGGGAAACTTGACTTCATTGCTGAGCTTTCCGACACCCCTTTTCATGTCCTTTGCCCAAACCAATTTGCTCAAACACTTTCAGCCTGGCATACAACCGCTAAGGAAGTCGGCATTAAATTCGGTATCCGGTTTGGCAAAAAGGCAAATAAGTCCGCGCACTTCAGTCGCGAGATAGCACTGAGTGCTCTTCGTGGTTTCGACAGTGGAATCGATGTCGCCAGCGTCGAAGAGTTCCAATCATCTCTGGCCGCTGGTGTACCAGGAAATAAATTAATCATTACTGGTGCTACACCGAGTCGAGAACTTATCCATTTGGCAGTTTGCCACGATGCAACTCTAACGATTTCCAATGAAGTAGATTCAAGAATAATTTCCCAATTTGTCGACGAAATCGATACGCCTAATCAGCTCCGAGTTCTTCTCCGGATTGCGAACCAAACCCCCTCCACACGGTTTGGTATGAGCATCGATACCGCCTTGTCTCTAACCGCTCGTCTTAGCCAAGGCCGTGCCAACATCGAAATTACCGGCCTAAGTTTCCACTGCAACGGTTATGACCTCCACGAGAGGATAAACATGTCGCATCTGGCAATCGACACCCTACTCAAGGTGCGCTCCCTGTCTCCACGGGCCGACACTATTTCCATTGGAGGTGGATTTCCCACAAGCTCAGTCGAGTATGGAGTCTGGCGAAACCTGCAATCTCGACTAAAAAACGAAATGTTCATAGATTCGGATAAACCTAAAGACCAATATCCGTTCGGATCACCTTTATCCGGACAATACTCACTACGGTTTATAGCTAATCAACATCGCCCACTGACACGTCGAGATATGGAGTCCACTCGACGCAGCTCGGACTCCATGGCTCAGCGCGCTCATCGTCACAACATAAAGATTTTGGCAGAGCCTGGACGGTCTTTATGCCAGTTCGCGGGTGCTAGTTTCTTTCCTGTTCTTTCGTGTCACGCATTGCCCAATGCTGCACGGACAGTAACTGTCGTACGTGGAACTAGTCTCAGCCTCTCAGAGCAATGGTTCAACTCGGAGTATTATCCGGACCCATACCTTGTGCGCAACGGAGTCATTATCGACTCGGGAGTAGCTACCGCAACAGCAGTTTCCGGATCAACGTGCTTAGACAGCGATTATCTCAGCAAAAGAATGATTCAACTCCCCGACAGGCCTCGACCTGGAGATTTCCTAGTCTATCCCGACACAGCCGGGTATCAAATGGACTCGAACGAGTCTGCTTTCCACGGATATCGGATTCCTCAGAAATACGCCTTTAATCCTGTCACCATGACCATCACGGAAGATCGCTAGAACAGAGGCCAAATAAAGATGCCAAAAAGAATTTATACGCAGATGTCTCAACTCATTGGCAATACTCCTCTGTTCGAGCTTGTCTGTACGCCCCAGAAAAGTCGCGTTTTGCTTAAGCTCGAGCAATTCAACCCAACTGGAAGTGCGAAAATCCGGATGGCCCAGTCGATGATTAAGGCGGCAGAGCAGGATAACCGACTTCAAGAGCATGGCACTATCGTTGAATCGACTTCCGGTAATACTGGACAGGGCTTAGCACTTCTTGCACTTGAGCGCGGATACGACTTCGTAGCAGTCGTCGATAATCATTCTTGTAAAGATAAATTGAACTCCATGCGTGCAATGAATGCACAGATGTGCTTCGTTTCCAATCAAGATGACGATTCGCTCGCCACATCGGCTAGAGAAAACCATGCTGAGGAGCTCGGCAAACAACACGGCTGGGTATTCATGAAGCAGCATGACAATGTCGCAAACTCGATGGGTTATTACCCTGCAGCTGATGAAATTTTGAATGATCTTGGGGAAAGTCCGACTCATATCATTAGTGCCGTAGGCACAGGTGGAAGCCTCTTTGGAGTTACTGAACGTCTCCATCAATTGGGACACCGTCCCACTATTATAGGCGTCGAACCGGAAGGTTCCATTGCATTCGGTGCTCCTGGACACGACTATTGGCAATCTGGAACGGGCACCCCCGAAGGTGCAGTTATCGGCACTTCAGTTCGCTACGACTTACTCGACTACGGAGCAAAGGTATCCGACAAAGCAGCTTTCGCTGCATGCCGAACAATCGGAAAGCACATGGGGCTTCTACTGGGAGGATCTGCTGGCGGAGCCGTAATAGCAGCCCTCGAGCTCCTGCCGGGCTTTCCCGCTGGCTCTACATCGTTGACCATGGTGTGCGATGGAGGGGAAAAGTATCTAGATACCGTATTCAACGATGAGTGGATGTCCGAACGTGGTTTACTCGATGTCGCCCTCGAGGACAAAATTTGGGAACAAGTTATGTCATTGCGCGCTGGGGAAAGCCCAATTTCGCTAAATTCAACACGAGTTTCATGGTCGAAGGAAAAGTAGTGCCCGGAGCTACCTCTCAGAAACTAAACCGCCAGATTTTGGCGTTGTCTCTTCCCCTTGCCGGCACACAGCTTGCGAATATCGCAATTTCAACCACCGACACTTTCATGATGGGCCAACTTAGCCTCGGGGCTCTTGCTGGCGGAGGTTTGGCAGTTGTGTGGTTTAACCAGATACGCACAATGGCCGTGGGCCTATTAACACCGCTGGGCAATAGAATTGCGTCGGCTCATTCACTCTACGAAAGCAAATCTCGCGAGCGAGCGGACTCCGAACTATCTGCCGCTACGCTGCAACGCGAAATTCGCAACCTCTCACGCGCCGGCTGGCTATTAGCAACTGTCAGCGGTCTAGTGGGAGCACTGGTTCTGATGGCGATTGCCTACGCCCTACCGTTTTTCGGCCAGTCCGCTGAGATTAGTTCCGCAGCCACTTCCATGATGTGGTTGCTCGCGCCAGGTCTTGTTCCTTGTTTGTGGTTCCAAGTCTCCCGTCAGTTTTGTGTAGGCCTCGGCAAACCAAAATCGCTACTACACATAACCGTGGCGATGATCGTAGTGAATGCAGCGTTGAACTACGCGCTCGGTTTTGGATTCGGGCCGTTTCCTGCATTGGGTCTGCTAGGCATTGGACTGTCCACCACACTGGTTCATTTATTGTCGGCCCTAATTTATCTGCGAATCACCATCCGAGATCCCGACCTCTCAACTTTTCTTGCCCTCGATTTCTGGAGTGCCGACGGAGACACGATGCACGGAAGGCTCCGTCACCTCGTCCGCACTCAGCTTCGTCTGGGGCTTCCAGTCTCAGCAACCTACGGAGCCGAAGCGGGCATGTTTTCTGTGCTGGCGATGGTCATGGGATCCTTTGGCACAGAAGCACTCGCAGCGCACAACGTCGTCTATCAAATAACCTTTATTGTTTTCCAGATTGGTGTTGGGTTCTCCCACGGCAGCTCTATTCTTGTGAGTCGCGCTTGGGGTCTGAATGACAACTCCCTTGCACGCCAAGTCGGCATTCGAACTCAAACGATGATGGCTGCCATCGTTGCTGTTGCTTCCGTCAGCTTTCTTTGCGCTCCCCGCCTCGTACTTTCCCCATTTATAAGCAGCTCCGAGAAATCCAATGCCACCGAGACATTAAGCATCGCATTGGGGTTGTTGGCTATTGGCGCAGTGATGGAATTTGTCGATACTGCACAAAACATAGCTATCGGTCTCCTGCGCGGGATTAGCGACACCACTACTGGTTTGAAGGCATCCCTCACTGGTTATTGGATTATAGGTTTGCCAGCTGCTTTAATACTTGCTTTTCCCATCGGTCTAGGGCCTCACGGGGTGTGGTGGGGATTGGTCATCGGGCTTGCCAGTTCTTCAATAATCCTTTGGAGAGCTTTCCTTCTCGCGACGCGTAAAGACCTTACCGTGAAACTCTAAAGAACTCGTCCCTCAAAGCGATATCCACGTCGCAGGTATCCGGTCGTTCACGTTCGTGTGCAACACTTAAAAGCATGGTTGACAAGCAGGCCGACACCTCATCATGCAGCGAAGCCCAACAGGCTTCGCCAGCTTTTGACGAAACTACAGAGTTTTCCACAAACCGGCTCGCAGGCGAGTTCACCGACGAAGACCGTTACGAGATTTTCAATGATGACCAGCTCTCCCTCAAGGCTGCC
The DNA here is from genome assembly GCF_022347235.1 of Corynebacterium tuberculostearicum. Lineage (GTDB taxonomy): Bacteria > Actinomycetota > Actinomycetes > Mycobacteriales > Mycobacteriaceae > Corynebacterium > Corynebacterium tuberculostearicum_F. Next base: position 123,450 of record NZ_JAKRDX010000001.1, read on the forward strand.
TTGATTTACCTGGTCGCAGCGCTTGTGGGCGGTTCGGTTATCGCTCTGGCGTCCTGGTTCGCCTTCCACCGCCTGAAGTGTCCCTAAAACCTAGGGCAGAAACCAGGCCAACCACCAGCGCAGCCACGATGACGAGCAGCGAATTAATAATTGCCGCCTCTGGGTTACCCGTTTGCATAACTGCGGATACCAGGGCAACTCCCACCACGGAACCCACCTGGCGGGAGGTGTTATACACACCGGAGGCAGCGCCCATAAGCTCCGGCGAGATATCGCGCAAGGTGGTAGCTGCGTTGGAACCCCAAATGAAGGACTGTCCCACGCCGAGCCCGGCAATGGGCAGACCGAGGACCCACGGAAGGGCGTCGACCTGCATGACCCACCATGCCGCAAGGAGCGAAAGTATCAGGATGGAAAATCCCAACACCCCCAGGATCCGCGGATTAACATAGTCCGCCATGATTCCGGCGAGCGGGGATATCAGGAGGGATACCAGCGCCATGGGAGCCACGATGATGCCGGCTTCGCCCGCAGGCACTCCCTGCATGGTCTGCAGCCACAACATAATGGGGAGCATCACCGCGGCCGCCATAAACCCCATTGCGATGATGCCTACCGAGCCCGCCAGGTAATTGCGGTCACTAAATAGCGCCAGCGGCACCAGTGGGCTGGCCCCGCGAGATTCGGCAGTAGCCTGCAATCGCACAAACCAGACGCTAGCGGCAACTCCGGCGAGCAGGATCAGCCAAATGGTCCATCCCCAGCCAAGCACCGGGCCCTGCTGAATACCAAAGACGATTGCCGCCAAGGCGATGAGCGAAACAATGGCCGAGGGCGCATCGATAGACTGCGCGGTCGTGGGCAGCTCAGGCACCCACAACAGCGCGAAGACAATGGCTAGCACCACGAAGGGAACGTGTACCCAAAAGGCGGCCTGCCACCCGAAGTGCCCGACCAGAAAGCCACCAGCGAGTGGACCGGCAAGTGCCGCTACCGAGCCGATGACGCCCCACACACCCAGTGCGCGCCCACGGCGCTCACGTGCAAAGATGCGATTGATAACGGACATGGTCTGTGGCATCTGGAGGGACGCACCCACGCCTTGCACGGCACGCGCCGCAATGAGCACTTCCACTGTGGGCGCCACGGCACACGCCACCGCACCGAGTCCGAAAATTCCCACACCCAAACAGAACATCCGGCGCTGGCCCAAAACATCACCCAAGCGGCCGGAAAAGAGCAGCGGCACCACCACAGCCAACAAATAGGCCGCGGATACCCACATGGTGTGGTTTACCCCCGCGTTCAGCTCGCGTTGCAGGTCAGGCAGCGCCACCGCCACCATGGATTGGTCCAGCAGGGATACAAAGAATCCGAGGGACAATGCAAACATGGCGCGCCATGCTTGGCGCTCGGGCGGCAGATGCGTCTCCACAGTCATGGCCTTAGAGTCTAGCGGGCCGAAAAATGTCGACCTAGACTGGTCACATGTCCATGATCGATATTAAAAAGCCCCAAGACGTTTCTACCGCCACTACTGTCACCCTCGGCCTTATCGGTGGCTGGGTCACCGCCCGCGAGACCGGCATTCGCCCGCTGGGCGGCGTAATCCTCGCCGCTGCCGGTGTCTGGGCGGGTCGCTCTTGGGCCAAGAAAACCACCCCGGCTACCACCGCCGGCCTGTGCGCACTCTACGTGGGCGCATTCGGCGCCTCCCACCCGCTGGCTAAGAAGATCGGTGCGTGGCCGGCGGTACTGAGCGTCACTGCAGCCTCGGCGGGCGCGGCATATGCGCTTTCCGACGCCAAATAGTCCCCACCCACACAAATGCGCACCACGTCCCTAGACATGGTGCGCATTCTTTTATCCTGTGTGCCGCTAGTTTCTACTTGGCTACCGTGAACTCAACCGCAGCATTCTCGCTACCCAAGGCGACGGTGCCGCCGGGGAGGTTATAGAAGGAGGGGTTGGATTCGAGGAGGCCCCGGAGGGCGTCGGAAAGCTGCTGCGTATGCTCGTCGCAGGCCGCGCGGGTGGAGTTGAACTCGCCCACGCTGATAGTGCCGTCCTTAGCCACCTCGTAGGTAGTGGTGTAGATATTGCAGCCATCATTGACTACCAAGGTGCGGTCCTTGGCAAAGGTGACGCTCAGCTTGCCATCTTCCTTAACGGAGTGGAGCTCGCCGGTGATGGTCTGTCCTTCAATGTGAGGCTCCAGCTTCTCTACGCCCTCCGGGAGCGGAGAACTCAGATCAGACTGAGTCGGCGCGGTCATGCTAAACCCCGGATCGATGTCGGGGACCTGCGCGGCGTTGGCGGCACCAGCGCCCATCAGTGCAGCGGCGGACAACGAAAATAGTGCGGTCTTTTTGAAATGCATGCCCAAGAATTTACCCCCGCCGAATATAAATTCAACGGGGGTAAAGAAATCCTTATGGAATCGTCAGGGACTCCACAGGCGGCGTTTTACTTATCGCGGCCGGCCTCGTAGGCAGCGCCCACCTTGTAGAGGCGGTCATCCTCGAAAGCCGGAGCCATGATCTGCAAACCGGTGGGCAGGTTGGTATCGCTGGCCAAACCGGAGGGCACAGACATGCCACACAGGCCGGCCAGGTTCAGCGGCAGGGTGCACAGGTCAAAGTTATACATTGCCATCGGATCCTCGGCCTTCTCCCCCAGCTTGAATGCGGTAGTCGGGGTGGTCGGGGAAACGAGCACGTCAACCTGCTCGAAGGCACGGGCAAAGTCCTGCGCAATGAGGGTACGCACGCGCTGCGCCTGCAAATAGTAAGCGTCGTAGTAGCCAACGGACAGCGCATAGGTACCCAGCATGATGCGGCGCTTGACCTCGGGGCCAAAGCCCTCCGCACGGGACTGGGACATGACCTGCTCCGCGGAGTGGGAGCCGTCATCGCCGGCACGCAGGCCGTAGCGCATGCCATCGAAACGTGCCAGGTTGGACGAGACCTCACACGGCATAATCAGGTAGTACGCCGCCAGGGCGTCGTCGAAGTGCGGGCAATCAACCTCAACGATTTCAGCACCCTGCTCGCGCAGCTGCTCGACGGCGGCGTGGTAATTCTCCATTACACCTTCCTGCCAGCCATCGCGTTCAAACTGCTTGATGAGGCCCACCTTGACGCCAGAGAGGTCACCCTTGGCGCCTTCGCGTGCGGCAGCGACAACCGGTGCTACCGGCTTATCCACGGAGGTCGCATCGAAAGCATCGTGGCCAGCAATGACCTCGTGCAGGAGCGCGGTGTCGAGGACGGTACGGCCACAGGGGCCAGCCTGATCCAGGGAGGATGCGGCAGCAATAAGGCCATAACGAGACACGGTGCCATAGGTGGGCTTTACGCCAACGGTGTTGGTCAGCGCGGCTGGCTGGCGGATGGAACCGCCGGTATCGGTACCAATGCCGAGTGGCGCTTGGCCGGAAGCGAGGGCAGCTGCGGTACCGCCGCCCGAGCCGCCCGGGGTGCGCTCGGTGTCATAAGGGTTATGAGCTGGACCAAAGGCAGAGTTCTCATTGGAAGAACCCATGGCAAACTCATCCAGGTTGGTCTTGCCCAGGATGGGAATTCCGGCCTCGCGCAGACGCTTGGTCACAGTGGCATCGTAGGGAGATACGTAGCCTTCCAGCATCTTGGACGCTGCGGTAGTCGGCGCATCGGTGGTAACGAGCAAATCCTTCAGCGCCAGCGGCACGCCGGCCAGCCCGGAAGCAGGCTCTTCGCCGGCATCGAGGGCCTTATCCACGGCGTCGGCAGCCGCGAGGGCTTCTCCCGCACCCACGTGCAGGAAGGAGTTAAGCTCCTCATTGGTCTCTGCGATGCGATCCAGGAAGGCCTGGGTGACCTCGCGGGAGGTAGTTTCGCGGGAGTGAATCTTTTCCGCCAACTCGGCGGCGGTCAGGGAGGTCAAGCCCTCCGCAGGAACGGTCAGGTTAGACATTTATTCTCCTCCCAAAATCTGTGGCACGACGAAGCGCTCATCTTCTACGGCCGGCGCCTGATCCAAAGCCTGTTCTGCAGTAAGGGTGCGCACAATAACGTCCTCGCGCATCGGGGCGTCCACGGAGTGCGGGTGACTCATCGGCTCCACGCCCTCGGTATCCACGTTTCCTACCGCGGAAACGGAATCAACAATTTCATCAATCTGCGTTGCGAACTGGGCTAGCTCTTCCTCACTGAGGGCCAGGCGGGAAAGCTTGGCGAGGTGGGCTACCTCATCACGCGAAATCTCAGACACGCGAACTCCATCCTTTATCTGCATAATCGACATGCGGGTGAAAAATATTCACACGATGCATGTACTATGTGAATTGCTAACGACCCATGGTACTGCACCTACCGCGACGGCTGCCGCGTCACCCCAAATTTGCGTTGCTTGAAGCCCGCATTGTGACGCACGTATCATGTCTGGGACTACAAACTACCGAAAGTGTGCGAGACCTTGTCCTTTTTGATCCGTGTACTGCTCCCCGATGCCCCAGGCAGCCTGGGCCAGCTTGCCGACGCCTTTGGACTCGTCGACGGCAATATCCAATCGGTCGATATCGTAGAAAACTTCCCCGACGGCACCGTTATGGATGACATTGTCATCGAGCTGCCCCAAGGCGCCATGGCCGATGTCCTCATCACCGCCGCCTCCTCCGTCGACGGCGTGGAAATTGACTCCATCCGCCCGTTTAGCGGCCGAGTAGACCGCCGCGGCCAGATTGAGCTGCTCGCGCGTGTAGCTCATGCCACCAATGTCACTGCGGCCATGGAAGAGGTCGTCGCGGCCATCCCGAAGGCACTCACCTCCACCTGGTGCATCGTCATTGATAATAACGAGCCCATCCGCCGCCTAGCCTCTTCCAACGCCGCCCCGGAAGATGACGGCACCGTTCCTCACGACATTGAGGTCGAAAGCGCCCGCGTCCTCCAGCCCGAGCGCGACGAGTGGGTACCCGAAAGCTGGTCCCTACTTGACTCCGCACTCGCCGCCGCCCCACTCGGCGATACCGGATTGGTCATCGCCATGGGGCGAACCGGCGGCCCTGACTACCTCGCCTCCGAGGTCGAGCACCTGGGCCACATCGGCACCATCTTGGGTAGCTTCCTCAAATAGCCACAGCGAATTAGACTTCGCCGGTTTCTAGTAGTTGCTGGAATTGCGGCTCGTTGAGAATCGGGATGTCCAGCTCGCGAGCCTTATCCTCCTTCGAGCCGGCGTTTGCACCTGCTACTAGATAGGAGGTTTTCTTCGACACCGAACCTGTGGCCTTGCCGCCGCGAGAGACAATCGCTTCTTTCGCGGAATCCCTAGTGAAGTTTTCCAAGCTGCCGGTAACCACAATGGTCAAGCCCTCAAGGGTCTGCTCCTTGTGGTCCTCGGCCGCTACCTCCATGGCCACGCCCGCAGCAGCCCATTTGTCCACAATCGTGCGATGCCAATCCACCTCGAACCAATCGTGGAAGGATTGCGCGATGGTCATGCCGACGCCATCGACCTCTGCAAGCTCCTCCGTCTTCGCAGCGCGCAGCTTGTCCATGGATCCATAGCGGGAAGCAAGCGCCCGAGCCGCAATCGGGCCCACGTGACGTATGGACAGCGAGACCAAAACGCGCCAGAAGTCGCGCCCCTTGACCTCCTCCAGGTTGTTTAGCAAGTTCTGGCCTGCCGTATTGACCTTGACGTTGCCCTCCTTCTTGGAGCGCTTGTCTTTGGTGTCCCTCTTTGCGGTATAGACATCTGAGGCCAATAGCTTTTCCGCGGTGAGCTCAAAAAGCTCCGACTCATCAACGAGAATGCCGTTGTCGATCAGATCCATCGCACCCTTCTCGCCCAAAGCCTCAATATCCAGCGCCTTGCGGGAGGCCAGATACTCCAACCGTGCCGAGAGCTGCGCCGGGCAGGACTGCGTATTGGGGCAACGCCAATCAGCATCGCCGTCCTTCTGCGGGGCCAATTTCGTACCGCACGCAGGACAGTTCTCCGGGAAGGTCCACTCATACTCGCTACCATCGCGCTGCTCGCGCACCGGTCCGAGGACCTCCGGAATAATTTCGCCCGCCTTGCGGATAATGACGGTATCCCCAATGAGCACGCCCTTGCGCTTGACCTCGGATTGGTTGTGCAGGGTAGCCATCTCCACCGTAGATCCGGAAACGAAGACTGGCTCCATCACTGCGTACGGGGTTACTCGCCCGGTACGGCCTACCCCCACCTCAATATTCTTGAGTTTCGTGGTCACTTCTTCCGGCGGATACTTATAGGCAATGGCCCAGCGCGGCGCGCGGGAAGTCGAACCAAGTGCGCGCTGCGAAGCCAAATCATCCACCTTGACCACGAGTCCGTCCATTTCAAAGATGGCGTCGTGGCGATGTTCTGCCCAATGCGCCACCTCGTCCTGAACCTCTTTGGCCGAGTGCACCTGTTTGGTATACGGGGAAACTGGCAGCCCCCAGGCCGCAATCGCCTTATAGGCATCGTGCTGTGAGGTGGGCGAGAATCCCTCGCGCGCGCCCAAGCCGTGGCACACCATCTTCAGGCGGCGCTTTTTCACCTCGGCGGGGTCCTTCATGCGAAGTCCTCCGGCCGCGGCGTTGCGCGGGTTGGCAAATTTATCCTTGCCATCAGCCGCGCGTTCCTCATTGATCTCCTCGAAGTCTTCGGGGCGCATATATACCTCGCCACGGATCTCGATAAGCTCCGGAACTGGGTATTCTTCAGTTCTCGTCAACTCATGCGGAATATCCTCGATTACGCGGGCATTGGCGGTAATCTCCTCGCCCACCGTGCCGTCGCCACGAGTAGCAGCGGTGGTCAAGCGCCCATTGCGATAAACCAAGTCGATAGACAAGCCATCAATCTTGAGCTCGGTGAGATAGGTCTTAGCCGGAGTTCTATCCAACCAATCCTGCATCTCGCCAGCGCTAAAAACATTGTCCAAGCTCATCATGCGCTCAAGGTGCTCAATATCCTCGCCGGCGCTCGGGGCAGCACCCACCTGCTGGGTGGGCGAATCAGGCACGGCAAGCTCTGGGTGCTCTTCTTCTAGCGCAAGTAGGCGCTGGAAAAGTGCGTCAAAGTCGGCGTCGGGAATAGCCGGCTCACCGTTGTAGTACAGGTTGCGGTGGCGGCGCACTTCCTGCGCGAGGTCATTCCATTCACGGTGCAGATCAACTGGATTAGTCACGCTGCCCAAGTGTAGCTATCCCTCGTGTCGGGCCTAGCTACTAAGGTATGGATCATGAATTTCGACGCCTCCCGCATGCTCGCCTTCGACCTTGAGACGACCTCGGCCAACCCTAAAGAAGCCCGCATTGTTACCTCTGCCCTAGTCCGCATTGACGGCCGCGATGTGCAAAAAGTAGAGCACCTTGCCGATCCCGGAATCGAAATTCCGCAGGAAGCGACCAATGTCCATGGAATTACTACGGAAAAGGCTCGCGCCGAGGGCCGCCCGCACGAGGAGGTGCTGAAGGATACGGTCGACGCAATCAAGGCCGCATGGGAGGATGGCCTCACGCTGATCGTCTACAACGCAGCATTTGATCTCACCGTCTTGCGCAGCCTGACCGGAGATTTTACGGTGACCGGACCGGTCTACGACCCCTACGTGATTGACCGTGTCAGCGATAAGTGGCGTAAAGGAAAACGCACCCTCGGCGCCGTGTGCGAGCACTACGGCGTTGAGCTTGGCAATGCTCACGAAGCTACTGCCGACGCCCTCGCGGCCGCCCGCGTGGCTTGGAAGCAGGTTCGCCAGCACTACCCCAACCTGGCGCAGATGGATGAAAATGAGCTCATGGAGTTCCAAGCCGTCAAGTGGTACGAGGACCGTGTCGCCTTCAAGAAGTACCTAGAGGGAAAGGGCCGCGATGCCTCGGATGTCTCGACCGCGTGGCCGCTAATCGGATAAAGTCTCCCAAATCTCCACATTGAGCCGAAAGTCTCCCAAATCTCCGACAAGACCGGTTACACTAGCCGCATGGACAATCCATTCCGCCCGACATTCGGCGCCCCTCCCCTGTTCTGGGTCGGCCGCGGCGTCGTGCTCGATAGTTTCCGCACCGCCCTCGATGGTTCGGCAGGCAATGCCTCCCGTTCCATGGTGCTAAGCGGCGCTAGGGGCATCGGCAAAACGGTCCTCATCAACGAGTTGGAAGACATTGCTGAAGCGCGCGGTTGGGTAACGCTACGCGCCTCTGGGCGCTCCACCATGGTGGAGGAACTGGTCAACACCACAATTCCGAGGCTGCTCGAGCGGCTCTCGCCCAGCGATAAGAGGAAGGTCAGCCGCATCGGCATCGGCGGCGTAGGATCGATTGGCTTCGACCACCAGAAGGAAGACCGCTTCACCCCCACGTTAAATACTCGGCTCCGTGAGCTTTCCGCCGAGCTAAAGGGAACCGGCATCCTCCTTACCATCGACGAGGTTCAAGACGCCGACGTCGAAGAGCTCACCACCATCGCCGTGGCCTACCAAGACTTGGTGCGCGATGAAATCGATATCGCCTTGGTGGCCGCTGGCCTGCCGCAGGGGGTCAACCACTTGCTGGACCTGCCCGGGGTCACCTTCCTGCGCCGGGCCCAGAAATTCGTGCTCGGCCCCTTGTCGCCGGCCAATGCGGAGCAGGCGCTCGAGCATACAGCCTCGGGCTCAGGTCTGGAGTTTAGCCACGAAGCGATTACGGACGCCGCCGCGCTCACCCGCGGCTACCCCTACCTCGTGCAATTGGTGGGCTCGCTGGCCTGGGAGCGCAGTCGCCGGAACCAGGAAAGCGGCATTTCCCAGCAGACAATTGCCACCATCGCCCCTGATGCAATATCGATCATGGGCGCGCAGGTGCACCAACCTGCGACGCTAGCCCTGCCGCCGGCGCAGCGGGAGTTCCTGGAAGCGATGGCCGCAGTCGAAGTCGATGGCATCGCCACCATCGCAGACATCGCGGGCCACATGGACCGCACGGTGCGCTCACTGTCGGCCACCCGCCAGCGGCTTATCGACGCCGACCTCATCGAACCCACCGCACATGGCAAGCTGCGCTACGTCATCCCCTATATGGGCGAATACTTCACCACCACGGATAGCCGCGGGCGCGTCGATTAAAGATCGCCGGCGTCGCGGATGAGGATGCCCGCCACCTCAGCGGCAAAAGAATAGCTGTGCGCGGACTTTTCCACCGGCCACGGAAAGATATCAACCTGTCCTGGAATTAGCTCCCGCGACAAACCCATGCGGTCAAAGTGCTGTGCAATAGCAATAGCTTCCGTGCGAGCATCGTGCCCTGCCACACCCAATCCGACGCGAGCGCCACCATCAATCCACTGCCCCAAGCCATCGAGATGCTCTGGAGAAGCCAGACCAGCGAAATCGAGCAGCACCGTCTTCGCTGCCACTTCCCATAAGGGCTCGCGAAGCCGTAGGTAGTCCGCACCAAACTCCGCCAACGTCGCATTGACTTGGTCCGCGGGAAAAGCCCTAATCGTATCGAAGTCGGTGGTGCCTGGAAGGGTGCCTGAAAGGACGTCGGCAAGCAGGGGCTCGTCCAGCTGCACTCGCACTTCTGCCCCAAAGCGCTGTGCTACCTGTGCCGTGTGTTCCTGAATTCCGGCCAATAGAGCACCACACAGGTCCCGGAAAGCACCCGAATCAGTAATCGCGCGGTGCCCGTTTCCTAGCTCCACAGCGGCCGCCAAACTCCACGGGCCTACCGCTTGGACCTTGACACGCGGAACTGACTCACCCCACACCTCCTGAATCTCGTCCAGGTCCCGGCTCATCTGGTCGCCAATCCGATGCGAGATGAGCTGCGGCCGATCACTGAGCACCCATGAGCGCGGACCGCGGTCAATGGAGACTGCTTCCAACAAGCCCGCTGTTCGCCCAATGGCCCCAGCGTGAATCCCGCGGTCCGGCAACTGCGGAAGGTGCGGAAGACCACCCGTCTCCCCCATCACGATGTCCGCAGCCTCACTCATGGAGTATCCCGGCATAGGGCCTAAGCCAAAAGCGTCCATATTCACCTCGGCGCTAGTATTATTTCTCAGAACTATCTATTCGATACGCGAAGTATCACTTGGAAAGGAACCTTACTATGGGCGTGGAAAAATACTCCGGCTGGACCTTCTACAACGAGTGCGAAATCCCTCAGGACATTTCCACCGTCTTGGCCGAACAGGAATATCCTGTCTGCGCCTTCAAGACCGTCCGTGATGCCGCCGTATTTACCAATAGGCGCCTCATCATCCGCGACGCGCAAGGCCTTACAGGCAAAAAGGTGGAGATGTACTCCCTGCCCTATTCCTCCATCAACATGTGGTCCACGGAAAACGCCGGAAAGCTCCTTGACTTCAATGCCGAACTGCAGCTGTGGACCAAGGCCGGCGAATTCAAAATCAATATTGGACCCAATATCGATGTCCGAGCGCTAGATCGGCTCATCGCCAACTGCGTGCTTAATTAGTTCCGCAGATGGTGCCGGAGCCGATGACGATGTCTCCCAGCTCGTCCGGCGAAGGCAAGTACAGCACCGCCGCTTGGCCGCGGGCAACACCAGATAGCGACTCCTTGAGTTCGAGGCGCATTTCGTCCGCCTCGCGATCAACGTGGGCGGTACAGGGCACCACGGAGCCGTGTGCGCGCACCTGAACCTCGCATTCGAAATCCCCATCCATGCCTGGGTGGAGGTACTTCAGGCGATCGGCCTGGATAGAGGTCACGGCCAGGTCCTCGCGGGCACCGACGGTAACCGTGCCGGTAACAGCATCAATATCGGTGACGTAGCGAGGGCGACCGTCGGCAGCCGGCGCCTTAATGTCCAAGCCCTTACGCTGGCCGATGGTGTAGTTCCACGCGCCATCGTGCTCCTTGAGCTCCGTACCCTCTTGGTCCACGATCATGCCGGGGCGCAGCCCAATGCGTGCGCCCAAAAAGGCCTGCGTATTGCCGTCTGGAATGAAACAGATGTCATAGGAATCCGGCTTCTTCGCGGTGGAAAAACCGTGCGCGGCAGCCTCTTCACGGATCTGCGGCTTGGGGGTATCGCCGATGGGGAAAAAGCAGTGCTCCAACTCCTCGGCCGAAATCACGCCGAGCACATAAGACTGATCCTTCTTCTCATCCAAGGAGCGGCGCATATAGCCATCCTTGTCGATGGTGGCGTAGTGGCCCGTCGCAACCGCATCGAAACCGAGTGCCATGCCCTTTTGCAGCAGCGCCCGGAACTTTATCTTCTCGTTGCAGCGCAGGCAGGGATTGGGCGTCTCGCCGCGGGCGTAGGAATCCACGAAGTCCGTGATGACCTCTTCTTTGAATTCTTCCGAAAAGTCCCAGACATAAAAGGGAATGCCCAGCTTATCGCAGATGCGGCGGGCATCGGCCGAATCCTCCAATGAGCAGCATCCGCGGGCCTTTTCCCTGGTCTGCTGTGCGTCTTTGTGCAGCGCGAGGTGAACGCCAATCACCTCGTGGCCGGCTTCTACTGCACGCGCGGCGGCAACCGATGAGTCCACGCCGCCGGACATGGCAACCAATACTCGCATTGTGCTCCCCATTTCACCTTGACTACAGGCCCGAAAGTCTACTCCCTAGCCCCAACGCGGTTTAAATCGAATCCATTCCCTAAGCTTGTGTGACATGGGCAGAAAGCGAGCTTCCACTGATCCGGGAATTACCGGCACCTACGATATTTCTACCGGCACAGCCGAGGTTGTGCCGGATGAGTTTCGCGACGGCGCCTATATTCTCAACGTTAATGGCGTGCCGAGCAGCCACATTGTGCTCGGTGAGCCGGAGGAGCTGGAGTTTGAGTATATGCGCTGGATTGCGGCAGCGGTAGAGCACCTCAATTCTCGGCCCGCGAATAAGCTCCGCGTGACCCACCTAGGCGGCGCGGGATGCTCCCTTCCGCGCTATTTTGCCAGCAAGCTTCCGGGCAGCCGCCACACAGTGGTCGAACTCGACGCCAAGTTAGGCGAGTTGGTGCGTACGCTTTTCGACGTCCCCCGTTCCCCCACCGTCAAAATCCGTGCCGGCGAGGCCCGCACGGAAACCGAGGGGTTCCTTCCGTCCAGCCGCGACATCATCATCCGCGATGTCTTTGCTGGCGACAAGACACCAGCCAACCTCACCACCCTGGAGTTCTTTCAGGCTGCACAGCAGTCGCTGGCGCCGGGTGGCCTCTACGTAGCCAACTGCGGCGACCATTCCGATCTACAGCTGGCGAAGAGCGAGCTGGCGGGCCTAGATAAGGTATTTGACCACCTCGCCGTCATCGCAGACCCACCGATGCTCAAGGGGCGACGCTACGGGAACATCATCCTGGTGGCCTCAGATACAGAAATGCCAGCCGAGGGCTCCGTCGAAGCCGCCCAGCTGGCAAAGGCACTCCTTGGCGGGGCAGTGCCCGCCCATTACAAAGACGAGGTCTGGACCCGCGCGTTTTTCACCGGCGCTACTGCAGCACGCGATTAAGCAGCGTAGCTACCTGCGCCGCGTCGAAATCAGGCACGTCAGCGCCGGCGTTCTTGGCGGCATTCTTAGCTTCCGATACCTCCGACTCGGAGACGTTGCCTGACTTAACATTGTTCACGTGACCGGCATTGTCCAGCAGGATAGCTAGGTCACTTACGGAGAAGTTGCCCTTGGCCATATCACCCAGGTCCTCCACTGGAAGGGCATCCTTGTCTTGCAGGGTCTTTACGAAGGAAGCCAAGCCCTTCGCTGCTTCGGGATCGAGGCCGGACTTTTCGGCGGCGTCGGCAAGCTGCGGAATCGCAATCAGCCCCGCCGCCAGGGCCAAAATAGCGCCGATGAGCGGCGTACTATCGGAGCTCAAGTCAAGCCCATCGCTCACAACCAGCTGCTCTAGCGCGCCGCCGACGTCAACGTAGTTGCCGTCGCTAAAAGACCGCAGCTGCTGCTTGGAACCATTAAACAGGTTCATGTCAACATCGGTAGAAATGCCTGCTACCTTGCCAGAACCAGAACGCTGCCAGAAAGATAGCTCGTTCCATCCGCCCACCGCTTCAGGTGCTTGGTCCTGATAGGCCGCGAGCCACAGTGGCATATCCGAGAACTTCTGAGAGTTATTCATCTGCCCCATCCAGAAGTACTTGTAAGTGTAAATCATTGGCGTGCGTCCAGTAAGACGCTTGAGCTCGCTAGTAAATTCTTCAATCCACTGCTCCAGCTGTGCCGCAGACTTCCCTTCCGTCACCTCGATATCAAGTGCAGGAGGCAATGTCTGATTCGGGGCAAGGGCGATCTGCGCGGCAAAGTTCGCTGCTTGAGTCTTGGCGTCGCCAGCCGGACGTGCGTAGTGGTATGCACCGGTCTTGAGTCCAGCAGCATTAGCCGCCTGAATATCCTGTACGTAGTGGGGGTTTACCCAATCCCCGCCTTCGGTAGCCTTCACAAATGCAAAGGACTGTCCGTCGGAACGCACTTTAGACCAATCGATGGGCGTACCGCCCGGATGCTGGTGCGCCGCCACGTCAATGCCCTTAGGTGCACCAAAGCTCACCGCCTGGGCAATGGCGGTACCACTTACAGCTAGTGCAGCCACGGTGACTACCGCAGTAATGCTCTTTCGGAGTGCTTTCTTTGAAGTCATGCGCGTGAGTCTAGCAACGCCTTCACTTCTGTCACACCTTTAACACGCAACACTTGAGATTTGTTTTCTTTACTTCCGTTTCTCCCTTCTGGGAATACAACCTTTTAGAACACATATTTGCCCATAACCCTTGCGGAGCGGCAGGGCACGGCTTAAAATAAACACCATGAAATTACGCACACTAGTTCTACTATTCGGGGGATTTAATCTTGGACGCCTACTACATAGTCAATGACCCCAACGATCCGATAGCAGTAAAAGCCACAGAAATCAGGAAACAAGAATACCTATTCTGGAGAGAGGTCAAGCCAGATCTAGAAGACGATTTCGATATCTCCTGCCACACACTTTCTGCTCGGACGGGCTTAAGCGAGCGGCGCACGCGGGACATAACCATGGCCCTTTATCGACTCGCAGAGCTACCACTCACAAAAGCACTCCAGGAATCCTATTACTTCCTGGATTTCTCTCGTCTTATTACTATCGACGCCGTACTGAGCAAGCTTGGCGACATCCCGACCGAGATACTCGAGCGGATAGACCAAGAGCTCGCGCGCTACCTGACCCCCACAAAGCCCGGCCAGGTACTGCCTTCGAATACGAATTTGCGGCGAAAACTAAATGGCCTCATCGCTGTAGAGGACCCAAACCCCAAAGAGGATACGGGGTCTGACACAGGGAACGACTCCTATTACACCTACCCCAGCTTCGGCGGAAAGGCCGGACTAGCAGTCGAATTCGATGAAGCAACCATGATAGCTATCGATGAACACGTCAGTAAGGCTGCCGAAGAGCATAACCTCACGAAAGCTGAAGCCCTAGCCAAATTGATTCTGGGCGAAATAGAGTCGCGGACGAAAGTGGTTCTTCACATGTACCGAGCCCTCGACCAGGAGGCGGCTCCCGCATTTATCCGGGGATTCGGGTGGGTAAGCCCAGAGACCGCCGACAGTCTGCGCCCCACCCAGACGCGAGACATGGATCGTGCCAAAGTAAAGGAGAGCGAAAGCTACGTCACTCCCCCGCTCATTGGCGCCTACGTAGAAGGCCGCGATGGCGTGTGCCGATTCCCGGGTTGCAATCGCCCCGCAGAAAACTGCCAAAAGGACCACCGAATTGACCATGCCAAGGGAGGGAAAACTGCGGGAAGCAATTTGGCATCACTGTGCCAGCACCATCACAACATCAAGACTGATGGTGGCGCCTTCTACATCATGGATCCACATACTGGGGACATAGTATGGCTCTTTGACGATGGTCGCTGGGAATACGACGAGCCCCAAGGACCGCTAGCGCCCAAGAACAAGAACTGGGCGCTAACGGTGGGCCAAGCTATCGCCGCCCGGCGAGCTGCGACGAAAGAAAGGAATGATAGCTAGACGGAACGGGCTCGTGAAATAATCTCCGGAAGATGAGCCAAGACGTAGCCAACATCCTCTTCCGAAGTAAGCCTGCCGAGAGTAAAACGCAGGGAACCGATTCCTTCCGCCTCACTTACGCCCATTGCCTCGAGGACATGAGACATGCGGTTTACGCCAGCGCTGCAAGCACTGCCGGTAGAGGCCTCGATCTGCAAGGAATCCAGCAGCATGATGAGGCTATCGCCATCAGCACCGGGAAATGAGACGTGCAGGTGGGAAGGCAAGCACGGCTCGGCAGAGTTGACCACCACGTCATCGATGGTGGCGAGAATTCCGTCGCGCAGCTTATTGCGGAGAGCAGCAATTCGCTCACCCTGGGCGGTGATTTCGGAGACGGATTCCTCCAGCGCCGCAGCTAGACCGGAAGCGCTCGCGACGTCTACGGTGCCTGGGCGAATACCTCGCTCTTGGCCGCCACCGTAGGCGATCGGCTGTGGCGCAGGGCTGCGCTTGGCCAAAAGCAGGCCGATGCCGCGGGGGCCGCCGAACTTGTGGGCACTGGCGGCGAGGCTGGTGACCCCTAGCGAGGAAAAGTTGATGGGGACTTTGCCAACGGCTTGGACCGCGTCGACGTGCACGGGCGTGCCTGTCGCATTCGCTCGGGCCGCGATCTCTTCGATGGGCTGAATGGCGCCGGTTTCGTTGTTGGCCCACATGCAGGTAGCGACATCGGCAAGCGTGTCTAGGGCCGACAGATCTGCAATGTGCCCAGAACGGTCGACGGGAAGGATATCGACGGCCGCTCCGGTTTTCTCCAGCTTAGCGACGGTATCGCGCACGGCGGGGTGCTCGATATCGGTAGAAAGAATGCGGTTCGTTTGCCCAGCCGCGTAGAGGCCCTGAATGGCGATATTGTCCGCCTCAGTGCCAGAAGAGGTGAAGATGACTTCGATGGGCTCGCAGCCGAGGAGGGAAGCGACCTTTTCGCGGGCATCATCCAGCACGGACCGAGCCTTGCGGCCGGATCCATACTGCGCGCCGGAATTCAGGGAGCCGGCCGCCGCCACCCATGCGTCAATCGCGCTCTGGCGCATTGGCTGGGTAGCGGCATAATCGAAGTAGTGCGGCATTACTGGCGCGCCTTCAGTTCCTCAGTCAGGGCTGGTGCGATTTCATGCAGGTCGCCCACGACGCCGAGATCAGCGATCTGGAAGAAGGGCTCATCCTGGTCTTGGTTGACCACCACAATGGTGCCGGAAGTCTGCATGCCAGAGGTGTGCTGGATAGCGCCAGAGATACCCAAGCCGATGTAGAGGTCGGGCGAGACGGTAACACCGGTCTGGCCGATCTGATAGGCGGCGTCATAAAAGCCTTCATCGACGGCGTCACGGGTGGCGCCGACTGCGGCCCCGAGGGCATCGGCAAGCGGCTCGACGACGGCGCCGAACTCGTCACCCACACCACGGCCGCCGGCGACGACTGCCTTTGCTTCAGTAATTTCCGGTCGCGCGGACTTCTGTGCCGGAGTAAAGGAAGTTACCTTGACGTCTTTGCCCGTGGCGGCCGGCAACGGCATCGGCGCCGGCTGCGCCTCCACCTGCTGTGGTGCAGCCTCAACCGCGCCTGGGCGGAGGGTGTAAATCGGGCACTGGCCAGCGGCGGTAGAGGTGGTCTCATAGGAACCACCGAAAATGCTCATCTTGGCGGAGCCATCGGCGGCGATGCCATTGACATTGACCAGCGCGCCAGAGGCGAGGCGAGCCGCGAGGCGGCCGGCAATCTCGTTATTGGCCGGAGTTGCGGCCAGCACGATGGGCGCTGGGTTCGCAGCGCCAAGCGCATGCAGGGCATCGACCTCCGGGGTAAGGAAACGCTGGTCATAATCCTCGGCCGTTGCCTGAACTACCTGTGCGGCGCCGAGGGCGGCAAGGTCGGCATCGAACTTATCGGCCTGCTTGCCGACGACCACTGCGGACACCGTACCCAATTCCCGCGCGGCCGTAATCAGCTCGCCGGTAACGGGAAGGAGGTTGTCCGCGTCGTGCTCAACTAGTACGTAAACGTGCGACATATCTACTCCTAAAT
Organism: Corynebacterium tuberculostearicum; assembly: GCF_022347235.1. Classification (GTDB taxonomy): domain Bacteria; phylum Actinomycetota; class Actinomycetes; order Mycobacteriales; family Mycobacteriaceae; genus Corynebacterium; species Corynebacterium tuberculostearicum_F. The sequence continues at coordinate 140,506 of NZ_JAKRDX010000001.1, forward strand.
CAAGTTCTTAGCGGACAGGAAGTCAGCGATCTTCTTCGCTGCGTCCTGCGGGTTGGGCTCGGAGATAACTTCGCCGGCGGTGCGCGGTGGGCGCTTCTCCGCGGCCACCACGGAGGTCGTCGGCGCGATGGCCTCGATGCCCAGGTCAGTCAGGGTGAAGGTGGTGATTTCCGCCTTCTTAGCTGCCATAAGGCCCTTGAAGTTGGGGAATCGCGGCTTGTCGCTCTTATCGTTCACCGTAACGATCGCCGGCAACGGCGCCTCAAGTTCCCAGGTGCCGCGCGCATCCTCGCGGGTGCCCTGCAGGGTGCCGTCAGCTAGCTCTACCTTGTGCAGGCCGGTAAGGGCCGGCAGCTGGCGGTATTCGGCGAGCAGGCCGGCAAGCAGGCCGGTGGAGGCGTCGGAAGCCTCGGTGCCGGCGGTGATCAGCTGGACGTCGTCAAGCTTGTTAAGCGCGGCATTGAGGGTCCACGCGGTCGATAGCGCGTCCGCCCCGGCCAAGGAATCATCGGAGACGAGCACGGCATCGTCGGCGCCCATAGCCAAAGCCTTACGCAGTGCCTCGTCGGCCTGGGCCGGCCCCATCGTCAGTGCTACGACTTTGTAGCCCGCATCGGGGTTATTGTCGCGCAGTCGCAGGGCTTGTTCCACGGAGTACTCATTAACCTCATCAATGACGTTATCCACGGAGGTGCGATCCAGGGTGTGGTCATCGTTCAAAGACTTGGTAGACCACGTATCCGGCACGTGTTTGACCAGAGCCACGATAGTTGGCATTGGGCACTCACCTTTCCGATATATTTATGTTGCGTAATTATCCTCGGACGATGATACTCGGGGTTGACACAGCAAGGCGATTCCCTGTGAGCCAATTCGCGTAATGATGACCGCAAAAGGCCTCGTCCCCTTCAGCTTCATCTTCTTCCGCAGCTGGTCAGGGTCCACTTCTACCCCGCGTACAAGGATTTCTAAGCTTCCTGCGTCATAGGATTTAAGTACGGATTTTAATCTCTTTAGGGGTACTTTTTCTATGAATGGAAATCCCGAAGTCCCCTCCGGAATCCTCTCTCCTGTCAGGTATGCGATGCGCGGATCGATTTGATGCAGCCTTTCTCTGGCCGCGTAGTGCTGGACCAATCCCGCTCGTACGATGGCCCCATCCGGGTCGATGAGGTAACTACCAATGTCTCCAGCATCGGGCAGGTTGTCTGCGTGGTCGTCGAGGACATCTAGCTTGCCTCCGCGAATCACCACTGCCCTTCGGCCGCTACCAAGGCCTGGGGTATAAAGGCAGGCTTCTTTTACCCCGCCATCGACACTCGCGACGGTAACAAGGCCGTCCCACTCGCTAAAATCAAGGCCAGGCGCGCACTTGATGGCCAGTTCCTTGTCGCGGTGCTTATCGACGACCTCCGGGAGCGGTGGCACCAAATCCTCCGGCCGCGTGATTCGCCTGCCACCGGCGCGGCGGGCCGGGTCTGCAAGGAGAACATCGGCGGTGGTAGTAGTCGTCAGCGCATCCGCGCGGAAAATCTTGGCGGAAGAGAGGTTATGCCTCGCCATTCTTACCCGTGATTCATCCAGGTCTGAGCCGATGTAGTCGAGCGGAGAATTATAGCCTTCGGTGCCGATGGAACAGGTGACGTCGTGGACGCTGCGCACCCCCTGCTCGGCGAGGAATTTCGTCCGATACGCCGCTACTTCGATGGGGGTTGCTTGCTGGGCAGAGTCTGCGTCCATAAGCCAATCGTGCGGGAGCTTTCCGGAATTGCGGGCGGTTACCAGCTCCATGACCGCGCGGCCATACTCACCGAACTTAGCTTTGAGGATTTCGGTGTCTTTGAGCCGAGAAGCCTTGGTTAAGGTGAGGTCGAGGTGTGCTATTTCCTCTCGATGTTCGGCAAGGAAGTCGACTTCTGCGGGGGTATAACTCATATTCGGTCTAAAGGGGTGGTGGAAAAGAATTCGCGGTAACGGGGATCTTCGCGCGGATCCCCAATGACGGGGCGCAGGTCCGAAAAGGACGCATCCTCTAGGACCTCTTGGACGGAGGAATACTTGCTCAGCCTTTGCATCTGTGCCCACGTGGGGATGGCAAGGCGCACCAGCCCGGCGCGCCAGCCGTCCAGGATGAGCTGCGGGGAGAACCATCCGGCATCGTCTGCTTCATCGGTATCCCCATCGGGTTCTTGGCCGGAGGGCAACACCCCAACGAAGAAGAAGGTGTCGAACCAATGGCTTTTTCCCTTTCCTACCCAGCGCGCCCAGGGAAGGAGCATATCGGCGTCGACACGCATGCCGTTATTGCTGAGGAATTCGGTAAAGGAAATGGTGTGGTTTTCTAGGAGTTTTCGCTCTTTGTGATAGCGCCGCGCATTGGAGACGATGCCGTCCTCGCGGATGGCGAGAAGGGTGCCGGCCTCCTCGAAGAGCTCGCGGGCAGCGGCGAAAACAAGGGCGTGGGCTTTGTACTTGGTCACGCCCATCCGGCGCGCCAAGGAGATGACAGACTTTCCGGCCCATAGCTCGCCCGAGTCCCAGGAACGTGGTGGAAAGTCGCGCGGATCTACGCCGCCGCCGGGAAAGACTGAATGCCCCGGGTAGTTGTGCATGGTGTGGACGCGCTCTTGTACCCACACTTCAAGACCGTCATCGCCGTCCCGCAGGAGCAGGACGGTTGCCGCCAGGCGCCCACCGTGAAAGCCGGTGGTATCGCTGGCGTCAATGGCATCGAGACGGTCATGAAAAGGATTGGTCATAGAGAAGCTCGGCGGGCGAAGTATCGCTGTCCAATGCGGTCCACCTGAATGGGCTGGTGGAAGGCGCGAGTCAGGTTTTCGGAGGTAAGGACGGAATTAATCAGTCCTTTTGCCACAACTTTACCCTCATCCAACAGCATGGCGTGGGTGAAGCCATAGGGGATCTCCTCCACGTGGTGGGTGATCATGACAATCGCTGGGGCATCGGGGTCCATGGCTAGATTGCCAAGGTATCCCACCAGATCCTCACGGCCTCCCAGATCCATTCCGGCGGACGGCTCATCGAGGATGAGCAACTCCGGGTTAGACATGAGTGCGCGAGCGAGGACGACGCGCTTCTTTTCTCCCTCAGACAGGGTTCCCCAGGTGCGCTCTTTGAGGTGGGTGGCGCCAACTTGGGCCAAGATGTCATCCGCGCGGGAGAAATCCATGTCCTGGTATTCTTCCCGCCAGCGGCCCAACACAGCGTAACCTGCGGAGACAACTAGATCGTCCACTCGCTCAGTGTCCGGGATGCGCGATTGCACCGCCGCGGAGGAGATACCAATAAGCGCGCGAAGATCGCGCATGTCGGTTTTGCCGATTTGCTCCCCCATCAAAAAGGCGGTGCCTTTCGAGGGGAACTCTTCGGCCGCAGCCATGCGCACCAGCGAGGTCTTGCCCGCGCCATTGGGGCCAATGATGACCCAGCGCTCATCGAGCTCTACCTGCCAGTCCACGGGTCCGACGAGGGTCTTGCCGCCGCGGCGCAGCTCGACGCCGCGAAAATCTACGAGCCAATCTTGATCAGTGGGAGTTACGTCGTTCACGCCTTCCATTGTGACTGATTTGTTCTTTGCCCGGTGAAATTGACACAGCTGCATTAGTCTTATGGGCATGACTACTCGCCTTGGTATTGACGATGTCCGCCCGCTTATCTCCGCCGGTTCTGTAGCTTCCAAAGCAGTTGTAGGCGAGGTAATTCCTGTCACCGCCCTCGTCTGGCGCGAGGGCCACGACGCGGTCTCGGCAACCTTGTCTGCGTGGGCGGCACGGACCACGGCTACCTCCTCGGTCACCATGCAGGTTGATCCCGATGACCAGGACCGCGTGCACGGCGTATTTACCCCGGGCACCCAAGGCACCTGGTACTTCCGCGTCGATGCCTGGTCCGATCCCATCGCCACGTGGAAGAACGCGGTAACCAAGAAGATGGCGGCTGGGCAATCTGCCGCGGAGCTGGCCAATGACCTGCAGCATGGCGCGGAGTTGTTTTCTCGCGCGGCTCTGCAAACCCCGTCGGATGTGGTGGAACCGCTCTTTGCGGCAGCTCGGGACTTGGAGGATGAGTCCTTGGACGTCGATAAGCGCGTGCAGGTAGCGCTCTCGGAGGAGGTAACAGGCATCCTGCACTCGCATCCCCTGCGCGACCTACTGGTGGAGGGCGCAATCCACGAGGTATATGTGGAGCGTCCCGCCGCACTCTATAGCTCGTGGTACGAGCTCTTTCCTCGCTCCACCGGAGGCTGGGATGAAGAGGGAAATCCAGTCCACGGCACTTTTGACACCACTGCCAAGGCACTGGAGCGGGTGGCCGATATGGGCTTCGACACGGTGTACTTTCCGCCCATCCATCCCATCGGCGAGGTACACCGCAAGGGAAAGAATAATTCGGTCGTGGCCGAGCCCGGCGATGTGGGAAGCCCCTGGGCCATTCAGGACCACTCCACCACCCATCCGGATTTGGGCACGATGGAGGATTTCCAGAAACTAGTCTCCCGCGCCCAGGAACTCGGCTTGGAGGTAGCGCTCGATTTTGCGCTACAGGCATCGCCCGACCATCCGTGGGCGAAGAGCCACCCAGAATTTTTCACCGTCCTTCCAGATGGCACCATCGCCTACGCCGAGAACCCGCCGAAGAAGTATCAGGATATCTATCCGCTCAACTTCGATAACGCCCCTGATGCCATCTACCACGAAATCTATGAGACCTTGATGATTTGGGTGGAAGCCGGTGTAAGTACGTTCCGCGTGGATAACCCACACACCAAGCCGGCAAACTTTTGGGATTGGCTAATTACCCGCGTACATGCCACCCATCCGGACGTCATCTTCTTGGCCGAGGCCTTTACCCGCGCCCCTCGCCTCTTCGGTCTAGCGAAGGCAGGTTTTTCCCAGTCCTACACCTATTTCACCTGGCAAACCTCCAAGCACGAGCTCACCCAATTTGGCCAGATGCACGTCGACCAAGCAGATATCTGCCGCCCCAACCTCTTTGTTAATACCCCGGATATCCTGCACGAGTCCCTGCAGACCGGCGGGCGTGCCATGTTCGCCATTCGCGCTGTCCTAGCCGCGACCATGTCACCGCTGTGGGGCGTGTACTCCGGCTTCGAACTCTACGAGCACACCCCGGTAGCCCCAGGCTCCGAGGAATATCTCGACTCTGAGAAGTACGAACTGCGCCCGCGCGATTTTGCGGCGGCGGTTGCATCGGGAGATTCCCTTGAGTCCTATATCCGGCTGCTCAACCAGATCCGCCGCGATAATCCCGCTTTGCAGCAACTGCGCACCCTGCGGTTCCATGACACCGACAATGAAGCCATCATTGCCTATTCGAAGGCGGATCCAGCCTCCGGCAACGTAGTCCTCATTGTGGTCAACCTGGATCCGCGCAATGCGCAGGAAGCCACCGTCACGGTAGATATGCAGGCTATCGGCCGCCACCCCGGCGAGTCCTATACCGTCCAAGACACGATTACCGGCTCTGCTTACCACTGGTCCGAGCGCAACTTTGTGCGCTTAGAGCCGCTTCGCGACGTCGCCCATGTCTTCGTCCTTCCCCCTGCCGACCACGCCCTCCAGGAACAGCTCACCTGGCGCGTAGTTAGCGACTATCGCCCGTAAACATTCGCCCACCGGACCGCACTCGAACTAGGTACTCTGATTGTATGACTATCCCGGCCGCTGATCTCGCTCGCCTCAATGACTGCCGCCACCATGACCCGCACGGTTTCTACGGCTGGCACGACGGTACCGTCCGCACCCGCCAACCAGGCGCTACCGAGGTGCAGCTGCACACTCCCACGCAATCCGTGTCCATGGATTCGGTGGGCGATGACATCTGGGAGGCGGAAATTGGCGATAACTGCGATTACCGCCTAGAAATCTCCTATCCGGAGGCACCTACGCGCACCGTGGCAGACGGCTATCACTTCCTTCCCACGGTGGGCTCGCTGGATCTGCACCTGATTGGCGAAGGCCGCCACGAGCGCCTCTGGGATGTCCTCGGCGCCAACCTGCGTTCTTATGACACCGAAATGGGTACCGTATCCGGCGTCTCCTTTGCCGTGTGGGCGCCCAATGCCCAGGGAGTTGCCGTCGTGGGCGATTTCTGTGGCTGGAACCCCACTCAGTATCCGATGCGTTCTTTAGGATCTACCGGCGTATGGGAGGTCTTCGTTCCTGGTATCGGTGCTGGCGAGCACTATAAGTTCGCCATCTTTAGCCACGAGGGCCGCAAGGACAAGGCCGATCCCCTAGCCAAGCGCACCGCCTGCCCGCCGGAGACGGACTCCATCGTGGATTCCACCAGCTTCGCCTGGTCCGACTCCGCCTGGATAAACAAGCGCACCGGAAACCTCGATGTCCCGATGAGCATCTATGAGGTCCACGTCGGCTCGTGGAAGGTCGGGGCGAATTATAACCGCCTTCGCGAGGAGCTCATCCCTTATCTCAAGGAGCACGGTTTCACCCACGTCGAGCTCTTGCCCGTGGCCGAGCACCCCTTCGGCGGATCCTGGGGATACCAAGTCTCTGGCTACTACTCGCCGTCTGCGCGTTGGGGCTCGCCGGATGAATTCCGAGAGCTGGTCAATGCCCTGCACGAGAATGGCATCGGCGTCATCGTGGACTGGGTGCCAGCCCACTTCCCCAAGGATGATTGGGCCTTGGGTCGCTTTGATGGCCAAGCTCTCTACGAGCACCCCGATCCCCGCCGCGGCGAGCAGGCCGATTGGGGCACCTATGTCTTTGACTTCGGCCGCAATGAGGTCCGCAATTTCCTCGTGGCCAACGCCCTATACTGGGCCGAAGAATTCCACATCGACGGCCTGCGAGTAGACGCCGTGGCTTCCATGCTCTACCTAGACTATTCCCGCGATGAGTGGCTGCCCAACCAACATGGCGGCCGCGAGAACCTAGAGGCCGTGCAATTCCTGCAGGAAACCAACGCCACCCTCAACCGCACGCATCCAGGCGTACTCACCATTGCTGAAGAATCCACCTCCTGGCCGGGCGTTACCGCCCCCACCTCTGAAAACGGTCTAGGCTTTTCCCTGAAATGGAATATGGGCTGGATGAATGACACCTTGGAGTACTTCAAGCACGAACCCATCCACCGCTCTTATCACCATGGCGAGCTCACCTTCTCCATGGTCTATGCCTATTCTGAGCGCTACGTGTTGCCGTTTAGCCACGACGAAGTAGTCCATGGCAAAGGCTCGCTGTGGCAGCGCATGCCTGGCGACGACTGGAATAAAGCCGCCGGACTCCGCACCCTCTATGGCTACATGTTCTCCCACCCCGGCAAGAACCTGCTCTTCATGGGCCAGGAATTTGGCCAAACCACCGAGTGGTCCGAGGAGCATTCCGTGGACTGGAGCAACCTCGACGGTTGGGGTAGCGAATGGCACCAGGGCATTAAGCGCCTCGTGCGCGATATCAACCTCATCTACCGCGACACCCCAGCTTTGTGGAGCCAGGATTTCAGCCAAGACGGCTTCCAATGGGTCAAGGCCGATGACTCGACGAATAACGTGCTGGGTTACGTCCGCTACGGTACGGACGGCTCCGCGCTACTCGCCGTGTGCAACCTTTCTGGCTCTTCCATCCCCAACTATGACCTCTGGGTTCCACAGGACGGCGAATGGCAGATGGTACTCAACACCGATGACGCCGTCTACGAAGGCGCTGGGAACCCACTTCCCCAGCACATTCACGTGGCGGAGAACTCCGCCACGCTTCACCTACCGGCTAACTCGGTGCAGTGGTACGTACTGGAGAAATAAAACGCCTATCGCTGCGCGCGTAGGAACTCCACCACGCGCGCTTCGATGTCATCGCGAAGCGCATCCATGCGCTCTTCGCCCTCCAAACCACGCAGTGAAGGATCCTCGATGTCCCACCGCTGCGCTGGCCCCTCATATTTCGCATCACCTACTACAATGACGTGGTCGACAGCGGCAGCCAGGTGAGGATCCACTAGAGCAGGGGTACCAGTCATTTCTGCGCCCACCTTCGCGAGGGAAGCTTTAGCTTCTTGATTGATGCCCTGCTGGGTGTGCTCCGGGGTAGTTTGCACCCCAGCCGAGTAAATATCCCAGTCAGGCGCATGCTTGGCGGCTAGTGCCGCAGCCATCTGCGACTTGCCGCGATTTGTATTACACAGGAAAAGCACTGAAGTCATGCTTCCCATCCTACCCAAGCTAGTACAGGGCACTCGCCAGCTTGGTGCGAGCTTCCATCACGCGCGGGTCATTGCCCTCAAAGAGCCCGAAGAGCTCCAGCAAGCGCTCGCGAACGCGTGCTTTCTCATCGCCTGCCGTTGTCTTCATCGTCTCGATGAGGCGATCAAAGGCCTTTTCTGGGGCGCCGGCTACCACTTCGGCGTCGGCAGCCCGCATTTGCTTATCGACGTCCCCCTTATCCCCTTCCGCGGCCGCAATCGGATCCTCGGTTTGGTTGGCGGGGTCGAGGCGCTTGAGCAAGACCGTGGTGTCACGCGCCTGCTTGATCTGCACATTATCGGGCTCGGATTCCAAGATGGAGTTGTAGACGTTGAGCGCCCCATCAAAGTCGCCGGTGTTCAAGAAGCTTTCTGCTTCCTGAAGGCGCGGATCCTCTTCTTCCTCCTGTGGCTGTTCCGATGCCTCATTGCCTTGCAGGCCCTTCAGCTGCGGGCCGACATTCTGCACCAGGGTATCTACCCATTGCTTTAGGGCTTCTTTGGGTTGCGCGCCCTCAAAATTCGTCAGCGGCTGTCCAGCACCCAAGGCCACCACGGTCGGCAGATTCTTAACACCAAAGGCCTGCGCAACCTGCGGAGTAGCATCCGCATCCACATAAGCAACCAAGAAGCTCAAGTTTCCTTGCGCGGCCAAATCCGCAAGGTCAGTCTTCAACTGCTCCGACTGGGTGGAGCGAGCAGTACCGATGAGGACCACGACCGGAACTTCCGTAGACCGGCGAACCACATCTTGGTCGAAGTTGGACTCGGTCACCGTGAAGAAGGGCTGGACGCCGCCGGCACTTGGCTGCGGCGATTCTTGCGCCTTCTGCCGGGCCTCGGCTCGCGCCTTGACTTGGCTGAGGTCGAGCGCTCCTCCTACATAAGCATTATTTGGTGAAGTCATCTAGTCCTCCTTTGCAAGGCGGCGGTTAACCGCATCTACCTTGTCCGTTAGCTGATTAGTTACGCCTTCGCGGATATCGGCCTTAACTACCAAAGAGGTGCGCGGGGAAACCGCACGCACTGCATCGGTGGCCTTCTTAATCGTGTCAAAGACCTCATCCCATTCGCCTTCGAGCAAAGTGAACATGGCATTGGTCTCGTTAGGCAGGCCCGACTCGCGGACTACGCGCACGGCCTCGGACACAGCATCGGCCATTTCTTGGGAGTCATTATTGACCACCGCAGGGGCTACAGAAAATGCAACAATCATGCCCGCTAGTCTACCTACGCTCCCAGCAGTGGCGGTGCCAGTGCCGGCGATCGTCGCCCTGGCGGCCCACGTCCCGCGGCCAGGCGACGATGTGTGCCACCCCGGGCGGAATGTTTTGGTTACAGCCAGGGCACACGTAGTACTTCTGAGCGCGAGCAGAGCCGATATGCCGCATGACATAGGGCTCGCCATGAGTCCAACTTGGTCCCTCGACCGTTTGCGAGCCCAGGAAGGTTGAGCCGTCCTTAGGCAGGGAACGGATCTCTACGGGTTTGCGCCTATTTCGTCGCGGCATTAGAACAGTCGCAATTCATTCGACTCGAGCCCGCGCAGCTCCTGGTAATCCAGTACGACGCACCGAATGCCGCGGTCCTCAGCCAAGGTACGTGCCTGCGGCTTGATTTCCTGGGCTGCGAATACACCGGACACAGGGGCGAGAAGATCATCGCGGTTAAGCAGCTCCAGGTACCGTGTCAGCTGCTCTACGCCATCAATGCCTCCGCGGCGCTTTACCTCGATGGCAACGTTGTTATTGTTTTCATCCTTCGCCATGATGTCCACGGGGCCGATGGCGGTGGGATATTCGCGGCGCACCAGAGTGTAGCGCTCGCCCAAGGTATCGATCTGGTCTGCCAAGAGCTCTTGTAGGTGAGCCTCGACGCCATCCTTGACTAGGCCTGGATCCTCGCCCATGTCGTAGGAAATCTCTTCATGAATCTCAGCAATGGTGATGCGCAACTGCTCGCCCTTGGGGTTTTCCACCAGCCACAAGATCTCGCCTGTGTCTTCACCGTCGAGGTCCTCAATCGCGGACTCCTTCAGGGTGCACGGAGGCGTCATCCAGTTGAGCGGCTTATAAGCGCGATCGTCGGCATGCACGGACACGGAACCGTCCGCTTTGACGATGAGCAGGCGGTCTGCCATCGGCAGGTGGGCATCCAAGCGGCCCACATAATCTACTGAGCATCGGGCGATTACTAAACGCATGTTCTCTACCCTAGCGGGTGGAGCTATCGCTTGGATTGACGGGTAGCGCGCTCGCGCAATTCCCGGAAGTCAAAGCGCTGCTGGCGCTTGGATGGAGCGGCCTCTACCCACGCCCCGAAGGCCATGATGCCGTGTGCGTCAGACGCCAGCTCATATTCTTTTCCCTTGGCCCGAAAGCGAACGACCTCGGTGGCAGCGGACATAAAAGAAGCCTCGTCATCATCAAGCGGGCGGGTGCTCACTACTTCGATGTCGAGGCGGTTGATGCGCAGATCGCAGCGCGGAGAAACAGAACGAAGCTTGAAATACTCCACAAATTCGCCTTCATAACGCAACGAACCATGCCGCCAGGAAAGGGAATTCTTGGCCGGAACTCGGCGCAGGAGGACGGAAGTACCGCGCGATCGCACGGTAAAAAAGCGAAGCGCAGCCAGAAAAATAACTAGCAGCAGGGCCACTCCAAGGGCCCACAGAAGCACTGCAACCACCGTTGAATTCATGGGCCTTTCACGCCATCCTCGCTCTGTGGAGAAACTGATTCTTTGGATTGTAGCGCCTTGAAGGGCCTACACGCCAATAAGAAAAGGCAAAGAAAAAACGAAGAAGGCGCATCGGCTATAAACCGATGCGCCTTAAGAGAGCAGGAAGGGCGGCTATTGCTGCCCTCTCCTACCAATCCAAGGTATTAAGCCTTGGCGCGGCGAACTGCACGCTGTGCGGCCTCGCCACGGGACTTGGTGAGCTCGTGCTCAGAAGCGAAATCCTTCTGAGCCTTCTCCTCATCCACCTCATTGGACCAGATGGCCCAATCAGCGAGGACGGTGATCTTGTCCTGGGTAACGGAGAGGAAGCCACCCTGCACGGCGGCGACGCGGCGCTCGCCGTCCACTGGGTGGATGGTCACCACGCCATTATCGATCAGCTGACCGATCATTGGCTCGTGACCGGGAAGCACGCCGATCTCACCCTCGGTGGTCTCAGCCGTGACCATGGAGGCCTGTCCAGACCACAGCAGGCGCTCGACGGAAACCAATTCGGCGGTGATGTCAGCCATGTGCCTCTCCCTACTTCTCGTTCAACTTCTCGTATGCAGCCTTGACGTCGTCCAAGCCACCCAAGCCGTTGAAGGCCTGCTCTGGGTAGTGGTCAAACTCGCCATCGCAGATACGCTCGAAGGCATCGATGGTCTCAGACAGCGGCACGTAGGAGCCCGGCAGGCCGGTGAACTTCTGTGCGACGAAGAAGTTCTGGCCCAAGAAGCGCTCGATACGGCGGGCACGCTGAACGGTGACCTTATCCTCCTCGGACAGCTCGTCCATACCAAGGATGGCGATGATGTCCTGGAGCTCCTTGTTCTTCTGCAGAATACCGATGACGCGCTGTGCAACCTCGTAGTGCTTCTCGCCAACGATACCCGGCTCGAGGATACGAGAGGTAGAGGTCAGCGGGTTCACTGCAGGGTAAATACCCTTGGAAGCAATAGCACGGTCCAGCTCGGTGGTGGCGTCCAAGTGAGCGAACGTCGTTGCCGGAGCCGGGTCGGTGTAGTCATCGGCAGGAACGTAAACGGCCTGCAGGGACGTAATGGAACGGCCCTTGGTCGAGGTAATGCGCTCCTGCAGAACACCCATCTCATCAGCCAGGGTTGGCTGGTAGCCCACGGCAGAAGGCATACGACCCAGCAGGGTCGAAACCTCAGAGCCGGCCTGGGTGAAACGGAAAATGTTGTCGATGAACAACAGCACGTCCTGGTTCTGCACATCGCGGAAGTACTCCGCCATGGTCAGGCCGGACAGAGCCACGCGCATACGGACTCCTGGCGGCTCATCCATCTGGCCGAAGACAAGTGCGGTATCTTGCAGCACGCCCATCTCTTCCATCTCCAGGAAGAGGTCGGTGCCTTCACGGGTACGCTCGCCGACGCCGGCGAAGACGGAGGTACCGGAGAACTCACGGGCGATACGGGTAATCATCTCCTGAATCAGAACGGTCTTACCCACACCTGCGCCGCCGAAGAGGCCAATCTTGCCGCCCTTAACGTACGGGGTCAGCAGGTCAATGACCTTAATGCCGGTCTCCAGAATCTCGGTCTTACCCTCGAGCTGGTCGAACGCTGGCGGCTCGCGGTGGATGCCCCACTGCTCACCATCGCGGCCGAGGCCCGGCTCGTCGAGGCAGTCACCGAGGGCGTTGAAGACGTGGCCCTTGACGACGTCGCCGACCGGCACGGAAATTGGCTTTCCGGAGTCGATGACCTCGGCACCGCGGACGAGGCCGTCGGTCGGTGCCATGGAGACGGTACGGACAAGGTTGTCACCGAGGTGCTGAGCGACCTCGAGGGTGACGGTCTTTGCAACAGCTTCGAGCTTAATGTCGACGTGCAGTGCGTTGTACAGGGCCGGCAGTGCCTCACGTGGGAATTCCACGTCCACAACCGGACCGATGACGCGCACGACACGACCGGCGACTGCCGAAGACTGTGCATTCTGCTCTTGCAGAGCTGTAGTCATAATCTAGTCACTTTCTGCGCTGTCAGATAGCGCGCCAGCGCCACCGACGATCTCTGAAATTTCCTGGGTAATCTGTGCCTGACGGGCCTGGTTAGCCACGCGAGAGAGGTCCTCGACCATCTCGGTTGCGTTGTCAGTAGCAGACTTCATAGCTGTACGGCGTGCAGCGGACTCGGAAGCAGAGGCTTCCAAGAACATAGCAAACAGGATACGCGAGACGTACTGCGGAAGCAGCGCTTCCATCAGCGTCTCTGCGTCTGGCTCGAACTCGAATCCTGCGGCAACGTCGTCCGCAGATGCGGAGTCAGTCAGAGCGGAGTCTCCGAGGTGATACTCCTCATCCTGAATAACCGGCTGAACTGGCAACAGCTGCTGAGCACGCGCGGTCTGGGTCAGCATGGACTCAAACTCGGTGTAGACAACGTGTACCTGGTCAAAGCCACGTACACCGGCGCCCTCACCCTGCGCATGCAGGCCGTCGCGGCCCTTGGTAGTGCCATGGGAACCAGCAATGAAGCCATCAATCAAGTGACGGCGCACATCGTGGGTAGTCTCCCAGGTTGGATCCTGAGAGAAACCGCCCCAGCTGCCAACTACCTCGTCCTCGCGGAACTTGTAGTGGCCGATGCCCTTATTACCGGTAACGTAGCGAACTACCTCGTAGCCCTTGCTTTCCAGGAGAGCTTGCAGCTGTGCTGCCTTCTTGAAGACGTTGTTGTTATAGCCACCGCACATACCGCGGTCAGAAGTGACCACGAGGATGGCGGCGACGTTTCCGTCTTCACGCTCACGCAGCATGTCATGCTCCAACGTAGAGGCGGCAGCCAGCTTGTTCATCATGCTGGTCATCTCAGCCGCGTACGGCTGTGAGGCCTCTACCCTAGCCTGCGCCTTGGTAATGCGCGAGGTAGCAATGAGCTCCTGGGCCTTGGTGATCTTCTTAGTCGAATTGACGGACCGGATGCGGTCACGTAGTTCGCGAAGATTAGCCATCGTTTCTCCTCCCTTCTTTAATCTAGACGGTTAGTTGTGAGTTCTGAACTCTACTTAGCCGTCTTGCGGGAGACGTTGAGCTCGGTGTTCTTTACGTCGCTTTCATCCAAAGGCTCTACCGGCGCCTCGGAGCCCAAGTTGTGGCCCTCGGAGGTGCGGAAGGTCGGCTGGAAGTCCTTAGCTGCCGCAACCAATGCGTCCTTGGACTCATCGGTCAGCGGCTTGCCGCCGGAAATCTGCTCAAAGACCTCTGGGGTATTGGCATTGAGGTACTCGTGCACCTCGTCCTCGAAGCGGCGGACGTCTTCAACGGGAACGACGTCGAAGATGCCAGCCTCGGCGAGGTAGATGGACACCATCTGGTACTCCACCGGCTGCGGGGAGGACTCGGACTGCTTCAACAGCTCGACCAGACGGGAACCGCGCTCCAGCTGAGCCTTGGAGGCAGCATCCAGGTCAGATGCGAATGCCGCGAAGGCCTGCAGGTCACGGTAGGAAGCCAGGTCCAGACGCAGGTTACCGGCGACCTTCTTCATGCCCTTGGTCTGTGCTGCGCCACCGACACGGGAGACGGAAACACCGACGTTAATAGCCGGACGAACGCCCTGGTTGAACAGGTCGGACTCCAGGAAGACCTGGCCGTCAGTAATGGAAATGACGTTGGTCGGAATGAAGGCGCCGACGTCGTTTGCCTTGGTCTCGATGATCGGCAGGGCGGTCATGGAGCCAGCACCCATGTCGTCGGAAAGCTTTGCAGCACGCTCCAGCAGGCGGGAGTGCAGGTAGAACACATCGCCCGGGTATGCCTCGCGTCCCGGCGGACGGCGCAGCAGCAAGGAAATGGCACGGTAGGCCTCAGCCTGCTTGGTCAGGTCATCGTAGATAACCAGGACGTGGTTGCCCTGGTACATCCAGTGCTGACCCAGTGCTGCACCGGAGAACGGTGCCAGCCACTTGAAGCCGGCGGAATCGGAAGCCGGTGCGGCCACGATGGTGGTGTAATCCAGTGCGCCGTGCTCCTCAAGGGTGCGGCGTACGCCGGCGATGGTCGAGCCCTTCTGGCCGATAGCGACGTAGATGCAGCGTACCTGCTTATCCTTGTCGCCGGACTCCCAGTTAGCCTTCTGGTTCAAAATGGTATCGATGCAGACCGCGGTCTTACCGGTCTTACGGTCGCCGATGACCAGCTGGCGCTGGCCGCGGCCGATCGGGGTCATTGCGTCGATAGCCTTGATGCCGGTCTGCATTGGCTCTTCAACCGGCTGGCGCTGCAGCACGGACGGTGCCTGCAGCTCGAGGACACGCTCCTCTTCAGCGTTGATTGGGCCCATGCCGTCGATCGGCTGACCCAATGGGTTAATTACGCGGCCGAGGAATTCCTCGCCCACTGGGATGGAGAGAACCTCGCCGGTCCTCTTAACCTCGTCGCCCTCCTTGAGGGACTCGAAGTTGCCCAGGACCACGACACCGATGGAGTTGGTGTCAAGGTTCTGTGCGACGCCAATAACGCCGCCTGGGAACTCGAGCAGCTCATTCGCCATAACGGACGGCAGGCCAGAAACCTGCGCAATACCGTCAGCTGCCGAAATGACCACGCCGACCTCCTCACGGGAGGCCTCCGCGGAGTAGCTCGAGGTGTAGTTCGCAATCGCACTACGGATCTCGTCGGAGGAGATCGTCAGCTCCGCCATGTTCTTCCTGCTCTCGGTAGTATCTTCCAGCACTTACTTAAATCGTTTCTGTCGTTTCGGCTATGCCATCTGGGCACGCAGGCGGGCAATTTTGCCTGCCGTAGAACCGTCAATGACTTCATCGCCGACGCGGATGCGCATGCCACCGAGGAGGCTGGTGTCAACCTCAGAGTGAATGGACATCGCACGACCATAAATTTTGCCCAGCTTCTCAGCGAGTACTGCTTGCTGGCCTTCGTTTAGTTCACCCGCAGCGGTAACGCGCGCAATAGTGCGACCCTGCAGATCAGCTGCAGAATCAGCCAGTGCGGCTACGTCATCGATCGGGTTCTGCTCTGGGCGGGAGATGGCCTGAAGCACCAGTGCCTCAGTAAACATCGTGACCTTGCCGTAGAGCACGTTTGCCAGCAATCCGCGCTTGCGGGCGGAATCAGCAGTTCGGTCGGAAAGCAGCTGGGTGAGCTCGCCCTCACGGTCAAGGATCTGGGACAGGCGGAAGAGCTCGTCTTCTACCTGGCCCAGCTGCCCCTGCGCCTCAGCACCGCGCAGCAGTGCGCGGCGGCCCAGGGACACCAAGCCCTTGACAAAGTCCTTCGGGGTGGACCACTGTGCAGCCGCAGCTTCCTGGATGATGCGCAATGCGCCACCGGAAATCTTGGAGCCAAACAGGGTCTCGGCCAGGGACTTGCGTGCCTCGCTCGGGGCGGCGATATCGGTGAATGCGACGCGCAATTCGCGGTCTGCATCCAAGACATCGACAACCTCAAAGATATCCAGGCCCGCCTGCGCGGCGGTGGCGACATTGTTGTCGCCTCCCAGGATCTCATCCAAGCGGGTTTGCGAGGTTGCGAGTGCTTCGCGGCTAGCTGCCTTCATAGTTGCCTACTTTCCGGCCGGTGCCACAGAGTCGAGCTCGGACAAGAAGCCATCAATGGTGGAGGACTTCTTAGAGGCGTCGGAAAGCTCGCCGCCCAGAATCTTCTCCGCCAGGTTGATGGAGTTCTGGCCCATTTCGGAACGCAGCTCAGTAACAACCTGCGAGCGGGAAGCCTCCAGCTGCTTCTCGCCATTGGCGACGATGCGGCGGGACTCTTCTTCCGCGTTGGTCTTAGCCTCGGCCTCAATCTGCTTGCCGCGCTCGCGCGCCTGCTCGCGGATCTCGGCTGCCTCTGCACGGGCATCGGCCAGCTGAGCATTGTACTTTTCCAGAGCGGCCTTAGCCTCGGCCTGCTGAGCCTTGGCGCGCTTCAAGCCACCCTCGATCCGGTCTTCACGCTCCTGCAGCATCTTGGTGTACTTCGGAAGCACAAGCTTCCAGAACAACAAGAGAATTACAATGAAGCACAGCAAAGACCAGAAAATGTCATAATTCTTGGGCAGAAGCACGGAGAAGCTACCCGATCCCGGGTTCTCCCCTCCTTCTGCAGCAAGCATATAAACGACGTTATTCATAGGTCTCCCGTCTTAAAAGTTTCGGTTTGGAAAACTCGAGCTTTTAGAACAGGAAGCCGGCAACGAGGCCAATAAGTGCCAGGGCCTCAGTGAAGGCGATACCCAGGAACATGGTGGTACGAAGCTGACCGGCCATCTCCGGCTGGCGAGCCATAGCCTCAACGGTCTTGCCGGCGACGATGCCGATACCGATACCAGGACCAATAGCTGCTAGGCCGTAGCCAATAGTACCGAAGCCTTCAAACTTAGAAGCGGCGTCCGCTGCCAGAATGATCTCGTTCATGGTGAAAGTCGTTCCCTTTCGTAAATGTGTCAGCCCACAATCGGACTGAATGTCAATGTTGTGAAGTTAGGTGGTTTACTCGGTCGCGCTCGTCGACCTCGTCCTTAGTGCGAATCTGCGTGCAGGGACAGCTCAATGTACACCGCCGTCAACAGAGCGAAGATGTACGCCTGCAGGAAAATAACCAGAATCTCGAACAGGCTCATAGCCAAGCCCAAGACAACGGTTAATCCAGACAGGGCGGTCCACCCATTCAGCTGCCAGAAGAAGAAATTCGTAGCAGAGAAGAGAAGAACCAGGATGATGTGTCCAGCAAGGAAGTTCGCCATGAGACGAATAGCAAGGGTAACCGGTCGCAGAATGAACGTAGAGAAAAATTCAATCGGTACCACCAGCAAGTGCAGTAGCGGAGGCAAGTTCGGAATCACTACAGAGGAGCGAATGAACTTTCCCAAGCCGTAACGCTTAGCACCGGCGTAAATCATGGCGATATACGCAACGGCAGCCAAGACAATTGGCATACCAATACGACCGTTTGGCGAGACGTTTAGCCCCGGGATAACGGTCGCAACGTTCATAAACAAAACCGCGAAGAA
The DNA here is from genome assembly GCF_022347235.1 of Corynebacterium tuberculostearicum. Taxonomy (GTDB): domain Bacteria; phylum Actinomycetota; class Actinomycetes; order Mycobacteriales; family Mycobacteriaceae; genus Corynebacterium; species Corynebacterium tuberculostearicum_F. The sequence continues at coordinate 158,478 of NZ_JAKRDX010000001.1, forward strand.
GATGCTAGCGATAATTGGCAGAAATCGCTTTCCCTCCTTCTTACCCAAGATGTCCTCAGCGATATGTACACGGACAAAGTCGACCGCGTTTTCGCCCACATTCTGAAGGCCGGAAGGAACCAGCTTGGGGTTCTTAAAGGCGGCCCAGAATAGGATCACCACAATCAGCGTCATCAATATACGAATCAGCATCAGGCGATCAAGCGCGAACCATCCGCCGGCAAAGTCGCCGAAAAACAGATGGTCAGCATTCATTTGCCCCGGGAAGAATTCTTCACCTAGATCGGGCGTATGGAAGTGCCCTTTCATAGCCAATGTTGTAACGCTCAGCGTTCTCTCCCGTGTTCGGGCCACACAGCTTGTGAAAGCTTCTGTGGTGCGATGGACGTCTCAAACTCTCCGCCTTGAACACGGACTCCGTCGCACATCAGCGTGATCAAGGCAGGGATTTACCAGGACGGAAAGCAGGCTGGTGCCAACTACCGCGGTAACCCGAGGGAAATAGTATCAGCTAGATCAAGAGTTTTTGCACGTGGGGGCCCCAGTTTGCGAGTTGATCTTTCCCACAGCAGCGATCAAAGGATCAAAACCGCTATTTTCCGGCCAAATTCAAGAACGTGGAGTTCATCACACTGTTCTCTTTCACCTCCTCCTCGGGGGTGCCCATTTCCACTTCTGGCCGGTAGTGCACATAAAAAAAGAGCTGTCCTCCGCCACGACATGCAAAGAACAGCACATCCCAAATTGAGGTCGCTAGAGTAACCGTATGGGACTTAGGATACGTAGGTAACCCTAGAGGTAACGACTCCCCAAACCTCGGTGCCTAATGTCACAACGAGAGCTAAAACCACCGTTATAAACAACGCCCAAGTGTCGTAGAAATCCAGATCGCGGATCAAGGCAAGCACACCAATAAGGACAATTAGCTTGATTAGCCACCCTCCTAGAACTAAGGCAATCGTTGTGGGCGGGGTAGATTTCGCGGTAAGGAGGACAGACCCAGCTGTAAAAAGCACGAAACCACCGCCAAAGGCAGCACCAATAGCAACTCCCCATACCCCCGGCATACCCTTCATACCGCCCCACACAGCGAGGGAAACGATTGTAATGGCAAGGAGAGCCTTTGCACCTAGGCTTACAGCTCGCTGTATTGGAAGTCGCGGGTCATCAAAGTCAGGATTCACTATTTGGTCACTCACGGCTACACACCCTACCTCACGAGGGCTCGGATTCCTTCACCACGACGGACTTTCGCGCAGCTGGACCAATCTTTCCTTGCCGCAAAGGTACGAGGGTTGCCGCGAACGCCAAGAGCAAGGCAACGATGGTGACGCCAATGGCCACCGGCGCGGGCACGATGGAAAAGGACACCGCGCCGAAGGCCACGGCGGAGACCCACAGGTAAAGAACCAGCACAGTCCGGCGGTGAGTATGGCCGAGCGAGAGTAGGCGGTGATGGATGTGCGCCTTATCTGCAGAAAACGGCGAGCGTCCTTGAGACAGGCGGCGAATCACAGCCCAGACAAGGTCCAGGACTGGAATAAACACCGCTGCGACCACCACAATGATGGGCGACATCAAGGCGACAATGTCCACCGTGCCGTAAAGCGACATGTTGATCTTGCCAGACGCGGAAGTCGAGGCCGCAGCGAGCAAGAGTCCAATCAGCATCGAGCCAGAATCGCCCATGAAGATGCGAGACGGTTCGAAGTTATGCGGCAAGAATCCGGCGCACATTCCCACCAGGGCAGCGCTAATGATGGCCGGTGGGTAGGCCGAGACTGCACCGCCTTGGTCGTGGAGAACCGTCAAAGAAAACACCAGAATTGCCCCGCCCGCAATCATGCCAAGGCCTGCCGCTAGGCCATCGAGGCCGTCCACAAAGTTGATGGCATTGATGAGCAGAACGGTAAAGAACGCGGTGAGCAGGGTGCTTTGCAATTGGTCGAGGACGACCGTGGTGCCGCCTCCAAAAGGGATGAAAAGCAGCGTCCAGGTAAGGCCCAGCCCGCTCATCAAGGTGGCCGCAAAGAGCTGGCCAAAAAGCTTCACTATGGCACTCAGCTCGACCAAGTCATCAACCACTCCGACAAGCACGAGCGCCAAGGCCGCCCACAGCACCGCATTCATCTCCGGAGTGACGGGCATAAAGCCCCGAGTCAAGGCTGGAAGCTGGGCTGCGAGGAATATCGCCGCCACGAAGCCGGTAAACATGGCCACCCCACCCATGCGCGGGGTGGGCTGTGTGTGGGCGTCGCGCAGCCGAATCTCCGCCACGCGGCCGGTGCGCACCAAAAAGGAGCGCACCACACCGGTGGTGAGATACGTAAATGCTGCTGCGACGAGAATGACGAGGGCCAGCTCGCGCAGCGGGACACCACTGCCGCTCACGCGAATTCCCCCTTAAGCCTGTGGACGGGTGCGCAGGGTCTGCGCGTCGACGCCGATAACCTCGCCGATTTCCTCGGCCGAGAGCGCTCCTTCGCGCAGCAGGTACGGGCACTCGCCGGAGAGGTCAATGATCGTCGAGGGCTTGCCGACGGCCGTCTCTCCCCCATCCAAGTAAACCGTCACGGCTTTACCAAGCTGCTGCTTGGCCATGAGCGCCGTGGTCGGCGGCTGGTGGCCAGAAATATTGGCAGAGGAGACAGCCATGGGGCCAACCTCGCGCAGCAACTCGATGGCAATGGGATGCAATGGCATGCGCAGCATCACGGTGCCGCGGGTATCGCCGAGGTTCCACGGCAGGGACGGCGCTTGCGGAACGACGATGGACAGTCCACCGGGCCAAAAGGCCTCCACCAAGTCACGCGCGGTATCGGTATAGGAAGCGACCAGACCGCGAACGGTATCCCAGGAACCTACCAAAACCGGCACCGGCATATCCGGGCCACGCTGTTTAGTGGCCAAGAGGTTGGCTACGGCATCGTTATCAAAGGCATCGCAGCCGAGGCCGTAGAGCGTATCGGTGGGCATAACCACGAGGCGACCGGATTGGGCAGCCTTGACCGCAATGTTCATACCCTCTTCGCGCTCGGCATCGTTGGCGCAGTTAAAAATCTTTCCTTGCATCATCTTCTCCCCTTCTTGCCCTCACTGGTGTCTTAGTCTACCCCGCGCACCGCAGTGACAAACCGGGACGTTCCCGTCAGGTCTTGCAGCGCGGCGATCTGTTTAAAGCCGCCGTGTCGGGCCACTGCGGCTTGTACGGCCTCGCTCGTGGAATCGTCGTGTTCGATGGCCACCTTGCCTCCCGGGCGCACAAGGCGCGCAATGGTCGGGATAAGGCCGGTGATGACCCCCATCCCATCCGCCCCGGCGAAGACCGCGTTATGCGGGTCGTGATATACCTCCGGTTCAAGATCCGGGGTCTCTGGCACGTAGGGCGGGTTAGTCACGAGGAGGTCCACGGTCCCATTCCAGTCCGCCAAAGTGTCGTCGGCAGTGGCGTCAGCCTGGATGACCTCTACCCCGGTGTTATGGGTATTGGCGTGGGTATAGGCCAGTGCGGCGTCGGCAAGCTCAACTGCCCTCACCTGCGCTTTGGGTAGATAGTGGGCCAGGTAGAGCGCTAATGCGCCCGTGCCGGTGCACAAATCAACCAGCCGCGGACCGTCCACATTGCGCACCGCCCAGTCCGCCATAACCTCGGTTTCCGGCCGCGGGATAAACACGCCCGGGCCTACCTTGAGCTCCAGCGGGCCGAACCAGGCGCTGCCTAGTACGTACTGCAACGGCTCGCGGGCCTCCCGGCGACGAAGCAGCGCATCAAAGGCCACGTCGAAACCAGGCATAGGTGACTGATCGAGCGGGATATCCATGTGGCCGCAGTGCATTAGGTGCGCGGCCATAATGCGTGCATCCCATTCAGGGCTGGCCACCCCGGCAGCACGAAGGCGCTGCACCCCGCGGCGCAGCGCCCGTCCATACGTGTTATTCACGCTGGTTTACCCCTCGGCCTCGAGGCGCTCAGCGCGCTCTTGGTCCTGCAGGGCCTTAATAAGGTCATTCATGTCACCGTTCAACACGGAGTCCAAGTTATTGGCCTTGTAACCAATGCGGTGGTCCGTGATGCGGTTTTCCGGCCAGTTATAGGTGCGGATACGCTCGGAACGGTCCATGGTGCGCACCTGAGAGGCGCGCTGCTCGCCGGCCTCAGCCTCGCGGGCCTCGCGCTCCATTTGATCCAGACGGGCCTGCAGAACCTGCAGCGCACGCGCCTTATTCTGAATCTGGGAACGCTCCTTCTGGCAGGTCACGATAAGCCCGGTGGGCAGGTGGGTAATACGCACCGCGGAGTCGGTGGTGTTCACGCCCTGACCGCCCTTACCGGAAGAACGGTAAACGTCGACGCGAATATCCTTGTCATCGATATTGACAGACTCGACCTCTTCCGGCTCCGGGTAGACCAGCACGCCGGCGGCAGAGGTCTGAATGCGGCCCTGGGATTCAGTAACCGGAACACGCTGCACGCGGTGCACGCCGCCCTCAAACTTGAATACGGACCATGCACCATCGCGCGACGGGGACTTGGAACGGAAGGAAATGGTCATATCCTTCACACCGCCCAAATCGGACTCATTGAGGCCCAAGACCTCCCAATTAAAGCCCGTCTTGTCCGCATAACGCTCGTACATGCGGGCCAAGTCGCCGGCAAAGAGGGCCGCTTCTTCGCCGCCCGCGCCGGCCTTGATTTCCATAATGATGTCCTCGGAATCCTGCTCATCGCGCGGCGCGAGCAGGTCAGCGAGCTTTTCTTCCAAGCTCTCCACGGACTTTTCTAGGCGGTCCGCTTCCTCCTGGAAGTCATGGTCCTCATAGGCCATCTCCTTGGCATCGGCGAGATCCTCGCGCGCCTGGGTCAGCTCATCATTGACCATGATGATGGGGCGCAGCTCCGCGTAGCGCTTGGAGAGCTTGCGGAATTGCTTCTGGTCGCCGGCTACTTCCGGATCGGCCATCTGCATCTCAATGCCCTGGTACTCGGACACGATGTCATCAACGAGCGAAACCTGATTAGACATAATCTTCTTCATCCTTATCCGCAGCCATCGGGGCCGAGGAGGCCACCTGCATCAAGAACTCGCCATTGGAGCGGGTCTTCTTCAGCTGCTTAATGAGCAGGTCAATGGCCTGGTGGGAGTCCAGGGCGGAGAGGATGCGACGCAGCTTGGTCATGATGCGTGCTTCCTCTGGAACGAGCAGCAGCTCGTCCTTACGAGTACCGGACGGGTTGACGTCCACGGCTGGGAAGACGCGGCGCTCAGAGATGCCACGATCCAGCTTCAGTTCGGCGTTGCCCGTGCCCTTGAATTCCTCGAAGATGACGGTATCGCCGGTAGAGCCGGTCTCCACCATGGCGGTGGCGATAATCGTCAGCGAACCACCCTCTTCGATATTGCGGGCGGCACCCAGGAAGCGCTTTGGCGGGTAGAGCGCATTGGAGTCCACACCGCCGGAGAGAATGCGGCCAGAAGCCGGGGAGGAATTGTTATAAGCGCGGCCGAGGCGGGTAATGGAATCCAGCAAGACCACGACATCCTTGCCCTGCTCCACCAGGCGCTTAGCGCGCTCGATAGCCAGCTCCGCCACGGAGGTGTGCTCTGATGGCGGGCGGTCAAAGGTGGAGGCAATTACCTCACCGTTGACGGAGCGTTGCATGTCCGTAACTTCCTCAGGGCGCTCGTCTACGAGGACGACCATGAGGTAGCACTCCGGGTTATTGGTAGAAATCGCGTTGGCGATATTCTGCAGAATCGTCGTCTTACCGGCCTTTGGCGGGGAGACGATCAGCGCGCGCTGGCCCTTGCCAATCGGCATGATGAGGTCAATGACGCGGGTGGTGAGGATCTTCGGATCCGTTTCCAAACGCAGGCGCTTATTCGGGTACAGCGGGGTCAGCTTATTAAAGTGCGGGCGCTGTTTTGCGCCTTCCGGATCAATGCCGTTGACGGTATCGACCTGTACAAGCTGGTTGTACTTGCGGCGGTTGCGGCCATTGCCGTGGGTATGCGTCGGGCCGGAGACCTTGACCTGGCCAGTGATGGCATCACCGGAGCGCAGGCCTAGGCGGCGGACGATGCCGTTGTTCACAAAGACGTCGGAAGCCGCGGCGCGGTAACCCGTGGTGCGCAGGAAAGCGACATTATTGTCTACGACGTCCAAGATGCCGCCGACAGCCTGCAACTCATCGCCCTCGCGGACCTGCAAATCATTGCCGCCGTTATTGTCATTGTTATTTCCGCGGCCGCGGCGGTTGCGGCGGTTGCGGCGCCCACGGCGGTTGCCGCGCTCGTGGTTATTGTTGTCCTCGTGGCGGTTGCCGCGCTGCTTATTATCGCCGCGGTCATTCTTCTCGCCCTGATTATCGGAGCCATCCTGGGAGTTATTGTCGCGGTTGTCCTTAGTGCCGCCCTGCTCCTCGTTGCGGTTGCGCTCCTCGCGCTCTTGCCGTTCTTGGCGCTCCTGACGCTCTTGGCGGCGGGCGCGGTTGCGGCGAGCGCGGCGGGCCTGGGAGCGCGACTCATAGCGCTGCTCCTCGCCAGAGCTCTGCTGGCGGTTATCCTGCTTCTCGCCGGATTCTTCCTGCTTTTCCGCCTTCTTCGGCGCATCATCCTGCGCCTTAGTGCGTGGTTTATCTACCTTTTCAGGCTTCTCTGCCTTCTCCGCCTTTTCTACCCGAGCGGCTCTTTCCACCTTGGCCTTGGCCTTTGGCGGAACTTTACCAGTCTTGATGGCGGTGATGAGATCCCCCTTGCGCAGGGCAGAGACACCACGTAGGCCGCGCTCTGCGGCCATTTTGCGCAATTCCGGCAGCTTCAGGGATGCAAGATCCTGTGCTGCGGTGTTGTCCGTTTCGCTCACGGATATCCTTTCGTTGCTTGACCAGGTCCGATTATGCGGGAGCCGCCGCAGCCTATGCTCGCGGCGTTGCACTGGAAGCCAATGTGTATTTTTCTAGGACTTCTCGCCCTCGTGCCAAGGCGCATGCGCGTCCTGCCGGGCAATAAGTATGAGGCCTCTTCCGTGTCCTCGAGGAGACTTCGCACAACGAGTGCGCGAACCGGAAGAAATCAAGAAACGACTGCGGGCAAACTACTTCTCTGGGCCCGAATGCATAGGAAAGGGGAGCTAAACTTTCCGGTTTCCTACCAGTCGCGAACAAGTATAACGCATAGGGCGCAACGCCCGCACCATGACACCGCTACAGTAGAGGCATGCTTTCCACGATGATGGATATCCCCCTCTCCCTGACCCGCATTTTGGAATACGGTGCCTCGGTACACGGGGACACCACGGTTACCACCTGGCACGGTGAGGGCACCGGCTCGGAATTCGATCCAGCCGAGGAAGTTACCTTCCGCGATATCGCTGCCCGCGCCGCCGCGTTCGCCCACGCCATTCACGATGAATTGGGTATCACCAGCGATGAGCGCGTGGGCAGCTTTATGTGGAATTGCGCCGAGCACTTGGAGGTAATGTTTGGCACCGCCTGCAAGGGTGCGATTTTTGCCCCGCTGAATAAGCAGCTGATGAATGACCAGATTCGCCACATTATTAACCATGCGGAAATCTCCGCCATCGTCTGCGATCCCCGCCTGGCGCAGCAGCTGGGCAAGGTGCTCGTGGGCACCAACTCCGTGGGAAGCGTCATCATCACCGGCGCCCAACCAGCGCAGCAGTTTGCCCACCTTTTCCCCCGCGGGGTTGAGGTGTATTCCTATGAGGCTCTTATCGACGGCCGCTCTACCGTCTATGACTGGCCCGAACTAGATGAGCGCACGGCCGCGGCGCTGTGCTATTCCACGGGCACCACGGGCGCGCCCAAGGGAGTGCTGTATTCGCACCGGTCTCTCTATTTGGAGGCCATGCAGCTGCGTTCCTCGGACTCGCTGTGCATTACCCACGGCGAGACCTTCCTGTGCTGCATTCCTATCTGCCACGTGCTCAGCTGGGGCGTTCCCTTCACCTGTTTCATGACGGGCACCCCGCTGGTGCTTCCCGACGCCGACGTGTCCGCCCCCACCCTAGCCAAGGCCATCGCCGCTACCTCTCCACGCGTGGCACACGGCGTGCCCACCATCTGGATTCAGCTCTTTGTCCACTACATGCACCATCCACCAGAGCGCATGACGCTCACCGAGATCTACGCCGGCGGCTCCCCCGTCCCGCCGACGCTGATCAAGATGTGGGAGGAGCGCTACGGCGTCGATGTGGTCCACGTGTGGGGCATGGTGGAAACCTCCACCGTGGGCAGCGTTGCCCGCCCGCCCCAGGGTGCCTCTGGCGATACCCGCTGGGCCTACCGCGTATCCCAAGGCCGCATCCCCGCCTCACTGGAATACCGCGTGGTCAACGACGGGCAAGTCGTCGCCCGCACCGACCGCAATGCCGGCGAGCTGCAGGTGCGCGGCAACCTGGTCACCGGTTCCTACTACCACTCGCCCACCGCTGAACCGGGCGAAATCGCTTCCGAATTCCGCGGCAATCAAGTCGAGGCCGCGGAGGATAAGTTCACCGCCGATGGCTGGCTGCGCACTGGCGACGTGGGCTCTGTGACCAAGGATGGCTTCCTTACCGTGGAGGACCGCGCCCGCGATGTCATTCGCTCCGGCGGCGAATGGATCTATTCCGTGCAGCTAGAAAACCTCATCATGTCCGACGAACTCGTCGTGGAAGCCGCCGTCATCGGCTACCCCGATAAGCAATGGGTCGAGCGCCCACTCGCCGTCACAGTATTGGCCGAGGGCGCCTCGCCCACCATCGAAACCGCAGAGCGCCTGCGCGCCAGCATGCGCAAGGAACTGCCGAGCTGGATGCTGCCGGAGTATTGGACCTTTGTGAAGTCCATCGATAAGACATCCGTGGGCAAGTTCGATAAGAAAGATTTGCGCGCCCACCTGGCAGAGGGCGAGTACAACATCATCCGGCTCAAAGGACCGGGTGAATCCCAGCGCCTCGATGCCACCAACGCCGCCGATTTAAGCCGGGAAAACTAGGAATAAATTCGCGTCAGTCGCCGTTGCAGCTTGGTGTACCTCGTCCCCTCTCTTAGACTGGCACCAATGACCCCTTCCTCCCAGCAGCCCGTGGTTTCCCTGCCCCTGCCTACCGTGGGCCGAGCGAAACCGCCGGCGGATCTGCCTGCACCGGCCGCTGATGGCACGCGCGCACTGGTGGATCGCTATGGACGCCAAGCCCGTGACCTGCGCGTCTCCCTCACGGATCGCTGCAACCTGCGTTGCACCTATTGCATGCCGGCCGAAGGTTTGGAGTGGATGCCCACAGAGCAAACCTTGAGCGATGAGGAAACCATCCGGCTGATCCGGATAGGCGTCGGCAAGCTGGGCATCCGCCAAGTGCGCTTTACCGGCGGCGAGCCCCTGCTACGCAAGTCGCTGGAGAAAATTATTGCCGCGACCAAACAGCTGCGCACCGACCAGGGCCGCTCCCCGTCCACCGCGCTGACCACCAACGGGCTTGGCCTAGAAAAGCGCGCCGGCGCCCTCGCCGCGGCCGGGCTCGACCGCATCAATATCTCGCTCGACACCATCGACCGCGAGCGCTACGCCGCGCTCACCCGCCGCGACCGGCTCGACCACGTGTTGCAGGCCATCGCCGCCGCAGATGCCGCGGGCCTGCACCCCATCAAGATCAACGCCGTGGTCATGCCCGGGGTCAACGAAGAAGACATCGTTCCGCTGGCGGACTATGCCGTCCACCACGGCGCCCAGCTCCGCTTCATCGAGCAGATGCCGCTCGGGCCCCGCGAGCAGTGGCGCCGCGAGGACATGGTCACGGCCGAAGATATCCTCGCCCGACTGCGCACCCACTTTTCCATGACGCCGGCGCGCGAACCACGCGGTTCCGCCCCCGCCGCCCTGTGGGAGGTCAGCGCTCCGGATGGCACGCACGGCACGCTGGGCATCATTGCCTCGGTCACCCACCCCTTCTGCGGCGATTGCGACCGCACCCGCCTTACTACCGACGGCGCCATTCGCAATTGCCTCTTTGGCAATTCCGAAACCCCGCTGCGAGACCTGCTGCGCTCCGGCGCGAGCGATGCAGAGATCATGGAGGCTTGGGCCGGGGAAATGTGGACCAAAAAGCCCGGTCACGGCATTGATGACGAGGGCTTTCTCCAACCAGACCGTCCGATGTCCGCCATTGGCGGCTAACCTGAGTCTTATGTCCACGCCCCGCAGCATCTCCGCGCACCTCGATGCCGTACTCGCGCTGGCTTCCACTCCGCCGGCCGAGTCCGCGCCTGTCGACGCCTCCCTCACCGGCCGCGTCCTCGCCGCCGACGCCCCCGCGCGCTTTCCCGTGCCGCCCCACGCTAATTCGGCGATGGATGGCTTCCTCGTCCATGCCGCGGATCTTTCCTCCTCCGCACCATGGACCCTCCCCGTCGTCGGCGACGTACCGGCCGGCGCGGCTCCCATCGATGTGCCCGCCGGCCACGCCGTTCGCATCATGACCGGCGCCCCCGTGGCCGATACCGCAGGAATGCTCGTCATTCCCGTGGAAAACACCACCACCCCGGCCGGCCCGGTAGCACTTCCAGACGAGGTCACCATCACCGAGGCACCCACCAAGTCGCATATCCGCCCCGCCGGCGAGGACATCCAGCCCGGCGCGCCAGTCGCCACCGCCGGCACGCTTATCGACGCCGCCGTCATCGCCGCCCTCACCTCCGCCGGCGTATATACCGTTACGGCCTACCGGCGCCCGCGCATCGCGGTCATTTCTTCCGGCGAAGAACTCGTCTCTTCCCCAGCGGAGTTAGTCCCCGGCCAACTACCGGATTCCAATGGCCCGATGCTCGCTGCCCTCTCCGGCGCAGATACGCACGTGCACGTGGGCGACAACCCCGCCGAGCTGTCCGCTGCGCTAGATGAGCTAACCTCCTCCCACGACCTCATCATCACCTCCGGTGGCGTATCAGCCGGCGCCTTCGACGTCGTGCACACCGTACTCGGGCGCACGGATTCCGCGTGGTTCGGGCACGTCGACCAGCGCCCGGGCGCCCCGCAGGGCTACTCCCTGTGGAATGACACCCCGGTGCTGTGCTTGCCCGGCAATCCCGTGGCAGCCTTCGTCGATTTCCAGCTCTATGCCCGGCCACTTATCGCCGCATTGTCCGGACACCCCGCCCCACGCCAGCGGGTCAACCTCCGCGCCCGGGTGGATTCGCCCCTTCCCGCCTCCCGCGGCCGGCCGACCATTGTTCCCGTCACCGTAGACTTTCAGGCAGCGCCCGCCATCACCTCGCACCTGCCCCACGGCAGTCACCGAGTCGTGTCGCTGGCCGGCACCAATGGCTTTTGCCTCATTGACTCCGAGCCGCCGGCCATGGGCGAGGACATCACCGTTTATCTGTATTAAGGAGCAACCATGGAATTTACCCACCTGAACTCTGACGGCGCCGCCTACATGGTCGACGTCACCGAGAAGCAGCCCACCGTGCGCACCGCCACCGCCGAAGGCGAGGTCGCCTGCTCACCCGAGGTCATGACCGCCTTGCGCGATGGCACCGTGCCCAAGGGCGATGTCCTCGCCGTCGCCCGCATCGCCGGCATTTCGGCCGCCAAAAAGGTCCCCGAGCTACTTCCCTTGGCACACACCATCGGCGTACACGGCTGCGCAGTCGAGCTCACGCTTGCCGACGACTACGTGTCCATCTCCGCCACCGTCCGCACCGCCGACCGCACCGGCGTGGAAATGGAGGCTCTGACGGCGGTGAACGTTTCCGCGCTCGCCATCATCGACATGGTCAAGGGCGTGGACCGTTCCGCATATATCCGCCGCTGCGGAATCGTGGCGAAATCCGGCGGCCGCTCCGGGGACTGGTCCCGCACCCTCCCGGAGTCCTAATGCTCGGCGCGGTCATCCTCGCCGGCGGCCACGGCAGGCGCATGGGCGGAGCCGATAAGGCCTCCCTTTTTGTCCACGGCACGCGCTTTATCGACCGCCTGCTCGCCCAGCTTCCCTACGGCACCCCGACCGTGGCTGTCTCCCCGCATCGCCTCGGCGTGCCCCAGGTGTGCGAGTCACCGCTCTACGGTGGTCCTGTCGCCGGCATCGCGGCCGGCGCCCAGGCGTTATCCCACTGCTCCGAGCTCGCCCTCTTCGCCGTGGATGCCCCCGATTCGCCGCAGCTGCTTCCCCGTCTGCGCTCGACCCTCGCCTCCTCCACGGCCGATGCCGTACTCACGCGCGCCGCCGACGGCTACCTCCAGCCGCTGTGTTCCCTCTGGCGCGCTCCCGCGCTCCACACTCAGCTCGAATCCCTTCCTACGGCTCGGAACGTCTCCGTCCGCCGCTTCATCCGTGGCGCCAACTTCATAGAGATTCCCGGCACCGGCGCCGAACGCGACTACGACACCCGTTCGGAGCTGCGCGAGCTTCCTGCGTTCACTCCCCACACCACCCTTCGCGCTCACCGGCAGCCGCTGATCTAGCCCACCGCCTCCGCCCGTGAGCGCCAAGGGAAGAAGTCTCCGCCTCCCCTCCCTTCGCGCTCACTGAGAGCCGCAGCAAGCGCGAAATCGCCGCCTCCGTGAGCGCAATGGGCGGGGTCGAGCGCATCTATCGGCAAGACCGGAAGATGTCGGGTAAGAGAGGCAGAACCACCCCAAGGGTGTCCTCAACCGCCCCCACTGAGGATGCAGTATTTATCACAAGGCTGCCTCCACCGTGCTCAGTCATCCCGATAATTCCTCGCGAAAGTCCCGCCTTCGCGGATGACTCTAGGCCGCGCAAAAGCACTTGCGTCTCCACTCCGTGCAAACGGGCCGAAATATACTTCTGCGTCACTTCCGGGGTGAAGTTAGTACGGCCAAGTCCCGTGCCGCCGATGATGACAATGACGTCGCTGCCTGCACGAAGAGAGTCCTTCAGTGCGGATTCCACGGGCTCTGCGCCTTCTGGGACGACCTCAACCGCCCGTACAGAAGCGGAATACTCTTCACACACCTCTCGCGCCCGTTCCCCCGCTTTGCCCGATTTTTGCCCGGACAATACACGATCGGAACTGAGAATTATGCTGACGCTGACGCGTTCCATATCTGTCTACTTCTCCCCACCATCTTGCGGTGACAAATTTCACATACTCTAAACATGCACGCAATTCAATACTATGCGGCAGGCTAACCTGCAATGACAATTCGGACCAGAATTACGCAACATCAATATGCCTTAATTAAGCACGGCATTTTCCGGTTTATTTTACTCCCCACAGCTTCGCCACAGGTAGATTACGAGTCACACACCTACGACTTGTGAGGAACTCATGACTACTCTCGATACCTCAGGCAAAGTCATCCAAGGCTGGGATCCAGAAGATTCCGAGCATTGGGACTCCAAAATTGCCTGGCGGACCCTCTGGATTTCCACCTTCGTTCTCATCATTGGCTTCGCCACGTGGTACCTCGTCTCCGCGATCGCACCGCAGCTAAACCAAATCGGCTTCGATATCTCCAAGAGCCAGCTCTACTGGCTGACGGCAATTGCGGGCCTGGCCTGCGGTATCTTCCGTCTCATCTTCATGTTCCTGCCCCCGATGATCGGCACGCGCAAGCTGGTCTTCTTCTCCTCGCTCTTGTTCATCATCCCGATGTTGGGTTGGTTCTTTGCAGTGCAAGATACGTCCACCCCGTACTGGTGGCTGCTCGTCCTGTCCTTCATTTCCGGCATCGGCGGCGGCGTCTTTTCCGGATTCATGCCGTCGACCGGCTACTTCTTCCCCAAGCGCCTGTCCGGCACCGCCCTTGGCATCCAGGCCGGCATCGGTAACTTCGGCATCTCCTTCATCCAGCTTGTTGCCCCGTGGCTGATGGGCTTTACCCTGCTCGGCGTCGGCATGGTTGCCCCGCAGCGCTCCGATAAGGGTGATATTTTCGTCCACAATCCCGCTATTTTCCTCGTACCGTGGGCTATCGTCGGCGCCATCCTGGCATGGATGCTGCTCAAGGATGTTCCCGTTAAAGCCAACTTCCGCCAACAGATCGATATCTTCGGCAATAAGAACACTTGGATTCTCACGATTGTCTACTTCATGACTTTCGGTGCATTCTCTGGTTTCGCCGCACAGATGGCGCTGCTGATCAATCAAACCTTTGGCGAGGGATCGTCCTTTGCCGGCAGCTTCGATGACCTGCCCAATGGCGCTGCTTACGCCTTCCTCGGACCACTCATCGGCGCGCTGGTCCGTGCGCTCTGGGGCCCGCTGTGCGATAAGTTCGGCGGCGCTATCTGGACCTTCATCGGCTGCCTCGGCATGACCGTCTTTACCGCCGTATCCGCACTGTTCTTGAACCCGTCCAGCCCGGATGAGTTCTGGTGGTTCTTGGGCTCCATGCTCATCATGTTCTTCTTTACCGGTCTCGGCAATGCCGGCACCTTCAAGCAGATGCCCATGATTTTGCCCAAGCGCCAAGCTGGTGGCGTCATCGGCTGGACCGGCGCCATCGGCGCATTCGGCCCCTTCGTCGTCGGCGTACTGCTATCCATGATGGCACCAGCCACATTCTTCTGGGGCTGCGTTGTCTACTTCGCAATTACCACCGTGCTGGTGTGGATCTACTATGCCCGCCCCAACGCACCGTTCCCCGGCTAATTAGGAGCCCCCTTTGACTACTCACGTCTCCCCCGAAAACGGCAAGCTGAATCCGTTGTTCAAGCTCGGCGCGTACCTGCGCAAGGGCGAAGCCACCGACTCTGGCCAGCAGCTCTTCCTCAAGGGCGGTCGCCAAGCGGACGTCTTTTACCGCAACCGCTGGGCGTTCGACAAGATGGTGCGCTCTACCCACGGCGTGAACTGCACCGGTTCATGTTCGTGGAAGGTCTACGTCAAAGATGGCGTTATCACCTGGGAATCCCAGGCCGTGGACTACCCCACCACCGGCAATGACATGCCAGAATACGAGCCACGCGGCTGCCCTCGTGGCGCATCCTTTTCGTGGTACACCTACTCGCCTACTCGTGTGCGCTACCCGTATGCCCGCGGCGTGCTGGTAGACATGTTCCGCGAGGAAAAGGCCAAGCACGGAGATTCCGTCCTGGCGTGGCGCGCGATCCAGGAGGACCCGGAAAAGCGCCAGGCTTATATCTCCCAGCGCGGCAAGGGCGGACTCATCCGCATCTCCTATGAAGAGGCCATCGACATTGCCTCGGCCGCGCACGTGTACACCATCCGCAAGTACGGCCCTGACCGCATTAATGGCTTCACCGTGATTCCGGCGATGTCCCAGATTTCTTATGGCGCGGGCATGCGTTTCTTGCAGTCCATTGGCGGCGTCGCCCTGTCTTTCTACGATTGGTATGCCGACCTGCCGCCGGCGTCCCCGCAGACCTTCGGCGATCAGACCGATGTTCCGGAATCCGGTGACTGGTACAACTCGTCCTATCTGATGATGTGGGGCTCCAATATTCCCGTCACCCGTACCCCGGATGCGCACTTTATGGTCGAGTCCCGCTATAAGGGCACCAAGGTTGTGGTGGTCTCGCCTGACTTCGCGGATAACACCAAGTTCGCTGATGAGTGGGCCCGCATCGAGCCGGGCACTGACGCCGCCCTCGCCTTTGCCATGGGTCACGTCATTCTCAAGACCTTCCATGTGGACCGCCAGGAACCCTACTTCCTGAACTACATGCGCAAGTTCACCGACTCGCCGTTCCTCGTCGCACTCGATGACCACGGCGATGGCACCTATACCCCAGGCAAGTTCCTCACCGCTGCCCAGCTTTCCGACGCCTCCCTCAACTCCACCCCCAACTCCACTCACCGTGGCCTCGTGATGGAGGAAAACGGTCGCGTCGTCGACCCAGGCGGCACCGTCGCTGACCGCTGGGATAACGAATCTTCCAAGTGGAACCTCGCGCTCGATAACGCGGATCCGGTCATGTCCATCGCAGAAACCGACCGCTTCGACACCGCCGAGGTGCTCTTCCCTCGTTTCGACTTGGACACGAATCCGGAAGACGTGGGAACCGGCAAGCCGATTGGCGCGGGCGTCGTCCACCGCGGCGTGCCTGTGCGCGAGGTGGACGGCAAACTGGTCACCACCGTCTTCGACATCATGCTTGCTCACTACGGCGTCAACCGCGCCGAACTCAACTTGCCGGGCTCGTGGCCGAAGGACTTCCACGACGCCAGCGAGGTCGGCACCCCAGCCTGGCAGGAAGAACTCACCGGTGTTCCGGCGGATGCCGCCATCCGCATTGGCCGCGAGTTTGCGCAGAATGCCGCGGACTCCCAGGGCCGCTCCCAAATCATCATGGGTGCTGGCGTCAACCACTACTTCCACGCCGATACCATCTACCGCACCTTCCTGGCACTGACCTCTATGTGTGGCACCCAGGGCGTCAACGGTGGTGGCTGGGCTCACTATGTGGGCCAGGAGAAGCTACGTCCCGTCAATGGCTGGACCCAATGGGCGATGGCAACGGACTGGCAGCGTCCTCCGCGCCACATGATCACCACCGGCTTCTACTACTTCGCCACCGAGCAGTACCGCTACGATAATTCCCGCGCCTCGCACTTGGGATCGCCCCTGGCCTCGCGCGATTCCATCGGCGATAAGATGGTCTCGGACACCATGGCCGAGGCAATGCGCCGCGGCTGGATGCCGGCCTATCCGCAGTTCAACCGCAACTCGCTCTTCCTGGCCGACGAGGCCGAGGAAGCCGGCATGGATATCAACGACTACGTCGTCCAAGAGCTAGAAAACGGCCGCCTCGAATTCTCCTATGACAACCCGTCTGCAGAAGAAAACTGGCCGCGCATCCTGCTTAATTGGCGCACCAACCTTCTGGGCTCCTCGGCGAAGGGCACGGAGTTCTTCCTCCGCCACCTCCTTGGCATCGACTCCGACGCCACCGCAGAAGAGCTCGCCCCAGAGGATCGCCCGCGCACCATCAAGTGGGTCGATGAAGCCCCTAAGGGCAAGCTCGATCTCATGATGACCACGGATTTCCGCAATACCTCCACCACGCTGGTATCCGATCTCATCTTCCCGGCCGCTACTTGGTACGAAAAGCACGATATGTCCTCGACGGATATGCACCCGTACCTGCACTCCTTCAACGCGGCCATTAACCCGCCATGGGAGGCCCGCTCTGACTACGAGGTCTTCCGCGATCTTGCGGCAGCCCTTTCGGATAAGGCCACCAAGTGGCTCGGCGTGCAGCGCGATGTCATCACCCAGCCCAGCCACCATGACACCCCGGACGAGCTGGGAATGCCCAACGGTGTGGTGCCGGACGTCGATAAGCAGGGGCTCATCCCTGGTGTCACCATGCCGAAGCTGCATGTTGTCGAGCGTGACTACACCAAGATTTATGAGAAGTGGGCACACCTGGGCCCGCTGCCGGCCAAGCTGGGCACCGGAGTCCATGGCACGAAGTTCAACGTGGAAAAGCAGGTCAAGGAGCTCGAGCTCATCTGTGGCACGTCTGAGACGTCCATGGGCGAACTGGTGGACCTGAGCAAGGACACCAAGGTTATCGACGCCATTTTGCACCTTTCGGGCGTATCCAATGGCGAGCTGGCCAAGCAAGGCTTTGAATACCTGTCTTCCCGCACGGGCAAAGACCTGACCCCGCTGGGCACCGCCGATGAGGATGTCCGCATCACTTGGGATGACATCAAGGAGCGGCCGAAGGAAGTCATTACCTCGCCAGAATGGACCGCGGATAAGCGCAATAAGCGCCGCTACACCGCATTTTCCATCAACGTCGAGTTTGAAAAGCCTTGGCACACGCTCACCGGCCGTATGCAGTACTACATCGACCACGATTGGTACATGGACTACGGCGAATCCCTGCCTATCTTCCGCCCGCCGTTGGATCACGTACACATGCACGGCGAGTTTGCCCCAGGCGAGAGCCTGCGCAATGACCGCGGCGAGGCTGAGGTCACCCTGCGCTACCTCACCACGCACAATAAGTGGTCCATCCACTCGCAGTACTTTGACAACCTGCACGTGCTGTCCATCTCCCGCGGTGGCCAGGTGGTCTGGATGTCCAATAAGGATGCCAAGAAGATTGGCGTGGCCGATAACGACTGGGTCGAGGTTTATAACCGCAATGGCGTTGTCTCCGCACGTGCCATCGTCTCCCACCGCATTCCGGAGGGCACGATGCTGTGCAACCACGCACAGGAGCGCACCGTCGGTACCCCGCTCAATGAGCACACCGGCCGCCGCGGCGGCACCCACAACTCGCTGACGCGCATCTCCATCAAACCGGTCCACATCGCTGGAGGCTACGGCCAGCTGACTTACCACTTCAACTACATCGGCCCCACCGGCAATAACCGTGATGAGGTCACCCGCGTACGCCGCCGTTCCCAGGAGGTTTCCTACTAATGAAGGTCATGGCCCAAATCTCCATGATTATGAATCTGGACAAGTGCATCGGCTGCCATACTTGTTCGGTCACCTGCAAGCAGGCATGGACCAACCGCGAAGGCGCCGAATATATCTGGTTCAATAACGTCGAGACCCGCCCCGGCGTTGGCTACCCACGCACCTGGGAAGACCAGGATAAGTGGAAGGGCGGCTGGGAGCGCACCAAGTCCGGCAAACTCAAGCCGAAGGCGGGCGGCCGCCTCAAAAAGCTGGCTACGCTCTTCCACAACCCGAACCTTCCCACCATCCAGGACTACTACGAGCCATGGACCTACCAGTATGAGGATCTGATGGGCGCCGAGGCCGGGCAAAAGACCCAGCCTACGGCCAAACCGGTATCCCAAATCGACGGCCGCGATATCAACAAGATCGAGTGGTCTTCCAACTGGGACGATAACCTGGGCGGCTCCACTGCCACCCTAGATAATGACCCAGTCCTGCACGAGATGAACCTCGAGGTCAAAAAGGAAATCGAGGACTCGTTCATGTTCTACCTGCCGCGCATTTGCGAGCACTGCATGAATCCCACCTGCGTATCTTCCTGCCCATCCGGCGCGATGTACAAGCGCACCGAAGACGGCATCGTACTTGTGGACCAGGACCGCTGCCGCGGCTGGCGCATGTGCGTCTCCGGCTGCCCTTATAAGAAGGTTTACTTCAACCACAAGACCGGCAAGGCCGAGAAATGCACCCTGTGCTACCCGCGCCTCGAGGTGGGCCAGCCCACCGTGTGCTCCGAGACCTGTGTAGGCCGCCTTCGCTATCTCGGCGTCATCCTCTATGACGCAGACCGCGTAGCCGAGGCCGCCGCTACCGAGAACGAGCAGGATCTCTTTGAGGCACAGAAGTCCATCATGCTCGATCCGCATGACCCGGAGGTCGTTCGCGCCGCCGAGGCCGAGGGAATCCCGCACTCCTGGATCGATGCTGCCCAGCAGTCCCCCATTTACGATCTCATCTTCAAGTACGGCGTGGCCCTGCCGCTGCACCCGGAGTACCGCACCCTGCCAATGGTCTGGTACATCCCGCCGCTGTCCCCCATCGTGGACAAGGTGACCGCCACCGGCAACGACGGCGAGGACCACAAGATCCTCTTCTCCGCGCTGTCGAATATGCGCATTCCACTGGAATACCTCGCCGGCCTTTTCACCGCCGGCGATACCGTGCCGGTAGAAAAGTCCCTGCGCCGCCTCGTCGCCATGCGCTCCTATATGCGCGATATCAACCTGGGCAATGAGCCGCAGGAAGAGATCGCCCAAGC
Source organism: Corynebacterium tuberculostearicum (assembly GCF_022347235.1). Taxonomy (GTDB): domain Bacteria; phylum Actinomycetota; class Actinomycetes; order Mycobacteriales; family Mycobacteriaceae; genus Corynebacterium; species Corynebacterium tuberculostearicum_F. The sequence continues at coordinate 178,152 of NZ_JAKRDX010000001.1, forward strand.
CGTGGGCATGACCGGCAAGGACATTGAGGCAATGTACCGCCTGCTGGCCATTGCGAAATACGATGACCGCTACGTCATTCCGACTGCCTCCCCGGAAACACCCCGCGGCATCGCGAACCTGGATCCCTTCGGCGACGTCGACCCTGCTCAGGCGTCCGAGGACGTCTTCCACGACCTGGGCATGGGCGCCCCCGAGGCCTGCACCCACAGTTCCGCGCCGCAGGGCAAGGTGTCGCTGCTGTCGTGGACCGGTGACCGCCCCGATTCGATGTTCCCGCCCAAGGACTAGGAGCAACCATGAATATTCTGGATAAGCTCCGCAAACGCCAGGCTGCCACCAAGCCACTACACGACGTCGCCGATGACGCCGTCGCCGGCTTCGGCACCCCAGCCGGCATTGGCACGATGGGCGGCGCCAAGGACGTCGAAAAGACCCTGCGCACCCATACCGGCAAGGTACCGCACGAGTTCGTCACGCCTGTGCACGTCACAGAGGACCAACGCCGCATTGTCGCTATGGCCGTCTCCGTCCTGCTGGACTACCCCAGCGCGGACATTATGGACCGCTTAGCCATCGTGGAGGAGCAGGTGGATCAGTTGCCGCTGGCCATCGCCAGCGATTTCGTGGACTTCGCCGAATGGGCGCGCAGCGTGGGCCCGCGCGGGCTCGAAGAACACTATGTGGAAACCTTCGATCAGCGCCGCCGCTGTTCGCTGTATTTGTCCTATTTCGCGGTGGGCGATACGCGCCAGCGCGGCATGGCCATCTTGTCCTTCCGCGAGCAACTGGAGTCTCTCGGTTTCCATATTTCGGACGATGAACTGCCGGATCACCTCTGCGTAGTCCTAGAGGCGCTGGCCATGACCGAGGGCGCCGAGCATGACCGTGCCGTCGAGCTCGTCGCCAGCTACCGCGAAGGCACCGAGGTGCTGCGCGCCGCGCTGTCGCACGTTGGTTCGCCCTATATCAGCCTGGTCGTCGCGCTGTGCAAAGCTTTGCCGGAAATCGACACCGATACCGCCCAAAAGTACGTGGACCTCATCCGCACCGGCCCGCCTGCCGAGATGGTGGGCATCGCCGATCTTCCCTTCCCCACCACCCAACCTGACCTCGTCTAAGGACACACTATGTTTGATAACTTCCTCTGGGGTGCGTTCCCGTGGCTGGCCATCGCCGCATTCATCGTCGGCATCTTCTGGCGGTGGCGCTCCGACCAATTCGGCTGGACCACCCACTCCTCCCAAATCTATGAGTCCAAGCTGCTGCGCTTGTCTTCCCCGCTCTTCCACTGGGGCATGGTCTTTGTCATCATCGGCCACCTCATGGGCTTGGCATTCCCCAAGTCTTGGACTCGCGCTGTCGGTATCAACGATCACGCCTACCACCTGCTCGCGACCATTCCAGGTTCCATCGCCGCTCTGGCCGTCCTCCTCGGCTTCGCTGGCCTGCTCTACCGCCGCCTGAAGAACCGCTCGGTATTCTTGTCCACCTCCACCTCGGACAAGGTCATGTACGTTTTCCTGGCCTTGGCACTGATTTCTGGTTCCTTTGCCACCTTTACACTGCAGCTTTTCGACGTCGCCGGTACCGGCGGCTACGACTACCGCGAGACCATCTCGCCGTGGCTGCGCCAGCTGCTCATCTTCAATATTCAGCCGGAGCTCATGGCCGATGCCCCGTGGCAGTTCAAGGTCCATGTCCTCGCGGGCTTCACCATCATCGCGGTATGGCCTTTCACCCGCCTCGTGCATGCCTTCTCTGCACCGGTTGGTTACGTCACCCGCCCGTACGTGGTCTACCGCTCCCGCGATAATCGCACCACCCCGATGCGTTCTAATACCGCGTGGGAGCCCATCCGCTCCAACCGCAAGCAACTCGAGGGCGAAACTCCGGGACACGGAGCCTAACTAAACCCCTCACGTTCAGCCGCCGCGCCATCTCTCGGGACCCGCGGCGGTTTTCTCATACCCTCCCCTCGCGCCCTCGCCCTGCCCACCACCCTTCGCGCTCACCGGCAGCCGCTGATCTAGCCCACCGCCTCCGCCCGTGAGCGCCAAGGAAAGAGCGGCTGCCTCCCCGCCCTTCGCGCTCACTGAGAGCCGCAGCCAACGCGAAAATACCGTCCCGGTGAGCGCGAGGGGTGGACGAATACAGAAACCCGCCCTTTGCACTCACGGAGGGCACGAAAATTGACCACGAACGGTCGCTGGTGAGCGCGAAGGGCGGGAGGAGCGGGAGGGGCCGTCCCGCTGGAGGGCTACTCGGTCACGATGAACTTGCCGTGCTGGCCCTTCTCCGCGTTAGTCATGATGTGATTGACAAAGGAATAGGTACCGGGCTCGTTGAAGGTCATCTCGACGAATCCGCCTTGCGCCGGGAGGAGGTCCAGGGCTTGCGAGCCGGTCGAGTCCTCATTCCTGATGAGGTAGGCGCCTTCCTTGTAGGCGGTATCGAATTGCTCGCCCACAACGTGGAAGCTCAGCGGCTGGTCGGGGCCTAGGTTGGTCAGCCACAGACGGACGGTATCGCCTACCTTGGCCTTGATGGGCTCTGCGTCATACTGGCCCGGGTAGTAATTGAAGGCCATGAGGTCGAAGCGGCCGTCGGCAACGCGCTGGGCGTCGGCGCCGGTGGATTCCGCGCCCAGGAAGACGTCGGTGGCCATGAAGTTGTACTCCGCGTCCACGGGCTTGAGGTCCGGCGGATCGATGATGACATTGCCAGCCATGCCGTTGGCGATGTGAAGGGACATGGGCATCGTGGAGCAATGATACATCCAGATGCCGGAGCGGTTCGCGGTGAACTTGTAGGTCAATTCCTCGCCCGGCTGGATGGATTTCATGGTCTTATCTGGGTTGACCTCGCCGGCGTGGAAGTCAATGGAGTGGGCCATGGAGCCCTCGTTCTTGATGGTGATTTCGAACTTATCGCCTACCTTGCCGCGCAGGGTGGGCCCAGGGGCTTGGCCGTTGAAGAGCCAGCGCATCTGCTTGATGCCGGGGGCAACCTCCACGACTTCCTCGGTCATCGTCCAGGTCTCTTTGTGCGTCTTCGTCTCAGCGGCCGGCTGCAAGGTGGCGTCGAAGGCAGAAAAGTCGTCGCGCTGTGCGCCGAGCTCGGCGGCGGTTGGCACGTTGACGTGCGGGTTGCTAGCTGAGGACACCGCATGGTCATGTCCTGCAGCGGCGCCGTCTCCCACGTTGACTTTGAAGGTCATGCCCTGCATCTTGTGGCCGGCGATGGTGCAGTAGCCTTCCACGGAGGAGTCGATGACTCCGGCATCGAGTTGGACGGTCTCGCCGGGGTCAACGCGGCCGGTCTCGGCGTCGCCAATCTTGAGGTCGTGGACTTGGTCGCCGGAGTTGGTGAAGTTGACCACCAGGTGGGTGCCGGGCTCGATATCGATGGACGAGGGGGTAAAGGCCATGCCGTCTACGCCCACGTCGATGGTCTGCGTTTCGCCGGAGGATACCGGTGCCGCGGACTCCGTGCCCTTGCCGGTGGAATTGACCACCGCGAGCGCGATGACCGCTGCCAGCGCGATGCCGATGAGCAGCCACGAGGCCCAGGAGGAATCCTTCGGCGCGGGTTTGTCCGCAGGTTGTGAGGAAGAAACGCTCAGCATTTAGTTCTCCAGTCTTTTCTTAAGGTAGATGGCTCGGCCGACGGCGATAACGTTGGCGGCAAGGCCTATCCCCATCATGATAAGCCCGGCCACGGTAGCGCCTAGCAATGTCAGCAGTCCGCCCAGGTTGATAAGCAGCAGGCGGGCGTAGCCGGTGCGCTCGGTGGTATCAGGGCGTGCGCCGGTAAGGATGGGCAGCAAGTGGTGAAGGACACCAGTGACCAACTGCAAGAGGCCGGCACCGAGGAAGCCTGGCAGCAATATCAGGGTGATGGCGCGCGGGTAGGCACCCACCGCTGCGGAAATGGCGTCACCGGCACACAGCGCCAACATCCACAGCAGTCCGGCGATAACGGCCACGGTGGCGGTGGTCAGCCGCGGCGAGCGCCCCATAACGGTGGCAAGCACCGGCTGGATGACGAGCACCGCCGCCAGGAGCACGAGCAGCTGGGCCACGCCTGCGGCGCGGGTAAGGCCCACCGCGTACAGCGCCATCGCCAAGGCCAGGCCAACACAGTGCACGATGAGCGCGCGAGTACACCGCGCGCGAGCGGTGGGCGAAATCGCGGTGGCCGATAGCGTGGGGAGCAACGTGACCACCGTGCCGATGACGGTAAGCCACGCGAAGCCCCAGATCATGCCGCGCGAGTGGGCGCCGACAAGGAGGGAATACTCGCCTACCCCATTTCCGCTCAGGATGACCAGCACCACGGAGACAATCATGAACACGGACGCCGCGATATAAAAGGGCACGGTCACGGCAAAAGAACCAGACAATGAGCCGCGCAGGCGCCGCGCGATGAACCACAGGTGCCAGGTGAGGGCGGCGATGATGAGGGCAGAGGCGGCGTCGGCAAGCGGGCCCCAGTCATACCCCGCCCTATCAATGAGCAGCAGGATAAGCCCGAGCTGCACAAGGCCCACGCGACTGCCGACGCCCCGATAGTCCCCGCCCGCAGTCCGGGTCAAGGCCTCGGTGAAATGAGTGGAAAAGACGATGATTGCCGTGGTCAGCGCGCCAATGGTGAAGGGATGGATGATATCCCACCACACCACAGGAGCGCCCAAAGAGCCAGCGATGAGTAGGCCGAGGCCAATGAGGATCCACAAACCAATAACGGCGGCGCTCAGGGTATGCCAGCGGCCGCGCGCGGCCAGGGACACGTCATGAATGCGCACGGCGCGCCTCCTTTCCGGTCAGGGCGATGCCGCAGGCGAGAAAAACTAACACTGCGATTATCGTAACCACCCCGCCGGTGCGGAGGGCAGTGGTGTGCTCGGCACAATCGGCAAGGATGCGCAGTGCGAGGCCGCCATGTAAGAGCGCCACCGGCACATAGAGCACCGGGTGGTACGGCAATCGGCGGCGAATAACGGAGGTGACGATGATGGGAGCGTGCGCGAAAATCATGGACATGACAAAGCCCAGGAAAATGGCGTGCACTGAGGCATCATAGGCAAAGCCGGTGGACTGCCCGTACAGCAGCCAGAGGTAGCCGCCGAGGGCGAGCCAGCCGTAGCCGGCCAACATGCACGCCGCCGAGTAGCGTGGCAGGCCGTGAGAGCGCACCAGATTCTTGGCCACGTCCACCCGCGCGGTGGCCGCTGCGATGGCAATGAGCACCAGGCCCATGGCGCGATAGCCCACCGCTGGGGAAAGCACGTAGATGACGCTGGCCGCTGCAAACCCCAGAACCAAGAGGGTGAGGTAATTTTCGGCGCGGGTTCCGGCCATGGTGACGCGCGCTAGTTCCATGCGCTCGCCGATGATGGTGGCCACCGCATAGAGGACGCACAGCGGCATCGCCTCGGCGAACCCCGGGCCCATGGCCCACAGAGCGGCGGCTGCTACTCCCCCGATAACTCCGGCTGCCTGCACCAGGATCGCGAGGCTCGCCTGACGGCGATAGATGGTGGCGTAAATGAAACCAAGGACAAGGAAGCTCGCGGCAAAACACACGGCCGGGACCGCCCGCGGCAGGCCGGCGAGAATGCCCAGCACGCCGGCGACGTGGAACACGGGCCCGGCCCATGCCCAGGAGGTGCGCACGGCAACGGTGCGCTCAAGGCCGATGGCTCCGCCCACGAAACCGAAGACCATGAGTGGTCCGTGGTCGGCGGCGAAAGACGCGCCAGGGGTAGCGGTCAACCCCAATAGGGTGGCGCCCGCAGCCAGGCCTACCAGCAGCGATAGGCCTGCGAAGGCAAGGAAGATGAGGCGATGCGCCACGCTATTATTTTGCACGGGTTTTATCGTACTAATATTGCTAACAGAGCGAAACTCGCACCCCTTAAGAAAGGACCACTCGCTATGCAACTGCCCATCTCCGATGCCAATAAGCCACACTCCATCCCAACTCTGAATGCCTCCGAAATTCCGCACGCCGTTCGCCACGGCGCCATCCACGGCGCACTGGGCACCCTCAACGTAGGCGAGTCCATGATCCTCATCGCCCCGCATAATCCAATTCCACTGCTCAAGGAGGTAGAGGCCCGCGAGGAGAGCTTTGAGCTGGACTACCTCAAGGAAGAAGAAAACGACTTCCACATCAAGTTCACCCGCGTGAGCTAAACCCGCGCGGGGCGGAGGGCTATCCTGGATAGGTCACACTCTCCGCTGTAGAAGGAGCCCTCCGCAGATGAAGAAGCGCGCCGCCGCACTCCTCGCCGCCCTCGCATTCGCCCTTACATCCTGCGCTCCCCCAACGTCAACGACCTCCGCCCAGGACGCGGATGCCGCCACGCTCAATGTCCTGGCGGCGTCGTCCACCCGCGTCATCAATGACGAACTCACTTCGCGCGCCGGCCAGCTCGCGCCGCCGGTAAATCTGAACTTTGAAAATGGCGGCTCCTCCGACCTGGTGAGCAAGCTGCGCGAGGGCGCCCCGGCCGATCTTCTCCTCACGGCTTCGAAGAAAACCATGGATAAGGCGGTGCAAGATGGCACGGTTGCCGCGCCCGAGGTGCTTGCCACCAATGTCATGGTCATGGTTGTGCCCAAAGGCAACCCGGCGAGAATCCATTCCGTGGAGGATCTGCCCCACTCCCACCACTTCGTGCTGTGCGATCCCCAAGTTCCCTGTGGCGATATCTCCTCCCAAATCATCGACGCTAAGCGCCTGGACATCCATCCTTCCTCCCAGGAGCGCCAGGTAGCAGACGTATTAGGCAAGGTTGCCTCGGGTGAGGCCGATGCTGGGTGGGTCTATTCCACCGACGCCGCCGCGGCCGGCGACGATGTCGAGGTGATTGACATTCCCGGCGCGGAGAAATTCACTAACCAGATTATGGGCGCCGTTACCGCAGAAGCATCCCACCCCGACCAGGCTCGCGCGATTCTTGATATCTTGAGCGGCGACTTTGCTTCCACCTGGCGCGAGCGCGGCTTCACCCCGACGGAGTAGACTATGTCCGCCCCACAGCCTATTCGCCCCAAAGCCCCTCTTCTTATCGGTCTTATTGGCCTCATTGCGGTAGCGACCATCATCGTCCCCGTCGCCGCCCTTGGCCTGCGCGTGCCCTGGGCGCGCATCGGCGACTATCTCGCGCGCGACGAGATCCGGGACATGCTACTCATCTCAGTGGCAGCCGCTTTCCAATCCATGATCCTTGCGCTCGTGCTTGGCTTGGGGCTGGCCCTGTGGGTGCAGCAGCTCGGCCGCGGCAGCGCCGTAGTGCGCCTCTTGGTCTACCTGCCCTTGGCCATGCCACCGGTGGTGGGCGGTTTGGCCCTTACCGCAGCCTTTGGCCGCAAGGGGTACCTGGCCCCGCTTCTCGGCGCCCTCGGCATCCACTTCGCCTTCGCCTTCCCCGGAGTCGTGATGGCGCAGACCTTTGTGGCGCTGCCCTTTGTGGTGGTCGCGGTCGATTCGGCATTGCGCCAGCTGGATCAGGAAATCCTCGCCTCTGCGCGCGGCGTGGGCTTGGGCCGATGGGAGGTCCTGGGCAAAATTACCCTGCCGTCCATCGCCCCGGCCTTGGCTACGGGTGCGGGGTTGGCCTTCGCGCGCTCGCTGGGCGAATTCGGCACGACCCTGACCTTTGCCGGCTCGCAGCCTGGGGTCACCCGCACCATGCCGCTAGGCATCTATTTAGAGCGCGAGGTCGATGCGGATGGCGCGTACGTGCTCTCCGCGCTGCTTATCGGGTTGGCCTTGGCCTGCCTGGCGCTGGCGGGCCTGCCTGCCCTGCGGCGGCGGAGCTACCAGCCGCAGGCCAGGCGATTGCATGAATTGGACGTCGATAAGCTGCGCACCCTTACCCGGCCCACTGATGCGCCGGCGCTGTCCGTGACCGTCGATGGGGTGCGCACGGATTTTTCCCCGCGCGCCATAACGGCCGTGGTGGGCCCGAATGGTTCCGGCAAAACAACCTTGATGGGGCGCATTGCCGGGCGCCTGAGCGGCGGGGAGATCTCCCCGGAGGGCGCCGACGTCGTCTTGCTCACCCAGCGGCCGGGATTGCCGCCGCGGTCGACGGCCGTGCAGGCGGTCGCCATGGTCACCCGCGATAAGACCCGTGCGCAGGAACTCCTGGCGGCGGCGGGATTGCACGAGCTTGCCGACGTCCCCGTTCCTGCCCTGTCCGGCGGCCAGGCCGCCCACGTGGCGTTGGTGCGTGCGCTAGCCGCACGGCCGGCCGTCCTGATTGTGGACGAGCCCCTAGCCGCAGTCGACGTGAAATCGGCCGAGCGGTGGCGCCGCTTCTTGCACGCGGCACGCGCGGACCGTACCACGCTGCTTGTTACCCATGACGCGCTCGATATCGCGCACCTGGCGCAGGACATGCTGGTCATGGAATCCGGCCAGGTGCGGGCCCACGGCGCAACCGCGCGTCTGCTTGAGGCACCGCCAACGGGCTTCGTTGCGGCGCTAGCGGGGCTCAATCGCCTCGAAGGAACCGTGACCGAAACCGGCGCCTCCACCGTCAAGGTCGCGTGTGGCGAAATTTCCGTTGTGGCCACGACGGACCACGCATCTCTTGCGCCCGGACAGAAGGTGGCGGTGACCTTTGACCCGCAGGCGGCCACAATTGGCGCGGCGCCAGAGGCCTGCAATCAGTGGGCAGCGCGTGTCTTAGCCGTCGAGGCCACCAGCCTCGCAGGGGCACAGCTGCGCGTTGAACTAGGCGGCCAAGAGGCTACCGTACCGGTAGACCGCGAGTTCGCTTTAGACGTTGGGGTGGGTAACGTCGTATCCTTAACAGTGTCTAAAGCAAACGTTTTTGTCCACCCCAACTAAGATTTCTGTTTTCGCAGACCCCAAGGCGGATTCCCACCATGCCTGATTCACTTCCCCGGTCCACCACCGAACTTTTTCCGGAGGCCCTCAACCTCTCGCCCAAGCAGCGCGAGGTGCTCACCGCTGTGCAGCGCCACCCCGAAGGCGCCAAGGCCGGCACCGTCGCCGAGGAACTAGGCATGCACGTCAACACCGCCCGCGGACATATCGATGAACTGGTCAACGCTGGGGCCGTCAACGTGGTGTCCGCGCCGAGTAAGGGCCGCGGGCGCCCTTCCCTCATCTTTCGGGCCCGCGTACCGGATAATAAAGCGGTAGCAGAGGAATACATCACCTTGGTGGAAGTGCTGACCACGATGCTGGCGGATAAGGAAGAGCTCGATGACGCCGCCTCGGCCAAGGCCCTCGAGATCGGGCGACGCTGGGCGCGCGCCGCAAGTGGCGACGCCTCCGATGGCGCGCTCGATACGCTCTTTGCCACCCTGCGCGATATGGGCTTTGACCCCGCCACCAAGCCGGACTCGACCGACATCGAGCTTCATGCTTGCCCCTTTGTCTCTTCGGGTCTTGAGCCTTCGCCGTTCCTGTGTGCGGTACACGCTGGCTTCCTGCAAGGAACCAGCGATGATGACACCTCGATCACTTTGGTGCCGCGCCAGCACCCCAACGTGTGCCGGCTAAAAATTAAGCCTGCGTAAGCTCCACGCGGACGGGGCCGGCCACGGTGAGGTCGATGACGCGGAGGTTCTGCTCGCGGGCGTCGGCAAGAATGCCCTCCTCAATATCCTCGGTGTGCAGCACCATGACGGTGGGGCCGGCACCGGATAGGTAGGCCGCATAGCCGCGGTTGCGCAGGCGGTTGACCCACTCCGCGGTCACGGGAAGCACATCCGCGCGGTACGGCTGGTGCAAGCGATCGCGGGTTCCCTCCCACAGGAGATCCGGGTAGTTCTGCAATGCCGCCACCTGGACCGCGGTGCGCGAGACGTTGAACGCCGCATCCGAATGCGTCACGTGCGAGGGCAGGACGCGGCGCACCGCCTGGGTGGAGGCGTGGAAATCCGGCACGAGCGCGGTGGCGCGGATATCTTCGTGGACCTTGATGGACGCGGCGCGGTAGTCCGGCAAAGAATGGCCATCGACGGGGACATTGGTCCACGACACCACGGCGTCTCCCAGCACGGAGGCGGCCGCATTATCGGGGTGACCCTCAAAGGCGGAGGAAAGCTGCACCACTTGCTCTTGGGTCAGCGGGCTTCCCGCCAGCGCATTGCCGGCGGCCACGCCCGCCACCGCGGCGGAGGCGGAAGAGCCCAGGCCGCGCGACTGCGGGATATTATTATGCGAGACCACGCGCAGGCCGGGCACGGTGGCGTCGGCCGCCGAGAGTGCGGAGCGAATCGCCTTGACCACCAAGTGGGAGCCATCGCGCGGCAGGTCTTCTGCGCCCTCGCCGAAAATTTCCACCGTAAGGCCCGAGGTGGTGACCTCTACCTCAACGGTGTCATACAGGCTCAACGCCATGCCCAAGGTGTCATAACCCGGGCCAAGGTTCGCCGTGGAGGCAGGAACGGTCACGATTGCCTTAGTGCCGACTTCAACTTCGATACTCATAGCTATCCAGTCTATGGGGCCGGGGCTAGCTGCCGAGGCGGATTACGGAATGAACGGCCTTGACCTCTTCGAGCTCGCCCAAAGCAGCCACGATGGTATCCAAGGTGGACTCCTTCGCGGCGTGGGTGACCACGATGAGGCGGGCGGTGTCCGCGCCGTCTTCCTGGCGCACGGTGCGCAGGGAAACGTTATTGTCGGCAAAGACGGCGGAGATGGCGGCCAGCACACCGGTGCGGTCTTGGACTTCCATATCGATGTGGTAGCGGGTTTCTACCTCACCAAAGTCTGCGATAGGCAGGTTGGCATAGGTATTCTCGCCCGGTGCACGGCCGCCGTGGACGATATTGCGGGCTGCCCCGACGACGTCGCCAAGCACGGCAGAAGCCGTAGGATTGCCGCCCGCGCCGTTGCCGTAGAACATCAGGGAACCTGCGGCCTCGGCCTCGACGAAGATGGCATTATAGGACTCGCTCACGGAAGCCAACGGGTGCTCCTTGGGCACCAACGTGGGGTGCACGCGGGCATTGACCGCCTCGGAACCATCCTCACGCTGAAGGCGCTCGCAAATGGCCAGCAGCTTGATGGAATAGCCGGCATCATTAGCGGCGGCGATATCCGCGGCGGTGACCTTGGTAATGCCCTCGCAGTGGACGTCCTCGAACTTCACGCGAGTGTGGAAGCCCAAAGACGCCATGATGGCGGCCTTGGAGGCGGCGTCGTGGCCCTCTACATCCGCAGTGGGATCGGCCTCGGCATAACCCAAGCGGGTAGCCTCCGCTAACGCTTCATCATAGGAAGCGCCCGTGGACTCCATCGCGTCCAAGATGAAGTTGGTGGTGCCATTGACGATGCCGGAGATGCGCTCTACCTGATCGCCGGCCAGGGAGCGGCGCAGCATGCCTACCACCGGGATCGCGGCGGCTACGGCAGCTTCGAAGTAGAGATCTACACCGGCGCGGTCGGCGGCCTCCGCGAGCTCGTCTGCATGCGCAGCAACCAGGGCCTTATTGGCGGTCACCACGGACTTTCCGGAATTGAGCGCTGCGAGCACCAGCTCGCGCGGGAAGTCGATACCGCCGATAACCTCCACGACGAGGTCGATATCATCGCGCGCGACGAGCGCCTTGGCGTCATCGGTCAACAGCTCCTGGGGCACGCCCGGGCGCAGCTTATTTTTATTGTGGATGGCGATGCCGCGAATCTCGGCTGGACCACCGATGCGATGAGCAAAGGCATCAGCATTTTCTCCCAGCAGACGGAAGACCTCGGCACCAACAGTGCCAAAGCCCAGCAGCGCGATACCGACGGTCTCGCCCTCGCCCTTGCCGGAATGCTTGTGTGCCTGAAGCTCGCTAGTAGATGCAGCCATAATCCGTCTCCATTGTGCGGTTGGGGTAAAGGTGTCGTGCCCGCTAATTGCGGATACAGGACACTATACAGAACAAGCTGTCTACTTTCGCCGTAAATGGGTCTATAAATAGAAAATCCCCCGTCACAGGGCCTGAATTAAATTAGGTCTTGTGACGGGGACCGAGTGCCTAGGCTAGTCCACTTCGAGGGAAAGAAGATCCTCGATGGTCTCTCGGCGCAGCATAGGCTTGGTCTCGCCTACGCGCGTGGCGACGACCGCCGGGCGCACCGCACCGTTATAGCGCGAGGACATCATGTACTGGTAGCCGCCAGTCGCTGCAAAGGCGATCAAGTCTCCCGGCTGGATATCATTGGGCAGCTCGCCGTCTTCAAGGAGAATATCGCCAGACTCGCAATGGAAGCCCACCACGCGGGAGGGCACCTCTTCCCCATCGCTAAAGCGGTTGACCACCCGCACGTCATAGGCCGAACCGTAGAGCGCTGGCCGGATATTGTCCGACATTCCACCATCGACGGAGATATAGCGACGCAGCGGCAGATCCGACTTGCCGGTCTCGACATACTTGACGGTACCCACGCGGTAGACGGTCACCGCTGAGCCGGCAACCAAGGAGCGACCGGGCTCAACCAAGAGGAAGGGCGCCTCAATGCCCAACTCCTCTGCGGTGTGCTTGACCGCGCCGAGCATATCGCCGGCCACGCGCTCGATATCCAGCGCCTCCTCATAAGGCATGTAGGGAATACCAAAGCCGCCGCCCAGATCGAGCTCTTCCAACGTCACACCCAGCTCGGTATATATCTGGCGGTACAGCCCCATGACGCGCTCCGCGGCAAGTTTGAAGCCCTCCGCATTAAAGACCTGGGATCCCACGTGGCAGTGCAGGCCGCTCAGGTGCAGGTTGTCCGCCTCCAAGCAACGCTTGGCCGCAGCAAAGGCCGCGCCCGTGGCGAGCGAAATGCCGAACTTTTGGTCCTCATGCGCCGTAGCGATGAATTCGTGCGTATGCGCATCAACACCCGGCTTGACACGAATCATGACCGGCTGGACCTTGCCGGCCTCTCCCGCAATGCGATTGAGTTCTTCCAGCTCGAGCTCGTTGTCAATAACCACGTGGCCCACGCCGGCGTCTACGCACAAACGCAGGTACTCTTCATCCTTATTGTTGCCGTGCGTGGTGATGCGCTCGGCCGGGAATTCTGCGGCCAAGGCAATCTTGAGCTCATTGAGAGAGGCCGCATCCAAGCACAGGCCTTCCTCATTGACCCAGTTCACGATCTTCTTTGAGATGAAGGCCTTGGAGGCATAGTGCACGTGCTCGGGTCCACCGAACGCGCGGGCCATGTCCTGGCAGCGGGACCGGAAGTCATCTTCATCGAAGACATAAAGTGGGGTCTGGAATTCCTCCGCCAAATCCGGCAGCGGAACACCAGCAATGGTTACTACGCCGTCTTCCTCGCGCTTTGCATTGCGCGGCCAGACGTGGGCTGGCAGCTCATTGAAATCCGCCACTTACATCTTCTCCGGGGTGCTTACGCCCACCATGGTCAAGGCATTGGCCAAGACCACGCGGGAGGCTTGTGCCAACGCTAGGCGGGCGCCGTGGATAGGAGCTTCGTCCTCGCCCGCCTTGGGCAGGACCTGGCAGGAGTCATAGAACCGGTGGAAGACCGCAGCAAGGTCCTCGGCATAGCGGGCGATGCGGTGCGGCTCGCGCAGCTGCGCGGCTTCCTCCACCACGGCCGGGAACTCACCCAAGGTGCGGATGAGGTCGCCCTCGCGATCATGGGTAAGCAAGGAGAGGTCTGCACCGTCCGAATCGATGCCCAGCTCGGCTGCCTTGCGGCCGATGGAGCACAGGCGGGCGTGGCCGTACTGTACGTAGTAGACGGGGTTATCGGAGGACTGGGATTCCCACAGGCCTAAGTCAATATCGATGCTCTGGTCCACAGAGGAACGCACCAGGGAATAACGGGAGGCGTCCACACCGATGGCAGCCACGAGATCCTCCATGGTGATGACCGTGCCCGCACGCTTAGACATGCGCACTGGCTTGCCATCACGCATGAGGTTAACCAGCTGGCCGATGAGCACCTCGACGGCGTCTGCGTTGTACCCCAAGGCCGCTGCGGCAGCCTTCAAGCGCGGCACGTAGCCGTGGTGGTCAGCACCCAGCATGTAGATATTCAAATCGTGGCCGCGGTCGAACTTATCGGCCACGTAGGCAATGTCACCTGCGATATAAGCTGCATTGCCATCGGACTTAACCACCACGCGATCCTTGGAGTCACCATAATCGGTGGACTTGAGCCACCATGCGTTCTCAGCCTCGTACATATGGCCTTCGGCCTTGAGCTTTTCCAGCGCGGCATCGACTGCGCCGGATTCGAAGAGGGAGTTTTCGTGGAAGTAGACATCAAAGTCCACGCCGAACTCGTGCAGGGACTGCTTGATCTGCGCAAACATCATCTCCACGCCGTCTGCGCGGAAAGCTTCTTGAACCTCTTCCTCGCTGCCCTCTAGCGCGGATGGGTTCTTTTCCACCACGGCCTTAGCGATGTCCTGGATATAGGCTCCGCCGTAGCCATCCTCCGGAGTAGGCTCGCCCTTCGCGGCAGCCACGAGGGAACGGGAGAAACGGTCAATTTGGCCGCCATGATCATTGAAATAATACTCACGGGTGACCTCCGCGCCAGACGCCTCCAGCACACGGCCCAGGGAATCGCCCACGGCCGCCCAGCGGGTGCCGCCGAGGTGGATCGGGCCGGTGGGGTTAGCAGAGACAAACTCCAGGTTAACCTTCTTACCCGCAAAGGAATCGTTAGAGCCGTACTTCGTGCCGGCGCGGAGGATCTGCGCGACGATCTCGCCTTGGGCGTCGGCAGCAAGGCGGATATTAATGAAACCAGGGCCGGCAATGTCGGCCTCTGCAACAGCATCATTGTCTGCCAAGGCCTCTGCCAACCAGCCGCCCAGCTCGCGCGGATTCGCACCGGCCTTCTTGGCCACCTGCAACGCCACGTTGGTGGCGTAATCGCCGTGCTCAGGATTGCGTGGGCGCTCTACGGTTACCGTTTCCGGCAAAACGGAAGAATCAAGCTCATGGCTTTCCATGACCTTAACGGCAGTTTCTTTAATCAATGTGGCCAAATCAGCTGGTGTCATGTCGCACGATTCTAGTGGACTGAAAAGTCAAGTGTGAAAAAGGCCGCGCCAGAATATTCCCCTTTGCAGGACAAACGTTTGATAGCAACTTTTTGCAACATTGATATTGCGAAATAATTGCTGGTCAACAAAGGGACGCATTACGCACGTACTGCTTAAAGGGAGTAGGGTTGTGTCTATCCCCCATGTCAAGAATCAACGAGGAGCACCGTATGCGCATTGCGCTATTTTCCACTTGCATTGGTGACGCCCTTTTCCCGGACGTACAAAAGGCAACGGCACTGGTTCTCTCCCGCTTGGGCCACGAAGTGGTCTTCCCGGAGGAGCAGACCTGCTGCGGCCAGATGCACATCAATACCGGTTACCAGAAGGAAACCCTGGGTATGATCCGCTCCTATGCGGATGCCTTCGCAGATCCCTCCATTGACTACGTTGTTGCTGCCTCTGGTTCCTGCGTGGGTGCCGTTCGTGAGCAGCACGAGCGCATCGCCGACCGTTACGGCAGCTCCGCCGACGTCGACGGCGCTCGCAAGACCACCCAGAAGACCCTGGACCTGCCGGAATTCCTGGTAGACGTCGAGGGCGTTACTAACGTGGGCGCATTCTTCCCGCACCGCGTGACCTACCACTCTTCCTGCCACGGCCTGCGCTTCCTGAAGCTGGGCGATCGCCCGATGCAGCTGCTGCAAGAAGTCGAAGGCATCGAACTGGTCACCCTTCCGAATAAGGAAGAATGCTGTGGCTTCGGCGGTACCTTCGCCATCAAGAACGCAGAGGTATCCCGCGCCATGGTCACCGATAAGACTCGCCACATCAAGGAGACCGAGGCAGAATTCGTCACCGGCGGTGACTCTTCCTGCCTGATGAACATCGGTGGCGCCCTGAGCCGCCAGCGTTCCGGCGTCCGCGCCGTTCACATGGCTGAGATTTTGGCTTCCACCAAGGAGCACCCATGGACTCCTACCTCCGCCGCCTACTCCAAGGAGACGATGCTCTAATGACCTCTTTCCTCGATACCACCCCACCGCGCGCGCCGGAAGGCTACGGCAACCTGCGCGGCAGCAAGGCCTTTGTTCCCCTGGCACACGTTGGCCTGAATAACTCCACCCAGCGCCACAACCTGCAGCACGCCACCACCTCTATTCGTGAGAAGCGCTCCAATGCTGTAGAGGAGCTGGACGATTGGCAGGAGCTGCGCGCTGCAGGTTCCGCCATCAAAGAAGACGTTGCCGCCCGCATGCCAGAACTGCTCGAGCAGTTCGAAGAGCAGGTCAAGGCTCGCGGCGGCGTCGTCCACTGGGCACGCGATGCTAAGGAAGCTAACCAGATCATTGAGGGTCTGATTCGCGCTACCGGCGAGACCGATGTAGTCAAGGTTAAGTCCATGGCCACCCAGGAAATCGGCATGAACGAGCACCTGGAGGCCGCGGGCATCAACGCTCGCGAGACCGACTTGGCAGAGCTTATCGTGCAGCTGGGCGAGGATAAGCCGTCCCACATTCTGGTTCCGGCTATCCACCGCAACCGTGCGGAGATTCGCGATATCTTCGTCAACAAAATGCCGAATACCGATGACACCCTGCAGGCTAATCCAGCAGAGTTGGCCGAGGCATCCCGCCAGTTCCTGCGCGAGCAGTTCATGCAGGCCAAGGTTGCCATCTCCGGCGCTAACTTCGGTGTGGCAGAAACCGGCACCATCAACATCGTGGAGTCCGAGGGCAATGGCCGTATGTGCCTCACCCTGCCGGAGACCCTCATTACCGTGATGGGCATCGAAAAGCTGGTTCCTACCTTCCAGGATCTGGAGGTCTTCCTCCAGCTGCTGCCGCGTTCTTCCACCGCGGAGCGTATGAACCCGTACACCTCCATGTGGTCCGGCGTTACTGAGGGCGATGGCCCCCAGAACTTCCACTTGGTGCTGCTGGATAACGGCCGTACCGCGGCCCTGTCCTCCCCGATTGGCCACCAGGCCCTCAAGTGCATCCGTTGCTCGGCTTGCCTGAATGTTTGCCCAGTCTACGAGCGCGCCGGCGGCCACGCCTACGGCTCTGTCTACCCTGGCCCGATCGGCATCTCCCTGACGCCGCAGCTGACCGGCATGAAGGATCACAACGATCCTTCCGCCAGCCTGCCTTATGCGTGCTCGCTGTGCGGCCGCTGCGACGAGGTGTGCCCGGTGAAGATTCCGCTTTCCGACGTCATTTTGGAAAACCGCCACCAGAAGGTCACCCACGCCACCCCACCAATCGAGCCGAAGCTCTTCAAGACCATTCAGCTACTGTGGAGCAACCCGAAGCTGTGGAACAAGGCAACTCACATGGTCGCCTTGGGCCGCATCTTGGGTGGCACCAACAAGACCATCGAATCCCTGCCACTGTTTATGTCCGGTTGGTCCGAGGGCCGCGACACCGCGGTTCCGCCAAAGAAGTCCTTCCGCCAGTGGTTCGAGTCCGAAGAAGGCAAGGAACTTCTTGCCGAGGCCCGTGAGGAGTCCAAAAAGTGAACGCAAAGCAGGAAATCCTAAGCCGCATCCGCTCCGCTCAGAAGCAGGCTGGTCTCCCCGACCACGTTGATGCCCCGCGCGACTACCACCACGAGGGCACCCTGAACGCGGACGAGCTGCGCGATATGCTCATTGACCGACTCGAGGATTACAAGGCCGAGGTGCACGTCACCGAGGAAGGCGAGCTCAAGCAGACCATCGCCACGATCCTCAAGGAGCGCGAGTGCAACGACATTCGTTACGCCGAAGGCATGGACGCCACCCTTTTCGAAGGCTTCGACGCCAAGCCGGACGATAAGTCTGTCGATCCGCGTACCCTGAATGAGACCGACGCCGTGGTTACTTATTCCCACGTCACCTCCGCGCAGACCGGCACCATCGTGCTCGAGTCTGACGAGCGTTGCGGCCGTCGCGCACTGACCCTGGTTCCGGACCGCCACCTGTGCATCGTCCACCAGAATGAGATCGTCTACGGTATCCCCGAGGTCATCTCCCGCATGAACCCGGAGAAGCCAGCGACCTGGATCTCTGGCCCATCCGCTACCTCCGATATCGAGCTCACTCGTGTCGAGGGCGTGCACGGCCCGCGTGACCTCATCGTTGTCATCGTTAAGTAGTACTGCGTAGCCCCTCTCCTGCCTCGGCCGGTGAGGGCACCCACCTACTGTGAATATGATGCCAAAGGCATCAAAAAAGCATAGGCTAGGTCTACCAATCATTTTTATTCTGGAGACCTAACCTATGCTTTCTTTTTCTTCTAAGCTTGCGGCCACACTCGGCGCTGCCGCTCTCACCGTTGGCATCACTGCACCGATTGCTACAGCCGCGCCTGCACCTGCACCGCAGGAAACCAAGCCCGCTATTTCCTGGGAAGACTGCCCTGAACAGGTAGACATCGACAACGCCGAATGCGGCCGCATCGAGGTTCCTACGTACTACGACAACCCACAAGCCGGCACGATTAGCGTCGGCTTCGTGCGCGTTCCCGCCGCCAACCCAGGCGCCCGCCGCGGCGCGTTGTTTACCAACCCTGGTGGCCCTAGTGGCGATGCCTATGGTTGGGCCGGCAATACCGCTGTTCCATGGCCACAGGCCGTGCGCGATGAGTGGGACACCATTGGTGTGCAACCGCGTGGCCTGCCCGGCTCCACGCCAGTAAAGTGCGATGCCACGGCCACCAGTAATCCGCTCCAAGGCAGCCTCCAGGTAGGAAAGCTCACCCGCGATGCCTGCGAAAAGCATACCCCGGGCTATACCAATTCGCTGACCACCGCGAATACCCTGCAGGACTGGGAGATGGTGCGCCGTGCTTTGGGCGAGGAAAAGATTGACATCGCCGGCACCTCCTATGGCACCTACCTCGGCTCCGCCTACGCCACCAAGTATCCGGAGCATACCGGCAAGGTCCTGCTGGATTCGGGTATGAGCCCCAAGCTGGCGTGGAATGGCATCTTTGCTTCGCAACAGCGCGGCTATGAAAAGGGACTGCACGACCTCTTCGGTTTCATTGCCAAAAATGACGCCAAGTACCACCTTGGCACTACCCCACTGCAGGTCTATGAAAAGTGGTCACAGAAGGTAGCCCGCGAGGCCGGCGTTCGCCCCACGGTCTTGCCCCCAAATGCCAAGATTGGTGACCTCCCGCCAGGGCTCGAGTTTGCCGGTCAGCCTGGCGCGGACATCATGACAGCCACCGGCCCGCTGCGCGTGCAGGCGGAGTTCCTCGGTCAGAAGATTCAGCACCCCAATGCCGTGCAGGTTTCCTCCCCACTCTTGGGGATGACGCGCGTCGTTGTTCCGGTTCCTGCGCAGTGGGATGCCTTTGCCAAGCACTTGAATGGCAGCGAGCCCATGGATGCCGAGCAGCCCGACCCGGAGGCACTGCGCAAGGAGCAAGAAGCCGTGGCTCAGGCGATGAATATGCAAAACCTCATCGTCTGCAATGAAAACACCGCGCCGGGCAATCCGCTGCTGTACCCAAGCTACCTGTGGACCAACTTCGTCAGTCTTGATCCCTTCACGCTCATCAATTCCCTCTACGGCTCCGGCGCGGGTTGTGGCGGCCGCGCCCCGGTGACGGGCCAGGCGCCTCTCGACGGCTCCAAGCTGGCCACCAAGCCCCTCCAGATTCAGGCTACGGGCGACCCACAAACGCCGTATCAGTACCACACCAGCCTCTCCAAGCCGATGCAGTCGCGAGTGGTCACCGTCCATGGTCCTGGCCATGCCCACTTCGCATCCAAGAATAAAGTCGTCGATGACATCGGCGTGCACTACCTGCGCACCGGTGAGGTCACTACCACCGACGCCCCCGGGTTGATTTAGTCCCCCACTAACCCATGCGCTAAAATCACATCGTTGGGAATTCTCCCAGCGATGTCTCCGTAGCTCAGCGGATTAGAGCATCGGTTTCCGGTACCGAAGGTCGCAGGTTCGATCCCTGTCGGGGACACATTCACCGCTGACCACCAGGACTTTCTGGTGGTCAGCGGTTTGCTTGTTTTCTGGTCAGCTAGGTCTACCTTAGCTGCACACGAGCCTTCTATTTCCACTCCGGCTTGTCGGTATCCACCCCTTGCGCCTTAGCCGCATGCTCAATCGCGTCTGCCAGCCACTGCGCCAACCCCTCCTGCTGCGCCTCATAATGGGCACGGAAGCGTTCATCAGCCACATAGCCGCGCGAGATTAAGAAGTGCTTTGCCGGCGTGACGGGAAAGAAGGCACTGAGTGCTGCGCGGTGCTTGTCGACGAGCCCCTGGGCCTCCTCCGACCCCGCAGCCACACCGCCCGCTACGGCTTGGGCCAGCTCCTTTTCCACCTCAGCGACGCCGGTTTGAGCATCACTCCAGTCATCCTTCGACCAACCGGCCGTGCGCTGCTGATAGATAGACCAGTCCTCGCTCGATCCATAGGCTTCTTCGGCTTCTTGTTGATGCGCGGCGAAGTTGGCATCGCCGACAATCTGTCCTATTTCTTCGGTGGTGAGCTTTCGGTTATTCATTGCATCCTCCATCAAGGTGTCAATTGCTGCCAGCATGTCTGTAAGACTGTCTCGCTGCGCGAGCAGGCTTTCTCTTTGCCTCCGCAAATGCTCCAGATCGGAAGCATCGCCATCTAGCAGCTGTTTAATATCGGTCAATTTCATCCCGGTAGCGCGGTAGATCAGAATCTTCTGCACGCGGGCGCAGTCTTCCTCGGTATACAGCCGGTAATTGGACCAGCTGCGCCACGTGGGAGATAGCAAGCCTTGTGCCTCCCAGTGGTGCAAGGAGCGCACCGTAATGCGGAAAAGCGCTGCTACCTCGCCAACGGTATAAAGAACTTCATCGATGTCGTCCATGGTGACATTGTCGCGCCTAACGTCGCGTCAGGGTCAACCCCAAAGAAAATTTGCAGAAACTGTTGCCAGAGTGTTGGGTTTATGCAACACTTGAATGTATGGCAGCAAACGACGCCCCTGTTTCAACAACGATCCGCGCCGAACGGTTCCGCAGGCTCGGCCCCACCCGGGGATTAATCGCGTCAATGTATGGCTGCGTAGCTGTATCCGCGATTTTCCTCATCGTCGCCCTGGCGATTTCTTCTTACTGGGCACTGTTAGGAATGTCTATCGCAATGGTGCTTTCTTGCATTCCCTGGACCATTCTGCGGGTGTCCATTGATTCCAAAGACCGCAAGCCGCTGTCCTCTCTTGATGAGTACGAGGCCCGGGTTCTCGACCAGTGGCGCCGGAAGGCTTTCCAGCTGTCTAACGCGTTTCTTTTTGCCGGCGGTCTTGTCACCCTTCTCGTAGGCAATTGGTTCCTAGGCGGAGGAATTACCGGCACTATTGGCACCAAATATTTGCTTGGAGCTGGCTACTACCTGCTCTTTAGCTACTTCATCTCTGCCACGTTGCCCGCTGTCGGCTACGCACTGACCTTCAACCAGAACTCGGAGGACTAACACATGCCCACCTTGACCATTGACCACCTCAATAAGTCCTTCGGGGAGACTCAAGCCCTGCGGGATATGACCTTTAGCGTTGGTGACGGCGAAATCTTCGGTTTCGTCGGATCCAACGGCGCCGGAAAATCCACCACCATGCGCATTGCACTTGGTGTGCTGGCCAAAGACTCTGGCGAGGTCTACTTCGATGACGCCCCAATCAATGACGATAACCGCCGCCGCATTGGTTATATGCCAGAAGAGCGCGGGCTCTACGGCAAAGAGCCTCTGCTTAGCCAGCTGGTCTTCCTCGGTACACTGCACGGCATGGATAAGCCCGCCGCCAAGCGCGCCGGCACTGAGCTCCTAGAACAGTTAGGTCTGGGCGAGCGCATGGACGATAAGCTCGATGACCTCTCCTTGGGCAATCAGCAACGAGTACAGCTCGCGGCCTCCCTCATCCACGACCCCGACATGCTGATTCTGGACGAGCCTTTCTCCGGGCTGGACCCGGTTGCGGTCAACGTCATGTCAGACATGCTGCGCGAGCGCGCCAATCGCGGCGTGCCCGTCATTTTCTCCTCGCACCAGTTGGACCTGGTGCAGCGCTTGTGTGACCGCGTGGGCATTGTGACGAAGGGGCATATGGTGGCTGAAGGGGGCGTCGATAAGCTGCGCAGCCAAGGCCCTCCCCGCTTTGAGGTCGCTACCCCAGCGCGCGGCTGGTATCCGGAAGGCACGGAGCTGGTGGCAGAAACTGCCGACGCCGTCGTGCTCGAGGCCGATGAAACCATCGATGACCAGGCAATCCTGCAGGCAGCCCTCGCCGCAGGCCCGGTTCATTCCTTCGGCCGCAAGATCCCAGACCTGACCGAGCTTTTCCAGGACGTCGTCACCAGCAACCAGAACGAGGAGGCCTAGGCCATGCAGTATTCCGCAATGAAGACCATCGGGGTTGTAGCCAAGCGTGAGATGGCGGTCGCGCTGAAGTCGAAGATGGTGGTGGGCACAATGCTGCTACTCATCCTCGGCGCCATTATCGCACCCATTGCTATCAATTTCTTCAGCGGCGATGACGAACCAGATTCCGTAGCCGTCGTGGGGATGGAAGCGTCTGCTTTTGATGATTCCGGCATCGATGCCACCGCGGCGAAAGACCGCGCAGAAGCCCAGCAGATGGTAGAGAATGAAGACGCCGATGCCGCCTTAGTGCCGGCCGAGAACGACGGCTGGGAACTCGTGAGCAAAGGGGATGCCCCAGCGTCCGTGACCACCACCGTCAACCAAATCGTTGCTTCTCAAGCACAAGCAACTGCGCTGGATACGCTCAATATTGACCCACAAGAGTTAGAAAAGGCTACCCCCTCGACCACGGTCAATCAGGTGAACTTAGAAGAAGAGGACGGCACGGAACATAAGATGGCCGGCGTAGCCACGGTCCTCATTGGCGCAATGGTGGTCGTCTTTTCCGTCATGACCTTCGCCGGCTTGATTGGTGGCCGCGTCACGGAGGAAAAGTCGTCCCGAGTGGTGGAAATTATCTTGTCTTCCGTGCGTCCGGTGGACTTTTTGGCCGGCAAGATTCTGGGCAATACCATCGTTGGATTCCTAGCCACGCTGCTCATTTTGGGCGGCGGTGCTATCTCTCTTGCTACGACTGGATTGGCTAGTGACATCGAGCTGGACTACGGCTTGGTAGCCGTCCTCCTTGTTGGCGAGATTCTCGGCCTGCTCTTCTTTGGCAGCCTCTACGCTGCAGCCGGCTCGATGGTGCAGCGCACCGAGGATCTCCAATCCACGCAGGCACCTATCCTGTTCCTCGTCTTTGCCACCATGTATGTACCGATGTTCGGCTGGATGCACCTAGATGCCACATGGATGCAGGTCATGACCTGGCTGCCGCCGGTATCCATGCTGGTCGCCCCTATGCAGGTGGCCGGGGGCAACCTCAGCTGGCTGGGACTTGCCGCAAGCTACCTGCTCATGGCCTTGGTCACGGCACTTATTATCGTCATTGTTGGCCGCATCTACCGCCGCGCCATTTTGAATAATGGCAGGAAGATGACCTGGCGTCAGGCGCTGGGCAAGTAAAAAATAATCCGGCTTCCCGCCGTGGTGCGGGAGCCGGATTCTTCTATGTGCCGAAGCTACTGAGTAATGAACTCGTTGGTGATCGGCTGAGTGATGTCCAAGGTGCCGTGCTCGATGTAGTACATACCGAAGAACATGGCAGCAACCATTACCAGTGCCAGCAGCATGTTCGGGATCCACTGCACAAAGACGGAAACCCAGCCCTTGCTCTTATCGCGGGCTGCTGCTTCGCGCTGTTCCTGAGCCTCACGCTCGTTCATAATGATAAAACCTTTCGATCCACCGAGGATTAACTACGGATATCTTAACAGTTAAGTGCCCGCAAGGCCGCATTCCTCGCACTTTTGATTGACACCGAAATTCGGCAATTAAATTCCTGGGTCCTCATCATTGAGCAGCGCCTCTACGAAGGACTCGCGGTCACCAAGCATGCGCTCAATGTCCTCTTCCGCGCCGACGATCCACAGCTCGGCGTCTTGGTCATAGGTGAGAGCGGAATCTGGGTAGGCCTCTAGTGCCTCCTCCATGGCGGCAACCTGGTCCTCGCTGGCGGCGTCGTCCAAGTGCACCTCTGGATCGCCGATGCGCGGGCTAAGCTCCTCCAACGCGGTGATCCCGTAGGTCTTATACTGCTTCTTTGGGTGCTCAAAGAGCTCTTGTCCCATCATGGAGCTTAATCCTTTCCGTGTAGTAGCGAATCTGGCACGTACCCCTCATAGCCCGGGATGTTATTGACCTGAAGAACTCCGGCAAAAAAGCGCCGCAGCGCCGGTACGTCTTCGGGTTGCAGATGGTCAAAGACCATGCGGCGCACGGATTCCACGTGCTCCGGAGCGGCACGCCGCAGGTGTTCTAGGCCCACGTGGGTCACGCACACGTTGATGCCGCGAGCATCTTCCTCGTCTGGTTCCTTGGTGAGCAGGCCGCGCTTTTCCATGCGAGTTACTTGGTGGGAGGCGCGGGAGCGGTCCCACTCCAGCTGCGTGCACAGTTCGTGCAGGCGCAGGCGTTGTTCCGGTGCCTCGGACAGGGCAACGAGGACGGCGAACTCGGAGGCAGATACCTCGCCGCCGGCCTTGAGCGTTTCCTCCATTCCCCTATCGATCTTGCGCACGGCGCCAAGGAGCAGGCGCCATAGCTCCTGCTCTTCGTCGTCTAACCAGCGAGTTTGATAAGGCATGGGACCTAGATTACCCCTTTGAGGGAAGCTATGTCGCGCTCGTCGCGTCCCGGCACCCGGGAGTAGCGCTCTGGCATGCAGGTAAAGACCAATACCTGGTTGTCTCGTCCCACGTGGGAAAACAGCGTGGCCATAAGCTGCAGGCGGCGTGCATCGGTAGAGCCCAGCGCATCATCCACGATGACGGGAACCGACTCCGGCCCTACTAATTGCGCGATAGCAAAGCGAGTGAGGATGGCCAGCTGCTCGCGGGCGCCACCGGACAAGCTCGCTAGGCTCACCGTCTCATTATCCTGAGTGCGGGTGGTCACGCGAAGGTCGTCATCGAGCTCGAAAGTGATGTCGCCGCCGTACACGGTGCGGGCTAGCTGTGAGAGAGCAGCCACGAAGGGTGCCGCGTAGCGCTGGCGGGCGGCATCGCGATGCTTGAGCAAAAGTTCTCGCAGATAGCGGGCTGCTTGGGCGCGCTTATCGACGCTCTCGTACACCGCCCGGGCCATCTCCACCGCCGCGGTGGCCTGTTGGGCGCGCTCGGCGGCACCGGAGTGGAAGTTCACCTCGCTGGAAAGCCGGCCAAGATCCACCTCGCAGCGTTGGATGCGCTCGGTGAGGTAATCCAGGTGGGATTGCGCGCCTTCCACCAAGGAGTTGGCGGTCTTAAGGTCCACAGCTTCCATCTGATCCAGTTGCCTACGCAGGTCCGCCACTACGGATTCCAGGCGGATGACCTCGGCACGCAGGTCCTCGTCGGCGGCGCGTTCGCGCGCGGAGGAAAGGTCTCGAGTCACGCGCTGCGCGTTTTCGCGGGCCGCGGCAAGTTCGGCATCGAGGCGCACAGCCTCATGGGCCAGGCGGCTTTCGCGATACGGCACGAGTTCGCGGTCGAGCGCATCGACCTTTTCGCTAGCTTCTTCCTCCGCGGTTTCGGCGGCGGCGACATCTACCTCTTCCACGTCCGCAAGGTCCGCGATCTTCTCAGCCAGCGCAGCATGCTGGGCGCGCAGCTCGCCCAAATCATCCGGCCCCAGTTCCGCGGCAAGGGCGCGAGTGGCGGCATCGAGGTCGTCGTTCTGCGCACGGTGCGTCTCATGAGCTTCTTCGGCCGCAGCCACTGAACCTACGCCCAGGTTATCGAGCAGCTCGTGCAGCCGTGTGCGGGCCTGTTCCACATCGCGCTGGGTGTCCTCCGCGGAATAGGAACCGGCCGAGAAGCGGGCGGTGATATCGCCGATGGTGATTACGCGGGAATCGACAAGCTCGACGGCGGTGTCCTCCCCCACCTCGATGTCCTCGCCATCGACGCGGATGGTAGAGCCAGCAGGTCCGGAAAAATGCACCTTGGCGGCGGCAGCCTCGTGCAGGCGCTCGGCCACCGACAGCGCTGAGTCTGCCTTATGCAGGCTGGTGATATCGGCCGCGGTGACCTCGCGGCCGCGCTGGGCGATGGTCGCACGGGCTTGGTCTACTTTGGCGGCTAGGCTGTCAAGCGATTCCAGACGGGCGCTGAGCTGCTCAAACTTCTGCTTATCCTGCAGGCGGCGTGCCTGCTTTAAAGTGCTGCGGGCGGCGGCATAGTCCTCTTTGGCCTCCGCTAGTTGCTTCTCCAGCAATTCTTTGACCGCGGTTTCTTCTTTTGCCTTGTCTTGTGCGGCGGTGAGTTTGTGCTGGGCGGCCTCGGTGGCCGTGGCGGCTTCCTCGGCCGCGGTGACGAGCTCGGCGCGCTCGGTGACGGCGGCTTTCGCACGGGCAAGATCCTCTGAAGCACGGGCCAGGGTGGCCTTATGGGAGTCCAGGGTGGCCTGCGCGGTAGCGGCTTCCTCGGCCTGCGCCTGCTTGTCGGTGAGGTCGGCGCGGGCAGCGGGGAGCTCCGCTTCAGCGGCGGCTTGGTCGCGCTCGAGTTGCTCGTAGCGCTCAACCACGGAGTCGAGCTCGTGCAGTACGCGGGTGGCTTCTGTGTATTCCTCTTCGGCGCGGGCTAGGGCTGCGGCGGCGTCCTTGTACTCGCCAGCCGGGTTACCCTTCGCCGCGGTAAAGTAGCGCTGGTATTCCTTGTCCACACGGGCCAGCAGCGCGGAATCGTCGCCGGAGACCTCGTCCTCGGCTAGGCCGGATTCGCGCTCGAGCGCGCGGGTCAGGCTGGGTATGCCAACGGCAGAGATGGCCTCGCCGGTATCGTCTTGGCGCATAAAGAGGGCGTCGACAAGCGAGCGATCCAAGTGCTCCGAAAGGATGCGCTCCAGCTCATCGTCGGCCTGGCTGCCGGTAAATTGCGCCGGCCGTGGGGAAGAAATATTCAGTTCGCAGGATTTCTTAGATAGCCAGCGCTTGGCAATGCGGAAGCGGTACTCCCCTACGCTCAGCTCGGCCGTAACTTCCGGGGCAACGTCCTTGCCCACCGGCTGCAGGGAGCGAATGCGCTTGGAGCGGCCGCTGTGCTTTTCGGTGAGCACCACATCGAGCGCCTCCACGATGGTGGACTTGCCGGCTTCGTTCTCGCCATGGATGACCACGACGCCGGTCTCAGGCAGCTCATCGAGGACCAGGTGCTCAATGCCGCGGACGTTGTTAAGTTCTAGGCGGTGGATGCGCATTAGGACTGTCCCTCCAGGCGGAATAGCAGGTTGGCGGCGTCGCGGGCGACGGGATCCTCGCGGTTCTCCAACAGCTCATGCAGGGCCTCGGCCGCGTAGCCGGAAATATCGAGGCTGGCCAATTCCTCTTCGCTGGGTTCAAGGTAAAGGTCCATGGTGCGCTCACGCGGACGCAGGGACGCAAACACAGCCTCGTACTCATCCAATCCGCGCTGCAGGCGGGCATGCGCCGCGACGCCGAGCGTGCCGCGCAGACTATATTTCACGGCCGTGCGCACCTTATCGGGGTATTCGCCTAGGCGCGCAAGGAAGCGTTCGACGTCTTCGGCGGAATCCACGGCGGCATCGAGGGCTTCAAAGGTCCAGCGGCCGATGCGGCGCTTGTCGACGTCCACCTTATCCCCCACGCGCACCACCAACGCATTGCCGGAATCGGCCTCGCCACCACCGGTGCTGGTTTCCTTATAGTCCGTGGTTTCCGGACTGCCGGAAAACCACACCCGGCCGGTGGTGCCGAGGCTGGCGGTGGAGTGGGTATCGCCCAGCGCCAGGTAGTCGATCACCCCGCGGTCCAGGCAGTCCTCGACGAAGCCAAGGTCGATGGTATCGGCGTCATCCTCGCCGGAGCGGGAATCCACTTGGCCGTGGCCGACGGCGATGCGGATGCCCGCGGCTGGCTCCAACGGTTCGAGCGCTTGGCGGACCAAGTCGTGATTCGCGCGCTTGGACAGGTACGGTGCGCCGACCAACTCCACGCCGGGTGCAACCTCGATGGGCTCTGAGTCTGCGATGACGTGGACATTCTCCGCGCTGGTCTTATAAAAGACCGAATCCGCCACCAGCGGGTCGTGGTTTCCCGGCAGGACATAGACCGGCACCGGCAGGCGCTTGAACATCTCCGTGGCGCGGGCAAGGATGTCGCGCGAGAGGGCATTGTGCTCAAAGACGTCGCCGGCCACGACGATGAACTCCGCACCGGTCTCCTCGGCCAGCTCGCCTAGCCGCACGATGGCGGCCTCGCGGTCATCGTTAAACCGGCCTTGGGCCTCGCCCTTCAAGAACCACCGGGTCATGCCCAGCTGAAAATCGGAGGTGTGGATAAACGTGGTAGCAGTCATTAGTGCGAGAGGTGATAGTAGAGGTCTTCAATATCGGATACCGCGCGCAGGAGGTCCAGGTTGGTATGCGAGACCGACCGCATGGCCTTGCGCAGCAGGTCCGGATCGGAGTCATCGATGGCCGGGGCGACCTTGGGCTGCGGCAGCTTCGGCAGCTCGCGGCCGTTCCAGAAGATGTCATTCTTCTCTTCCTCGGACAGGTCGCTCGGGGTAAAGCTTTCGCGGCTCACCGTCTTGGCCTGCTCTAAGACCATGCGCTCCAGGCGGGCAAAATCCAGACCACGCATATTAAAAATGACGGCCGGGTCCGCATCAGCGCGGGTGGCGAGCTTATCGCCTACCGCCACGATGTGCTTGCACACGTACTCGCCATCTGGGCAGTCGCAGGTCAGGCGGAGGTCTTCGGCCTCGGGGGCAAAGAGGGTGTCCAGGGCGGCGTCGGCAAGCAGGCCCTTGCGTGCATTGGCCACGGAATTGGGGGTGCGGGCGAATTCGGTAGCCAGCTGGGCAATATCATCGTTATTGCGGTACGGCAGCTGGATGAGCACCGCAAAGGGCTCGTTCTGGAAGCCAGCCACGCGGCCGTGGATGGCGCCATTGCGCACCTCAAGGCCCACGACGTGTCCGCCCTCCGCGTACTGGCGGCCGCGGGTAATCCGGCCGCGATCCGCGCCATGCGAGGTAAAGGCCGCGATGCGCGAGGCCGTAGTGGACAGGATGCGCCCGCTGCGGTCTACGTGATTGACCTCGGCCGGGGTGCTTACTCGTTTGCGGGTGCCAAAATTGGCATAGATGACGTTGTCGTCGCCTTTAACAGCCATGGATTACTCCCTCCCCCGGTAGCTCATGAGTGCGGCCAGCTGATCTGGGTCTAGCTCGGTAAGCCAGCCCTCGCCTTCGCCCACCACGGCGCCGGCCAGCTGCGTCTTGCCGTCCAAGATATCCTGGATGGATTCCTCCAGCGTACCTGCGGTGATCATCTTATACACCTGCACATTGCGGCGCTGGCCAATGCGGAAGGCACGGTCCGTCGCCTGGTTTTCCACCGCCGGATTCCACCAGCGGTCCATGTGCACGACGATAGAGGCGGCCGTGAGGTTCAGGCCGGTGCCGCCCGCCTTGAGCGATAGGATCATCGCCGGTGGGCCGTCCTCGGACTGGAAATCCTCCACCATCTGGTCGCGCTTATTCTTGCTTACCCCGCCGTGGAGGAAGGGGATCTCGCGGCCGAGCTGGTCGCTTAAGTACGGCTGCAGGATATCGCCAAAGGCCTTGTACTGGGTAAACACCAGGAGTCGCTCGCCGGATTCGGTGGCCTCATCCACGATGCGCATGAGCTCTTTGACCTTGCCAGAGCGGTGCTTGCCCTTGAGCGTCACCGGCGAGTTATCGCCCAGGTAGTGCGCGGGGTGATTACAAATCTGCTTAATGCGGGTTAGCGAGGCCAGCACCAAACCACGCTTATTGATGCCCGTCGCCTCCTGCAGGTCCTTCTTTACCTGGTTGACCAGTGCCTTATATAAGGCGGCCTGCTCGGTGGTCATGGATACGGTGAGGATCTGCTCGGACGTTTCCGGCAGGTCATCGATGATATTCGGGTCCGTCTTGACGCGGCGGAGGATAAACGGCGCGGTGAGTTGGCGCAGGCGCTCGGACATTTCCTCGTCATTATTGCGCTCGATGGCCTTAGCAAAGTGATTGCGGAAGAAGGAGGCGGTGCCCAGCACGCCGGGATTGCAGAAATCCAGGATGGAGCGCATCTCCGAGAGGCGATTTTCCACCGGGGTGCCGGTTAGCGCCACGCGGTGTTCCGAGGGCAGCGAGCGCACGGCCTTGGACGAGCGCGTCGCGGAATTCTTGATGGCCTGGGCCTCATCGAGGACGACGCGCTGCCAGCCCACCTCGCCCATGTCCTTAAAATCGCGGCCCACGGTGCCGTAGGTGGTGATGACGAGGTCACACTCGCTGGCCTCCTTTAAAAAGTCCTCCCCGCGCGGGCGGCTGGGGCCGTGCTGCACCATGACTTTGAAGTCTGGGACGAAGCGCTGGGCCTCGCGGGCCCAGTTGCCCACCACAGACGTTGGTGCCACCACGAGGGTGGGGCCGGTCTGCTCACCGCGGTCCTTCTCCACTGCGAGGAGGGACAGTAGTTGGAGGGTTTTGCCGAGCCCCATGTCGTCGGCAAGCACTGCCCCAATGCCACTGCGCGACATCCAATACAGCCAGTCGACGCCGCGGCGCTGGTACTCGCGCAGCTCCGCATGGACGGAGGCGGGAATCTCCACGCGCTCCGGGGCAACCTTATCCACCCCGCCGAGCAGCGCCGTGTGCCAGGTGCTGCCGGTGAACTCAATGGGCTCTTGGGTCATGGACTCTAGCGCCAGCTCGCGCAGCTCGGCCACGGTGACCTGCTCGTGCTCCTCGCCGCCCTCGTTGAATTCTTGGCGGCGGCGCTCCACGTCCGCCATCAGGGCTTGCCACCCCGGCTCGTCGAGCTGCTTGGCCATTTCCGCGGAGGCTGCTAGCTGCTCGAGCTCCTTCTTCTTGCGCGCGATGGCCTTCTCCCGCAGCGCGTCCATGTAGCCGGAAACTTGGGAGACGACCTGCTTATCGGCCATGACCCACTTGCCGCGCAGCTGGATGAGGCCGGACTTGGAATTGACCAGGTCCTCCATCTCTTCCTCGGTCAGCTCCACATCGCCTACGGACATGCGCCAGTTATAGTCCACTAGCTTATTCATGCCGATGTGCTTCTTCGTGGCGGCCTCGGCCGGATCGCGGGCCTCGTGGGTTTCCAGCTTGGCCTTAGTCTCCATTTGCGCCCATGCTTTGGGCAGCATGACGGTCACGCCGCTGGCCTTGAGCTTATCCACTTCGTGGGTAATAAAATGGGTGAGCTGGTGGGTTTCAAGGTAGACGTCCCAGTCGCCGTCGCCAGGCTGTGGCAGTTGCGCGGTCTCCCCCAGCGTGGGTGCGATGCGCACGGCTTTGCGGTGAGCTTCGCGCAGCTTTTCCACACTCGCCCTATCCAAACTCTGCGCCGACACCGGCCGTGGAGAATCCGTGCCCGAGCGCACCCGCACGCGCACTGGCCACTTGGCCGTATCCGGGTCAACGTCAAGCGGCTCCTCCACGATGTAGACCAGCTGGAGCTCAACCTCGTAGATGGAATTCTTCCACTCATTGAGCCCGCGCAGCAGCTGCGAGCGTCCCCGTCGGATCGGCCGCGTATCGAGTAGGGCGCGGGCAAACTCGTGCCACGGCATCGGGCGAGGAGCCTCCGCCACGGGCCGCAGCTCGCGGAAGGCAATCCAGTGGGTGAGCTCATCGGCCATGTCATCGGAGAGCGCCCGATTATTAACGTGCAAAATGCCCGGCGCGGCCGCCATCATCTCCGCGAGCCAGCCGCGCTCGCCCAAGCCGGAGGCCAGCTGCCACATGGGGAACCACTCATTGGCCTGGTAAGCCAGCCGGAAGGTCACGCGGCCGGCGCGCACGAACTTGCACAGCCCGCTGTAGGCATGGATCAGCCACTGGAGGTCGGGCGCAATGGTGGCCGGCGGCTTGTGGTTCAGGTGCTCCATTTGGGCAAGCGCCGCCACGGCCTCTTCGGGTCCGAACATCGCCATGGGCACCATTAGGGAGACATCCTTGCCCTTGGGCGTGCGCAGCGATACCCGCGCTCGGTTGCGGAAGGATTTCTTCGCCAGGATGGACTCCACCGCTGGCGGGAAGGTGCCCTCAGGAACGGCATTGGGCATGACGATCTTGTGCCCTTCTACCTGTTCAATCCATAGACCTAGTCCCGTAACGGGGAGCCACAGTCCATGCACGAGGTAAGAAGCCATAGCCGCCAGCATAGCAGCCCCTTTTGGTTTTGTTACAGGCTCGTTATGTTCCACCCTTTTCCCAGTTGAACGACAGAAAATCGAAACGGAGATCTGCGCCACACCTGTATTTTCGCTTGGGTTAACCTTGTGACCCCGTTAACGTGAGAATGTCATCACACACCTACAAGGAGTACAACGTGCAAGATTCAACTTGGTACGTCATTGCGATGATCGTGTATCTCCTCGCAATGGCAGCCATTGGCTATTGGAGCTACAAGCAAACCGATCAATATGACGATTATGTTTTGGGCGGCCGTGGCCTGCACCCATTCGTAGCGGCTCTCTCCGCCGGCGCTTCCGACATGTCCGGCTGGCTCCTCATGGGCCTGCCTGGCGCGCTCTTCCTCTCCGGCATGTCCGAGCTATGGATGGCCATCGGCCTGCTCGTCGGCTGCTGGGCAAACTGGAAGTGGGTCGCACCGCGCCTGCGCTCTTACTCGGAGATCGCGGCCAACTCGATTACCGTGCCGTCCTTCTTTGAAAACCGCCTGCACGATAAGTCCCGCCTGCTGCGCATCATCTCCGCAGCCATCATCATCTTCTTCTTTACCTTCTACGTCTCCTCCGGCATGGTCTCCGGCGGCCGCTACTTCGAGTCCACCTTCGGTGGCGACTACCTCACCGGCATGCTTGTTATCGCCGCGGTGACCATCTTCTACACCTTCGTCGGCGGCTTCTTGGCGGTGTCCTACACGGACGTCGTCCAGGGCGTGCTTATGTTCGTCGCCCTGATGATCGTGCCAATTATGGCAATCGTCTCTCTCAGCGATCCTGCCTCCATCTTCTCTTTCGCCAGCAATAATGCCTACGGCACCGATGGCATAGTGGAAAATGACAACTACTTCTCCATGTTCGCCGGTGTTTCCGCTGGCGTCATCATCGGCAACCTGGCCTGGGGCCTGGGCTACTTTGGCCAGCCACACATCGTGGTCCGCTTCATGGCGCTGCGTAAGCCTTCCGACGCCCGCCAGGGCCGCTTTTACGGCGTCACCTGGATGGGCCTGTCCGTCATCGGCGCCATCTTCGTCGCGCTCGTTGGCACCGTTTACTTCACCCAGACCGGCCACAGCATCACCGACCAGGACAACTTCGAAACCATCTTCCTGGATATGGCTCAGGCCATGATGCACCCACTGCCCGCCGGCTTCGTCCTGACCGCAGTTCTGGCCGCCATCATGTCCACCATGTCGTCCCAGATGCTCGTCGTCTCTACTTCCCTCATCGAGGACCTCTTCCTCATCTTTGCTAAGAAGAAGCCCAGCGAGCAGGTCCTCATCAACCTCTCCCGCACCGCCATCGTGGCCATCGCGGTCATCGCCGCTCTGCTGGCTATCAACCCGTCCGATTCCATCCTCGGCCTGGTTGGCTTCGCCTGGGCTGGCTTCGGTTCCGCCTTCGGCCCCATCGTTCTGCTGTCCCTGTACTGGAAGCGCTTCAACTCCACCGGCGCAATTGCTGGCATGGTAACCGGCGCCGTCGTGGCCATTGGCTGGGGCATGTCCCCGCTTTCCGACGTCCTCTATGAGATGGTCCCAGGCTTCTTCCTGGCCCTCCTCGTGGCCGTCGTAGTCACCAAACTCACCAAGGAACCAAAGCCGGAGGTTGTTACCGAGTTCGAAGAGGCCACCAAGCTGGCCAAGCTCGTGGAAAATAACTCCAATCTCGACTTTGAGGAAGCCGCAGAAAAGGTCACCGATAAGTAATCGGAACCAACGCGGGCCCCTCGCAGTCCAATAGGACATGAAGTCCTATTACCTGGCCGCGCTATCATGCATCACCGTCCTCATCGGCGCATGGTATGCGTGGCCTTTTCCGCATTTTGACGTCACCACGCTGCCCTCCCGCCCCGAAGCTACCGGCTACAACCGCGAAGACTTCGGCATCTGGCAGCCCCACGGCGCCTGCACCACCCGCGAGGTCATTCTAGAAAGCCAATCCAGCGATCCCCTCCACGCCTGCCACGCCCGCAGCGGGACTCTTTATGACCCCTATAGTGGCACCACCATTCCCGCTACCTCACCCATCGAGATCGACCACATCTTTCCCCTCTCCGCGGCCTATGACCTTGGCGCGTCTGAGTGGGACCGCGAAACCAAGGTCCGCTTTGGCAACGATCCGCTCAATCTCGTAGCCACCAGCCGTGAGCTCAACCAAGAAAAGTCAGACGCCCTCCCCGCGGAATGGCTACCTCCCGCTAACCGCTGCGACTATTCCCGCCGCCTCGCCGACATCGCCCGAAAGTACTCCCTTCCCCTGCCTTCCAAGGACGTGCGGGTGATGCAAAGGCAATGTCGGTTAGCCGTACTCACCGGAAGTTGATTAGGGTTGACGTGGCAACTTTCCGCGATTGAAGGGTTCTTTCAATGACTTCTTTCCTTGTATTCCTCCACGTGGCCGCAGCCATTCTCTTGATCGGCCCAGTATGCGTTTCCACCTCTAGCTTCCAGACCCAGATGGCCAAGGCAGCACAGGGTGACCACGCGGCGCTCGGCTCCGCTCGCGTCCTGCACAACATCACCAATACCTACGGCTACATCTCTGCCATCGTGCCTATCCTCGGCCTCGGCGTATTCCTTTCCGATATCAGCGCTTACAAGTCCGAAGTGAACTTCCACATCGCCATCTTGGTTGCCATCGTCGCATGGTGCCTGCTCTTCTTCGTCATTCTGCCAAAGCAGAAGAAGGCAATGGCCGCCCTCGAGTCCACTGAATCCTTCGACTACGCGGCAGCAAAGAAGCCGCTGTCCGCATTCGGCGGCGTATTCAACCTTCTGTGGATCATCTGCCTCATCCTGATGTACGTCAACTTCTAAGTGGCCCTCTAGAAAGCCATTTACTCCTCTGGGACAGTGTCTTCACTGTCCCTCTTTTCGTTTTCCAGCTCCTCTTTCAACTTTTGTGCATCCTCGTGCGCATTTTGCCGACGCCGCTGCGTCGCTTGTGCCACAGTCTGCGCCCACCTCCGGTTCTTCGGTGCAAGCGGCCCGCTGGCTTCGTCATAGACCCAAGTCGAATCTTCAAAGAGCCAGACGACGTCCCCGCTAATTGGATCCTTGATATAAAACGCCCGCCCATCAGTCTTGATGTTGTGGTGATGTTGACACAGGCAGGTCAAGTTTGCCGCCGAAGTAGGTCCTCCGTCAGCGAAGTCATGCCGGTGGTCCATCTGGGAAGCCATCGCCGGCCGCGTACATCCGGGCCACCGGCAGGTTCCATCGAGCCATTCCACAAAGGCGCGAATATGCGGCGGGGTGACGTAGTTTCCGCTTTCATCTTCTGCCGCCTTCTCCATGTCGCGCACGGTCGTGGCCCGCGATTGCATGTCATCGGCCACCTCAGGCGAAACCCAACCCAAGCTTTGGACGAAGGCGGGAGCATCCGGCAGATCGCAGCGGTACATATTGAGCACCACCTTCGCCTTGGCCTCAGCCTCACCGGTAAGCAACTCGACCGCAGCCTGAGCCAAGGAGATGTCCTTCTCCGTGGCTACACCGCGAATATTTCGGTCGATGATTTCGGCAGTCTCTAAGCCCACGTCTAGGCACACTGCGGCCCACTCCCCGCCTGTAGGCTCGAGGTGATAAGACTCCTTGCGCCGCGGATCGCGTGCAGCGATGGTGGGATCAAGGCGGACAATGAGCTCCCGAAGCTTTCGCCGCAGGTTGCGATGGGACGGTAATTTTTGGTTGGGGCGTTTGGGGGTGAGGTAGGTGGTTAATTCGGCGTCGATAAGCACGCATTGTTCGGTCTCAATCTCGCCCAACTTGGACAGCGTCTGGTCGATGGTAATTAAGCGGTCTAAATCTAAGTGATAGTGCTCTTCCTGCCGGGCTTTAAGGCGCGGCAGCTCCTGCAATCGCTCAAAGGCGAAAATGATATTTCTAATTCGGGACTGCCGTGTTCCGGTGAGATCCGACAGTGATTGGCTAATTATTTCGATATCGTCATCCGGGTCTGGATGTAGGCGCTTCCAGAGGAGGTATTCGGCCTTGCGAATGTCTGTTGCTGCTTGTGAGGTGGAATTTGCTGGATTGGTATTGGCAAAGTAGGGCGCATTCATGGACTTCCCCCGCAGAAGTTTATCTAGAACATGTTTGCGCTTTCAGTATACAAAACCCCTCCGACACACTACCCCCGTCTATAGTAAAACCGCAGGTCAAAAGGCACGAAAAAATGGGCCTCCGAAGAGGCCCATTTAGTCGAAAATGCTAGTCGCGCCAGCGCCCACCGCGCTTGCGTCCGCCGCCGTGATCACGGCGTGGCGGGCGGCCGGTATCCTTTTGAATCTTGATCAGCTGGCCGGAAATGCGGGTATCCTTCAGGCGATCCAGCACTGCCGGGTCGAGGTTCTTTGGCAGGTCAACCAGGGTGTGGCCCACCGCGATGGTGATGCGGCCGAAGTCCTTGGCAGACAAGCCACCCTCGTTGGCAATAGCACCCACGATGGCTCCTGGGCGCACATTTTGCCGCTTGCCGACGTCCAGTCGGTACGTCTCAAAGTCTCCGTCCGGCCGCTTGGGGCCGCGACCCTTGCCGCCGCTCTTGAAATCGCGCTTGCGATCATCGCGGCGGTCGCGGTCACGCTTCGGCTTGGGAAGCGGCTTGTCTTCCATCAGGAAGTTCTTGCCACCCTGCAGCATGACGGCGAGGGCTGCAGCGATGTCATCCATGGCCGCGTTATTGTCCTCGGAGTACTTGCGCACCAAGGTACGGAAGAAGTCCGCCTGCTTATTGTCCATGGAGTTGGTAATGGACTGCGCGAACTTTTCCTTGCGCTTTTCATTGACCTCATCGACGGACGGCAGGTCCATCTCTTCCAGACGGGCGTTGGTCACGCGCTCGATGGAGCGCAGCATGCGGCGCTCGCGCGGGGTGACGAACAGGATGGCTTCGCCGGAGCGTCCAGCGCGGCCGGTGCGGCCGATGCGGTGCACGTAAGACTCGGTATCGTTCGGGATATCGAAGTTCACCACGTGCGTGATGCGCTCAACGTCGAGGCCACGGGCGGCGACGTCGGTAGCCACGAGGATGTCTAGGCGGCCATCCTTGAGCTGATCGACGGTGCGCTCGCGCTGAGCCTGCGCAATATCGCCGTTGATGGCGGCGGCGCTGAAACCGCGGTCACGCAGGGTCTCGGCCACCTCTTCGGTCTCGTGCTTGGTACGGCAGAAGACGATGATGGCGTCGTAATTGATGACCTCGAGGATGCGGGTGAAGGCATCCATCTTTGCGCGGTGCGGGATGAGGAGGAAGCGCTGCGTGATGTTGTCATTGGTGCGGCGCTCGGACTTCACCGTGACCTCGGCGGGGTTGTCGAGGTACTGCTTAGAAAGGCGACGGATAGCATTCGGCATGGTGGCCGAGAAAAGCGCCACCTGCTTGCGGTCCGGGGTGTCCTCCAAGATGCGCTCGACGTCCTCTTGGAAGCCCATGTTCAGCATCTCATCGGCCTCATCGAGGACGAGGAACTGCAGCTGGGACAGATCCAGCG
This sequence comes from Corynebacterium tuberculostearicum, assembly GCF_022347235.1. Taxonomy (GTDB): domain Bacteria; phylum Actinomycetota; class Actinomycetes; order Mycobacteriales; family Mycobacteriaceae; genus Corynebacterium; species Corynebacterium tuberculostearicum_F. The sequence goes on from NZ_JAKRDX010000001.1 coordinate 215,957, forward strand.
AGCCCTTCTCTAGGTGGTCGATGACGCGACCCGGGGTGCCCACGATGACCTGCGCACCGCGGCGCAGACCGGACAGCTGAATGCCATAGGCTTGGCCGCCGTAGATAGGCAGCACCTCGACGCCCTTGAGAGACTCGGCGAAGGACTGGAAGGAGTCCGCCACCTGCAGGGCCAGCTCGCGGGTGGGAGCGAGCACAAGTGCCTGCGGATGGCGGGCCTTGGTGTCAATCTGCGACAGAACCGGCAGCGCAAAGGCTGCGGTCTTGCCGGTACCGGTCTGGGCGAGGCCGACGACGTCGCGGCCTTCCATCAAGATCGGGATGGTTTCTTCCTGAATGGGGGACGGCTTGGTGAAGCCTACTTTCGCAACGGCCTCCAGAATTTTCTCTGGCAGGCCAAGATGCGCGAACCCCTGGGAGTTGTCGCTGGCTGAATCTTGGGACTCAGCGCCGGTGTCCTCAGAAGTATTCGCAGCCCTGGTGTCCTTGGTGACACCTTGCGAGTTGTCCTGAGATTCCGACTTATTAAAATCTTCCGGCTCGTTGACGCCGCCGGTGGCGTTATCGGTAATGCTCATTGCTTCACCAACCCTACGCGATTGCCGCCCCAAACTCCATATCCTAAGCGCCCGCGACGAAAGTGCGGTAGCTCAGTGGCATGCCTGGGCGGTAGGCCAAGTGCACGGCGCTGGGTGCGTCGAGCACGTGCAGGTCCGCGGCGGCGCCCTCCACAATGGTGCCCTTAGCGGGGCGGCCCTGCGGGTCGAGGCCGTTGCCCACGTTGTGGCGGCGCAGGGCGGTCGCTCCGCCGGTGGTGGCGGCGTGGATGGCCTCATCGACGGAGAGGTGCTGCTGCAGGACCGCGGTGGTCACGCAGTAATTCATCGAGGAGGTATAGGACGTGCCGGGGTTGAGATTGGAGGCGATGGCGAGGGTAGCGCCGGCGTCGAGAAGCGTGCGGCCCGGGGCGAGCGGCTCGCGAGTCGACAGGTCACAGGCCGGCAGCATGGTGGCCACGGTATCGGAATTGGCCAACAGCTCGATGTCCTCGTCGCTCAAGTGGTTGACGTGGTCTACCGAGGCGGCGCCCAGTTCGACGGCGAGGGCAACGCCCGGGCCCTCGCCCAGCTGGTTGCCGTGCACGCGCAGGCCCAGGCCCAACTTCTTACCGGCCTCCAGCACGCGGCGGGATTGTTCCTCGTTGAAGGCGCCGCGCTCACAGAAGACGTCGATCCACTGCACGTAGGGGGCAACGCCTTCGAGCATAGGGCCAACGACCTCGTCGAGATACTCCTCCGCGTCCGCTCCCGGCGGAACTAGGTGCGCGCCCAGGAAGGTCACGTCATCGACGTGGCGGGAGGCGACCTTGGCGGCCTCCACCTCGGACTCGGTATTAAGGCCGTAGCCCGTCTTAGTCTCGAAGGTGGTGGTGCCACCGCGGCGGCCGGCGGCCACGCGGTCCGCCACCAGCTTGTCCAGGCGGTCGGTGCCGGCCTGGCGGGTGGCGTCCATGGTCACAGCGATGCCGCCTGCCTCATAGGAACCGCCGGAGATGCGGGCCTCGAATTCGGCGGAGCGGTCACCGTCGAAGACCATGTGGGTGTGCGAATCTACCCAGCCGGGCAGGACGGCGCGGCCGCCCAAGTCCACCTTCTCGTCGGCGGCCGGTGCCTCGGAGGCTAGGCCGACCCAGGCGATGGTGCCGGATTGGGCGATAATGGCGGCGTCGTTAAGCGTGCCACGCTCGCTGACCGTACGGAGTTCTGAAATGCCGGTAAAAAGTGTGCTCATCTAGTCCCTTGCCTTGAATTCCATCGGAATGCGGACGCCGCGCTCGTCGGCGACCTCCTTCGCGCGAGTGTAGCCGGAATCGACGTGGCGGATAACGCCCATGCCCGGGTCATTGGTGAGCACCGCGCGCAGCTTGGCCGCGGCGAGCTCGGTGCCGTCTGCAACGGTGACCTGGCCGGCGTGGATGGAGCGGCCCATGCCCACGCCACCGCCGTGGTGGAGGGAAACCCAGGTAGCGCCGGAAGATACGGCGGTCATCGCGTTGAGCAGCGGCCAGTCAGCCACGGCATCGGTGCCATCGAGCATGGCCTCGGTCTCGCGGTACGGGGAGGCCACGGAACCGGAATCCAGGTGGTCACGGCCGATGACGATCGGCGCCTTGATCTTGCCCTCGCGCACCAGGTCATTGAAGAGCAAGCCGGCCTTGTGGCGCTCGTTGTAGCCCAGCCAGCAAATGCGTGCCGGCAGACCCTCGAACTCGACGTACTCCTCGGCGGCGTCGAGCCAGTTGTGCAGGTGCTCGTTGTCCGGGAAGAGCTCCTTGAGGGCTTGGTCGGTGACCTTGATGTCCTCTGGGTCGCCGGAAAGCGCGGCCCAGCGGAAGGGGCCCAGGCCCTCGCAGAAGAGCGGGCGGATATAGGCCGGAACGAAGCCCGGGAACTCGAAGGCGCGCTGGTAGCCGGCCTTGCGGGCCTCATCGCGGATGGAGTTGCCGTAGTCGAAGACCTCGGCGCCCTCATCCTGGAACTCGACCATGGCCTGGACCTGGGCGGCCATGGACTCGCGAGCCTTCTTGGTAAAGGTGGTCGGGTCTGCCTTGGCCTCGTTGTGCCAGTCTTCCATGGTGATTTCAGAAGGCAGGTAGGACAGCGGGTCATGTGCGGAGGTCTGGTCTGTGACGATGTCTACGGTAAATTCCCCGGCGCGCTGGCGGCGCAGGATCTCTGGGAAGACCTCGGCGGCGTTGCCCACGAGGCCAACGGACAGGGCCTTCTTGTTTTCCTTGGCGTCTAGGACCAGCTTGAGGGCCTCGTCAAGGTCGGTAACAACCTCATCCAGGTAGCGCTTGTGCTGACGACGCTTCAGGCGGGTCTCGTCCACGTCCACGATGAGGCAGGCGCCGCCGTTGAGGGTGACGGACAGCGGCTGTGCGCCGCCCATGCCGCCGCAGCCACCGGTCAGGGTGAAGGTGCCGGCCAGGCTGCCGCCGAAGCGCTTCTTCGCCACGGCCGCGAAGGTCTCGAAGGTGCCCTGCAGGATGCCCTGGGTGGCGATGTAGATCCAGGAGCCGGCCGTCATCTGGCCGTACATCATCAGGCCCTCGTCCTCGAGCTTGCGGAAGTGCTCCCAGTTAGCCCAGTCTCCCACGAGGTTGGAGTTAGCGATGAGCACGCGAGGTGCCCACTCGTTGGTCTTCCAGATGCCCACCGGCTTGCCGGACTGCACCAGCAGGGTCTCATCGGACTCGAGGTCCTTGAGGGATTCAACGATGGCGTCAAAGGCTTCCCAGCTGCGTGCTGCGCGGCCGGTACCGCCATAGACCACGAGGTCCTCGGGGCGCTCGGCAACCTCGGGGTCGAGGTTATTCATGAGCATGCGCAGGGGCGCTTCGGTCTGCCAGGACTTGGCGGACAGTTCGGTTCCGCGCGGCGCGCGTACTTCGCGTGGTTCAGACATGGGCTTCCTTTCGTCGTGCTTGTTCGACGCCTTCCCAAGCCCTCTAGGCCGGTGTCCCGGGGCTGTCCCCGAGGACTTGTTCAGCGTCACATGTCACAAGGTACTGTGACCTAGCTCTGTGTACCATGCCACACGAACCCGAACTGTCTCGTATATGAGACACCCGCGGAATGATCTACGATGGCCTGCATGCGTCGGTTCATCCCCCTCCTTTCCGTGGCCCTCCTCGCCGCTTGTTCCACCCCCGCCGAGGAACCGCAGCCGCCCCACTATGTGGCGCTGGGGGATTCCTATGCGGCCATGGGCTCGACCACGCTGCCGCTCGATCCGCCCAATACCTGCGTGCGCGCACAGGATTCCTACCCCGAGCTCGCGGCCAAGGAGATGGGCGCAGAGCTCACCAATGTTTCCTGCCAGGGCGCTAGCACCCTCGACGTGCTTTCCTCCGCCGGCGAGCACCCCGCCCAGGTGGACGCCCTGCGCGAGGACACCGACCTGGTGAGCCTATCCATCGGCGGCAATGACGCCAGCTTCGTGCGCCTTACCCAGTGCGCCACGGACGGTATCTGCCAGGCGGAATCCGGCGCGCAGATAGACCTGGAAATCCGCGATCTGCCCCGCCGGCTCGACAAGGTTTACGAGGAGATTCACCGCCGCTCCCCCAACGCGAAGGTCCTCGCCACCGGCTACCTGCCACTCGTTAAACGTGGAGAGACCTGCCCCTACATAGAAAAAATCCCGGCCAGTGACCGGGAATGGTTAGCAGGCTCCATCGAGCGCATCAACCAGGCGGTGCGCGAGGCCGCCGAGCGCAATGGGGCTACCTACGTGCTTGCCGACGCCGCCCCTGACCACACCGCCTGCTCCCCCTCACCGTGGGTGGATTTCACGGGCCAGGAGACTAATTCCTTCCCCATGCACCCCACCCACGCAGGACAGGTGGCCATGGCCAAGGCGCTACGCGCTGCCCTCTAGCCCGGCGCGCGCGGCGTCATCGGAACCGGGAACACGCATCTCAAACCGCTCTGTGACCACGGTGTAGTCAAAGTAGCCCATGCGCGCGATGGGCTTAATCTTGAGGATGTCCAGCTTGCCATCCTCGTCGATGACGGACTCATCAATGTGAATGGTCTTGACATCCGCCACCACGAGATCGATGGTGCCCACCTTGGAATTGCCTGGCACGCGCAAGGTGGTCTTGTACTGACACTCGAACTTCACTGGCGATTCCTTCACCATGGGAATGCGGTGGTTGTCTGCATATTCCTTGGTGACGGAAAGGCGATCCCATTCGCTTTCGCCATAATCGAGCACCTGGGCCGACTTATTGACTTCCTCGCGCAAGTCATAGGTGGCCATATTCCATACGAACCAGCCGGTTTCCTCGGCATTGAGGACCGTGTCCTTGCGGCGACCATCCGGGTATTGGTTGGCCGAAAACATCACCATTGGTGGATCGAAAGTGAGGTTTTGCCACTGGCTATAGGGAGCGATATTTTCACGCCCTTGGCCGTCGACGCTAGAGAGCCAACCAATGGGCCGTGGAACCGTGCTCGCCTTAAAGGGCGAAAATGGCAAGGGGTTAGGTTCGGTCTGTGGATGCCAGGAAATGGTCGACATATTAACCACGCAGCTTTCCGGTAGCGTTCTCAACGGCTTCGACGAGCGCCCCCTCCTTGACCAGGCGCACGGTCTCCTCGATTTCCGGCGAGAGGTAGCGGTCCACGCCCGGGCCCTCCACAGTCTCGCGCAGCTTCTCAATCACCGCGCCGGTGCCCTTGGCCGGGGTGCCCTCGCGCATGTCGATGGCGCGGGCGGCGGTGAGGATTTCCACGGCCAGCACGCGCTGCAGGCCATCGACGGCCTTGCGCAGCTTGCGGGCGGCGGACCAGCCCATGGAGACGTGGTCTTCTTGCATGGCCGAAGACGGAATGGAATCGGCCGAGGAAGGGTTAGCCAGGCGCTTCATCTCACTCACGATGCCGGCCTGGGCGTACTGCGCGATCATGTGGCCGGAGTCCACACCAGGGTCATCAGCAAGGAAAGCATTCAGCCCGCGGTTGCGCGCCGGGTCCAAGAAGCGGTCGGTGCGGCGCTCGGAAATGGACGCCAAGTCCGCGGTGACGATGGCGAGGAAATCGAGCGCATAGGCCACCGGCGCGCCGTGGAAATTGCCATTGGAGACCACGCGGCCATCCTTGGTTACCACCGGGTTATCCACGGCGGCGGCGAGCTCGCGCTCGGCCACCTGGGCGGTGTGGGCCAAGGTATCGCGGAACCCGCCGGCAACCTGCGGGGCGCAGCGCACGGAGTACGCATCCTGCACCTGGTTCTTCTTGAACTCCTCGAGCGCGGCCTCCAGGATCTCCGAGCCTTCGGCCACCTGAAGGATATTAGCCGCGGCATCGGCCTGGCCTGGGTGCGGGCGCAGCTGCTGCAGGTCATCAGCAAAGACCACGAGGGTGCCGAGCAGTCCTTCCACGGTCATAGCAGTAGCGATATCGGCGGTCTTTGCGGCCGCGCGCAGGTCAGTAATGGCCAGGCAGAGCTGGCCGAGCATGCCATCGGTGCCGTTAATAAGCGCGAGGCCTTCCTTTTCACGCAGCTGCAGCGGCTCGATGCCGGCCGCAGCCAGAGCGTCGCCCGCATCCTTAAGCTCACCATTGACGCACACCTCGCCCTCCCCCAGCAAGGCCAGCGCACAGTGGGCCAGCGGCGCCAAGTCGCCAGAGCAGCCCAGCGATCCGTACTCGCGCACCACCGGAACGATGCCAGCGTTCAGCGCCTTGGCGTAGGTTTCTACCACCACGGGGCGCACGCCGGTACGACCGGTACACAGGGTCGACAGGCGCAGGAGCATAAGCGCGCGGATGACCTCTTCCTCCACCTCCGGGCCTGTGCCCGCAGCGTGCGAGCGCACCAGGGAAAGCTGCAGCTGGGCGCGCATCTCCTCCGGGATATGGCGGCGGGCAAGTGCACCAAAGCCGGTCGAAATGCCATAGACCGGGGTGGGATCCTGTGCCAGTTCTTCCACGCGCTCACGGGTCGCGGCCACTTCTTCGAGAGCCTCGGGTACAATCTCCACCTTCGCTCCATAGCGGGCAACGGCAACGACGTCTTCGATGCTCAGCGCACCGACATTGACGGTCACGGTGGATGGGTAGGCGTTAGGCATGGCAAAAACTCCTTGGAGTAGGGATTGATAATCAAAAATGTGTCGCGCGACAACCCAACGCGATAGATGTATGCTACATCACTTTCTTCGATTGCGGTACATTTTCCCCGCGACCTTGTCTGACACCTCCTGCAGTGCCCGAATGGCGCCATCCACCTGTGCATCTGGCGTCCCTACCGGATACGTCACCGCCACCGCCGCCGCTGGGCGGTCCAGATGGTCCAGAATGGGCACCGCTACAGAAGCCTGGCCACGAGTAATTTCCTCCACCTCTTGGTCCCAACCCCGCGCGGCCACCAACCGCAAGCGCTCCTTCAAAGCAGAAAAGCCACTACCACCCGCGGTATCGAATGCAGCGCGCACCTCCGCGTCAGGAAGATGCGCCAGCATTACGCGCCCGGACGCCGTCTTATGCGCTTGCAATCGCACACCAACCTCGGTCACCAAAGAGATTGCCCCTGCGGCACGGACCTCCTGCAAGTACAAGATTTCCGATCCAGCCATACGAGACAAGTGCCCCGATCCACCCACCAGATCCGCACACCGCTCCAAGTCCCGAGTAGCCATTCGTACCAAAGGCTGTTGGGTTACATAGGCCGAAGCCATGGAATAGGCCGCAAGGCCCAGGCCATATGTCTTATGTTCCGGCAAGTGCGCCACAAAGCCGGCATCCACCATCTCCGCTAGCAAGTGATACGTAGATGACCGTGGCAGTCCCAGTTCACCTTGTATCCTGGCAGCAGAAATTGGTACGTCAATCGTCGATAACAACTTAAGAATCTCTAACGCGTGACGGGCCGCTGGAACTCGATTTGTACTCACACTTAGTGATTGTAGGCAGAATTTCCCTGCCATATCCCGCGTTCTTGCCTACCCTCGGTAACCATGAACACCGAAAAAGCTGAACTTTTCACCCCCGCCCCCGAATGGTCCGGCCGCTCCGATGGTCCTGGCCCAGAGCATGCCCGCTGGCATAGCGTTATCAATCAGTCCACCGACTCCCCCGCCCCGGTAACCCTCCTGGGCTTTGCCTCCGATGAGGGTGTGCTGCGCAATGGCGGCCGCCAGGGTGCAGCTGCAGGCCCGGCCGCGCTGCGTTCCGCGCTGGGTTCCTTGGCGGTGCACCATGCGCATGCGCTTGCCGACGCCGGCACGATCACCACCCAAGCCGACGACCTCGACGGCGCCCACGATGCGCTCTCCGATAAGGTGCAGGAGCTCGTCGAAGCCGACACCCTCCCCATCATTCTGGGCGGCGGGCACGAGACTGCCTTCGGCTCGCACCGCGGCCTCTACCGCGCGGTAGGCGCCACCAAGATCATTAATCTGGACGCCCACTTCGATCTGCGCCGCGCTGATCAAGCCACCTCCGGCACCCCGTTCAAGCAGATTTCGGAGCTCACCGATGACTTCGACTACACCGTGCTGGGTATCTCCCGCCCCAATAACACCGCGGTACTTTTCGACGAGGCCGAGTCCCTCGGCGTGGCCATCACTCTGGACGAAGAGCTGGTCAACCTTTCCCCGGCCGAGTGCGGCGAGCTCGCTGCCCGCGCCACGGAGGGCAAGGACAAGGTCCACCTATCCATCGACCTCGACGTTTTGTCAGCGTCCACCGCGCCGGGCGTATCCGCACCGGCGTCGCTGGGCGTCAGCTACGAGCGCATCCGCGCCATGGCCGTGGCTATTGCGCGAACGGGCAAGCTGGCCCTGGTGGACGTCGTCGAGCTCAACCCCACCTTTGATATAGATAACCGCACCGCCAAGGCAGCGGCGCGGCTTATCGATGACATCGTCACGGCCCACCTCGGGGCCTAGCTCCTACCTCAAAACAGCAGGTGGGCAATCGGCGTGGCGATGAGGATGGTCAGCGCCACGCGCTCAAACCAGATGATGACCAGGTGGGTGAGCTTCACCGGAATCTTGGTAGCCAAGATGCACGGCACCAGCGCGGAGAAAAAGATGATGGCGGAGACTGCCACCACGCCGATGACGAACTTGAGCACCATGCTGTCGCTGTCTGCCACTGCGGTGGCGGGCAGGAACATCTCCGCAATACCCATGGCCGCGCCCTTGCCGGCCTGGACCGGCTCCGGCAGCTGCACTACCCACGCGAACGGATAAAACAGGTAGCCAATCCACTCGAAGATGGGCGTAAAGCGCGCAAGCAGTAGGCCAATAAGGCCCACCGACATAATCGAAGGCACGATGGCCGCCGCCATGCGCACGCCATCGCGCAGATTCTCCCAGATGGACTCCCACAAGGACGGCGCGCGCTGCAGTGCCAGCATTGCTTCGCGCCACGCGTTCTTGATGCGTGAGCCCTCCACCGGCTTTTCCGGGTCTGGGTGCGCGTCTGCAAAGTACTCATCCGGAATGGTGCGCAGCGGCGGAATGCGCACGGTAATGGCCGTCACTACAAAGGTCACGATGAGCGTGACAATAAAATAGGTGCCCCAGATCTTCATCAGATCAAGCTGCTTGGCCACGATAACCATGAAGGCCGCAGAGACCGTCGAAAAGCCGGTGGCAATGATGGCCGCCTCGCGCCCGGTATAGCCGCCCTTTTGGTAGACGCGGTCTGTCACCAAAATGCCCAGCGAGTACGAGCCCACGAACGAGGCCACCGCGTCAATGGCGGAGCGCCCCGGTGTCTTCCACAGCGGCCGCATGATGGGCTGCATGAGCACGCCAACAAATTCCAGCAGGCCAAAGCCAATGAGAAACGCCAGGAACGCACCACCGATAGGCACGATGAGGCCTACCGGAATCGCGATGGAGTTCCACAGGAACGGCACCAGGTCTTCATCGCCCAACACCCACGGCAGCGCATCGATGACCATAAGGAAGGCGACCACCGCGCCCACGATATTGAGCACTGCAAAGACCGCCTGCAGCGCACTTTCCTTAAACGCCCCAGTGGTAAAGCTGCGCACCGTGCCATAGACGGCAAGCGCAAAGATAATCCACGGCACCAGCGCCGGAATCCCTTCGCGCACCATGGTGACCATGTGGTCCAAAGGAATGGAGCGCTTATCCTGATACGTCACCGGCAGGAAGAATACGAACGCGCCGATGGCGCTATATAAAAAGAGTTTCCACCGTCCCCCAGGCTGCGGGATCTCCCCGTCATGGCTCTGGTGCGAGGTATAGACAGATTCGGTAGAAGTCACAGTAAAACCGTCCCCTCAAGCTTGCATACAAAAATCAAGCCCGCGTGACAGCCTTACGCGAACATTGGGGACATGTTATCTAAGTAACAGCGCGCTGTCTAGTGGTTTTTACATCACTATGAAACTGCTTCCGGCAATCCCTCCACCCGCCTTCTTGGGGTAACCCTTCACTCACAACTGCCCCGTAACCGTTAAAGTTACTAATACAATTCCCTACTCCGCGAAAGGCAAGACATGTCTGAAGTTCACCTCGACGAGGAAAGCATCAACGATTTCTTTGATGATTTTTCGGATGCAGCGCTGTTGGGCCGAGATCTTGAAAGCAAAAAGAACAAGTTGCTCCGCAATACTCCGCAAAAGGAAGAAGTTGAAGAGGCTTATAGGCGAATAAAGCGCGAACTGGGGCATGTAGATGAACGCTTAGCTATCGGAGCTTATAAACGGGAAAAGAGGGGCCAAAATTGGTATATCCCCAACCTCGAGACGGCTATCCATTGGCCGGCACTACGAGAGAAAATTGAGGCAGACCTAGGTCCGGCGATCAAAGACATCGACGAATCCTCCTCTGCAGTGATGAACGGACTGCGACCCCCTCAAAAGACTGAGAATCAAAAGTCTAAAGGTCTAGTTCTTGGCTATGTCCAAAGTGGTAAAACTACAAATTTCATGTCCGTGATCGCTAAGGCAGCAGATTCAGGTTATCGATTAATCATCGTATTGACCGGTATTACAGAGAATCTTCGGCGCCAAACTCAAAAACGAATTGACGAACAGCTCGTTAATTTGAACCGAAATAGGTGGACTCGGTTAACTGATGAGACAAGCGATTTTAACGGCGACCGCAATGGGGCGCGTCTTGAAAACCCTGGTGAGCGTTTTATCGCCGTAGTGAAGAAGAATGGACCCCGGTTGCGCCGGTTAAACCAGTGGCTATCGGCAGCTGGAGCTCGAGCTGATAATTGCCCGATCCTTGTGATCGATGACGAATCTGACCAAGCAAGTATCGATGTCTCTCCGCGCACCAAAGCAGAGCGATCTGCCATTAACCAGCAGATTTCAAATTTGCTCGAGTACGACATGGCATCCTATATCGCATACTCAGCAACTCCGTTCGCTAACATCCTCATCGATCCGTCAAATGACACTGATCTTTACCCGTCGGATTTCATCATTACTCTCCCAGAACCTAAAGGGTACTTTGGCTCTCGCGCGCTTTTCGGTAGAGAGCCAATCGGAAGTGAAAGCCTAGACGAGCTGGAGTCTGACGGATACGACATGATCCGAACCATCACCGATGCTGAAGTTGAAGGAATCCGTCTCAGCAAAAAGCAAAAAGAAGAGCAGTCGATTATCGGCGGCCCAGCACTGACAGATGCCATCCGATGGTTCCTCATGGCCACAGCGGCTCGATGGGCACGGGGACAAAAGAGTAAACACTCTTCGATGCTTATCCACACTTCCATGTTGACCGGCGATCACGACGAACTGGAAGGCTTAGTTGAAGTAGAGCTAAACAAGCTTAGAAAGCAGTACCAGAGAGGTGAAATTGACGAATGGCGCGAGCAATGGGATGCCGAGTGCAAACGCGTACCGGCAGATCAGTTTAATCTGTCGCCAATCTCTTATGAGGAGATGGCAGAAGAGTTAAAGGAAGTATTGGACACCACTGCAATTGCAGTAGATAACGGCTCTTCTGACACGCGCCTCGACTACGACGAAGGCCCGCAGACAGTAATTGCCATCGGCGGTAATACTCTGTCAAGAGGATTGACGCTCGAAGGACTTGTATCTTCATATTTCGTTAGACGAGCATCCGCTTACGACACTCTGCTTCAGATGGGCCGTTGGTTTGGGTTCCGAACGGGCTATCAAGATCTCCCGCGTATTTGGATGCCAAACGAGCTGCGCACCTGGTTCCACGACTTGGCAACTGTCGAAGCAGAACTGCGTGAAGAACTGGACGTTTACATCCAAGAACGCACTAGCCCGATGGAGGTTCAAGCCCGAATTCGCATGCACCCAGACATGGTAATCACCAGCAAGGCTAAAATGCAGTACGCGGTCCAACGTCAAATGAGTTTCTCGGGCAAGAAAGAACAAACGATCAAGTTCAAGGAAAAGGACGCGCAATGGCTGAAGAATAACCTTGATGCAGTCGAGGGTTTGTTCCAAGCCATTCAGAAGCGTGGTATTTCGAAGGAAGTTGGTCTTTATGAATCACCAGTTTTCTTGGACGTCCCATATACCGAAATCCTAGACTTCTTGGAAAAATACGAGGTCCACGAAGACACTCGCTTGGGCAAGGACAACTCTAAGCTGCTCATTGACTACATTCGACAAGAATCCGAAGAGCGTCGCATTAAGAAATGGAACGTTTCTGTAATCACCCAATCTAGACCACGTAACGGCACGATTGATTTGGGTTTTGGAAACATCAACATGATTTCCCGCTCCCCTCTCGCTGATAGCAAAGAGGGAGAGGCCAACATTAAAGCGCTCGTGACTACCAGTGACCGTCTTAATGACGTAATTATCCCCTCAGAGGAGGAAAGGATTGAGTTTCGCAATCAGATGACCGAATCGTTCGAGGGTGGCCATAAAGAAGCTAAGGTACGTCAAGCACACGATGACCATGTAGGCACCAGCGTGGGCCATCTAGCGATCTATCCCATCAGTAAAGACTCTGTCCCGCGCTCAGACTCTAAGCAAGATCGTAAGAGAGGTTTCCGCAAACCACTAGAGGCCGTAGACGACATCATGGGCTTGGGTATTTTCTTCCCTACTTCGAAAGCTGATGACTCCAATGTCAACTACACCTCTGCTCGTGAACCAGACGAGGAGATAATGGAGCAGTACCGCCAAGCTGATGAAGAAATCCGATTGGTAAACGAACAAGATGAAGCGCAGGCTTCGGCAGAGGAAGAGAATGCAAGGCACTAAAGAGTTTCTCCAGACCCTACGGAGCCCAAAGAATCGAAGAGGCTTCGAGTCCCAGGACGGCCTCTATTTAGCACTTCCTTTAAGGAACAGCAACGGATTTGTCCGTCTTTTTGTCGACCAAGACGGAAGTTTCGGCTTACTTGTCCCTCTGGGCAGCAAGGACCCCAAATGGCTGCAAGCCGATACACACAGTGAGCAGATCAAACTCCATTGCAAGTCATTAGAAGGAAAACCTCACGCTGAAGTCCGCCTATTTTCCTCCGCGTTCGAAGAAGTCTTTTGCGCATTCTCTGACTCACTCCTAGAAGAAATTGAACAGAGCCCCGAAAACGCTGGGCTCGCAGCGAGGGTCAAGTCCTGGGTAGTGGTGTATCTGTTTTCGAATCTGGGGTTAGTTTCATGGCGGTGGTTTAGGGGCCATCTCGGGGATAAGGGGTGAGGGTATTCACGCGGCGATCTCCTGGTTGTT
>NZ_JAKRDX010000020.1:0-37232 GCF_022347235.1 Corynebacterium tuberculostearicum
CTGACCCTCGCAGTACTCGCGACGTTGCGAATGCCTGGTTTTCGGGAGTCTGGGGCAACCAAAAGCAGAAAATCTCGAGACACCGACCGGAACGATGTCTCGAGACTTCACATGGTGCCCCAGAGTGGATTCGAACCACCGACACCGGCTTTAGGAGAGCCGTGCTCTATCCCCTGAGCTACTGGGGCGGGGTTGCGTGTGCAACTTGGCTAATCATAGCAGTGGGGCAGGAGCGCCCCGAAATGGCTTAGTTGTCCGCCAATTCCTTCTGCTTATTGCGCACGGAGGAAGCCGGCGGGTTGGTCTCGTGGGTGCCGTCGGAGTAGAGGACGGTGGGGATGATGCGGTTGCCGTCGTTGACGGATTCGATCCAGGCGTTGATGTCTTCGGTGTTGTCACCTTCGACGTCGACAAGCTCGTATGGGGTTTCGGTGCGGTCCAGGTTCTTGATCAGCTTGGCGCAGAAGGGGCACCAGTCGGCGTAGAAGATGGTGACGTCGGAGTTGGTTTCTGGGGTAGTAACAGACATTAGGCTGCATCCTTTCGGTCGTAGGTTAAAAAGCGGTATTTGATGGGGAGAACGCTGGCCTCTTGATTCGGCAGCGCCAAGTGGCCCTTGGCGGAGGTGAGCCAATCGGTGCTGTGGGCGAGGCCGAATTCCTCGGGGATGTCGGGGGCATAGATGGATTTATCGCCATAAACATTGCCGATATTGACGCCCATAAGGGTGACCTCAATGCGGTCCACTTGGTCCAAGGTGGCGGTGTAGATTTGGCCACCGCCGATAACCCAGGCGTCGGAAAGCGAGGGCATTGCGGTGAGGACTTGGGCGCCGGCGGACCACTGGCCGGGGGTGCGGGAGGAGAGCACGTAGTTCTCGCGGCCGGGAAGCGGGCGGAACTTGGGGTTCAGCGACTCCCAGGTTTTCCGGCCCATGATGACCGGCGCGCCCATGGTCACGTCCTTAAAGTGCTTGAGATCCTCCGGCACGTGCCAAGGCATCTGCTCGCCATCGCCAATGATGCCGTCCAAGGACTGTGCCCAGATTGCGCCCAACATTAAACGGACACCTGCGCCTTGATGGTGGGGTGGGGGTCGTAGCCCTCAATCTCAAAGTCGGCGAAGTCATAGGAGAACATGTCTTCCGCCTTGCGCAAGTTGAGCTGCGGGTACGGGCGGGGCTCGCGCGAAAGCTGCTCTTTCACCTGCTCCACGTGGTCGTTATAGATATGGCAATCGCCGCCGGTCCAGATGAGCTCGCCCACCTTGAGTCCGGCCTGTTGAGCAAACATGTGGGTCAGCGCCGCGTAGGAGGCGATATTAAAGGGCACGCCGAGGAACATATCGGCCGAGCGCTGGTAGACCTGCATGGACAAGGTGCCATCGGCCACGTAGAGCTGGAAGAGCAGGTGGCAGGGCATCAGAGCCATCTGGTCGAGCTCCGCGACGTTCCACGCGGAGACCAGGTTGCGGCGAGAATCCGGGTTGTTCTTGAGGGTATCGAGCGCCTGCTGGATCTGATCGATGTGCTGGCCGTCCGGGGTGGGCCAGGAGCGCCACTGCACGCCGTAGACCGGGCCCAGCTCGCCATTGTCATCCGCCCACTCATTCCAGATGCGGACCTTGTTCTCCTGCAGGAACTTTATATTGGACTCGCCCTTGAGGAACCACAACAGCTCGCCCAATACTGCGTGGAAGTAGACCTTCTTGGTGGTCAGCAGTGGGAAGGACTCGGCCAGGTTATAGCGCAGCTGCGCGCCGAAGATGGAGCGCGTTCCGGTGCCGGTGCGATCGCCTTTGGGCGTGCCGGTCTCTAGGACCTTTTTCAGCAGATCCTCGTACGGGGTCTCAATCATGCGCACTAGTTTAGAATCCGCCGTGCTCCTCGGCAAAGGGCTGGGCATGCTCCAAGATCTCATCCTTGAGCTCGGGGCGGCAGATGAGGATATCCGGGATGAAGGTGTCCTCATTATTGAAGTGGATTTCGGATCCGTCGAGGCGGCAGCAGTGCAGGCCGGCCGCCTGGGCGACGCCCACCGGGGCAGCCTGATCCCACTCGTACTGGCCGCCGGCGTGGATATAACCGTCATAATCGCCCAGCAGCACGTGCATGGCCTTGGCGCCAGCAGAGCCGACGCCCACGATTTCATAGCCCATTTTCTCCGCAATGTAGTCGGCTACCTTGGGCGGGCGGTTGCGGGAGACAACGAACTTCTTAGACAGCGGGCCGGTGACCGCCCTGACATCCGAGGACTTGAAGGTAACGCCGAGATCCGGCAGACCCACAGCCGCGTGGATGGGGATACCGTTTTCTACTAGGGCGATGTGCACGGCCCAGTCCTGGCGGCCGGTGGCAAATTCTTTGGTGCCGTCGAGCGGATCCACGATCCATACGCGGTCCTTCTTCAGGCGGGCCAGGTCATCGGAGGCTTCCTCAGAGAGCATGCCGTCCTGGGGGCGGTGCTGCTCGAGGACGCGGGCGATCCATTCTTGGGCGGCTTCATCGCCGGCGTCGCCAAGCGAAAGGCCCCGTAGCAGGCCCCCGTTGCGCACGCCTTTCAGGATCTCACCGCAGCCCTGGGCGAGGGAATTGGTCAGGCGGGAATCAGAAATCTCGACGGTCATGGTGCCCACATTACAACGCGGACTAGAGTGTGGGCATGCCAGAAAACATCCTCGACCGCTTCCGGCCCCAAGTAGCGCAGTGGTTTAGGGATGTATTTGCCGCCCCCACCGCCGTGCAGGAGCAGGCCTGGGAGAAGATTTCCCGCGGTGAGCACGCCCTTGTGGTAGCCCCTACCGGCTCCGGTAAGACGCTCGCCGCGTTCTTGTGGGCGCTGAATAATTTGGTCGAGCGCGAGGGCCAGCTGGCGCTGCCGGTGGGCTCAGGGACTGCCGGATCCGCCGCCGGGGTGAAGGTGCTGTATATCTCGCCGCTCAAGGCGCTGGGCGTAGATGTGGAAAATAACCTGCGCGCCCCGCTGACCGGCATTGCGCGCACCGCGGAGAACCTGGGGCTGGACGTGCCGGATATATCGGTGGGCGTGCGCTCGGGCGATACGCCGTCTGCCGAGCGTGCACGGCAGGTGCGCAAGCCGCCGGATATCTTGATCACCACCCCGGAGTCGGCCTACTTGATGCTGACCTCCAAGGCGGCAGGCATTTTGAAGACGGTGGATACCGTCATCATCGATGAGATTCATGCCCTGGCTGGCACCAAGCGCGGCGTGCATCTGGCTCTGACTTTGGAGCGCCTGCAGCAGGTGGCAGGAGACTTCCAGCGCATTGGACTTTCCGCCACCGTGCGGCCGCTGTCTGCGGTATCGAATTTTTTGGGCGGCAACCGGCCGGTGGAGATCGTGGCCCCGGACGCGGAAAAGAAGTGGCAGCTGGATGTGCACGTGCCCGTGGAGGATATGTCCGATCTCCCCACGCCGGAGCAAGGCTCCACCATCGGGGAGATGACAGTGGATGATGCCATCGGGATTAGCGCGCCCTCCGTGGATGAATCCGCGCTGCCCACGGCCAAGTCCATCTGGCCGTATATAGAGGATGACCTCTATGCGGAGATCATGGCGCACCGTTCCACGTTGGTATTCGTCAATTCCCGCCGTACCGCCGAGCGGCTGACCAGCCGGCTCAATGAGCTCTATGCGGCCGAGCACGATCCGGAATCGCTCTCGCCGGCGACTCGGCGCGACCCGGCCCAGCTGATGAAGCAGATCGACGTTGCCGGCAAGGCCCCGGCAGTCATCGCCCGCGCCCACCATGGCTCGGTGTCCAAGGACGAGCGCGCGATGACCGAGACCATGCTGAAGGAGGGCACGCTCAAGGCCGTGGTGGCCACCAGCTCGCTGGAGCTGGGCATCGATATGGGTGCCGTGGAGCTGGTGGTGCAAGTGGAATCGCCGCCCTCCGTGGCCTCCGGCCTGCAGCGCGTGGGCCGCGCCGGGCACTTCGTGGGCGCGGTATCGCATGGCTCCTTTTATCCCAAGCACCGCGCGGATCTGGTGCAGTCCACGCTGACGGTAGCGCGCATGCGCGCCGGGCTCATCGAGGAAATGCATACCCCGCGCAACCCGCTGGACGTGCTGGCGCAACAGACGGTGGCGGCGGTGGCCGCGGCCGGGGACGATGGGCTCGATGCCGATGAGTGGTACGAGATGGTCCGCCGGGCCTGGCCCTACCGCGATCTGGCGCGCGAGGTCTATGACTCCGTGCTGGACCTGGTCAGCGGCGTGTACCCGTCCACGGACTTTGCCGAGCTCAAGCCCCGCGTGGTCTATGACCGCGTGACGGGAGTGATGACCGCGCGGCCAGGTGCCCAGCGCGTGGCCGTGACCAGCGGCGGCACGATTCCGGATAGGGGCATGTTCGGCGTATTCCTCTATACCGGTGCCGGTGAGGGCTCCGGTGGTGCCCCGCGCCGGGTAGGCGAGCTGGATGAGGAGATGGTCTACGAGTCCCGGGTGGGCGATGTTTTCACCTTGGGCGCGACCAGTTGGCGCATTGAGGACATCACGCGCGACCAGGTACTGGTGACCCCCGCGCCGGGGCATACCGGCCGCCTGCCCTTCTGGAATGGCGATGGTGCGGGCCGTCCCTATGAGCTGGGCAAGGCACTGGGCGAGTACCGCCGCGAGGTCTATAGCTCGCCGGAAGCTATTGCGGATGCCGATGATAATGCGCGCTCCAATATCGTGGCCTACCTGCAGGAGCAAAATGAGGCCACCGGTGTTATCCCGGATGAAAAGACTCTGGTGCTCGAGCGCTTTCGCGATGAGCTGGGCGATTGGCGCGTGGTGCTGCATACCCCGTTTGGACGGCCGGTGAACTCCGCGTGGGCACTTGCCGTGGGCGCCCGGGTAGGCGAGCGCACCGGCATGGACCCGCAGGCGGTGGCCGGCGATGACGGCATCGTGCTGCGCCTGCCGGAGGCCGAATCCGAGCCCGATGGATCCATCTTTGCCTTCGACGCCGATGAGATTGCCGATATCGTGGCCGAGCAAGTGGGCAATTCCGCGCTCTTTGCCTCCCGCTTCCGCGAGTGCGCCGCCCGCGCGCTGCTTTTGCCCAGGCGCAATCCCGGCAAGCGCGCGCCGCTGTGGCAGCAGCGCCAGCGCGCCGAGCAGCTTTTGGACGTTGCCCGCAAGTATCCGTCCTTCCCCATCATCTTGGAGACGGTGCGCGAGTGCGTCCAGGACGTCTACGACGTTCCTGCGCTCACGGAGGTCATGCGGGAGCTCGGCCACCGCCGCATCCGCATCGCGGAGGTCACCACCGAACAGCCTTCTCCCTTTGCCTCCTCACTGCTGTTTAACTACACCGGCGCGTTTATGTACGAGGGCGATTCCCCGCTGGCGGAAAAGCGCGCGGCCGCCCTGGCTCTCGACCCAGCGCTTTTAGCCAAGCTGCTGGGTACGGTGGAGCTACGCGAGCTGCTGGATCCGGAGATCATCGCCGAGGTCCATGCCCAGCTCCAGCGCACCGATCCCGCGCGCCGGGCCCGCACCACCGAGGAGGTTGCGGACCTGCTTCGCGTGCTCGGGCCGATTCCCGTCGACGAGTTGGGCGAGCACACCGACGTGCCGTTATCCGCCCTGGACAAGCTGGGCACGCGGATTATGCGCGTGCGCATTGGCGGGCGCGAGCACCTAGCCCAGGCACAGGATGCACCCCTGCTTCGCGACGCCCTAGGTATCCCCATTCCTCCCGGCATCCCTGCCCAAGTGGCCACCATTTCTGATGCCTTGCCACAGCTGGTCTCGCGGTGGGCGCGCACTCGCGGTCCGTTTGTGCTGCGCGATCTCACCGAAGCTTTCGGCATTTCCGTCTCCGCCGCGCACACCGTCCTCGGCGCGCTCGATGGGGTAGTAGAAGGCCGCTACCGCCAGGGAGTGCAGGAGCAGGAGTACTGCGCCGCCGCGGTGCTGAAGACCATTCGCTCGCGCTCGCTCGCTGCAGCTAGGGCTGCTACCGAGCCGGTCTCGGGCGCTACCTTCGCCCGTTTCTTGCCGGAGTGGCATAGCATCGCACCGGCCGGAAAGCGCCCGGCCCTGCGCGGTGCCGATGGCGTCTTTTCCGTCATCGAGCAGCTCGCCGGGGTGCGCCTGCCCGCCTCTGCGTGGGAATCGCTCATCCTGCCCGCCCGGGTGGGAGATTATTCACCCACCATGCTCGATGAGCTCACCTCCAATGGCGAGGTGCTCATTGTGGGTGCTGGCAAGGCCGGCGCGGCCGACCCCTGGATCATGCTGTTGCCCTCAGACTATGCTGCTCAACTCGCCCCGGAAACGGATGCCGAGGGGGTCAGCATGGTGCAGCGCGCCATCCTCGACGTCCTTGGTCGCGGCGGCGGCTTCCTCTTTGCCGATATCGCCGCCGAGGTCCCCGGCACTACCGAGGAAACCCGCGAGGCCCTCTGGGGGCTGGTGGAGATGGGCTTGGTGAGTCCCGATTCCTTCGCGCCTATTCGCACCCGACTGTCTTCCGGCGGCTCGCGCTCAGGCCGCACCGCGCATCGCTCGAAGCGGCGCCCCACCCGTTCCCGCCTGCGTATGGGGCGTACCTCTTTTGCCCAAGCTCAGAACGCCGCGGGTGCGGGGACCCCGCCCGATGTCATGGGCCGGTGGTCGCTGGCGGTTTCCGCCGCCACTGATGCTACCTCTCGGTCTGTGGCACACGGCGAGGCTTGGCTCGACCGCTACGGAGTGCTCACCCGCGGCTCCGTTGTGGCCGAAGACGTGCTGGGAGGTTTTGCACTGGCCTATAAGGTGCTCTCCGGCTTTGAGGAATCCGGCAAGGCCATGCGCGGCTACGTCATCGATGGGCTGGGCGCCGCCCAATTTTCTACCCCCGCCATCATCGACCGCCTGCGCGGCCTGGCCGATTCCCCGGATGTTACCGGCTGGCCGTCTGGTACCACCGAGCCCGAGACCTTTGTCCTCGCCGCCTGCGACCCGGCCAATCCCTACGGTGCGGCCCTGCCCTGGCCGCAGCGCGACGACGCCGACGGCAAGGCTACTGGCGGCCCCACCCGTTCGGCCGGTGCGCTGGTAGTGCTTATCGACGGCCTACCCATCGCCCACCTCACCCGCGGCGGCAAAACCCTCACTACCTTTATCGAATCGCTTCCCGATGGCATCGACCCCGCCGAGGTATATCCCCGCTTGGTTTCCGCGCTCACGGACATGGTGGCGAGGGGAGCGTTGTCCCCGTTGGTCGTCGAAAAGTGCAATGGCAGCCCCATCCATAAAACCGATGTGGCGGCCCACCTGCGCGACGCCGGCGCCGGGATTACGCCGAAGGGCGTGCGCATCTCCGCTCGCGCCGCTGCTCCCCGCACCCCACGCGCAGGCCGCCGGGCCACCGAGGCCATCGAAGAGCTCAGCTTTGATGATCCGCCGTCGGCTCCGCGCAATAATGGTGGTTTCCGTCCGCGCGGCGGGTACCGCCGCTAAAGATCCACAGGAGGTGTCATGCCCGAAGGCGATTCCGTCCTGCAGCTATCCAACCGGTTGCAGTTCATGGCCGGCCGCGAGGTCACCGGCTGCTCCGTGCGCGTGCCGCGCTATGCCACTGTCCATCTCGATGGCATGGTGTGCGAGCGCGTCTGGCCCTATGGCAAGCACCTGTTCATGCAATTCGACCAGACCATCGTGCACACCCACCTCAAGATGGAGGGCACCTGGGCCATCCACTACGCAGGCGATCGCTGGCGCAAGCCCGGCCACACTGCCCGCATCGTGCTGCAGCTGGCCAATTCCCCGCGCGATATCGAGGTCGTCGGCCACCAGCTGGGCTTCGTGGACATCTATCCCGCCGACCAGTACCATCAGCGCATCGCGCACCTCGGTCCCGATATCCTCGACCCCCACTGGGACCGTGAGGAAGCCTTGCGCCGGCTCAACTCCCGGCCGCAGCGCGCCATCGGCGCGGCGCTGCTCGATCAGAAGGTCGTTGCAGGCATCGGCAATGAATACCGCGCCGAGGCCTGTTTCTTGGCCGGCGTGCACCCAGCCACTCCAGTAGCCGAGGTCGATACCGCCCGCATCCTCGATATTTCCCGGCGGATCATGTGGGCCAATCGCACCTCCCCGGTGCGCGTGACCACCGGCGTGCGCCGCGCCGGGGAGACCACCTATGTCTTCGGCCGCAATCGCAAGCGCTGCCGCCGCTGCGGCACGTTCATTACCAAGGGCGCGCTCGGCGGCGTGGACCAGGGCGGCGACGAAGGCGAACTCGAGCGCATCATCTGGTGGTGCCCGCATTGCCAGCCGCTTCACTCCTCGGCGTAGGCCGCTAGGGTGGGGGCTATGCGTACCCTTCTCAATATCATTTGGTTCATCACCGGCGGGTTCCTCCTAGCCTTGGCCTACTTCCTCTTTGGCATTATCGCCTGCATCTTCATCGTCACCATTCCAGCGGGCGTAGCGTCGTTCCGCATGGCTAATTTCGCCCTGTGGCCGTTCGGCCGCTCGGTGGTGCAGCCGGTCAAGGGGAGCGGCTCCATGTCCACCTTCTCCAACGTCGTCTGGTTCGTGGTCGCCGGCCTGTGGCTGGCCATTGGCCACGTCACCACCGCGGCGGCACAGGTAGTGACCATCGTGGGCATCCCGGCCGCCCTGGCTAACCTGAAGATGATCCCGGTGACCTGCTTCCCGTTCGGCCGCAAGATTGTGGACTCTGACCACATTCCATTCGGCTGGGAGCCGATGGTCAAGCTCTAAACCGTATTCCGCTGACAAAACAAGCACGTTCCACCCGATGTCGCGCTGATTTTGGGCAGAACGTGCTTGTTTTGCATCGCGGTGGGCCGAGAAGGCCAAAAAGTGGCCGCGTTATCCACCCCGCCGAGTGTGTGGGAGGGGATAGCGCGGCTAAAAGTGGGCCTTTAGCGGTTGGAGCGGTACCAACCGATGAGCTCATCGGTGGACTGGTCGCCGGAGTTGGCGGCCTCAGCGCCGGAGACGGCTGGGGCCAGGTCATTGGCCTGCTGCTTGCCCAGCTCCACGCCCCACTGGTCAAAGGAGTTGATATCCCAGATAACGCCTTGGGTGAACACAATGTGCTCATAGAGGGCGATGAGCGCGCCGAGCACGGCAGGGGTAAGCTCCTCAGCCAGGATGGTGGTGGTCGGGCGGTTGCCCGGCATGACCTTGTGCGGCACGACGGCCTCGTCTACGCCTTCGGCTGCGATTTCCTCTGCGGTCTTGCCAAAGGCCAGCACCTTGGTCTGGGCAAAGAAGTTGCCCATGAGCAGATCATGCATGGAGCCGGAGCCATCGGCGGTGGGGAAGTCCTGCTTCGGGCGAGCAAAGCCGATGAAGTCCGCCGGGATGAGGCGGGTGCCCTGGTGCATGAGCTGGAAGAAGGCGTGCTGGCCATTGGTGCCCGGCTCGCCCCAGTAGATTTCACCAGTGGACGGGGCGGTAACCGCGGTGCCATCGCGGCGCACGGACTTGCCATTGGATTCCATGGTCAACTGCTGCAGGTAGGCCGGGAAGCGGCCGAGGTCCTGGGAGTAGGGCAGCACGGCGTGGGTCTGGGCGCCGAAGAAGTTGGTGTACCAGACACCGAGGAGGCCCATGAGCGCTGGGACGTTTTCTTCCAGTGGCGCGGTGCGGAAGTGCTCGTCCATGGCGTGGAAGCCCTCGAGGAAGCGCATGAAGTCCATCGGGCCAATGGTGCACATGAGGGACAGGCCGATGGCGCAATCCACGGAGTAGCGGCCGCCGACCCAATTCCAGAACGGGAACATGTTCTCGGTATCGATGCCGAACTCGGCTACCTTCTCCGCATTGGTGGACACGGCGACGAAGTGCTTGGCCACGGCGGACTCATCACCATCGAATTTCTCGATGAGCCAGCGGCGCGCGGCGTGCGCATTGGTTAGCGTCTCCTGAGTGGTAAACGTCTTGGAGGCGATGATGAATAGGGTAGATTCTGCATCCAGGCCATCGAGCGTGGCGGCCATATCGGCCGGGTCAACGTTGGAGACGAACTCGGCCGAGATGCCAGCGACCTCATAGGAGCGAAGTGCCTTGGCCGCCATGGCCGGACCAAGGTCGGAGCCACCAATGCCGATGTTGACTACCTTTTTAATGGTGTGGCCGGTATGCCCCAGCCAAGCGCCGGAGCGCAGCGCGGTGGCAAAATCACGCATGCGGCCCAAGACCTCGTGGACATCGGCGGCAACATCCTGGCCGTCAACGGTCAAGTCATCTTCGGCCGGGATGCGCAGCGCGGTATGCAGCACGGCGCGGTCCTCGGTGTTATTGATGTGCTCGCCGGCGAACATGGCGTCGCGGCGGGCCTCAAGGTCGGCGGCCTTGGCTACCTCAACCAGCTGCTTGACGATGTCCCCGTCGATCAGGTTCTTCGACAGATCCACGTGCAGCCCGGCGGCGTCGAAGGTGAAGTTGCGGGCGCGGTCTGCATCGGCGGCAAAAAGCTCGCGGAGGTTGAGGTCCTTTTTGTCCTCATATACCTTCGCGAGCTCGCTCCACTGGGCAGATGCGGTGATATCCATGGTGGTAGGCCTTTCTGGCAACTAGCGCATTGGCAACATGTACCCCTCCCACCGTAGTCCAGAAAGGGCACCCGCGTCGGACCCTTCTAGAGGATGAGTGCGCCTGCCCAGCCGGCGATGAGCAGCGGAATATTGAAGTGGATAAAGGTGGGAATGACCGAGTCGCGGATGTGGTCGTGCTGGCCGTCCGCGCCGAGGCCCGCGGTGGGGCCGAGGGTGGAATCGGAGGCGGGAGAGCCGGCGTCGCCAAGCGCGCCTGCGGTGCCAATAAGCGCCACGGTGGCCGCGGGGCTAAAGCCCAGCGACATGCACAGCGGCACATAGATAACGGAAATGATGGGCAGGGTGGAAAAGGACGAGCCGATGCCCATGGTGACCACGAGGCCTACCACCAGCATCGCGCCGGCGGAGAGGACCTTATTGGTGCCAAAGAGGCTAGCGGTGGCATCTACCAGCGGGCCGACCTCATTGGTGGCCGTCATGACCGAGGCAAAGCCTTGGGCGGTGATCATGATGAAGCCGATGAGCGCCATCATCTTCATGCCATTGGTAAAGACATCGTCCGCGTGCTTCCAGTCCACCGCGCCGGTAAGCAGCAAAATGCCCAGGCCGGTCAGCGCGCCGACCATGAGGCCATCGGACTCGAAGTCGAGAGCCTGCATGACAATCTGCACCGCAAAGGTGGCAATGATGGCCACGACGGACACCCACACCTTATAGGCCGAGGGGGCCTCTTGGTGCTCTTCAGCCGTGATGGGCAGGTTTTCATAGTCGCGCGGCTTGCGGTAGCTAAAGAAGATGGCGATGAGTAGGCCGGCGAGCATGCCGAGCGCTGGTACGCCCATAACCTGCATGATATTGATATCGGAGGTATCAAGCCCCGCCTGCTGGATATTAAAGAGCAGGATGTCGTTTAAGTAGATGGAGCCAAAGCCCACCGGAATGAACATGTAGGTGGTGATAAGGCCGAAGGTCAGGCAGGTAGTAATCAACCGGCGGTCCAGACGCAGCTTATTCATCACTGTAAGTAGCGGCGGGATGATGAGCGGAATGAAGGCGATGTGGACCGGGATGAGGTTCTGGCTCATCACGGACATGGCGATGAGCCCGAGGATGAGCATCCACTTGGTGGCCAGGGCGGCTTTGGGGTCTGCTTCGCCGCTGCCGCCGAGCTTGCGGATGAGGAAATTAGCCAGGACCTGCGGCAGCCCAGCCGAGGCCACGCCCATGGCAAAAGCGCCCAAGAGGGCATAGCTTAGAGCAATCTTGGCGCCGCCGCCCAAGCCGTCTTGGAAGGCGACCATGGTGGCATCGAGGCCCATGCCGGACAGGAGCCCGCCGACGATGGCGCCTAGGAAGAGTGCTACCACCACATGCACGCGCAGGAGGGCGAGCACGAGCATGACTATGACGGCGACGAGAACTGCATTCATGCTAATTCAGGGTACTGCATAGTATCTGCTGGCCAGTAATTATTCGGCTAACCCAGCCGGCCGCGGCCCATGCGCAGCAGCGCCGACGCGATGGTGGGTCCTTCCTCACCGAGTTCATCGCGAAACTGATTCAAAATAGCGATCTCGCGCGTATGGACCAGGCGGGTGCCGCCGGAGTTCATGCGGGTGCGGCCAATGGCCTGGGAGACTTCCGTGCGGCGCTTGGCGGCATCCAAGATGATGCGGTCCATGCGGTTGATTTCTTCGCGATATTGCTGGATCTCCGCATCAGAAAGGGGATCATCCGTACCCGAAGGCGTGCGGATGTCCAGGCCGTTATCGACGATGTCCTTCTTATCTTCTGCGGTCATAAGACCATATTGTGCCACCCGCCCGCGCAAAAGGAAATAGCAGCTCGCACGGCGGAAACGGGTCGTGTCCGGTGGGGCTAGTAGGTTGGAAGGCACTATGAACGAAAACTCTCCTTTTAGCCCTTCCCCGTCCACCGGTGGTGCCTCGAACCCTAGCCTCTTTAGCGGCTTCGGCGCACCGCGCGCAGCGAGCCCGCAATCCGAATCCCCCGATGCTTTGACCGACGGCCTCAACCCACAGCAGCTTGAGGCCGTTACCCACTCGGGCAGCCCGCTACTCATCGTGGCCGGCGCTGGTTCCGGCAAGACTGCCGTGCTTACCCGCCGCATTGCCTATCTCATGCGCCATCGCGGGGTAAATCCGTGGGAGATCCTCGCCATTACCTTTACTAATAAGGCCGCCGCGGAAATGAAGGAGCGCGTGGGCGGGCTGGTCGGCCCCGTGGCAGAGCGCATGTGGGTATCTACCTTCCACTCCATCTGCGTGCGCATCCTGCGCCAAAATGCGCAGCTGGTGCCGGGGCTTAATACCAATTTCACCATTTATGATGGCGATGATGCCCGCCGGCTATTGTCCATGATTGCTAAGGATATGCAGCTGGATCTGAAGAAGTACACCCCGCGCGTGCTGGCTAATCAGATTTCTAATCACAAAAATGAGCTCATCGGTCCCGAATCCGCACTGGAAAAGGCACAGCAGACGAAGAACCCGTTTGAAACCACCGTGGCCCAGGTCTATGCCGAATACCAGCGCCGCCTGCGCGCGGCCAATGCCGTGGACTTTGATGATCTCATCGGTGAGGTGGTGCGGATTTTCACCCAGCACCAGCAGGTGGTGGATTTTTATCGCCGGCGCTTCAAGCACGTGCTTATCGACGAGTATCAGGACACCAACCACGCCCAGTATGCGCTGGTTGCCGCGCTCGTGGGCAGGGGAGAGCTCGGCCCCGATGCCCCCGAGTTGTGCGTAGTGGGCGATTCCGATCAGTCCATTTATGCCTTCCGCGGGGCCACCATCCGCAATATTCAGGAATTCGAGCGCGACTACCCACAGGCGCACACGATCTTGCTGGAACAGAATTATCGCTCCACGCAGACCATTCTCAACGCGGCCAATGCCGTGATCGCCAAGAATGAGAATCGCCGCGAGAAGAACCTGTGGACCGCCCACGGTGAGGGCGAGCAGATCGTAGGCTATGTTGCCGATAATGAGCATGATGAGGCGCGGTTCATCGCCTCTGAAATCGACTCCTTGGCGGATAAAGGCCGCAGCTATTCCGATATCGCGGTCATGTACCGCACCAATAACGCCTCCCGTGCGCTGGAAGATATCTTCATTCGCTCCGGAATTCCGTACAAGGTGGTGGGTGGCACGCGCTTTTATGAGCGGCGCGAAATCCGCGATATGGTGGCCTACCTGCGAATCTTGGATAACCCGGACGATACGGTAAGCCTGCGCCGCATCATCAACGTGCCCAAGCGTGCCATTGGTGACAAGGCGCAGGGGCATATTGCCCTCCATGCGGAAAACCACGGCATCAGCTTTGGCAAGGCGCTTGCCGATGTCCCCCGGGGCGACGTCCCTGGCCTTGGTACTCGGGCTATTAACGCAGTCACCAAATTCAACGACATGATGGAGGGTATCCGCAATCAGATCCCGTCCATGCGCGATGAGGTTACCGGCCAACCGGATTTGGGCGAGCTGCTTTCCACCATTTTGGATGCCACGGGATACAAGGCGGAATTGGAAAATTCGAATGATCCGCAGGACGGAGCGCGCCTAGATAACCTCAACGAGTTGGTATCGGTGGCGCGCGAATTCACCTCGGAGGCGGCCAACCAGCTTGCCGCATCCGGTGCGGATGCAGTGGACCCCTCCGAGCTAGTAGAGGAGGGCGAAGCTGCGCCCGGTTCGCTGCAGGCATTCTTGGAAAAGGTGTCGCTGGTGGCCGATGCTGACCAGATCCCAGATTCCGAGACTGGTGTGGTCACCATGATGACTCTGCACACCGCCAAGGGCCTCGAGTTCCCCGTAGTCTTTTTGACCGGCTGGGAGGATGGCCAATTCCCGCATATGCGCTCACTGGGTGACCCGAAGGAACTAAGCGAGGAGCGCCGCCTCGCCTATGTGGGCATTACCCGCGCTCGCGAGCAGTTGTATCTTACCCGCGCCATTTTGCGCTCGGCGTGGGGCAATCCGGTGACTAATCCCGCCAGCCGCTTCCTCGGCGAGGTCCCAGAAGACCTCATCAACTGGCGGCGCGAAGACTCCGATAGTTCCCTGACCGGCGCGTGGGGCGAGGACGACTACCAATATGGTCGTTCCTACGGCCGCGATTGGTCCGGGCGGGGCAGCGGTGGTTCCCGGTCCGGGTCGCGCGGTGGAGGGCGCGCTGCGTCTTCCCCATCGCAGCGCACCAGCAAGCCGGCGGCGACCTCGATGCCTAAGAACAATAACCTCAACCTAGCCGTGGGTGACCGCGTCAATCACGCTAAGTACGGGCTCGGAACTGTCATTGAGACGTCCGGCTCCGGCAAGCGCGCCACGGTCACCGTGGACTTTGGTTCTTCCGGTAAGGTCCGGCTGATGCTCATCGGCGGAGTGCCGATGGAAAAGCTTTAGACCGAAATGCCGCGCTCGTTGAACCAGGAAACGGGGTCAACGGCGGCGCCTCCGCCTGGGTGAATCTCAAAGTGGAGGTGCGGGCCAGTGGAGTGGCCCTCGCTGCCAATGCCGGCGATTTCCTGACCCGCGGTCACGCGCTCGCCCACATTTACCTTGAGCAGGTCTGCCGGCATGTGACCGTAGACGGAGATGGTGCCGTCATCGTGCTGGATGCGGATCCAGTTGCCAAAGCCCTGCGCTGGGCCGGAGTTGATGACGGTGCCGTCCATGACCGCGTAAATCGGGGTGCCCACCGGGTTAGCTACGTCAATGCCGTTGTGCATCGTGCCCCAGCGCGGGCCGAAGCCAGAAGTAAGCGTGCCGGAGGTAGGAAAGACCACGGTATTGCCCGCGGAGTCCGTGCCGCGCTTCGTGGTGAGTCCCGAGTGATTCCCCTGCGGTGCGAAAGCTTCCTTCAGGCCCGGTACAGTGCCCGGGTCTAGGACGATATTGACGCCGCCGGATTCGTTTCCATCTACCTGCGGAGTAGTCTCGCCGTTCAGTACGCCTACGGTGGTGGTGGCCAAGCCAACAAGGGCGTCGACCACGCCGGCGTTATCTACGTTCGTAGCGGTGGGCTCGGAAGAGCCGTCCGATACGTCCACGCTAGCCACTGGCTCTGCAGCAAAAGCGGTGGTGCCGGTAGCAAGTACGGTGCCAAGCGTAACGATGCTCAGCGCCACGTTCTTGCGTGCGCGGTTCATGCGCTTCATAGTTAAAGTCCTTTTCATGGCTGTGCATGGTCTTGGGACGCCCGCATCCTGGAGGGGGCGGCGTCTTTCAACTGCCAACCGCGACACGCCGAAAGTCGAAATGCTTGCGCTCGTGATCGCTCGTGGCAACGAGTTAAAAGTTAGCCCGCTCGAACGGCCTGCGCAATCTTAAAAAACGCTGGTAGAGGCGGAAATATTTCGAAATCATTCGAACATGCCAGCTTGTTGCGCGTGTTACGAATGTGACTGAAGGGGCTTCTGTAAAGTATTGGTTTAGGGTCTGGGGGTAGACTTCGGGGGTGGCTGTGTCGCTCTGGGAATAGCGTGTCGTGTTCAGGGTAGTGATTGGCGAAAAATGTGCATTTACCTGCGACAAGCCTGTGTACTGGACTTGCCTGTGTGGCGCAATATGTGCTGTGAGCCCGGTGGTGGGGCGCTTGCCTTGGCGGGGCTTGCCTTTTGTGGGCGGCGCAATGGGAATGCCGGGACGCCCCTGAGGAGTCTTGGGAAAGGCTGGCTGTAGCCTAGGTGGTCGGGAGCTGTCGCTGGTGCCTTGAGCGAAATTGTGGACATGAAAAAGCGCCGCAGGGAAAGCCACTGCGGCGCTTAACAAGAAGGTATTGGGGTGGGCCTTAGAGGTCGATGCCTCGCTCGGCCAGCCAAGGCTGCGGATCGATTGCCTCGCCACCGTTCGGGTGAACTTCGAAGTGGAGGTGGGAGCCGGTGGAAAAGCCCATCGAGCCCATGCCGGCAATCTTCTGGCCGGCGTGCACATGCTCGCCAACGGCAACGTCAAGAGTTTGCATGTGACCATAAACGGTCATGGTGCCGTCGTCGTGCATGATGCGGATCCACTGGCCAAAGCCGGAGGCTGGACCGGAGTCGATGACCGTACCATCCATGACGGCAAGGATTGGGGTGCCGGGAGAGTTGGCGATGTCGACGCCCTTGTGGAAGGTGCCCCAGCGCATGGCGAATGGGGAGGTGAATGCGCCTTCTGCAGGGCGGGCAACGGAAGGTGCGCGAGCGGCTTCGTCGGCAGCTGCACGCTCTTCAGAAGCCTGGATGGCTTTGTTGAGCTGATCGGTCAGATCGGCAACTGGCTTTGCCTCGGCAACGTTGAGGATCTGTGGGGTGGCATCAACTGGAGCTGCAGCGGCATCCTCCACCTGGGTGGAGTCGGAGGCGAGCTCGAAGTCGACGGACTGCGTCTTAGTGGTGGCCGCGTCATCGGACTGGATGTTTGCGGCGGCTGCGCCACCAACGCCGGCGGTGGAAACTGCACCTGCCGCAACCGTCATTACGGCAATGCGGCCCTTCGCGGTCTGCGAGGTGACAATCTTGCGATGGCGGCCGGCGCCACGCTGAACTTTGCTTCGCATTAGGTCTTCTTTCGTCATTTTCACAATCTGCGCAGGACGAGTGTTACGTCCCCACCGAGTTAGTTACGAGATTGTGACCTTCTTGTTACCAACGAGATGTAACAGTAGCGTCTCGAAAAGATAACAGCAACCCAAATTAAAGAATTTTCAGGCTCGCCTCGGGGAAATTGTCCACGAGCAGGCAACATGGGGCACACGGAATATTATTAGTGCGATAAAGATCCCACGCGAGCTCCGCGTGCGTCACGCAAAACTAGCGGCCTTTTCTAGCGGCCTTTTCCTTCATAGTATTGCAGCCAGAGTTAAGGGTGTGAAACCAGGGTAGATTTTATACTCCTTATATATTTGTATAGCCCAGGTACAGGGGTTGCCGCCGGTGATTTTGCGAGCGCCTCGTCGCGCCACCCCGATTTCACTTCCGGAAGGTGGCAAAGTGGACGCCGATGAACAAAAACACCAGCCCCCAATCTCGGTCAACGCCCCGCCCGCGTAGCCAGGCGCGGGGCCGTACGGTGCGCACGGAGCGCACCCCACGCGCGCCTCATCCCAGTGGCTCACGCCAGTCTTCTGGATCGGCGCAGCGAGTCGCTCGCAAGGCCAGCTCCAAGGCTAAGGCGCGCCGTACCCCCGCGCCGTTGACCAAAGCCGGGCGCATTCGCCGCATGCTTATTACGGCGGCAGTGCCCAACGTGGTTATTGTCCTTATCATTATGGCCATCGCGCTGGGCGGTCTCATGCTGGCTGGCTCTCCCATGGCGTGGTGGTACACCATCGTGGCGGAGGCCTGGATGGTCTTTAACCTCGCCCCAGTCTCTGCGGCCGATGTGCATATTTCCTTCCTGCCGGCCTTGCCAGCGCTCATCCTCGCCGCGGTGGTGGCGGTTCGTGTGCGCAGCGCGGTCAAACACAAGGTCAGCGTCAAGGACCTGCTGACTCTCTTGGCCTGTGTGCTCGGGGTCCCAGTGGTCTTTACCATCATCGCGTGGCTGATGCTGTGGGATGCGGGCAAGGTCTATGACGTCTCCCCGCCAAACCTGGCGCAGGCATTGTTGCGCGTTATTGTTCTGCATCTGGCAGCCATGGCGGCCGGTATGGGTTGGCGCTTGTGGCGGGCGTTGGCCAAGCGTTATGGAGTGCCGCGCCCGCTTGTCGACGCCACCCAGATCGCCCTTCGCTACCTCGCCTACCTGGCCATTGGTGCAGCCGCAGTCTTCGCGGTGGTATTCCTTGTCAATGTTTCCCGCCAGGGCGAGATGATGAATGACTATCCCACGATCTCCGGTTTAGGCATTGCCGGACTCGTGCTGCTGAGCGTTCTCTACATTCCCAATGCCATCGTGAGCACCGCGGCGGTATTGGTGGGCTCGGAGTTTTCCGTAGGTGAAGGCTCGGTAAGCCTCTTTAGCGCCCACCTCGTGCCGCTGCCGCCGCTGCCCATTACCGGCGGCATTCCAGCATCCGCGCCCAGCTGGGCGGTGGCCCTATTGATCGTCCCTCTCGGTGCTGCAATCTATTCGCTGTATAAGAAGCGCCCGAGCTTCCAGGACGTTCTAGTAGCTACGGTGGCCGCCGCAGTAATCATGCTGGTTGCCTGCTACCTCGTTAGCGGTGACCTTGGCTACTACGGTGCGACCGGCCCGCAGCTGTGGACCGCCGCCGGCCTCACCGCCCTGTGGATGGCCGTCGTCGGTTGCGCGGTTGCCGCAGGCTTCGCCTTCGTGGCGTGGCGCGCGGCCCGCACGGCACCAGTTGCGGACCCCGCCGATGATGTCACTGCCGACGCACCCGATGCAGCCGCCGCCGAAACCGACGAGGCTCCCACCGACTCGGAGCGCGAGCCCATCACCGATCCGGAAATCGTTGACGCCGAGGTAGTTGAGGACGAGTCCCAGGATTCTGCACCTGCCGAGGCCGCGGAGGAACCGGAAGAAGAGCAGAAAGAAGAGGAAACTCCGGCCGACGAAATAACGGAGGAGCCGGAAGAGGAACCGGAGAAAGAGGCTGAGGAGGGCGATGAAAGGGGCGTCGCCAAGCCGCTGAGCCAACAGCTCAAGGACCAAATGGGGGAGAGCGAGCAGGACTCCGCGGGCGAAGATTCCCCCGAGGAGGGGGAGAGGGGCTAGGCTATAGCGCGTGACTTCACCGATGCCTCCGCGCTATACCGCTGACCCTGAACGCCTCCGAGTGGTGGTGCTCGTTTCTGGAACGGGTTCCCTGCTACAAGCCATTGTGGATGCCCAGGCCGGGCATTACCAGGTAGTCAAGGTGGTGGCGGATAAGGAATGCCACGGTATTGCGCGCGCACAGGGCCACGGGATTGAAACCGAGGTCGTGGCGCTGGGTGCGGATCGCGCCGAATGGAATCAACGTCTGGTTGACGCAGTAGATGCTGCGCAGCCAGACGTTGTTGTTTCTGCGGGCTTTATGAAGATCCTGGGCCAGGAATTCCTGGACCGCTTCGAAGGCCGCACCATCAATACCCACCCGGCGCTGCTGCCTGCCTTCAAGGGAGCGCACGCGGTGCGCGACGCCCTGGATTATGGCGTGAAGATCACTGGCTCTACCGTCCACTTTGTGGACGCGGGCGTGGATACCGGCTCCATCATCGCGCAGCGCCCCGTTGCCATTAACGCCGACGATGACGAGTCCACCCTCCACGAGCGCATTAAACAAGTAGAGCGCGATCTCATCGTGGAGGTGCTGCGTGCAGCTAACGTCCACGACGAGAAACTAACTATTCAACTCGCAGACTAAGACTTTTCGAAAGGCTTAATCCTCCTCATGAGCGAAGACCGCAAGCAGGTAAAGCGCGCCCTTATCAGCGTGTACGACAAGACCGGGCTGGAGGATCTAGCCCGCGCCCTCGATAAGGCAGGCGTGGAAATCGTCTCCACCGGCTCCACCGCGAAGAAGATCGCGGACCTTGGCATCGAGGTCACTCCGGTAGAAAAGCTCACCGGCTTCCCGGAGTGCTTGGAAGGCCGCGTCAAGACGCTGCACCCGCGCGTGCACGCCGGCATCTTGGCCGATACCCGCAAGGAAGATCACCTCAACCAGCTCTCCGAGCTCGAGGTAGAGCCTTTCCAGCTCGTCGTGGTCAACCTGTACCCCTTCCGTGAGACGGTGGCCTCGGGCGCGGACTTTGATGGCTGCGTGGAACAGATCGATATCGGCGGCCCATCCATGGTGCGTGCGGCCGCCAAGAACCACCCGTCTGTTGCAGTCGTCGTGGATCCTTCCCGCTACGACGAGGCCATGGAGGCCGTGAACAACGGTGGCTTTACCTTGGAGCAGCGCCGTGGCCTGGCCCGCGATGCCTTCCTGCACACCGCGGATTATGATGCGGCCGTCTCCGCGTGGTTCGTGGACCAGCTCAGCGAGGAGGGCCAAACCACCCCGCTGCGCTACGGCGAGAACTCTCACCAGGCGGCGACCGTCACCCGCATCGGTTCCAAGGGCCTTGCCAATGCCACCCAGTTCAATGGCAAGGAGATGAGCTACAACAACTACCAGGATGCGGATGCCGCGTGGCGCGCCGCGTGGGACCACGAGCGCCCCTGCGTTGCGATTATCAAGCACACCAACCCATGCGGCATTGCCGTGTCCGAGGAGTCCATCGCCGCCGCCCACCGCGCGGCGCACGCGTGCGACCCAATGTCCGCCTTCGGCGGCGTGATTGCCGTCAACCGCGAGGTCACCGTAGAGATGGCCGAGCAGGTTAAGGAGATCTTTACCGAGGTCATCGTCGCGCCTTCCTATGAGGACGGCGCCATCGAGGTGCTTAAGGCCAAGAAGAACCTGCGCGTGCTGCAGGCAGAGCACGAAGACCAGCACGAGGAGCGCAAGTACATCTCCGGCGGCGTGCTCACCCAAGAGCCAGACACCTACCAGGCCGAGGGTGATAACCCGGCCAACTGGACCCTGGCTGCGGGCGAGGCCCTCAACGAGTCCGACTTGGCTGAGCTCGAGTTCGCCTGGCGCGCCGTGCGCGCGGTGAAGTCCAACGCCATCTTGCTGGCCAAGGACAATGCCACCGTGGGCGTGGGCATGGGCCAGGTCAACCGCGTTGACTCCGCCAAGCTGGCCGTCGAGCGCGCCAACACCTTGGCCGATGGTGCCAACCGCACCGAGGGCTCCTTCGCCGCTTCTGACGCCTTCTTCCCGTTCGCCGATGGTTTGCAGGTGCTTCTCGACGCCGGCGTTAAGGCCGTTGTCCAGCCCGGCGGCTCCATCCGCGACGAAGAAGTCATCGCGGCAGCGAAGGAAGCCGGCGTTACTTTGTACCTGACCGGTACCCGCCACTTCGCGCACTAGCCTAAGCTAGACGCCATGACATTCCCTATCCGCCGGGCCTGGGGCCCGGCAGCCACCCTTATCGCCTGCGCGCTCACCCTGAGCGCCTGCGGCGACGAGGACGCGGCAGAAAATTCCCCTACTTTCGTCAACACCGAAGCACGTGGCACGGCAGATCCCCTCTACGGAAAAGAGACCACGTCCGCAGCGCCGGCGGCCTCATCCGCAGCACCAGCCGCCTCGTCTGCGCCTTCCTCTTCCACGGAGCCATCGGCCGCGGCACCCGCCGGTGACGTCCAAGCCGTGCTTGACCGCATCGTGGCCGAACACGGCGATGTGGGCATCGCGGTCTCCGATGGCACGACCACCGTTGAAGCGGGGCGCACCGCTCCCGAGGCCGCGTGGTCAACCTCCAAGGTGCCGGTGCTCATCGCGGCGAATCGCACGGGTGCGGCCGATAGCCAGCTAGTGTCCTCTGCAATCACCTACTCCGATAACGAGGCCGCCAAGGCCGCGTGGGCGGCACTAGGGGAGGGGACCGCCGCCGCGCAGGCCGCACAAAGCGTCATCGCGGAGGCCGGCGATACCGCCACCCAAGTCCAATCCCAGGTCACCCGACCGGAATTTACGGCCTTTGGCCAAACCATGTGGAGCGTGGGTAATCAAGCCAAATTCATGGCTGGGCTGCGCTGCGTTGAAGGTGCCCAGCCGATTATCGACGCCATGGGTGTCGCCGATCCCGCCCAAGCCTACGGCCTGCGCACCTTGCCGGGCGCCTTGATGAAGGGCGGCTGGGGCCCGAGCCCCGCCGGCGCCTACGACGTGCGGCAGATGGGCATCGTGCAGCTTGGTGGGCACGACGTCGCCGTGGCACTGATTGCCTCCTCCCCTGATGGTCAGTACGCCTCCACCCAAAAGGTGCTTACCTCCATGGCCGAAGCCCTAGCGCAGGCCGAAACCCAGTGGCCTAGCCCCGCCTGCTAAGCCAGTCAGTAGAAAGGAAAACTCATGACTTCTCGCTTAAGCCTCCGCCCGTTTATTGCCGCAGGCGTCGTTCCGCTCGTGGCCGCCAGCCTCGCGCTGAGCGGTTGCAGCGACTCCACGGACGAAAACGCCCCGAGCTTCAAAGGCGAGGGTAGCGGCATGACCACGGTGAATAACTCCGACAAAGAAGAGGAGAACGCTGAGGAAACTACGGCCGCCCAAAAGACCGTAACCAAGGAAGAGGAAGCCCCAGAGGAACCGCCGGTAGTCACGGTCACGCAGACGGAAAAGCAGGAGGCCCCGTCGTCCACCGGTGGGGGTCAGAAGACTGGTGTGGGAAACTACATTTCTGACTTCAATGAGTACGGATGGCTCGATGGCGGCTACGCCAACTGTCAGCGCTTTGAGCGTGCCTTGTTCGCTGGGTCTGGTCCTGACGGCAGGGTTATCATTTGCGAGACCGGAGGTGGCTACAAGTTCTATCGCTCGTCGATGTTTGATGGCCAGTTTGAATCGGGTGACGTTACCCAAGACGGCAATAACTACTACGTCAATGCGGATCCGTCGATCATTGTGGTGACGCCGAGTGGCGTAAGCGTGCGCGAGGGCGGCGGATTGGCCGCCACGGGCGAGTTCACGGAGTCGTGGCAGCGCTAACGCGGAAAACGAGGGGCTAGCGCGACTTCTTCTTGCGGTCGGCCGCAGCAGCGGCGGCCGCAGAGATGGAGTCGTTGCGGTTCTTCAGCAGCTCCAAGGTAGTTTCCTCGGCGTTTTCGGGGACGGAGGCGCCAAGGACGGCCAAGGCGGCGTCGGCAAGCATGGCGGCAGTCTCCGGAACCGACTGGGAAGCGTCGAACGGCGGTGTGCCGTTATTGGGGCGCATTTCAATCACGGACAGCGCAATGTGGAAGGGCAGCTCCACGCGGGGGTCATCCTCGCCCACGATGGCGGCGGCGGTGGAGCGGAAATGGTTCTGCAGGCGGTCGCGTGACTCGTGATACTCGGAGAACTCCGGGGAATTGGCCACCGGCAGCTGATACAGGCGGCCCACGTTCCAGCCGCTGGTAAGCAGCAGACGCGATTCTGCGGCAACCAAAGACCACAGGCGCTGAGCTGGGTCGGCGTCGGTGCCCGCCAATTCATCGGCCAATTCCAGGGAGGGCTCGATGGTGGAATTGAGCAGCGTCAGGAAAATCTCCGTCTTGGACGGGAAGTGGTAGTACAGCGACGCCTGACGGATGCCCACCGCGTCTGCAATCTGGTGCGTGGACGTGGTAGCAAAACCCTGAGTAGTGAAAAGCTCAGAGGAGGCGTCCAAAATCTCCTCACGGGCGCTATTGCCCCTGCGCCGCGGGCTGTGTTTACGCGGCCTACCGACATTGCCTGCCATGCGGTGGGACGCCTCCTTTCACAAAAGAGAAATCGCTTTTAATAATCAACTGTACAATCTTATGCCCGACTAGGTACTGCTTCCGAATCCGCACCGTAGAGACTATTTATATTCTTCTGCCCGCCGGGAAATAGACTCAAACGCCGCCGAGACAATGCGGCACGCAGAACCATAAGCGGTGCGGTCCAGCGGCGGAAGATCGCGCAGCGTGACCGGGCGATCGCTAACGCCTTCGTACCAACGGCGCAACTCTAACGCATAACCGGTGCGCCACGCTAGGTCCAAAGACTCTGCGTCCGCGGCGGTGAGCAGATCACGTTCCACGCCAATCGCCAGGCGGTCAACGGTCGGGCGCGGTCCAGGTGCCGCCCAGCGTGCGATAGCTGCAATGGGGGAGAGCAGCGTGGCCTTAATATCGACCGCTGCATTGCGGTCCGGCAGGCCATCGACCATCTTTAGGGCAGGCGGGCGCTGGCCCAAGGCTTCTTCTAGCAGTGCTTGTTCCCCGCCGTTTCCAAGGGGCAGGCCGGCGTCGACGCGCGCGGCGATGGAATCGGCGGCTGCGTGAGCTTGGAGACCGACATCGGCGAAGACCTTTTGCAGATCGGCATCGTCGCCCATCCACACCACGGGCATGGAGGGCAGCTGGTCGCCACGGGCGGCTGCGCCGCTAAGACGGACCGGGGAGTTAACCCCCGGGGAGCGAACAATATCCGTAATCAGCCGGGAATACCAGTGGGCCAATTCAATCTCATTGTCCTGGTGGGCGACCGCGTTGCGCAAGATATCTTGGGCCTCCGCGAGTAGTCCGCGGGCCGTGGCGCGGGACTGGCAGTGCGGGGCGAGCTCGGAAAGATCGAGTAGGGATTGGTGCAGGGCCATTGCTCACTGCCTTTCACTAGTGCGGGGCCGGTGCTTCCCCGCCGGCTGCGGGGTGCACGAATGCTTTCAATCTAACACTTCAGTTCTGTGTTCCGGGCATGTGGGCTACGGGGAAGGAAAGAAAGGGCTAAAACGACTTTCGCCGCCTGCCCTCGAGGAGGGAGGCGGCGAAAGCTTATGGTTCTTTTACCGTGTCACACTTGCCAGCGGCAAAAGTGCGCTGTTGATACCCAGCTACTGTTTAGCGGGTGGTGAACGGCAGGAGAGCCATTTCGCGTGCGTTCTTGACTGCGGTAGCAACCTGACGCTGCTGCTGCGGGGTCAGACCGGTGACGCGACGGGAACGGATCTTGTGACGATCCGAGATGAACAGACGCAGAGTCTTGGTGTCCTTGTAGTCCACCTTCTCGATGCCCTCAGCCTTCAAAGGGTTCTTCTTTGGGCGACGGCTCTGCTCCATACGGAACTTCTTTTGGTTATTGCGCTTATTAGCCATTGTGCAATTACCCCTTTACCAGCTGGACTTACGAACGCCCGGCAGCTCACCACGGTGAGCCATGCCGCGCATACGGACACGGGACAGGCCGAACTTGCGGAGGTAACCGCGTGGGCGGCCATCGGCAGCGTCACGGTTACGTACGCGGGCTGGGGAAGCGTCACGAGGCTGGCGGTTCAGCTCGAACTGAGCCTCCAGGCGCTCCTCATCCGGGGTGTTCGGGTTCTTGATGATCTTCTTGAGTTCAGCGCGACGCTCCG
Source organism: Corynebacterium tuberculostearicum (assembly GCF_022347235.1). Lineage (GTDB taxonomy): Bacteria > Actinomycetota > Actinomycetes > Mycobacteriales > Mycobacteriaceae > Corynebacterium > Corynebacterium tuberculostearicum_F. The sequence goes on from NZ_JAKRDX010000020.1 coordinate 25,401, forward strand.
CGTAGCGGGCGACGATTTCCTTGCGCTGCTCGTTCTTAGCGATCTTGGACTTCTTAGCCATTGATTATCGCTCCTCGCGGAATTCGACGTGCTTGCGGGCAATCGGATCGAACTTCTTCAAGGTGATGCGATCCGGGTTGTTGCGCTTGTTCTTACGGGTCACGTAGGTGTAACCAGTGCCCGCAGTGGACTTAAGCTTGATGATTGGGCGGATATCGTTACGTGCCATACTTAAATCTTCTCCCCACGTGCGCGAATCTTAGCCACAACGGACTCGATGCCATCGCGGTCGATGATCTTCATGCCCTTGGTGGAAACATTCAGGGTGATGGTACGGCCCTCAGAGGGCAGGTAGTAGCGACGACGCTGCACGTTGGGGTTCCAACGGCGCGAAGTGCGGCGGTGCGAGTGCGAGACCTGCTTGCCGAATTCCGGCTTGCGGCCCGTTACCTGGCAAATAGCCGACATGGGTCTTCTTTCTCCTAGCCGCCCACATCATGGCTATAGACAATGAAGCGCCGACTGCCGTGTGAGGGTGGCAGTGCTCAAAAGTGAGGTGTGAGCGGGTGCGGCGCCATCGTCAAACACCAGTAGACGGGGCGTAAAACGTATATTTTGACAACAGCAAGGGAAAATCTTACAGCCTCGGACGCGAATTACCTAATCGCTGCCTTGCTGCGGCACGTGGGCCGTTTGCCGTGCTGGGGTGGTGTTTGCCTGTGGGGCGTCGCTAAGCGTGGCGCAAGAAACGTGAGTGAAATGAGTGGTCGCCGCTGGTCGGGGATTTCGTATATGGGTTAGTTGACTGTAGGATAATTCAGGTTGTTGACCCGTGCCACGCGGCGCGCGGTTAACAGAGTGAAATTTGTACGTCCCAACTCGGGCACGATCCACGCTAAGCGTGTGGAACCGACCCGTAGTCCAACCCTGAGGGAATATATATGAAGAAAGATATTCACCCGGATTACCACCCGGTAGTCTTCCGTGATGCTGGTACCGGTCACTCCTTTTTGACCAAGTCCACCGCTTCCTCCGACCGCACCGTTGAGTGGGAAGACGGCAACGAGTACCCACTGATCGTCGTTGACGTTACCGCTGAGTCCCACCCGTTCTGGACTGGTGCACAGCGCGTTATGGATACCGCCGGCCGCGTCGAGCGCTTCAACCAGCGCTTCGGCGGCATGGCACGCCGCAAGAAGAAGAACGCGTAAGGAGGAGAGTAGAAAATGGCAACTCCTAAGTTTAAGAAGTCCCGTGCGAACACCCACGCACGTCGTTCCCAGTGGAAGGCTGACAACGTAGCCCTCCAGGAAGTCACCATCGACGGCCAGACCGTCCGCATCCCGCGCCGCCTGGTTAAGGCTGCCAAGCTGGGCCTGGTTGACGTAGAGCAGTTCTAAGCTCGCTCTTTAACTTCCCCGTCCGCTCTCTTTAGAGGGCTGGGCGGGGATTTTTTAGCTTTAGAAGCCTCCTATAAGCATGTTTTAACCGTATTTGGGGGGCTATGGGGGTAAATATTTCCCTTAACTTCATGAAGTTGACTGCCATCAGTAATAATTAGGACTATGAAAATCCTTGTGGTGGATGATGAACAAGCCGTCCGCGAATCGCTACGCCGTTCCCTACGTTTTAACGGCTACGAAGTGCTGACCGCTAACGACGGCTTGGAGGCCGTGGAGACGGTGCGCGCTGAGAATCCCGAATTGCTGATTCTGGACGTCATGATGCCCAACATGGATGGCCTTGAGGTATGCCGCACCCTGCGCAGTGAGGGTTGGGACCGTCCAATCCTCGTGCTGACTGCGCGCGATGGTGTTTCGGACCGTGTGGCTGGCCTCGATGCCGGCGCGGATGATTACCTGCCAAAGCCATTCGCATTGGAAGAGCTCTTGGCCCGCGTGCGCTCCTTGGTACGGCGTGCCTCTGCAGATTCCATCGCTGCTGAAGCTCCGGTGGAAAGCAAGCTGAGCTTCGAGGACCTTGAACTTGATGCCGATACCCGCGAAGTAAGCCGCGGTGGCCGAGCCATTTCCTTGACGCGTACCGAGTTTGCGCTGCTGCAATTGCTGATGGAAAATCCCCGTAAGGTTCTCTCGCGCAGCAAGATCTTGGAAGAAGTATGGGGATACGATTTTCCTACCTCCGGCAATGCTCTTGAGGTCTATATCGGCTACCTGCGTAAGAAGACGGAAGGCGAGAGCGATGCTCGCCTTATCCACACCGTCCGTGGCGTGGGCTATGTTTTGAGGGAGTCTAATTCGTGATTTTAAGGAAGCCCGCTTCCCCTACGGTGGCTTCCGGGAAAGCACAGTCCACCCCTCTTGCCGAGTTCTCTGATCGTCAGGGGAGTTGGGCTTCACGGGCGCCACTGCGGTGGCGCCTTGCTACTGTTACCGGCCTTGTTGTGGCCGTAGCCGTTGCCTTGATGACGTTGGCAACGTATTGGGTAGTTTCTATGTCCCTTACTGCCTCCCTCGATGACCGCTTGGAGGCCAAGGCCGATGTCTTATTGCGGCAAAGCCAAGACCCGCGGTTCATGGATAACGTGGACCAGGAAATCGAGGACTTTAAGTCCTATAACCCTGGCACCCGTGTAGCCCTATCACCGCCCTCCATGAGCTTTTCCTACGGCGACACCATTCCTGTGGGCGGGGACTTCCACCGGACGGAGGATTACACGGAAACTTCCGTGCGTACCGTCGGCGGCGAGCGAGTACTGGCCAAGCGCCATGATCTCGGCTCTACCGTGGTCGTCGCTCAGTCTCTCGCTCCTACGCAAGAGCTCATTGCCATCTTGGGCACGGTGCTTCTGATTATCGTTGCCCTTGGCATCGTGCTCGCCATTTTTGCAGGCCTCATCGTGTCCAAAACCGGTATGCAACCCATCGCCCGGCTGAAGCGAGCGGTGGATTACGTGACGCAGACCAACGACCTGCGTCCTATTGAGGTCTCCAATAACGACGAGATGGCGCAGTTGACCACCTCCTTTAACCAGATGCTGGAGGCACTGCAGGAATCCCGTTCGCAGCAGTCGCAGTTCGTAGCCGATGCTGGACACGAGTTGAAGACCCCGCTGACCTCTATGCGTACCAATATTGAGCTGTTGATGATGCTCAATCGCGCCGGTGGTGGCTTTGGCATGAGCGATGAGGATCGCAAAGACCTCGAAGATGACGTCATGTCCCAGATGAATGAGCTCTCCACCTTGATTGGAGACCTCGTTGATTTGGCACGCGAGGATGGCAATGAGCGCGAACCGGAACCGGTTGACCTTTGTGAAGTCATGATGGCTTCGCTGGAGCGTGCGCGCCGCCGTCGTCCCGATGTGGAGTTCTTGGTGCGCTTTATCCCGTGGGAGCTGGACGGCGACCCCTTCGCATTGGGCCGTGCCACGCTTAACCTCATGGACAATGCGGCTAAGTGGTCGCCGGCAACTGGCACGGTGCGCGTATCCATGGAGCAGCTATCCTCCCACGAGGTGCGCCTGCGCTTTGATGATTCTGGGCCTGGCATTGCTCCGGAGGAGCGGGAGAAGGTCTTTGAACGCTTCTACCGTTCGGCGGAAGCGCGTTCCATGCCGGGATCGGGCTTGGGCTTGGCCATTGTGAAATCGGTAATTGAACGCCACGATGGCACGATCAAGATCCGCGAGTCTAATGATGGTGGCACCCGCATGGAAGTCATCTTGCCGGGCAAGCCTGTGCCGGGTGAGATTTTCGTGGACGGTTTGGCAGACCCGCATGAGGGGCTGCCGGGTGGTAAGGAAGACCCAAGCGACCGGGGTGAAATCTTTGCGCAGCGTTGGTTTAATCAGGGCTAGCGTACAAGCGTTTATACTGGTGAGGTAATACAGCAACCTTTCAGGAATTCCTAGTAGGTTGGCAGATCAGTATCAGTCTTGACCAAGCGAAGTGAGGCATAGTTTTCTCATGAACATGAGGAATGACGATTACCGCGGTTTTGATGGAAACTCCCCAGAGGGAGAATTCCAGGAAGGTCCGGGTAGGGCCGAGCCGGTTCAGGGTGGTCCGAACTTTGGGGAGACCGGACAGCCGGATCCGGGTGCCGGAAATGCTGGCCCCTACAGCGATGGCACTGGTCCTAATGGTGGCGTCGGTGCGCAGGCGTATGAGACCGGTTCCTATTCGCAGGGCTGGAATCAGCCGCGCGGCGGTGCTGAAGGTGATGACCCGCGAACGCTAGGTTCGCTGGGCCCCTATCCTAATGCCTCGGAGACCCAAAGCTTTAGCGGTCAGGGGCAGGAAGGCCCAATGGTCACCCCGCTGCCTCCGCAGCCGGAGCAGAAGAAGAAAATCGGCTTGGGTGCCGCCACCGCTTTGGCGGCCGTTGCCGCCATCGCCGCAGGCTCGATTGCCGGTGCTGTGGTCGGTATGAGTTCCGGGGGAGGCAATAACGATACCTCTGTAGTCAATGAAGCCCTCAAGGCTGAGCCGGCCAACAATAGCACCGGTAAGGAACCGGAGCAGGGTTCCGTTGAAGAAGTTGCCTCTAAGGTTTTGCCGGCGGTGGTTTCTATCCAGACGATGACTCGTACTGGTGGGGCTGAAGGCTCCGGTTCTGTCATCTCCCCAGATGGTTATGTACTGACCAACCACCACGTGGTTGCCGGTGCTGAGCACGGTGGCATGATGCAGGTGACCATGAATGACGGCAGCAAGCATGAAGCTGACGTGGTGGCCTCGGATGCGAATACGGACGTTGCCATCGTGAAAATCAAGGACGTCAAGGACCTGCCGTTCTTGCAGTTCGGCGACTCCGATTCCGTTGCCGTGGGCCAAGAGGTGGTGGCCGTGGGCTCACCTTTGGGCCTGAACGCTACCGTGACCTCGGGCATCGTGTCGGCAAAGAACCGTCCCGTGCGCGCGTCCCAGGAGGGTGGCGAGTCCTCATTGATTGACGCCATTCAGACCGATGCTGCGGTAAACCCTGGCAACTCCGGCGGCCCGCTGGTGGACCGAGACGGCAATATCGTGGGCATGAACTCCATGATTGCTTCGCTGTCTAATGACTCCTCCGGCGAGGGCGGCTCCATTGGCTTGGGCTTTGCAATTCCATCCAACTTTGCCAAGCGCATGGCAGATGAGCTCATCAATGACGGCAAAGTTTCCCACCCAACCCTTGGCGTGAAGGTGCTAGCGCGCGACGACGGCAATGGTGCCCGCATCGCCGAGGTAGAGCCGGGCGGTCCAGCAGATAAGGCGGGCTTGAAGGATGGCGACATTGTCACCCGCGTCAACGATCGCCTGATTGAAAACGCTGATGCGCTCATCGCGGCGGCGCGATCGCAGGACTTTGGCGCGACGGTGACCTTGGAGGTTACCCGCGAAGACTCGGATGATTCTCGTCAGGTAGAGGTAACCCTCTCAGGCGAGTAAATTACTGTGCAAGACCTCATTAGGTGCTGAATGCGCCGTACCTCACCCCGCCATAAGGCCGTACTGCCTTAACTTAAGGAGAAAAATGCCAGATTCGCAGCACGATGTGACCGACTCCGCGCAGCCCGACGGCGCGAATAAGCGCGATTCCTTGATGGATGTTGCCGAACCCGATGATGCCTTCCTGTTGGCAAGCGAGCAGGAGGATAGCCTTGCCGCCCCGCGCCGCGGGCTCATCGTTATTGTCACCGATCATCCTGGTGAGCAATCCGATAGCACTTCGCAGCTGGTAAGCGAGTTGCTCGCGGAGGCTAATTTCCGCGTTGATGGCGCCATCGTGGTGCGTTCCAAGAAGTCCAAGATCCGCCAGGCCATTGAGACCGCCGTGGTCGGTGGCGTGGACTTGGTTCTCACCGTGGGCGGCACCGGCGTAGGCCCGCGCGATAAGACTCCGGAGGCTACCCGATCCGTCATTGACAAGATGGTCCCGGGCGTGGCTCAAGCTTTGCGTTCTTCTGGCCAAGCCTGTGGCGCGGTGGATGCCTGCACGTCCCGCGGCCTATCGGGTGTTTCGGGCTCTACCGTCGTGGTCAACCTCGCTTCCTCGCGTGCTGCGGTCCGTGATGGCATGGCTACCTTGGCGCCTCTGGTGCACCACCTGATTGATCAGCTGCAGCAATCGAGCGTCCAGTAATAGCAGGGCATTTTCTATGACGTCGCGGAGAAATCGCCGGCGAGTATTCCGCCAATCCGATGCTGCCGGCTATGACCGTAGTGCTGATAAGCCCGGAGTACCCGCTTCCCACGGTGTTGATGAAGAGAGAATCGTTACCGTCGATGACGCGGATTCGGTGGCGGCAGAGGGGGAGTCCGGTCAGCGCGATGAACAGTTCTACCGAGAAAATCAGCCCCCTCACTACGGCGGCTAGTGCTTAAGGCCGGCCGCAGGTAGGTAGCTACAGAGGTAAATAAAAGCCCGTGGTTTCTTCCGAAGAATGAAACCACGGGCTCTGTGCTGCGCAGGCAGCGAAGGAGGAATTAGGCCTGGTGGCGGCCGCCGCCGGTAGAACCGTAATCGGCGTCGGTAGCGCCGCGGGTGGAACCGTCAATTCCGGTACCCGGGATGTCCTTATCGGAGACATTCTGGGCCTCGAGCAGGTCGCGGATTTCCGCGAGCAGTTCCTCGGAAGTTGGGGCAGGGGCCTCAGGGTCCACACCGTGGCGGCGCTTAGCGGCCTCGGTGAGCTTGTTGATCGGCATGACGATGAGGAAGTAGACCACTGCGGCGATGATGAGGAAGTTAATCGCTGCGGAGATGACGGCGCCGAAGTCCACGAAGGTGTTTTCGGCATCTGTGATGTGGAAGCCAACGGCACCAACCTCAGCGGAGCCGAGGGAGTTAATGATCGGCTGGATGATGGAGTCCGTGACGGACTTGACGATTGCGGTGAAGGCAGAACCAATGATGACTGCGGTGGCAAGTTCGATGACGTTGCCGCGCATGATGAAGTCTTTGAAACCCTTGAGCATGGTGATATGCACAAACCTTTCTGGGAATAACTAAGGGTAGTTAAAAACCATGGACACCGCGAAACATTAGTGCAGCCGGTAACCAACCACAACTGCTGTGTCTGAAAAGGTCTAGCTCTGCTGTGGGTGGGCGCGGTCACCCACAATAACGACTGTGAGTGGTTGGCTTAACGACGCCGCGGCTACATCATTGGCGTGGTCATGGGGCAGCGCGAGCAAAACGGTCGAGGAAGAGGCCTCGCCTTCGGCGCTGGAGGTTGACACCACGCGCCCGCCGGTGGCGATAACGCGCGCGGTGGGTGCGGTGGGCGCCTCGCCCTCTCCAACATCAGAAGGGGAGGAGGCGGCATCGACGGCGGTTACCACGTCCACGGTATCGCCATGGTGCAGGTGGGGGATGATATCGGGCTCGGCGAGCTTGACTGGGATCATCCGCGCGGCCGCGGCTTCGGAGCCGCCGACCAAGCTGGAGACGAGGTCTTCTCCCAGAAGGCGCGCATCGGTGACCACCTCACCCTTGCCGGCTGCGGCGGTAATAACGCGGCCGGTGAGTTCTTCTGGCTTTGCCGCTACTGCGGAATCGGGGATGGAGGAGGCAGGAAGGCGGGCCAAGTCGACGTCGGCAAGCGCCAGCTCCGCCCCTGCAGGCAGATCGCGGCTAAAGACGGGAACGCGCGGCAGTTCCTTAGCCGCAGATAAGGCCGAAGCCAGCGCGGCAATAAGAAGGGCCACCGCAATGGCGCGGCGCACTACAACGCCGCGGCGGTGGCCAGGGGTACGAAGGGTGGAAACGAGGCGGGGCATACGCGAAGTGGGCATACTCTTTTAGACTGCCCGAAACCGCGCATGGTTCCCGCACCCTAAAAACTAGAAGCGGGTGATGCCCTCTGCGGTGACGGCGGCATCAACCTTGCGGTCATGGTCCTCGGTAGGCAGCTCGTCTAGGAATTCGGAGGGGTAGACCATGGCGAAAACCGGCGGCTTGCCGTGGGGAAGCGGCTCTAGCGCGCGGTCATAGTAGCCGCCGCCCTTGCCCATGCGGTTGCCCTTGGCATCTACCGCCATGGCAGGGGCGAGCACCAGGTCGCACTCGGCCAGCACGCTGCTATCAAAGCTTGGGCCCTGGGGCTCATTCAATCCCAGTGGGCTGGTGTGCATGGCTTCCTTGCCGCGGTATTCGGCAAAGGTCAACGTGCCATTCTCGCCGGAAATTGGCAGGAGGACGCGGGAGACATGCGCCTTGAGCCACGGCACAAAGTCCGCGCCGCCGGGCTCGGAGCCCAAAGGCCAGTAGGCGGCCACGGTCATGGACTCGGTGAGCTCGGATTCGAGATGCTTGCGCACGGCGGCGGTGAAAGCATCGTGGTCCTCGGAGGAAAGTTCGCGGCGGGCCTGGACCAAGCGGGCGCGCAGCTCGTTTTTGGCGGTGATGGAAGAGGTCATAAATAAATCATAACCCCGCGGCGTAGCGGTGCACGGGAAAATAATGTGGCGTTGTACGCTATTGTGCATGGCTATAGAACGCGAAGATTCCGCCCGCGGAATCACCACGGTTGTAGTTCCAGCGGCAGGTATGGGCACCCGATTTTTGCCCGCCACCAAGACGGTTCCCAAGGAACTGCTGCCCGTTGTTGATACTCCCGGCATCGAACTCATCGCAGAGGAGGCGGCCTCTGTCGGCGCGCGCCGCCTTGCGGTGATTACCGCGCCCGATAAGCAAGAAGTCATGCGTCACTTCGAGGCATTCCCCGAGCTGGTAGAGACCCTTGAATCCCGCGGCAAGGACGAGCAGGTGGCCAAGGTCAAGCGCGCCAACCAGATCATTCACCCCGTTGCGGTGGAGCAGGAAAAGCCGCTGGGCTTGGGCCACGCGGTGGGCCTTGCAGAAGAGGTGCTTGGGGAAGACGAGGATTCCTTCGCCGTCATGCTCCCTGATGACATTGTGCTGCCCGCCACCGTCATGGCGGATATGGCGCGTGTGCGCGCGGCATTGGGCGGCAGCGTGCTGTGCGCCTTCGAGGTCCCGCGCGAGCAGACCTACAACTACGGCGTCTTTGACGTGGAGGATACCGATGCCCCTGGCGTGAAGAAGGTCGTGGGCATGGTGGAAAAGCCGGCGGTAGAGGATGCCCCTTCTAACCTCGTGGCCACCGGCCGCTACCTTTTGGACCGCAAGATCTTTGATGCCCTGCGCCGTATTAAGCCGGGCAAGGGCGGCGAGCTGCAGCTTACTGACGCCATCGAGCTCCTCATTGAGGAAGGCGAGCCCGTCCACGTGGTAGTCCACCAAGGAAAGCGCCATGATTTGGGCAATCCCGGCGGCTATATCCCCGCCAACGTGGACTTTGGCCTGCGCGATGAAAAGTATGGTCCCACGCTGTATAAAGCGATTAAGCAAATCATGGCCGAGTATGAGGACGAGCACGGCCTAGCCTAGGGATTCTTCCCAGTGGCCAAGGACGTGGAAGCGAAGAAAGGGCGGGCATAGACCTTATGCGTTCAGTTGATGACCAGTTGGCGCTGGTAACGGATGCGGCGACGACGCCGGAGCCGGTGCGCATCGGTATTTCCAACGCGCTGGGTTTGATGTGCGCCGAGCAGGTACAAGCCAACCAACCCCTGCCGGGCTTCCCGCAGGCGGCCATCGACGGCTACGCGGTGCGCGCCGTGGATATTGGCGGCGAGCGGGGCCTGCGGGTGCGCCGCCACAAGGACCAGGGAGAACAGTCCGCCGAGGGCGAAGAGGATGCGGATTCCCCGCAGCCGGAGGTAGAGCGTTCCCTGCCCGTGGTGGGTGAGGTTCCGGCCGGCTCTAAGCAGCCGCTGCGCCTGCAACCTAAGCAAGCGGTGCGCGTATATACGGGCGCGCCTTTGCCCACGCTTGCCGACGCCGTCCTTCCCCTCGAGTGGACCGACCGCGGCCGCAAGCGCGTTACCGCCCACCGCCCGGTGCGCTCTGGTGACTTTGTGCGCCGAGTGGGCGACGATATCCAGCCTGGTGATGTCGCCGTATCCTCCGGCACCGTCTTGGGTCCAGCTCAGATTGGCCTTCTAGCCGCGGTAGGCCGCTCAAAGGTGCTGGTGTACCCGCGGCCGCGTATTACCATTATTTCTTTTGGCCGCGAGTTGGTTGACTTGGACCAAGAACCGGCACTGGGCCAGGTTTTTGACGTGAACTCTTATTCCTTGGCCGCCGCGGCCCGCGAAGCCGGGGCGGAGGTGCACCGCGTGGGCATTGCCGAGGGCGAGCCGCGCCGCATCCGCGAAGCATTGGAAAAGCACATTGCCCGCAGCGAGGTGCTGGTTATCTCCGGCGCAGTGGGCGGCGCTGGCGCCGAGGCCATTCGCGAGATCCTCGACGATCTTGGTGATGTCGATACCTCCCGCGTGGCCATGCATCCCGGCTCCGTCCAAGGTTTTGGACTGGTGGGCGAGGAGCGCATTCCTACCTTCTTGCTGCCGTCCAATCCGGTGTCCGCGCTTGTGGTCTTTGAGGTGTATATCCGCCCGCTCATCCGCTTGGCGCTGGGCAAGCGCAATGCGCACCGCCGCGTGGTGCGTGCCCGCGCGTTGAACCACATCGATTCCCGCCCCGGCCGGCGCGGCTTTATCCGTGCTCGCCTGATGCGCGATGCCGAAACCGCGGATTACTTGGTGGAAGGCCTCGGCGGTGCTGCAGGTGCCCCAGCCCACCTCTTGGCCGGCCTCTCAGAGGCCAACGCCATGATTCGCGTGCCGGAAGAGGTCACCGAAATCCGCCCGGGCGATGTGGTTGATGTGTTGTTTTTGACCCAGCGCAGCTAATGCTCGATCCCTTCGGCAACGCGGCGGATAGGTTCCGCCATCCTGCTACCGGCCCCGCCGATGACATGCATCCAGGGTGGCCGGAATCCACTCCTATTGTCCAGCTTCCCTCCTCTTCTGTCTTTCCCTCGGGGGCGCGGATGCGTTTGCGCCCCCTGCTGCGTTCCGACGGCCACGAGTGGCGGCGTCAGCGCATCGACGATGAATGCTTCCTCCGCCCGGTCGAGCCGACCCAAGCCGCACCGTGGGCGGCGGCGCATAGCCAGCAGGCGTGGTGGAATCACCTGATGTACCTGCGCACCGCCGCGCGTGAGGCGCTGGTGATCCCGCTTGTCATTGAGGTGGAGGGAAAGTTCGCCGGGCAGGTGACCCTGGGAAATATTCAGCATGGCAGCATTCGCGATTGCTGGATTGGCTACTGGGTCTATTCCGCGGTTCATGGCGCCGGAGTGGCTACGGCGGCCACCGCCTTGGGCGTGGACCACGCCTTCGGGCGAGTGGGTTTACACCGCGTGACCGCCACCTATCTGGAGCACAATCCGGCCTCGGGTCGCGTCTTGGCCGCCAACGGATTCCGGCATGAGGGGTATTTGCGGCGCAATCTGCATATCGACGGCGCGTGGCAGGACCACCACTACGTGGCGTTGGTGAAAGAAGACTTTGCCTCTACGGCGGTGGAGCGTCTCCGCCAAGCTGGACGGTTGGCGTGAAATAGCGTCCCAATCGCTGGGAATCCGACCTCATTTTTCACATAAGTCACAACATTGTAATTTGCGTGAATTTGGGGTGCTACGGTGCGGTTTCACCGTTTAAGGTGGAGTAATCATCTGTATTCAAGGGGAAGGTCCTTTTCGTGTCGACAGCTGTGCCGATTATCGCGATCATCGTGGTGTGGCTCTTCGTGCTCGCACCGTGGCTATTGGGTAGGAATAACCGCCCAATGAGCCATACCGGTGAGGCCTTTGAAGATACCCGGGTCCTCTTTGAAGGAGATTCCGGCAAGGTCGCCGGCCGGCGTCGTCCGCGCCTGCGCCCCGGCGACGTCCACCGCCGTGACAATGAGGACGAGGCGGACTATGAAGTCGTCGAGGCTGCAGACGCT
>NZ_JAKRDX010000021.1:0-34515 GCF_022347235.1 Corynebacterium tuberculostearicum
GGTACTTCCTTTCGAGGATAGGTAAGAGTTGATTCGAAAGGTACCCGCGATGGTCGCCTTCATGCACACCGGCACAAGACTTACCGCGGGCTACAGATACACCACGTTAGGGGACGCAACCCGCAGCGAGTGCACAGCTGACCAAATGGCGCGCTCTATTCAACCTAGAACACTCGAAAGCTCTCAGCGCTTCCGAAGAAATAGGTCTGATCTGCGAGCTACAAACTATGAACGAGCTCCTCGAAAACGGACAGCAAAACGCTTTTTTCCGTTGGACCGGGCCTGATAGCCAGCACCATGATTTCCGCTTCGAAGATCGCGGCATTGAATGCAAAGCAACCACGATTGCAAAAGGGCTCCCCGTGGCAATCCACGATGCCCGACAATTGGAAAATGAGCCGGGTAGGAAACTCTTACTTCGCGTAGCCAAATACGAAGCCAGCCCGAATGGTGAAATCACTCTACGAGCGCTAGTAACTCAGCTGCTTCAGAGGAAAGAAGTTCCAGCCGACGAGTTCTTGATTGAGCTCAAAAAGGTTGGATATTCATTACCTGCTTGGGGAGAAGAAAACATCGAATCCGCATACCACCTTCTCGAAACTCAAACCTTCGAAGTAACAAAGGATTTTCCAAGAATCTCGCCTGAATCCCTTTCCGACCGAATCGGAAGTGTCCAATACACCATTGAGCTAACAGAACCCGAGCTAGTCCCTGGACATAGAAAGGACGGTTCACTTCGCTATGAGTAAAGCCGCGTTCCATCACGAGGAGTTTTTCCAAGACTCCGGAAATATGCATGGTAATTCAGCTACTAATGCGCTTGGCCGCCCGAGCTTGGAGAGTTGGGATCTTTTCACCCGAGAAACCCTTCAGAACAGCTGGGACGCACGTGATACATCCAGCCACGACGATGGCGTCAGCTACTCAGTCAGATATCACGAGTTAACCGGCTACAGAGCAGACGAACTTCGCGACTTCTTCGGCGACGGTACTCGCGGGCTGCCAAGTCTTGAAGAGTACTTGGATGATGAGGCGGATACTCTGCCTATCCTCGTCGTATCTGATTCGGGAACAGCGGGCCTCCAGGGCCCTACTTCAGCTGCAAAACAGTACGACAAACAAGACGATTTTGTCGCTTTGATCCGCAATATTGGTCGAAACTCTTCAAAGAAGCTCAAAGGCGGCACTTACGGTTTCGGCAAGGGCGTCTACTTCAACGTCAGTACAACGCGCACCGCGCTCGTCTACACGCGTACCACAGACGAGAACGATCAAGAGGTTAGCCGCTTTATCGCAATGGCCAACAGCGATGGCTACAGCGATTCGGATGGCACCTACGATCTCAACTACACAGGACGCCACTGGTGGGGCGTTCGCGCCAATGGTGTTAGGAATAGCGTTTTTGCGGACCCAATCACTGGCTCCCAAGCAGACTCCCTTGCTCGGCACTTCCTGATGGACCAAGATTTCACCGAAGAGCGCCCCCATGGCACCGCTATTGCCGTTTTAGGACCAGACTTTGAGGCTGACGAAGGCGAAAAAGTACTTGAGACGATCGCCGACGCTTTAGCAAAGTGGGCTTGGCCGCACATGGTGGCGAGAATCGAAAACATGGATCCCATCGATTTCACTGTCGCATTCAAGAATCGAGAAATCACGATTCCCGATCCTGAACGGGACCCTGTGCTCAGAAGATTCGTAGATGCATACCAATTAGCGGTTTCAAAACCCGAGCCAGAAAGTGATAAAGACTTTCAACGGTCTTTCAAACACGTCGGCCTCAATAGATGGAAAGACGTTACCTCCCAACGCCCAGTCGAGTACTTGGGCCGCCTCGTAACAAATAGATTTGACTCAGACGGAATTGGCCACCGTTCGGTGTTTGGGGATAGTGGCGAGGTTCTGCACCAGCATATTGCACTAATCCGCGGACCACGAATGATCGTCAATTATTGGAAGGGCCCATATCCAGGTGATGAATTTTTCTACAACGGCGTCTTTATCGCTTCATCAAAACTAGATGCACTGTTTGCAAGTAGCGAGCCCCCAGCCCACGACGAATGGAACCCTTCGACAGTCAATCTAAAAGACCCCCGCTTTTATAAAGAAGGGTCAAAACGTCCCCGAGTCAGCAACCCAGTTAATATCGCTCTTAACCGCATTAAGAGCTCTCTCCAGAAGGATAGTAATTCCAGCAAGCAGGCTGAAGTAGCTCAGTCAAACTCGGCTGTTAGCGGGATCTCTGCTTCTCTTGGTGAACTCATCTCGACGACTCCTGGTACGAGCAATCGAGTATCTAAGGTCAAGGCGCCTAAACGTGCTAGTAGCGGAGTTCGGAAGACGAAGAATGCGAAGACTTCTGCATCCCTTAACAGACTGGTTTCCACTAGTGCTGGAACTGTAGCCATTTTCGATGTTTCTTACGCCAAAGCGAAGTCTTCATTGGCGTCGGGTACCAGCTTGTCGGTGGAGGCAAGCGTCCTTGTAGACGGAAGGCGCGTCAAGAACGGTGATGATGGGGTCGAAATGCCAACGCACCTGGGATGGCTCAATCCTTTTTCAAAGTCGCACGATCTGGAGTCTCTAGTCGCGAATCCGCCCGCAGATTATGCTCTTGAAAAGCAGATGCGCGGAGATAGTTGGAGCGGACAGTACGCCATCCTCCAACCTCAAGATTCGGCAATCAGCGTGGAAATTAACCTGCAAGATGAATCAGAAGAGGAGATCTAATGTCCAGTACTAGCATTGGGTTTAATGTCCCCTCGAGTGATTCGGTTGCACTTTTTGACTTCGATGTATTAATCGATGGGCACTCTCTGCGCGCTGAAAATGCAAGCACGCAGGCGGCATGGAGTCCTTCATCTTCGGTTGACATCAGAGCAGAAGTCGACATCGATCTTAATGCCGCCCTCTCTTCGGCCTCGTTAACGGACAATAACGGTGAACCAGTCGGCATCCTCGGCCTTGTAATCTCTTGGAAGTCGACACGAACGAACCTACATGGGGCGTCATCTCCGGTTGAGGTTGTAGATGGACTAAATCGAGTCACCACTACTCTGGCAGGCTCTGTTCTTGGCGGCGACCTGCAGATATCGGTAGATATTGTCTTGCTATCAAATCTGGATCCGCAGAGGACTCCACTTGGTGCCCACAAGCTAGGTTCTCGATTGTGGTCTTCAAGTTACTCGGTAGCCCTAGAAGGTAGCGGTTCCCAATTTCCTGTTAGCTTTTTGGACTTCAAGAAGTTTCATGGTCTTCCCGATAAAGCTATGTGGCAGATCGAAGTTCAGGGTGACCTTGATGCCCATGCATCTTCCGCCATTAGACTCAAGCTGAATTCCTCACACCCGAGGATTCAAGAGTATCTCTCTGATGCTAACTCCACTAGCAATGAGGACCTCTCTTTCCAATTGCGCGTCGCATCGGTTGTTCAAATGCTTTCCTTTGCATATCTACAGGACATCCCGCAGCTACAGCAATACGCAATTGATGATGAAACAACGCTAGCGGCAGTGCTCCAAACCACTCATGACACCTACTTTCCCAATATTTCTTTAGAGGAAAACTCCGAGAAATACAAAGAATCCCCTGGGTGGCTTGAGGCTGAAATTCAAAGCGCAATGTACAAGAAGAAGGGTTAGAAGCTCGAATGGAACACTTTCGATCACTCCCAAGATTGGACCGCGATGACGCTGTTCTTGTCACCTCCGCGATGACCAAGACTTCTGTAGACCGCTGTTCCGACTATGTAGATATTTTTCACCCAAAACAATATCCTCCTCCCCTAGGTGGTGCATTAGTTCCTACTGAAGAAATTGAAGCACTGCGCGAAAAGGTGACTGCTCTCGCATCTGAATACGGCTTTCCTAAACGGAATAGAGCGAAAGGAGCCTCTTACTCTGAATTCGATGCTCGCCTAGGAAACATTCTGTTTGAGTGCCTTCAGATTTCTCCAGCAGAAGCAGGAACTGAAGAAGTTTGGAATTTTCTTTCGCTGGCGGTTTTCCCTGATGTCAGCAAATGGCGGTACCAGAACGACAATCGAAAAGAGGACTACGAACGCTGGATTGGCAAACCACGAAATACGTTTCGAAAAGCGTGGTGGAGAGCTTATTGTTTGGGTTCTGAATTGAATCTCACCTTGGGCGAAGACGAGGGAGTCGCCATTATGGAACGCCCAACTTTCGGAATGAACCCAACCATCGCAAAAACTATTGCTTCTGTCCACCATAAGCACAGCCTTGAACTAGATTCTTCGAAATCCGATGTCTTACGCAGAGTCATGGTCCAACTAGGAAAGCTCAGTAGCATCATGAATTTCGATGTGCTTACTCCGGAGCAAACGACTACCCTGGTGCGAGAGGTTTACCAAGAGACGCTCGACTCCCTACTCTCAATTGAATAATTTCCTAGGAGTTTCTTTCTTCAATGACTAAACGGTTATCTGTCGCGCCCTCTGCACGACGATTGACTACTTCTTTGCGCGATATTGGCTACAGCTTTGAGTCAGCAGTTGCGGATATTGTTGATAATTCCATCGCAGCGGGTGCTACCACTGTGGATATTCAGATCGATTTCGATGGTCGCGATTCCACAGTTCTCATCATCGACAACGGCGATGGTATGAACGATGAACGTATCGATGAAGCCATGCGTTTTGGCAGCCGGCGGTCCTATCAAGATCAAGAGCTAGGCCGTTATGGTCTCGGGCTGAAAACCGCATCACTGTCACAGTGCCGCCGATTGGAGGCAATCAGCCAGAGCGAACGCGCGCCACTCCAAGCACGGGTCCTTGACCTTGATTTCATCCAAGATATTGATGACTGGGTGACGCTGGACCATAGCGATGAACAGGAAGCACAGGAACTCTCTGCATTGCTCAAGGGCGAGCCTGGCACAATAATTCTGTGGAAGAAGCTCGACCGACTATTGCCAGTAAAATCTCCCGAAAGTGGCTGGGCGCGACGTCGAATTGAAGGACTTGGCCCCAAGCTAAATGACTATCTTTCCATGGTGTTTCACCGGTTTTTGAGTGGTGAAGCTTATGCCAAAGTAGCCATTTGCGTAAATGGGAAAAAGCTGGAGCCTTGGGATCCGTTCGTTCGAGATGAAAAAGGTACGCAAATGCTCGATGTAGACGAATTTGAAGTCGAGCATGGCGAACAATCCGATACCGTCACGCTTAAGCGATACCTACTCCCCCAGAGGAGCGATTTTAGCTCTCGAGAAGCCTTTGAGGCTGCATCTGGAATAGATAAATGGAACAAGCAACAAGGCCTGTACATATATCGCGCTGACCGCCTCGTACAATGGGGAGGCTGGTCCAAAATTCGTACGATTGATGAGCACACCAAGCTCGCCCGAGCGTCGCTGGATTTCAATACTCGCCTCGACGATGCTTTCAACATTAACGTGGCGAAGATGCGGGTCAGCTTGCCCAGCCAGTTAAGAAAGATGCTCTCTCGCCCGGTCAATGAATTATGCATAGCCGCGGACGCTGCTTATCGGCGCGAAAATGCAAAGAAGGCACAAACCGAAGATTTCCCTGCCGACACAGCGTCGAGCTTTGGAGGAAGCGATTCCGGCGAGGCCATCGGGCTTGCATTGAGAACCGCTGCAGCTAGAACCGGAAATTTTGAAGCGCTGAATGCAATTTCAGAACTCCTTAAAGACGAAATGCCTGAACTGGCAAAGCATCTGGGATTTGATTAAAAGAGCGCTGCTGGAGCATTCCCCAATTCAGTCTTAGCTGCATTGCACCACCTTTGTAGTGGGCAGAGTCCGCACCGTGGGCCTTCACTCAGGCACACGGTACGGCCCAGCTCAAACAAGGCCAGATGTGCTTGTTGAGAATCCTCGCTCAACCCCAGGATTCGAGCAATGCTAATTCGCCCATCTGACATCTTGTTTCGAGATTCAGTGTCTACCCCTTGAAAGCGCGAAGTAACACGTAGTACTCCTTTAGCAACAATCACTGGTTCTTCACTGCGATCTAGCGCACGAATTTCCGGCGAAGACAACTCAAGAATCCGACGGAGCCCAGGATTTATGGTGGGAAAAAGCTCAGACTTGATATTGGGTTGCCAGAATTCCGATGGGTGTTGATTGATCTCTTCAACCACGTTCAAAAACTTTTCACGGCGCTTGGCAAAGCGTTGGCCTTGAAAAACTCCGGAGATAGTCGAGACGGTCGATGCAGGTATCGTCGACGACTCGCTAGGTCCTTCAAGAGAACTGATCAAAGGCCACAACATCCTCGTTTGCTCAAGGGTCGTCCGCTCCATGAAAATCTCGCATACTAAGACTTGCCAGCGGTTTCCGTCTCGAAGCCAAGGACTGGTCAAATCATTAGCTGAACGCTCACGGTACCAGTTCGCAAGAGCAGCAGACGTTGCTCGGGAGTCAAAATCCTTCTTTTGCTGCAGCTCCAAGCTCTCAAGCACGCTTTGACCGATGTTTTCGCCAAGCCGTACTGGAACGGCATTACCAATTTGTTTGAATGCGGCACTTGGTGGACCGCTAAATCGGAAATCATCCGGAAATGTCTGAAGCCGCGCGGCTTCCCGAATGGTGAGCGTCCGGGCTTGACGAGGATGAATGAACCCATAGCCATCCTTGGCAATGTGAGCGGTAATCGTTCGTGACAAGTCATTCTCGTCGAGTCTCTTGTACTTGTCATCGAAAATATCGCTTCTATACCTGCGCAAATGGTCTGGCAGGTCCGAGTATTTGGTGTCAGACGTCATCATCTCAAAAGCAATACGATCATCTTCTCGCACTGGCCGAGTGATGTGATCGTAGAGACGACCAGACTGCTCAGTAGGGACGCCCTTGCGAATATACCTCTGAAATGCAGTTTTAGGGCCTTCATATTTTTGCCAACCATCTGCCCCGCCCTCAGGCCGCCAACCGCCTTCTACTTCGGGCATATCGCCAATGGCATTCCACACGGTAACTTTCTTGCTCACTTCTTCAGGCCAAGTGAACTCGAAGCCATCGCGCAATGCAACGAGAATGTAGCGTTGACGGAATTGAGGTACTCCGTAACGCCATGTCTCAATTACCCGACTTTCCACGGAATAACCGATGCTTTCGAGCTCTTCAATCATGCTTCGCATGATGAACATCTCGTCGTCCAGCGCCATGTCGGGAACATTCTCCATAATGACAGCACGAGGGCGAGCTAGCTGTGCAACCTCGAGATAGGCTCTCCACAAATCGCGCCGCTGGTCATGTGGATCTCGAAGCCCCTGCTCTACCAAGTAGCGGATGCCGTTTCGACCTGCTTTGGAAAACGGCTGGCACGGAGGACCACCAGCAAGAACATCGATATCGCATTCCTTCATTAGATTTGCGACCTTTTCAACGCTTTCCGGCGTTGACAGATCCCAAGACGCAGAGATGCCAGGAAATCTTGCGGCATGAGTTTGTACTGCGTAGTCAAAATGATCCACGCCCAAGACGATCTCAATCCCTGCGTTGGTGAGACCCTGACTCAGCCCACCTGCTCCCGCAAATAGGTCCACGCCGAGAACTGCGCCTTCTGCCTTACGGCCCTTTGCATAGGAAATGAGCTCGTCAACAGTTTCGCAGTGATCAGGGTGGTGAGGAAGCCTTACATACGGTCCTCGGATCTGCTTTACGGCAAACTCATCTACAGGTTTCACGTTGATTAATTTAACTAGGTCGCATCAGTTTCACTAATCACTATTGCCTTATCCTCTTCTCCAACCGCAAGACCAGGGGAAAGGTAATAGCGCCCTATTGCCACTACCCCCAGAAGAGACGCATTTACGATAAAACGATCCCTTTATTCATGTTCTTAGTACCTTGACCGGTATGTAAAGCTCTACTTTTTCTGCGGCACGCGCTTCGGCTTGTTCCCCACCCCGGCGTGCGGGTCGCGGCCGAATACCCAGGCAATGATGCCGATGAAGGCGATGGCGCCGCAGACGGTGAAGGCAAGGGGGAAGCCGGAGGCGTCGGCAAGCAGGCCAATGAGCATGGGCCCAAGATTTGGCCGAAGTCTCCTGCCATCTGGAAGGTGGATAGCACCTTGCCGCCGGAGCGATCATTTCCGACGATGTCACCCACCGCGGCCTGCTGGGAGGGGTTGATAAGTCCGGAGGAGGCGCCGGCGAAGGCGGAAACCAGCAGGAGGAACCACACGCTGGTGGCCATGCCCATGAGCACCATGAAGATGGCGGAGCCAACGAGGCCAATGAGGATGAGTGGCTTGCGGCCGTGGATATCGGACCACTTGCCAGAGAACTGCAACACGATGGCGTTGCCGGCCGCAAAGACTGCGAGCGCCAGGCCGGAGGCGGCCGCGCCATTGTGGAAGATGGACGCGGCAAAAAGCGGCAGGACGGATACGCGCACGCCCATGTTGATCCAGCTATGGGCAAAGTTGGAGGTCAGCACCGCGCGGTAGGCGGTATCGCCCCAGGCCTCCTGCAGGCGCATGGGCGGCAGCTTATCCTTGCTGGCTTGTTTGTGGTTCACGCGGGGCATTTGCCACCAGACGACGAACGCGGCCAGCGCCACGCCCACGCCGTAGATGAAAAATGGCCAGCGGAACCCCAGAAAGGACAAGCTGGCACCAAGAACGGGGCCGGCGACGTTACCGAGCAGGAAGGCAGTGGCGTAGGTGGCAGAGCACTTGCCGCGAATCGTCGGTGGGGACATGCGCACGATTAGGCCCATGGCGGAGACGGTGAACATGGTCGAGCCAATGCCGGCCAGGGCGCGCAGGGCCACGATGTGCCAGTAGCTTTGCGCAATGGAGACTAGGCCCGTGGTCACCGCGACGGTCATGAGCCCGATGAGATAGACGCGGCGCGAGCCGACGCGATCCACAAGCGATCCGGACATGGGCGCGAAGATAAGGCGCGAAGCTGCGAAGATGGAGACCACAAGACCCGCGGCAGCCATGGAGACATCAAAGCTCACCACGAACTGCGGAAGCAGCGGGGCGATGAGGCCGTAGCCCAAAGCGATAATAAAGGCGGCCGTGACCATGACCCAGATTTCGCGCGGAATCTTGGGCGCTTCCTCGTGTTCTACTTCCCCACTGCGTGTATTCATCATATCGGCTGCAACTCTAATCCTTGGCGTCAGGGAAAGCCATTTGCGACTTATATTCGAACATTTGTTTGTTTTTGGTGGGGTTGTGTCCGCGTTGGGTTCTAGTGTGATGGCCATGCACAACGTACAAAAGAAGTTTCCCCAGCCCACCGCGATGAACCTGCCCCAGTCCGCTTCCGAGATTGCGGCGGACTTGCTCTACCACGAATATGACACCATCAATTCCATCGCCGCCATCATGCACCACCCGCGCTCCTTGGCGCGCCCCACTCCCACCTGGCGCCCACCGATAAAGCAACTGCCGACGCCCGCCGGTGGACCGGGCGGAGAGTATTGCATGAGCATTACCCGCCACCGCGTGGGTGCGCGCGTGAAGGCCCGCGTGCGCGGCTTTGGGCAAGACCGCATTCCTGCCTATCTGATCACCATCCGCATTACCGAGAACTTTGGTCAGCCGGTAGATCCGGCCGTGGCAGAGGGCTGGGTGCGCACGCTCGTGCCGGCAGAGATGGTAGGTGCAGTCCACGAGGTCTCCCGTGGCCCGAATGCCACTTATGTGTGGCTCGTGGATAGCTCCTATCAGCCGGTCCACTCCCCCGAGTCACTCTTCGCCGGCTTCAGCCAAGCCGCCTAGGCGGTCGCTCGCTGTTGTGTTGACTGCGCAGATGCGTCTGACTCTGCATGCGGGTCAGGCGCGTGGAGCACCTTCTTCATCACCTCGTGGTTGAAGGTCACCGTATAGTGGCGGGCGATTGCCTTTGGCATAAAGCGCAGGACCAAGCAGGCGATGAGGACGGTAAAGACCTTATCCAGAATGTCCGAGGTAAGGCCCTGCAAGATGATGGCCAGGCGCTCGTCTTGGACGATCATCTCGTAGAACTTGGTGAGGTTTTGTGGCCCCTTGCGTGGGTGACCACTGAAGGAAAAGATGAGTACGTACACGCTCATCACGCCGGAGCCGATGCCTATTCCGAGGCCGGAGAAAATGATCCAGGACAGCTTGTTGAATACCCCGCGGCGAGCCAGCAGGCCTACTGCGGCACCGATAAAGATACCTACGGGCGCAAAGGCGAGATTATAGGCAAAGTACGCTCCGCCCAATACGGTGGTGGTAAGCCCCGTGGCCATGCCGAGCACGGGACCGGCGATGATGGCGACGATGGCGGTGCCGACAGCATCGAAGAACATCGGCACCTGCGTGCGCACCGTCAACGAGCCCAACAGCAGGTTGATGGAGGCGCCGAAGATCGGATACAGGAGGATGCAGTTAGGCACCAGCCCATGCTGCGAGGTATATAGCAGCACCGCGGCCACTAGGAGGAGGGCCCAGACGCTGGCGGTCAGGTAGGACTCGAAAGTCACATTTACCGTGGCGTACACACCAAAGACGGTGCATAACCACGCGGCAAGCGAGAGTGCCACGGCTACTACAACAAAGACGTAGCGCCACGTGGTATCGCGGGTCATCGCCATGGTCTTCTCCTCCTCACAAGGCTAGGTTTAGGGCGGATTTCCAGCTGCAGGCTGGGGACGCCCTAAAGCCTAATTGGCGGCGCGCGAAAGTAGCAACACAAAAGGGCCCCTAAAACGGGAAAGGCCCAGCCCGGCCGCGGAAGGCGGCGGGGCTGGGCTATGGGGAGGCGGGGATTATTTTTCGTCGGCTGCGGGGGCGGCGGATTCGTCGTCCAGGTCGGCATCGTCGCCGTCGAAGAAGTCCTCGTCTTCGTCCTCGTCGTCTTCGCCGAAGATGTCGTAGACGTCAGGTTCTTCGTAGTCTTCGTCATCGAAGGAAACGAGCTGTGCTTCCCAGTCCAGGGCCTGCTCGGAGACGAGGCCTAGGACATCAAAGAGGCGATCGAAGTCGGTGTAGGTGCCAAGCTCAAGGGCCTCGGCGGGAACCTCCACGATGGGAACGTCATCAAACTCGGCGTTATCAAAGAGGGCGAGGCGGTCAGCCTCGTCGAGGTCCTCATCCTCTTCGTCCACTTCCCACGCGAGG
This sequence comes from Corynebacterium tuberculostearicum, assembly GCF_022347235.1. Classification (GTDB taxonomy): domain Bacteria; phylum Actinomycetota; class Actinomycetes; order Mycobacteriales; family Mycobacteriaceae; genus Corynebacterium; species Corynebacterium tuberculostearicum_F. The sequence goes on from NZ_JAKRDX010000021.1 coordinate 11,087, forward strand.
GCGACTGCCTCATCCTCCATGTCATCGAGATCGTCTTCATCGAAGTCGAAGGCGAGGAAGCGGACGATGGCGGACGGGACGCCGTCGATGGTTTCCACGAGTACGCGCAGCTCCGAGTCGTTGGCCACTTCAGCCACGACGAGGTGCGGGTTGAGCTCATCTTGGGCAAATTCTAGTTCCGCGATGCGCTCATCGGTGCCCTCCAGCAGGTCACGCAGGACGGTGACCACCTGGTCGGTGGCGATGTGGCGGGAGACCGCCTCCACGGCATCGTCTACAGAGAAGGCGACGGAGACAAGGACTGCCTCAAATTCCTCATCGTCTTCATCAACATCCGCCGCGGCAATGTAGACGTTCGCGGCGGGGAGAAGCGGATCGATTTCAATAAATTGGATTTCCAGATCAGAGGTGATTGGAACGAACATGACGTCATCGTTGACGCGGGACTCGATGCCCTCGGCATCCAATGCAGAAGCAATATCTTCGAAAAAGCTCATGGTGGTTTAAAATCCATCCTTCGGAAGCAGAGGTTCCCACGGTAGGCAAGCCGCCGCCCGCGGTCACTGTGGAGTCTACCGTTATTCCCACCCGGATGGTTGGAAGCCCAAAGATCTCACCAGCTCCGGGCGCCCACTTCCCCACTCCAACATGTGGTATCCCTCCCAGGCTTGCCGCTTGAGCTCGTGCGGCGCGTGCTCAATATAGGCCGCGGCATCGAAGATCATGGTGGCGCGGTGGTTGGACCCGTAGCGTGGCCAGCTCATCTCCGGGCGGCCGCCGTGGATAAAGGCGGACCAGTGTTGCTGCATGGTGGCGGTAAGTTCCTCCATCTCCGCGCGCGAGCCCCAATTGGTAAGGAAAGATGCGCGCGAGGAGTAAGGGTCACCGAAGACATTGCCGAGCTCCATCGAATGCATGGCGCCGAGGCCGAGCCATTTGAGCACGGCAGAGGCGAAGTCGAAGCGATACATCCACGTCGGTGCCACTTTTGCATGGGCGGCGGCGATGCGGGTGGAGGGTGCCCAAAAGAGGGCGTCGGCAAGCAGGTGCGCAAAGTCCTCCCGGGCCACCGCGCCGTCATAGGCAGCGACGACCTCGGGGGCGTGCTGGGGATCGAAGGAAGCCAGGAGGCGCAAGGCGGCGCGCTCGCGGGAGCTTTGGCGCTGGAAGAGGAATTTGCCAAAGCTAGCCTCGTCCGAGTTCGTGCCGATGAGCAGCGGAACCTGGTGCTGATGCCCGTTTTCGAAGGCGACGATGGGGTGTTCCGGAATGAGCTCATCATCCACCGTGGGCGCGTAGCAGGAATTGAGGTGAATGAGCTCGCCGGCCCGCCACATCATGGATTGGCCCGAACGCACCAGATCGGCAAAGTTTTCCTGGCGCAGGTCCTCCACCGAGGTACGCCGGGGCAAGGCCATGCGGTGGACCAGCTCGCGCGCCCACAAGGTGGACTGGGCGCGGGAATGGATCATGGCAATCGGCGGGGACTGGGCAATGGCGCGGTGGAAGAGGCCCTCCGCGGCCGGGCTCGCCATGAGGGTGAGCACCGCCGCGCCACCGGCCGATTCGCCCATGAGGGTGACGGAATCAGGATCACCGCCAAAGGCCGCGATATTGTCGCGCACCCACTGCAGCGCCAGGATCTGATCGGCCACCGCCGGGTTAGCGCTGCAGTCCCCGCCCAGGCTGCGCAGATCCAAGTAGCCCAGGGAATTGAGGCGGAAGTTAATGGATACGTAGACCACGTCCATGCGGGTGGCCAGCTCAAAACCGCGGAGCATGAGCATGTGGGACGAGCCCATAATGAAGCTGCCGCCGTGCAGGTAGACCACCACGGGAAGCTTCTCTTCAGTGCGCGGGCGCACGATGTCGAGGTGCAGGCAGTCCTCGGAGCCGATAATGCGATCGGTCCAGGAATACGTGGGCTGCGGGGCCGGTGGGCCGAACTGGCTGCAATCGCGCACACCCTCCCAGGCCGGTGCGGGCTGCGGCGCGCGGAAGCGGTTGTCCCCGGCGGTGGTATCACCAAACGGGATACCGCGCCAGGTAAGCACCGGCCCGGCGCTAATGGGGCGATCGGTGCGCAGGTCTTCCTCTATAACGCCGCGCACCCACCCGGAGGTAGTGCGCACGGTGAGCTCATCTGCCAGGGCGTTTTGGGCCTCTTCGTGCGCGCGGCGGGCGCGTTCGTGCGCTTGTTTCGCTTTAAGGCGCGCCGCCGCGGAAGACTCCTCCAGAGGGAAACCCTCGGAGTCGCGGTTGTTCTCGTGCGGCGTAACCATACCCACTAGCTTAGGTCGCTTGCACGCCCTCGGCGATCTCATTACGGCGCGGCGGCGCATTAATAGAGCCTTTACTATGCTGGGCGCAGATAAGTTCTAGCGAAAGAGAAGGACACATGGGCTTATTTACTAAAGACAAAAAGGACAACTCCACCGAGGTCGACACCGTCGATACCTATGACATCGATCCGGAAGATACCAACCGCTTTACCTCTGCCCTGCTCAATTCCCTGGACCGCGCAGTGGCCGTGCAGTCCGGTGTCATCATCAAGTACGTCGAGAACCTGAAGAAGCGCAATAAGGACGCGAGCCCGCAGCAGCTGCAGGAGCTCATTGACAAACACTTCCTCAATATCACCTCCGGCACGGGTGCGGCCGCGGGCGCTTCCGCTGCCATCCCAGGTGTTGGCTTGGTAACCGGCGCAGCTACCATCGCCGGCGAATCCGTGGTCTTTTTGGAGGCGACCGCGTGGTACATCTTGGCTTCGGCCTACCTGCATGGCGATGACATCAAGTCCCCCGAGCGCCGCCGCGCCCTTGTACTTTTGGTGCTGACCGGTTCGAAGGGCTCCGCTTTGGTGGATACCTTTGTGGGTGATCTCAATAGCGTGGCGGGCATGCGCTCGGCCGCTAGCCTGTCCCGTTTCTCCGGCCCGACGCTGTCTGGAATCAACGGCCGCCTGACCAAGCTTTTTACCAAGCAGATCACCAAGCGCCTGGAGTGGGCGTGGATCAGCAAGCTCATGCCCATGGGCATCGGCGCCGTGCTCGGCACTACCGCCAACCGCAAGCTGGCCAAGCAGGTCATCGAGCACGCCAGCGAGCAGCTTTCTCCCCTCACCCAAGCCTAGGGGTAGCCGGGAACCGATAAGTGGGGCAATTGATACCCCTAACATAGTGAGTTTAGGGGTATGACCCGTATCATGTAGGCAGACTCTTTGGCGAGTGACGCATGCGCTCGTGCAAAGGCCGCACTAAAGTCGAATAAACGACCATTTTAAAGCAGAGAAATGAGGCGAATACCTGCCGTGAGCACATCGAATATCTTCGGCCCCAATGCGTGGCTGATAGACGAGCAGTTCCAGCAGTACTCCAAGGACCCTAGCTCCGTAGATAAGGAGTGGCGCGACTACTTCGAAGCAAACGGCGCGCCCAAGTCTGAGGCACCTGCCAAGGAAGCCCCGAAGAAGCCGTCTAAGCCTGCCGCGAAGAAGACTGAGGGTACGACTACCGCCCGCAAGCAGGAGGCCCGCGAGACCAACGTGGATAAGTCCGTGGCCAAGGCGCAGGAAAAGTCCGCTAAGGCCAAGCAGTCCGTGAAGAAGTCCGAGTCCCCGCTCGACCGCATCGAAGACTACAAGGGCGGCGAGGAGCACCAGCTCAAGGGCATGTTCAAGGCCATTGCGAAGAACATGGAGGAATCCCTGGAGATTCCTACCGCTACCACCGTGCGCGATATGCCGGTCAAGCTCATGTGGGAAAACCGCTCCATGATCAATGACCACCTCAAGCGCACTCGCGGTGGCAAGATCTCCTTTACCCACATCATCGGCTACGCCATGGTTAAGGCCGTACAGCTGCACCCTGACATGAACGTGCGCTACGAGGAAAAGGATGGCAAGCCTTATGTCATCCAGCCGGAGCACATTAACCTGGGTCTGGCCATTGACCTGCCGCAGAAAGATGGCTCCCGCGCGTTGGTCGTCGCCGCCATCAAGGAGTGCGAGACCAAGTCCTTCTCCGAGTTTGTTGAGGCCTACGAGGACATCGTTACCCGTTCTCGCAAGAACAAGCTCACCATGGATGACTTCTCTGGTGTGACCATTAACCTCACCAACCCAGGCGGCATCGGCACCCGCCACTCCATCGCCCGCCTGACTAAGGGCGCCGGCTCCATCATCGGCGTGGGCTCTATGGATTACCCGGCCGAGTTCGCTGGCGCTTCCGCGGACCGCTTGGCAGACCTGGGCGTCGGCCGCCTGGTTACCCTGACCTCCACCTATGACCACCGCGTCATCCAGGGTGCAGAGTCCGGCGAGTTCTTGCGCACCATTGGCCAGCTGCTTGTCGACGGCGCCTTTTGGGACGACCTCTTCTCCTCCATGGGCGTGCCTTATGAGCCGTTCCGCTGGGCGCAGGACGTGCCGACCTCCGGCGTGGACAAGAACACCCGCGTCATGCAGCTCATCGAGTCCTACCGCTCCCGCGGCCACCTGCTGGCCGATACCAACCCGCTGGGCTGGGTACAGCCGGGCCTGCCTAACCCGGACCACCGCGACCTCGACATCGCGACCCACGGCCTGACCATTTGGGATCTGGACCGCACCTTCAACGTCGGTGGCTTTGGTGGCAAGGAGCAGATGACCCTGCGCGAGGTGCTCTCTCGCCTGCGCGCCGCCTACACCTTGAAGGTCGGCTCCGAATACACCCACATCCTCGACCGCGATGAGCGCGGCTGGCTGCAGGACCGCCTGGAGGCGGGCATGCCGAAGCCGACCAACGCGGAGCAGAAGTACATCCTCCAAAAGGTCAATGCCGCAGAAGCATTCGAGAACTTCCTGCAGACCAAATACGTGGGCCAGAAGCGCTTCTCCCTCGAGGGCGCCGAGACCCTCATCCCGCTGCTGGATTCCATCATTGATACCGCCGCCGGCCAGGATCTGGACGAGGTCGTCATCGGCATGCCGCACCGCGGCCGCCTGAACGTCCTGTTCAATATCGTGGGCAAGCCACTGGCCGATATCTTCGGCGAGTTCGACGGCAACTACAAGGGCGGCCAGCTCGGCGGCTCCGGTGACGTGAAGTACCACTTGGGCTCCGAGGGCCACCACCTGCAGATGTTTGGCGATGGCGAAATCAAGGTCACCCTTGCCGCCAACCCATCCCACCTCGAGGCCGTGGATCCGGTCATGGAGGGCATCGCCCGCGCTAAGCAGGACATCTTGGACAAGGGCCCAGAGGGCCACACCGTTGTTCCGGTCATGCTCCATGGTGATGCTTCCTTCACCGGCCTGGGCATTGTTCAGGAGACCATCAACCTGTCCCAGCTGCGCGGTTACACCAACGGCGGCACCGTCCACATCGTGGTCAACAACCAGGTGGGCTTCACCACCACCCCGGACTCCGGCCGCTCCACCCACTACGCCACCGACTTGGCCAAGGGCTTCGACTGCCCGGTCTTCCACGTCAACGGCGATGACCCAGAGGCAGTCGTCTGGGTTGGTCAGATGGCAGCCGAGTACCGCCGCCAGTTTGGCAAGGACGTCTTCATCGACCTCATGGTCTACCGCCTGCGCGGTCACAATGAGGCCGATGACCCGTCCATGACTCAGCCGGAGCTCTACTCCGTCATCGACGAGCACAAGGCAGTGCGCGAGCACTACACCAACGACCTCATCGGCCGTGGTGACCTTTCCGCCGAGGACGCCGAGGCAGCCGCACGCGACTTCCACGACCAGATGGAATCCGTCTTTGCTGAGCACAAGGAAGCCGGCAAGGCTCGCCCGAAGGAGCAGACCGGCATCACCTCCTCCCAGGAGCTCACCCGCGGCCTGGATACCTCCATTACCGCTGAGGAACTCGCCGAGCTGGGTGCCGCTTATGGCAACCCACCAGAGGACTTTGAGTACCACAAGCGCGTGGGCAAGGTAGCCAAGGAGCGCGAGAAGTCCTCCCGTGAGGGCGGCATCGACTGGGGCTGGGGCGAGCTCATCGCCTTCGGTTCCCTGGCCGGCGAGGGCAAGGTTGTCCGCCTGGCTGGTGAGGATTCCCGTCGCGGTACCTTCACCCAGCGCCACGCCGTCACCTTCGACCCACGCAACGGCAACGAGTACAACCCGATGCACGCCATCGCCACCTCCAAGGGCAACGGCGGCAAGTTCATGGTTTACAACTCCGCGCTGACCGAGTACGCCGGCATGGGCTTCGAGTACGGCTACACCGTGGGCAACCCAGACGCCCTCGTGGCCTGGGAGGCACAGTTCGGTGACTTCGCCAACGGCGCCCAGACCATCATCGACGAGTACATCTCCTCCGGTGAGGCGAAGTGGGGCCAGCTGTCCAGCCTGGTACTCCTCCTGCCACACGGCTACGAGGGCCAGGGCCCGGACCACTCCTCCGCCCGCATCGAGCGCTACCTGCAGCTGTGCGCTGAGGGTTCCATGACCGTGGCTCAGCCTTCCACCCCGGCTAACCACTTCCACCTGCTGCGCCGCCAGGCACTCGGCGAGATGAAGCGCCCGCTGGTCGTCTTCACCCCGAAGTCCATGCTGCGTAACAAGGCAGCTACCTCCGCCGTGGAAGACTTCACCGAGGTCAAGCGCTTCCAGTCCGTTATCAATGACCCAAATTTCGTTGATGTCAACGGCAAGAAGGTCGGCGATACCGACAAGGTTAAGACCATCATGCTGGTCTCCGGCAAGCTGTACTGGGATCTGGAGAAGAAGCGCGAGGCCGACGGCCGCGATGACATCGCCATCGTCCGCGTGGAGATGCTCCACCCGATTCCGTTCAACCGCCTGCGCGAGGCATTCGAGGCTTACCCGAACGCCACCCAGGTCCGCTTCGTTCAGGACGAGCCGGCCAACCAGGGCCCATGGCCGTTCTACAACGAACACCTGCGCACCCTGATTCCGGATATGCCGGAGCTGGTTCGCGTTTCCCGCCGTGCTCAGTCCTCGACTGCCACCGGTAACGCCAAGGTGCACCAGATTGAGCAGAAGAACCTGCTGGAAGAGGCCTTCGACATCTAGTCGCCTCTACCCCGTTTAAACCCCAGTGAGGACCTCCTCACTGGGGTTTACTCATGCCCTCATCTTTGTCTGGAACATGTGGCCCCTGGCCTCTTTCAGCCTCCGCCTCAAGACTTCCACTCTCGCGCCCCTCCTCCCTCGCCCTTCGCGCTCACCGGCGTCACGTGAAGCCACCCGACGCCTGCTCCCCGTGAGCGCGAAGGGAGCGCTGAGAGCAGTCACTTAGGCTTCTGATCAGCCTGCCCACAAGCCCGGCCAGGCCAGGCCTTATCAACGCAAAGACGGCAGCCACCCTTCAATAAGGTGACTGCCGTCTTTAGCAGGCGCTGTGCGCTAGGCCGAATGACTAGTCATTACGGCGCTCACGACGCAGCAGCAGCGTGGAACCGATGATGAGTGCAATACCCACGCCCACGATTCCGAGAACATTGGCACCGGTATCAGCCAGTGCGCGGTTGCTCGACGTCGATCCAGAGGTGCTCTTAGAGCCGCTCTGGCTAGAGGTCGTGGAGTTACTCCGCGGTGCATCGCCGTAGCTCGGGTTGGACTGGTTGGTCTGACCATTGGTCTGCTGGCCCTGCTCATTCAGCTCAACCTTGCCGCTGATCTTCGGCTCGTCCTCACCAGGCTTAGGCTGAGGTGCAGTCGGAACCTGTGGCTTGGCATCTGGCGAACCACCTGGGGTGTGGTGGTCATTGACGCTGGAGCCCAAGATTCCGCCTCCAATCAGGCCGCCGATAATCGGTACCAAACCATCCGGGATGCTCGAACCGCGCGGGTCTTCTGGATCCTTTGGATCCTTCGGGTCATTCGGCTCTGGCTTGTCGGTTGGCTCGTCCGTCGGATCTTCGGTCGGATCCGTAGTTGGCTCGCCGGTTGGGTCCTTAGGATCCTCGGTCGGGTCCGTGGTCGGCTCGCCGGTTGGGTCCTTGGGATCCTCAGTTGGGTCCTTCGGGTCTTCGGCCGGGTCTTCGCTCGGATCAACGGTTGGCTCGCCAGTCGGTTCGTCGGTCGGGTCCTTCGGGTCCTCGGTTGGGTCCGTGGTCGGCTTGTCGGTCGGGTCCTTAGGATCCTCGGTCGGGTCCTTCGGGTCCTCAGTTGGGTCCTTCGGGTCCTCGGACGGGTCGTCCGTTGGCTCATCGGTCGGGTCGGCCGGCTCAACAGGCTCGCAACCACAGTTGTCGCTGATGACGCCGATGACGGTCTTCACATTGAAGGTCTGACCATCCTCGGTGGTGACGGTGACCGGGATTTCCTGAATGGTACCGCTCGGGGTATCAGCCGGCGGAGTAACCATCAGCTGGCCGGTGGTCTCATCGATGGTCACGGTCCAGCCCGCTGGAACCGCACCCAACTCGTAGGTATTGCCATCCGCGTGGCCGTAGTTGATGTCTACGGTCTGGGTACCGCCGGCCTCAATAACCGCTGGGTTATAGGTTGGCGCGGTGATGACCTCAGTCTCGGTTGGCTGAGTCGGATCTACCGGCTGGTCGTCCTTGACGATGAACGTTGCCGTCGCGGTGTAGGGCTTGCCGTCCTCCGGGGTAACCGTAACCGGAATTTCGGCATAGTCGCCAGACTTGGCGTCGGCAGGCGGCGTGGCCGTAACCGTACCGTTCTCGTCCACCGTGGCGGACCAGCCGGCTGGGAGCTCACCAATCTCGTAGGTATTGCCCTCGGAGCCGTCCTTGATGTTCTGGGAAGCAGGCTCGCCCGGCTTGGTCAGCTCCACGCCGTAGAAGCCGCGGTCGAGCTCAACCGGAACTTCCTTGGTCTCGGTGACCTTCTCGGTTTCGGTCTCGGTCTGCGTTTCCGTGACCACCTTGGTGCCTACGCGTAGCTTGCGCGGGGTCGGCTCCTTGGTGACGTCCTCAGTGGTTTCTGGGTCGCCCACGACCTTGCCGTCCTTGAGCTTCCAGACCTTGGTGACTTCCTTCTCGCCGAAGGAACCAGCCTGGTCCTCAACGATCTTGCCCGCCTCGAGGTTCGGGTCAGACTCGATGAGGGTCTCAAACGGCAGCTGCTCGGTGTGCTTATCGCTCAGCTCGGTCTGGGATGGCGCGGTACCGACTTCGATAATCTGCTTGGTCGGCTTGCTGATCTCCTCGGTGTCATCCTTGGTGGAAATCTCGCCATTATCGGAGGTCACGGTCACGGTGTGCTTGACCTCGCCTGGCTTGCCTTCCTGGACCACCTTGGTCTCGCCGGCCTTGAGATTCGGGTTCTCGCGAACCTCGACCTCAAATGGGGTGCTCTCGTTCCACTCCACGGTCTTGGAGGTGGTCTCACCCTTGGTGCCGACCTTGATGATCTTCTTGACCGGTTCCTCGACGCGCTCGGTTTCGGTCGTGGCACCCGTGACCTTCGAATTCTCGATGGTCTGGGTCGTGGTGACCTTGTCCTTGCCCGGCTTGCCCTCCTGGACCGTCTCCTGGGTACCGGCCGGCAGGGAGTCGTCGAACTGAATCTCGGTCTCGAACGGGACCTCGACCTCGGACTCGGTAGTGTTCGTGCCCTCGGTCTTGGTGCCCACGCGGATCACCGCGTTGGTCGGCTCCTTGGTGCGCTCAGTGGTCACAGTCGGCTCGCCGGATGGCTTGCCGTCCACAATCTTTTGCGTAGAGGTTTCCACCTCGGTACCGTTCTCGCCCTGCTTATCGACGACCTGCTCCCCCGCCTTCAAAGAATCATCAAAGACGATTTCGGTCTCGAACGGGACAGGCTTTTCGGTCTTGGTGACCACGGAGGTGTCCTCGGCCTGCGGGCCGTACTCGACGATGCGCTCGACAGGTTCGGTGCGAGCCTTGGACTCGGTCACGTCAGCCTTGCCGTCAGTTCCGGTGAAGGTAGCAGCGTACGATGCCTCGCCGTTCTTGCCTTCCTGGACCACCTTGGTCTCACCCGGAGCAAGATCCGAGTTCGGGCGCAGGGTGGTGCCGAACGGAATCGGCTCAGTCCATTCGACCTTGTCAGAAGCCGTGGCCTGCTTGGTGCCGACCTTGATGACCTGATCCACAGGCTGCTCGGTGACCTTCTCCTCTACGGTTGGCTCGCCATCCGGATTGGAGTTGGACACCTTCTGAGTAACGGTGACGGTCTTCTTGCCCGGCTTACCCTCGGTGACGGTCTGAGACTCACCGGCAGGCATGGTCGGGTCGTACTCGATCTTCACGCCGAACGGAACCTCGGTCTCAACCGAATTGGAGGTTTGGCCCTCGGTCTTGCCGCCCACACGGATGACCTGCTTGACCGGTGCCTTGGTTTGTTCCTTCGTGACGACAGGGTCGCCGGACGGCTTGCCGTTGACCAGCTTCTGGGTGGTGGTGACGGCCTCTTCGCCTTCTTCACCCTTCTGGTCTACGACCTGCTCGCCGGCCTTTAGCGAAGGATCATAGACAATCTCGGTCTCAAACGGAATGCGGTTCTTATCGGTGAAGGTCAGCTCCTGGTCATCTAGGCCAGGACCATATTCCACGATGCGTGGCTTCGGGTCCTTGGTCTGCGAATCCGAGGTGGTCTCTACCTTCGGTACGCCTCCCTGCTCGAGGGTCGCGTCGAACTTCACCGAAATGGTGCGCTCGCCTGCTTCACCTTCCTGGACCACCTTGACCTCGCCCGGAGCAAGCTCCGGGTTAGGGCGCATGATGGTGTCGAAACCAGTCTGCATGGTCCAGGTCATCTCATCAGATGCCTTAGAAGGTTGGGTGCCAATGACAACGACTTCGTTGACAGGTGCCTTGGTCTGGGACCACTCACCGGCGCGGTTTTGTACCTCGGCGCCTGGCTCACCCTTCTTTTCTACCTTGTACGTTCCCTGCGGGACCGTGTCGTCGTACTTGTACTCGACCTCAAACGGCACCTCACGGGTTGGCGCGTCCTTAATGCTGATCGGCGCAGTGACGGTATCTTGCGAGCCATCCTCGTAAGTCACGATGACAGGCACACCAATGGCATCGCCCGGCTTGGCCGTCTTTGGCGCAGTAGCCATAACGTTGCCGCTGTCATCGAGGCCTACGATCCAATCACCGTTCGCGGTTGAGTAGAAGTAGGTCGGGTTGCCGGCGGCGTTGGTTTGACCGGTCGGAACCATGCCGTCGACAGGCGAAATGCGATAAGGAGTCTTTTCCTTGGGAGCAACCTTGACGCCATCCGGAAGGTTGAGGTTTAGCGGCGAGGTGACCTCGTCGCCCGGATAGGTGGTCTCCGGTGGGTAGGCCGGGTCAACCTCGTAGTTCTGCGTCAAGTTCACCACGGTGGTCAGTGGGACTTTATCCGTCGAACCATCCGGGTAGTTAGCGATTACGTCAATCGTCTTCTTATCACCCGGCTTGGCAGTGCTCGACGGGGTGGCCGAAACCTCGCCGGTCTTGAAATCAATATCGTAAGTCCAGCCGTCTTGCTCCAAGTGGTAAATCGGCTGGTCGCCATCGTTACCGAAGGAGAATTTTGTATCGGATGGCGCGTTATTGAGATTCACATCGCGGGTAACCTTCGTTCCCGGCTTGGTGGATTCAACCGCGTATACCGGCTCGTTGGTGTCCTTTTGCTGGGATTTGACCTTAAACGATGCGAGGACCGTATCGGTAGAACCGTCAAGATAGGTAATCGTTACTGGAACATCCACGCCGTCGCCAGGCTTGGCGTCGCTAGGAGCGGTCGCGGTGACCACACCGTTCTCATCCACGCTGGTCTTCCAGCCATTGACCTCCGCGGGTACGGAATAGCGCTGGGACGCATCATCAATGAGGTCACTATTGGGAACCTTGGTGTTGTCAGTGATGAGCGAGTCCACCGGCTGACCCGGAGTGGTGGTCTGCTGTTCGTACTGCGGCTCGTATACCTGATTCTGGCGTGCAACGGCGACCACAGTGGCGATGGTGGTATTGGAGGAACCGTCCTTGTAAGTCACGCGCACTGGAATATCCGCATGAGATCCAGGCAATACATTGGAGGCAATCGGGGTGGTGATTTCACCCGTCTTCGGATCGATCTTTACATCCTGAAGGTTCAGGTTACGCGGGGGCGCAATGTAGGAAGGATCATTCGGGTCCGTGATGATGGAGAAGGTTGGCTCCGCGTCATCGTCAATGTCCGTGCGGTTGACGGTGCTGGTGACGCTCGTTCCCGGCTTGCCGGTAACCGTTGGGTAAGACGGGCTATTGGCAGAAGAGTAGGAATCCACCACAGCGAATTTTGCTGGCACCTTCGCCGTGGAACCGTCAGGATAGGTTACTTCAACGTCAACCTGCACGCTGGCGCCGGCTGGGACATCAGAGTTCGGAGTACCGGTAACAGAACCGTTGTCATCAATGGAGAAGGTCCAGTTGGCCGGCAGATTCTTCGGCAGCTTGTACTTGCCCAGGGAGGGATCAGATAGCTGGGTGTTGATGTCAGACTTTACTGGCTCACCTGGCTTGGTGTACTTAGGCGGATAGCTAGCAATGTCATCGCCGGTGTCATCGCCGATGACATTGATCACACCAGTAGCGATCTGCGGGTTAGCCCCGCTGGCGTAGTGAGACTTCACCGGCACGGTAATCTGAGCGCCCGGAAGTGCATTATCCGGGATGGTGGAAGTAAGCTCGCCGGTGTTCTCGTCGATGGTGACGGTCCAATCGCCGGTCTTGTACTCCAAAGAACCATCAGGGAAGGTATAACGGTTCGGTTGCTCGTCGTCAGCGTTACCGCCTAGGCCAATTTTTGGCATGACAGGCTCGAGCTTGACCTCTTCCTTAGCCTTACCGGTTACTGCGGTATAGTCCGGAACCTTGACGTTATTTGTGATCTGGAAGGTTGCCTGAACCTTATCCGTGGTGCCATCAGGGTAAGTGGCGATGATCGTCGGGGTTATCTTGGAGTTATTTGGGGTGTTCTCGTCAGACGTAGCGGTTACGACTACGAGGTTTCCGTCATCATCGACCTTGACTTCCCAACCTTCTGGAACGGTGCTCTCATCCACTTTATAAGACGTTGGAGCAACAGGATCGTGGCCATCCATAACCGGCTTGGTGGTCAGGCTAGCCTTCAACGGCTTTCCTGCGGGGCCCTGAACTAGGCCCGGGGTTTCCAACTCGGTGACCTGAGTATTATTCGGATCAACGACGGCGAGTAGCGGAATGATGTCCTGCGAGCCGTTGGTATAGGTCACGATGACGCGCGGCTGTGCAAACGTGCCCGGTGCTGGGTTCGGCGGGGCGGTCACGGTGACGTCATGGCTATTCGGATCCATGACAGCTTTCCAGCCGTTGAACACATAGCGATTATCCAGCTTTACCTCGGCTTCGACGCCGCCCTCATCGCGCGACTTCAACAGATCAGCAATCTTGTCACCGGACTGCGTAAAAGTCACCGACTGCGGTCCAGTTGCTACCGGGCCGTTCTCGCTGTCGACGCCGGAGATAATCTCCTGCTGAGCAGGTTCATAGAGAGGATCGTGGAACTGGGTATCGTCCAAGCTCCACTGGTGACCCGAAATGACGTTGGGCTTGTTGTAGCGATCCAGCGCGTTGGACTCGTCATATACTTGTCCAAAATCTCCGTCGGGAATCGCATCACGCAGCTGTTTGACCGTACGTGGCTGTGCCATCACGTTGAAACGAGTTCCCTGCTGCGCGGACAGCTTCGTGCCCTTATACTTCGGCACCGTGTAGATAATGTCACCGTTATCGTCGATGCGCAGCTTCTGCTCACCGCCAGAGGCGGAGGAGTTGCTCGAACCGATGTACTTGCCCTGGGCATCGTAGGCTTCCGCAACCATACGAGACATGGAGTTTGAGTCGGCATTAATGTGGCCGACTTTGAGTTCTTCGCCTGGACGAATGACCAACTTTTCCTTCGGCACCCAATCTACTGAAATGGCGGAACAGTTATCGTTCTCACTCGGCCACGGGTTGAATGAGACCTGAACGTCAGGGTCGTTGAAAATCTGGGTGGGACGGGAAGTGTTGTCCTGCGTGTACGTGTCTTTCCAACCGTAGGACACGCCGGTTTCCGTGGCCGCCTCCGCAATATCGTCGGCGCTCAGGTCAGCCGCAATCGTCGCAGTGAGTGGACCACGCGGACCTTGCCGACCAATGCTCATCACCGACTCAGTGGAATGGGTAATGTCCTCGCCCAGAATGCTATCTCCCGGTGCCGCCGCAGCAACGCTATGGGTTCGCACAGGAGCATTATTATTGCTTCCTAAGACAAGGAAATCGCGCCAAGTTCGATCCTGCGAGGCATCCATCTTTACGTTAGCGCCAAACATTCGCTTGTTAGGCGAGTCCCTGAACGGCTCCTGGATATTGAAGCTGAATCCGCCCTTGCTGCCCTGCTGGCCGCTGAAATTAACCGTACAGCTACCGGAACCAATATCGGAGGCAAGCTGCTGCGCAGGCTCGATGGCGCCCTTTCCATCGGCCCCGCGAATTCCGCCGGTGTACGCAAGCTCTGAGTCCGCAGCCTGCTGAATGCGGGCGTTTTCAGTTTTATTACCCTCGCTATATACGCCGGGAATAACAGCGGCCGCGCCGAGAGCCAGCGCGATTGAGGATACTGCGGCCAGTGATTTGGTAGAGCCGCGATTGATTAAGAATTTCCGCTTGGAAACTGTCATAAAGGAGTCCTTCATCCATGTAGGGGCTGCCCTGTTCGCGACAAACGCATAGGGCAGACAGCTATCCGTAATGGAAGCTGAGTTTAACCTAGTTTATTACTGGCAAGGCCGCTATAAGAAACTATGCACCTGTATTTTTCCTGTTCACGCTAAATGAACCTGTTCCCCACTCTAGCGAGAAAAGAATTATCCGGCTAGGGATATTTCCCCAGAAAAAGGGCAGGCAGTAAGCCCTTTTATGTGTTATTGGGGCGGGGATAAAAGGGGGCGTCGGCAAGCAGGCTAAGAATTGCTGAGATTGGAGCCACCTGAAGAATCGGAGTCGCCCTCTTCATGGGCGATGTCGCCGCCGGAGGAATTCATCCAGGAGCGTACGACCTTCTCCGCGCTGGTGTCGTCGTTTTCTACCTCTTCCGCCATGTCAGAGAGGTCTTTTTGGGTAATAAACTTGGTCAGCGAGGCCACGGCCTGGCGCTCTTCGCGGTCGAAGAGATCGTCTTGATAGAGCACCACGAAATTCTCTGGCAACTCGGGCTCGGCGTCCTCGCAGCCGCTAGCACCGGAAGGCTCGACCGTGGTGGTATCCGTGGGCAAGCTCGACATGAGCGCAATGTGGGTCCGCGCCAGGTAGTCCTCACCCCCGGGCTCGGAGGCTTTCTGGGCCTTCTTGTAATCCTTAGAAATCGCCCGCGCCTCACCGGGGTTGAGAATATTAAGGAACGCGCCGGTGCAGCCAACATAGAAATTGCCGCCCGGGTTCATGGAACGCCCACCCTTGGTGTCTTGGAAGATGTCTTCCTTCACAATGGACGCCTCGCGGCCTTGGCCCATCAGCTCCTGGCGGAAGATTTCCGCAAGGACCAGCTGGTCGGTCTCATTGGTATCCACCAAAATGCCGATGGGCTCGCTCTGGGGGCTCTTTGCAAAGGGGTTGGCATCGAACTGGGAAGAGCAGCCGGTAAGCAGCGTTGCGGACAGCACCACACCGGCAATGGCGCGGGCGGGGCGGGCAAAGCTGCGCATAGCGATACTCTTCTCCTTTTAGTTAGCGGCGCGTGAGCGTCTAGCTGATTCTACACCGAGGGTGTGTTTACCTCCTGTTGCGGCGTGACTAAGATGGCAAGGGTTATGTCTAGCGTTATTACTGAATCCGCCGTACGCGAGGCACTCTCCCGCGTCGAAGATCCCGAAATCGGCCGCCCCATCACCGAGCTCAACATGGTGAAGTCCGTTACCGTCACCGGTAATGACGTGGCCGTGGAAATCTACCTCACCATCGCTGGCTGCCCCATGAAGTCCACCATCGAGTCCAATACCCGCGCTGCGGTAGAGGATATCGAGGGCGTTGGAAACGTCACGGTAACGATGGAAGCCATGAGCGATGAGCAGCGCCGCGAGCTCAAGAAGAAGCTGCGCGGTGGCCAGGCCGAGCCGGAAATCCCGTTTGCAAAGCCGGATTCCACCACTCGCGTTTTCGCGGTGGCCTCCGGCAAGGGCGGCGTGGGCAAATCCTCCATGACCGTCAACTTGGCCGCAGCGCTGGTCCAGAAGGGCCTCAAGGTTGGCATCGTGGACGCCGATATTTACGGCCACTCCGTTCCTAACCTCTTGGGCTGCACCGATGGGCCGACCGTGCTCGATGATGAGATGCTGCTGCCACCGATCTCTCATGGCATTAAGCACATTTCCATCGGGCAGTTTGTGGAGGGCAATGCACCGGTGGTCTGGCGCGGGCCTATGCTCCACCGCGCCCTACAGCAGTTCCTGGCTGACGTTTTCTGGGGCGACCTCGACGTGTTGCTCTTGGACCTGCCTCCGGGCACTGGCGACGTCGCCTTGTCCGTAGCCCAGCTCATCCCCAACGCCGAGCTACTCATTGTCACCACCCCGCAGGCTGCGGCGGCCGAGGTGGCAGAGCGCGCCGGATCCATCTCCCAGCAGACCCGCCAGCGCGTGGCCGGCGTCATTGAAAACATGGGCGCCATGGTGATGCCGGATGGCTCCACCATGGATGTCTTTGGCTCCGGCGGCGGACAGATTGTGGCCGATCGCCTAGGCGTCATCTTGGGCCACGAGGTGCCGCTGCTGGCCTCCGTGCCGCTGGATCCCACTTTGCGCAGCGGTGGCGATGCCGGCACGCCGATTGTTCTCGATTCCCCCGAGTCCCCTGCCGCCCAACAGATCCAGGCGGTGGCCGATAAGCTGGCCATCCGCTCCGATTCCCTGGTGGGCAAGAACCTCAACTTGGGCGTGAACTAGCGCCTTAGGTTACATCGCCCCACAAGCCGCCGCCGGTGGATTCTTCCCCACCGTGTGGCGGCTTTTTCTCGGGCGCGGGCGGCTCCGTCGGCTGGGGAGCGTGAGGGCGTTGCTGCGGCTGGGGCTCTGGCTGCGGCTGCTCTGCGTAGATCTGGGAGTAGTCGAAGCTCGGGCGCTGCTGCTGCGGTTGGGACTGCGGCTGCTCCTCCGGCTCCTGTGGCGCGGTAGCGGTCTTGACATTTTCTGCCATTTTCTTGGGGTTAAAATCGTCCCAGGCGGAATCGTCGCCGTCGAAAAGCGCCTTGGTAATTGCACCCTTCGGGCCGAGGCGCGTCCACTGTGCAGCTTGGGTGAGCGGGCCGCGGATATCATCGAATTCCGAGGTAATCGAGCCCATCTCGCCGTTGAGCTCCGCCTTGGCGTTATTGATGGCCTTGCGCGCCGCGTAAATGGCCGCGCGCACGTCCTTAATCACCTCGGGCATGCGCTCCGGGCCGATGACAATGATGCCCAAAACCACGATGACGAAAATCTCGGGCCAACCAATGGAAGAAAACACGGTTAAATACTAGTCCCTCACTCTTAGCCGCGCTGATTGTGCTTGATTGCGCGAACCACCATCTCCACCTTGTCCAAGAAATCCTGCTGCGGCCGGTGCACGGGCGTTGCTGCATCCGGTCCGGGCGCAACCTCTTCGGTGGCAATGCCCGCGAGCTTTGCCAGCAGGGATTGCGGCGCCTTGACCTTAGCGGAATCCGCGCAGTGGCGAACCCACTCTGAGGCATGGCGCTGCTGGTGCACATCCGCGCGGCACTCGGCGCAGTGCACCAAGTGGATGCGGACGCGGTGCATGAATTTCGGCTCCATCTCCCCGTCTACGAAGGCAACGACAGCCTCTGGGCCAAGGTGCCCGATGGTATCGCTGCGCCGCGCCTTAGCTTTCGCCTTATCGCGGGCCTTGGCCTGGGCGGCATCGAATCCGCCGCGCACGCTCAACGTGGATACGGTCCGGCGTCCTCGCAGCGAGTCCATCGACACCCTCCTCCACTAGTTGCTTGGCCTTCAGTGACACGGAAAGTCCCCGCCGGCGGCGGGGACTATGCAGTTTCTTTAGAGTTTAGCGCGCGATGGTTTAACGCGTGCGCAGCAGGATGCGGGTTTCCGCATTGGTTTGCGCTTCTTTTTCGAGCGCCGCACGCAGCTGCGAGCGGCCACGGTGAATGCGGGAGCGCACCGTACCCATCTTGACTCCGAGTGTCTCTGCAATCTCGTCATAGCTCATACCTACGACATCACATAGCACCACGGCCACGCGGAAATCGGGAGCCAGGCCATCGAGCGCGGATTGCAACGCCGGGTCCAGGTTGGCCACGGTATAGGCCTGCTCCGGGGTCATATCCGTGCCGGGCACGCGCTCATAATCCTCCGGCAGGGCCTCCATACGGATCTTGGAGCGATGGCGGACCATGTCCAAGAAGAGGTTGGTGGTAATACGGTGCAACCAGCCTTCAAACGTACCGGCCTGGTACTTGTCCAAGGAGCGGAAAACACGCATGAAGGTTTCCTGGGTGAGATCCTCTGCATCGTGCTGGTTGCCGGAGAGGCGATACGCCAAGCGGTAGACGCCATCGGCATGCTCGGCCACCAGGTCACCCCAGGCGGGCATGTCGGCTTCGCCGGCATCGAACGCCGCGGTACCGGTCAACTCCGCCTCAGGGGTGGCGGGCTGAAGGGATTCGGCATCGCGCTTCGTTGTTGTCATGCATGTCATCTTTCTACACTTCAAGGTGAAACTCCAGCCACAGTGCTGATAATTTCCTGTGAGTCCGTCACACCGTTCCCACCCACCACAACCTCGCTGGCTAGGCGCGTTTTTGCCACATCGGCGGACACTTTTCCCTAAGGTCTATTACGTGACTACTACCGCATATGAAGCACTGCGTTCTTATATCGAGACCACCAGCGAGCCCTCCGCAGCCCTGCGTGGCGCGCGCGACCACGCCGATGAGTACGGTCTGCCGGTTCCAGATGAATCTACGGGCCAGCTGCTCACCACCCTGACGGCCGCCTCCGCCGGTTCCACCGAACGCCCCCAATCCGTGGCGATCACCCCGGCCGCCAATGTGGTGGGCCTCTACCTGCTTGCCGGCATGCCCGATAACGGCATCTTGACCTGCATTGACCCCGAGGCGGAGCACCAGCGCAGCGCCAAGACCGCCTTCCGCGAGGCCGGCTATGCGCCTTCGCGCGGCCGCTTCCTGCCGTCTCGCCCGCTCGAGGTCATGGGCCGCCTGGCTAATGACGCCTACCAGGTCATCTACGCCGACGTCGCCGCGCTCGAGCTCCCCGCCATCATCAAGGCCGCGTGGCCACTGCTGCACCAGGGCGGCACCCTGGTCCTGGCTAATTCTTTGCTCGATGGCACGCTTGCCGACGTCTCCCGGACCGACCGCGACACCGCCGCCGCCCGCGAAGCAGACGAGTACCTGCGCGAGCTCGAGGGCGCAAACGTCACCCGCTTGCCGCTGGGATCCGGGCTCACCCTCGTAACGAAGCTCTAGACCTTCTGGTTTTTGCCGACGACAACCACGCCGCCGTCAGAAACCTTAAAGCGCTCCTCATCGCGCTCGCGGTCCACGCCGATAATCGCGCCATCGCTGACGACAACGTTCTTATCGAGGATCGCGCGGCGCACCACGGCACCACGGCCGATGCGCACGCCCGGCAGGATGACCGATCCTTCGACCGTGGCGCCATCGGCCACGTGGACATCAGACGCTAGCACGGAATTGCGCACCGTGCCGCCAGAGACGATGCAGCCCGGCGCCACCATCGAGGACTGCGCGATGCCGTTTTGCACGAACTTCGCCGGCGGGAAATTGGAATCATCCGTGGAGTGAATCGGCCAATTCCGGTTATAGAGGTTGAAGATCGGGTGCACCGAAATCATGTCCATGTGCGCTTCATAGAAGGAATCGATGGTGCCCACGTCGCGCCAGTAGCCGTGATCGCGCTCGGTAGATCCCGGCACCTCATTGGCCATGAAGTCATAGACATGCGCCTGCCCGCGCTCCACAAAGTACGGAATAATATCGCCGCCCATATCGTGGGCGGAGTCCTCGTTCTTTTCGTCCTCCAAGAGGGCGTCAATCAGCGCCTGCGCCGTAAAGACATAGTTGCCCATCGAGGCATAGCTCATATTCGGATCATCCGGCGTGGCCGGTGGGTCCGCGGGCTTTTCCACGAACTCCGTGATGGTTCCCATGCCATCGGCCTGGATGCAACCAAAGGCCGTTGCCTCAGAGCGTGGCACGCGAATGCCGGCCACCGAGCAATCCAGCCCCGTGGCAATGTGCTCTTCTACCATCTGCGCCGGATCCATGCGGTAAACGTGGTCCGCGCCGAAGACAATAACGTAGTCCGGATTTTCGTCATAGATGAGGTTGAGCGACTGCACAATGGCATCCGCCGAGCCGTTGTACCAACGCTTACCGCGGCGCTGCTGGGCAGGCACCGAAGCAATGTACTGCGGTGTCGGCCCCGCCAAATTCCACGCCTGGGAAATGTGGCGGTCCAAGGAGTGGGACTTGTACTGGGTCAACACCGCAATCTTGAGGTAACCGGCGTTGACCAAGTTGGACAGGACAAAGTCAATGAGGCGGTAGGATCCGCCAAAAGGCACGGCGGGTTTGGCGCGGTCTTCGGTCAGGGGAAAAAGGCGCTTTCCCTCGCCGCCGGCAAGGACAATGGCTAGGACATTTGGCAGGCTTCTCACGTTTTCAAACCTATCTGCAAATCCCACATTTCGCAGCAGATATATGCACATTTCTACCCCCATCCCGTATTTCTGCACGCGGCACCAGAGATACGTATTCTGGGTGGGCATGAGAGCCGGAATCTTTTCCAAAGAATACCCGCCGGAAATCTACGGCGGGGCTGGAGTTCACGTAGCTGAACTCACCCGTTTTATGCGCGATATCATCGATGTCTCCGTGCACTGCATGGGCTCCCCGCGCGAAGAAAAGGACGTTTTTGTCCATGGCGTGGACCCCGCACTCGAGGGTGCCAATGGCGCGCTCAAGACCTTGTCCACCGGGCTTCGCATGGCCGATGCCGCCTCCGATATCGACATCGCCCATTCGCACACGTGGTACACGGGCCTTGCCGGCCACCTCTCCGCCCAGCTATACGATATTCCGCACGTGGTCACCGCTCACTCCCTGGAGCCACACCGCCCATGGAAGCGCGAGCAGCTCGGCGGCGGCTATGACGTCTCCTCGTGGTCCGAGAAGAACGCCATGGAATATGCCGATGCCGTCATCGCCGTTTCCGCCGGCATGAAGGACTCCATCCTCGATGCCTACCCGCGCATCGACGCCTCCAAGGTCCACGTTGTCCTCAACGGCATCGACACCGAGCTATGGCAGCCGCGAGAGGGAGATGTTTTGGACAAACTGGGCGTCGACAAGCAGCGCCCCATCGTTGCCTTCGTCGGCCGCATTACCCGGCAAAAGGGTGTAAAGCACCTGCTGCAGGCAGTGCGGAAATTCGACCCGGATATCCAGCTGGTGCTGTGCGCCGGCGCGCCCGATACGCCCGAAATCGCGGCCGAGACCGAGGCGCTGGTAGATGAGCTACGCGCCCAGCGCGATGGCATTTTCTGGGTCAAGGATATGCTCCCGCGCAACGAGGTCCAGCAGATTTACTCCGGCGCGGATGTGTTTGTCTGCCCGTCTATTTACGAACCGCTCGGCATCGTCAATCTGGAAGCTATGGCCTGCGGCACGGCCGTTGTTGCCTCCAACGTGGGCGGCATTCCGGAGGTTGTGGTCGATGGCGAGACCGGTGTGCTGGTGCCTTACGACGCCACCGCTACCGCCGCCTTCGAAGCCGACCTCGCCGCCGCCGTCAATGACGTCGCCGCCGATAAAGAGCGCGCCGCGGAATTTGGCCGCGCCGGCCGCGAGCGCGCCATCCGCGATTTCTCTTGGGCTACCATTGCCGCCCAGACCGTCGATATCTACCGCAGCTTGATTTAAGGAAGGATAGCCGTGACAACTCACCGCCCCGAACTGCATTTTGTCCCTGAAGACGGCGTCCTCGACGCCCCCGCTGGTATCCTGCGCGACGGCGATACCTGGCACCTGTTCTACCAGTACCGCCCCACCGCAGACTCCCCTGCCCGCTGGGGACACACCTACTCCGAAGAGTCTCCCTTTGACTGGTTGGACTGCGACGATGTCCTCGCGCCCGTTGGCGGCGAGCTCTCCCTGCGCGCAGGTTCCGTAGCCCAAGGCCCGGAGGATATCCACCTCTACTTCACCTCCGTGACCGCCGCCGGAATCGCCGTTCACCTCGCCCGCTACGCTGACGTGGACGAGATCTGCGAGGTCTCCGACGACCCTCAAGCGCTCGACCCCAATGTCGTTCGTTTTGGCGAGGTCGTAGGCAATACCCGCAACTTCGATCACTTCCGCTCCCCCTCCGTGGTGCCCGATTGGGCCTCCGAGGACCGCGATGACGGCCACGACGGTTGGCTCATGCTCGCGCTCACCGGCCACTCCGACGCCCCAGTTCCCGTCATCCTCGAATCTGCCGATGGCGTGTCTTGGCGGCTGCGCGGCAGCCTCAAGTTCGACGGCGACCCTGGCTTCCTCGAAGGCGAGGTCCCCGCTACCTCGCCCATCCCGCCGGTCGTCTCCCCGCGCTTGGTCCGCCTGCGCGATGAGGTCGACGGCAATATCTACGACGTCCTCTTCGTCACCCTAGAGCGCGGCGGCCGCGACGTCTCCGGCTACCTCGTCGGCCGGCTGGAGGGCACTACTTTTACCGTGGTCTCCGGCTTCCGCCGCGTAGACTTCGGCCACGACTTCTCCCGTCCGCGCAATACCAATACGACCACCGGCACTCTCACCCCAGAGCAGCGCTACGAGCGGGCCGTCATCGTCGGCCTCCTCAACGGCAACGGCCGCGGCGACGACGCCACCAAGCACGCTTCCTGGGAGGCCGAAGGCTGGGCCAATGCCCTGTCCCTGCCCCGCCGAGTCACCCTCGAGGGCGGCGTCCTCTACCAAGCACCCGCCCGCGGCCTGCCCGATGCCGTCAAGCTTTCCGATTTCGCCCGTTCCTGGACCGGCGTCATGGAGGTCCCTTCCGGTTCCTGCGTAACGGTCACACTTCTCGACGGCGCCGGTGACCCCGCCGCCACCATCTGCCACTCCGGCGATGACATCAGCCTCGATCGCTCCATGAACAAGGCCTTCGACCACTGTTTCGCCGATTCCGAACCCGCCACCGCCACGCTTGCCGAAGGCGACTCCGATACCCTCACCATCATCCAAGACGGCTCCACGGTCGAGGTTTTCGTCGACGGCGGTCTCATCGCCATGGCCTCCCGCGTCTACTTCGAAGGCGGCTGCTCCGGCCTGCGGGTCGAGACCTCCGGCGATGCCGTCATCGAGCAGGACTGGCAGCGCTCCGGCTCCAAGCTTTAATCCTCCTGGCTCGCCCCTCCTCACCCAACCCGTCTCTCTCCGTCCC
>NZ_JAKRDX010000022.1:0-32139 GCF_022347235.1 Corynebacterium tuberculostearicum
AACAACCAGGAGATCGCCGCGTGAATACCCTCACCCCTTATCCCCGAGATGGCCCCTAAACCACCGCCATGAAACTAACCCCAGATTCGAAAACAGATACACCACTACCCAGGACTTGACCGAGCCGACGACGGTGTCTGAGTTCATGACATATTTGACAGTCTGTGCCTGAGGGAACCGTCGTGATGCTTGACAGGTGGGCCGCGACATATTTGACGCTTAGGGCTACCTTACCGTGTCGGGTGATGCTTGACTGGTGAGTCGGGACATGTTTGACACTATGAACAGTCCTAACCGCAATATGGCCATTGTCAAAGCCCTACGCCATCAAGGCCGCAATCCAGTGGCGTCGAAATAAAGTGCGGTCATTCAGGGCCTAAGGCACCTTCTAGAGCCCAAGAGGGAAAGGGCTCCGCCCGTCAGGCGTAGGTGTTCTTACGGCGTCTTGGTACTGCTGCTTGGAACAGTTTGTCCTGGCAGTTCGCGCCCGATCGAAGAAACCGGCACCCCAGAACAAAAAGCAACTGGAATGCCGGTTTGTCAACGATGTCCCGACTCATCTGTCAAACATGTCGCGACTCATGACATGGAGCCGACGACGGGAATCGAACCCGCGCTAGCAGCTTGGGAAGCTGCAGTTCTACCATTAAACTACGTCGGCACTGCGCGCTTGCACGCTCCGGCCTACTATACACCGGGGCCTTCGGCATGAGTAGAATTGGGGCCGTGCTTCTTTCAGATCGTGATATCCGTG
Organism: Corynebacterium tuberculostearicum; assembly: GCF_022347235.1. GTDB lineage: Bacteria > Actinomycetota > Actinomycetes > Mycobacteriales > Mycobacteriaceae > Corynebacterium > Corynebacterium tuberculostearicum_F. The sequence continues at coordinate 755 of NZ_JAKRDX010000022.1, forward strand.
CCGCCATTGACACCGAAGAATTGGGCATCGAGCCCTTCGACAGTGAACTTATCCAGCCCTCGTCCGTGGACGTGCGCCTAGATAAGTATTTCCGAGTCTTCAATAACTCGCGGTACACGCATATTGACCCCAAAGAGGAAATGCCGGATCTCACCACCTTGGTGGAAGTAGAAGAAGATCAGTCCTTCATCCTGCACCCAGGCGAGTTCGTGCTGGGTGCCACGCTGGAAAAATTCACCTTGCCGGCAGACTTGGCCGGTCGCTTGGAGGGCAAGTCTTCCCTCGGCCGCCTGGGATTGTTGACCCACTCCACCGCGGGCTTTATTGATCCAGGTTTTTCCGGCCACATCACGCTCGAGCTTTCTAATACCGCCAACCTGCCCATCGCCCTGTGGCCGGGCATGAAGGTGGGTCAGCTGGCTATCTTCAAGATGACTTCACCAGCGGAAAGCCCATATGGCACCGGCTCGCTGGGCTCGAAGTACCAGGGGCAGCGCGGCCCGACGCCATCGAAGTCTTACCTGAATTTTCGATAGGCTTAAACCGGCATTCACATAGAGCCTCTAATATGGGGCTTTATGCGTATGACTGTAATCGGCACCGGATACTTGGGTGCAACCCATGCTGCCTGCATGGCCGAGCTCGGCCATGAAGTACTAGGCGTGGACGTAGATGACAATAAAATTTCCGCTCTTAAATCGGGCAAGGTTCCGTTCTTTGAACCGGGCCTGCCGGAGGTTCTCGAGCGCAATATCGAGGCCGGCCGCCTCGACTTCAGCACGGACTATGAAGAAGCAGCTGCGTTCGGCAACCTGCACTTTTTGGGCGTAGGTACCCCGCAGCGCCGCGGTTCCTATGCGGCGGATATGACCTACGTGAAAGCCGTCATTACGGACCTGGTGCCCAAGCTCAAGGGTGATCACATCATCTTTGGTAAGTCCACCGTTCCGGTAGGCACGGCCGCGGAGCTCCAGGAGCTGGCCAATGAGCTTGCCCCAGAAGGCACCACCGTGGAAATCGCCTGGAACCCGGAGTTCCTGCGTGAGGGCTACGCCGTTAAGGACACCATCACCCCAGACCGCATCGTTCTCGGTGTGCGCGAGGGCGAAAGCCGTGCCGAAGAGGTAGCGCGCGAGGTTTATGCTCAGCCGCTATCGCAGGACACCCCATTCATCGTGACGGATTGGCAGACCGCCGAGCTGGTCAAGGTCTCCGCTAATGCGTTCCTGGCCACCAAGATTTCCTTTATCAACGCCGTTTCTGAGATCTGCGAGATTGCAGGCGCGGACGTTACCGCTCTTGCCGACGCCATTGGGCTCGACGAGCGCATCGGCCGCAAGTTCCTTGGCGCTGGCCTCGGCTTTGGCGGCGGTTGCCTGCCCAAGGACATCCGCGCCTTCATGGCCCGCGCTGGCGAGCTTGGCGCCGACCAGGCGCTGACCTTCCTGCGTGAGGTGGACGCTATCAATATGCGCCGCCGCGACCGTGTGGTGGACCTGGCCAAGGAAGCCTTCAATGGCTCCCTGCTTGGCCACCGCGTGACTGTGTTGGGCTGTGCGTTTAAGCCGAATTCCGATGACGTGCGCGATTCGCCCGCCCTTGCCGTAGCCGGTTCCCTGTCGCTGGCTGGCGCGGCGGTAACCGTCTATGACCCAGAAGGCATGGACAACGCCAAGAAGGTATTCCCAACCTTGGATTACGCCGCGGACACTGACGATGCCCTGCGCGAGGCTGAACTGGTGATTTTGGCTACCGAGTGGAAGCAGTTCAAAGAATTGGATCCGCAGCAGGCGGGCCAGCTTGTGGACAATAAGCACATTATCGATGGCCGCAATGTGCTGCCTGTCGCAGACTGGCAGCAGGCGGGCTGGAAGGTCGAGGCCTTGGGGCGCACCCTCTAGGTCCTCTACTTCTGAGATACAAAGGCTGAGCAGCGTGATTATTGCGCTGCTCAGCCTTCTGCATAAGGGCCCTAAGATTGTGCGCGCTGTGGCACTGTGAAAGCTGCAATGGCTGTAGTGATGGGAACCGCGAGGGTCAATGCCATCGCACCTACTCCGGAACGCAGCAGCTCCGTTGCGACGAGATCGCTGCTTAAAATCTGGCCTGCGGGGCGCTCCGCTGCGGTGATCAACATGAGCAGTGGCAAGGTCGCACCGGTATAGGTCAGAATTAGCGTATAAACCATTGAGGCAATATGGTCGCGGCCCACCTTCATTGCGGAGAGGAAAAGCTGTGAAGGGCGAGCATCAGGGTCCGCTCCGTGGAGTTCGGTAATGGTGGATGCTTGGGCCACGGCGGCGTCGGCAAGGCTGCCCAAGGCACCGACCACAAAACCGCATAAGAGCACGCCCACGATGGACACGTTGGGCATATAAAGAAGTAGCTTCAGGTTGTCCTCGGAACTATAGCCTTGTAGCTGCGAACTATCGATAGCGGCCCACGCTAACGCTGCTGCAAGAATGAGAGCGATAAGGGAGCCGCCCACCGCCGATGCCGATTTCCAATTCAGTCCATGGACGAGAGGAACGGCGAACAGAATGATGGCGGAACAGGCAACAAGGGCGGACCAGAGGGGGTTATGGGCGTCGATAAGAGCGGGGACGAGGAACGCAAAGATCACGCCTAGGCTGAGCGTCAAGCCGATAAGGGCGCGCACGCCATGCCAGGCCGCAAAAGCGATAATGACGACGGCCACGATAACTGCCCACAGAGCTAGGCTTCTGGTGCGCTGATAATCAGCAAAAGCATAGGACGCAGCGCCGGAAGGGTCATCTGCTTTGGAAAGAACAATTTTGTCGCCCGGTTTAAGCTGCGGATCGCCGGCATTGCCGTAGGTGACCAATTGGGTCATGCGACCTTCGTCCTCGCCGGAGGTGATATTGACCAGGGCACGGTCGCACTGCACTTCCTCAGTCCCAGGAATAAGTGGCGGTGTATCGAAGGCCTGCCCAGTAAGTTCCGATTGGCAAGCCGAGTGGTCTGTCGTATCGACCGTGCCCTCGACCTGTGGGTGGTTGAGGGCATAGGTTTGCCGAAAATCGGTGGAGGTGTGCTCGGAGGCTGGACTCTGAGGCCACAGCAATGCCATGCCCGCAATGGTGGCAATAAGCGCTGTGACGAGCACGCCGAGCAAAGTTAATCGCCATGGATGCTGAGTTATCGAAGTAGAGAGCCGACCCCATGAACTAGGGGTCGGCTGAGGCTTAGGTGCCGCAGAATGTCTTCCCATGCACTATATTGTTATGGAATATCAATATCATTAGCAACTGGTGGGGGAGAAAGCTACTGCTTATAGCTCACCAGGAAGTTGCCAAGGCGCTCGATGGCGTTTTCGATCTGGGATGCCCACGGCAGCGTGACTACGCGGAAGTGATCCGGGTTCGGCCAGTTGAAGCCGGTTCCCTGCACCATGAGGATCTTTTCCGCCTTCAAAATATCCAGCATGAGTTTGGCATCATCATGGATTTCATACACATTCGGATCCAAGCGCGGGAAGAGGTAGAGCGAGCCCATAGGCTTTACCGCGGAAACGCCGGGAATCTCGTTGAGCTTTTCATAGGCGATATTGCGCTGGCGCAAAAGACGCCCGCCGGTACCGGTGAGCTCGTAGATGGACTGTCGGCCGCCTAGCGCCACTTGGATAGCGTGCTGCGCCGGTACGTTCGGGCACAGGCGCGTTCCGGCCAGAAGCTCCAGTCCCTCGATGAAGCCACGGGCGTGGTGCTTAGGGCCGGTGAGCACCATCCAGCCGGCGCGGTAGCCACACACGCGGTAGGCCTTGGACAAGCCATTAAATGTGATGGTGAGCAGGTCTGGGGCCAGCGAAGCGATGGAGATGTGCTGCGCGCCGTCGTAAAGAATGCGGTCATAGATCTCATCGGCCAAGATGAGCAGGTTATGCTCGCGGGCGATATTGACGATCTTCTGCAAAACTTCGCGGGAGTAGACCGCACCCGTTGGGTTATTCGGGTTGATGACAACAATAGCCTTGGTCTTATCCGTAATTTTGGCTTCGATGTCCTCGATGGATGGATTCCAATCATCGTCCTCATCGCATAGGTAGTGCACTGGGGTGCCGCCTGCCAGGGACGTAGCTGCGGTCCACAGCGGATAATCCGGCGCTGGGATGAGAACCTCATCGCCATTATTGAGCAGCGCCTGGGTGGTCATGCTGATGAGCTCGGAGACGCCATTGCCCAAGAAGACATCGTTGATATCGAAGGGCGGGAAATCCTCCAGTTCGTAGCGGGTAACGATGGATCGACGAGCAGAAATGATTCCCTTGGAGGTGGAATAGCCCTGGGAAGTAGGCAGGGCAGCGATCATATCGCGCATGATGACGTCGGGAGCCTCGAAGCCAAAGACGGCTGGGTTACCGGTGTTGAGTTTCAAGATGGTGTGCCCATCGAGCTCCATGCGTTCCGCTTCCGCAGAGACCTCGCCGCGAATGTCATACGCGACGCCCTTGAGCTTGTCGGACTGGTCAAAGATGCGGTGTTTCGGAGAAGTCATGGGAATATTGTGCCACGATCACAGCCACACAAAACGCTTTAACAGCGGCAATGACTATTTTTTATTCCACTCGCTGAATTTGCGCTTGGCCAGATCCATCGCCTGTCCGGTAATTTCGCCGGCTTGCATGCGGCGATCGGCCCACATCTTTTCTTCGATCATTTTTTGCTGTGCGCGCTCATGCGCCGTGAGCGCGCGAATCTCGCGCAATTGCTCCTTTTCAATTTGGCGCACGGATGGGGCGTGCCACGAGGATGGGCCCACCTTGGCAACGTAGAGCAGAATCCACAGGATAGGGATGAGCGCGGCTGCTGCCGCGCCTCCTAGCAAAAGCCATGGGTTGCTCAAGGTCGCGCTCATCACGATAAGCGTTGGGCTGGCAACGGCAAGCAGCACCGAGCCGGAAAGTGCGGTCGCAAACTTTGGTTTCTTGCCTGCATTATGGGCGCGTGTGACCTCACCGCGGGAATAGACCTTGACCTCGTGGGAACCACGCGCCGGAATGTCTTGAAAGACGGGCACGAGGTCTTGGTGGGTGTGGGCACGCATGACGTCATCCGAGCGATCCTCGAACTCCTCCATGGTTAACCGGCCTTCACCCACGGCGCGGGCGAGGTCATTGATGGCATCGTTGCGCTCGGAATCGGACAGGCGCATCGTCCGATTGATAGGGGAAGAACCAAAGTTATTACTCACGCTTCCCAGTTTAGGAAATTTCCTCCCTGCTAGGGACGTGCTCTTAGCGAACGCTGCCTATAGGTCCTTGGGCTCAGCGGTAGGGTTCGCCTCGTCTTTCTTCTCGGGCTGCTTCTTTCCACCCACCAGGCTGGCGAGGAATGGGAAGAGGGCGACGGTAAGTGCGCCGCCGGAGACAAAGATGGAAGCATTTTCGGGTTCCATAATCTTGGAGTTCACCGCCAAGGTGGTCACCGCCACGATGATCGGCAGACCGGTGGCGGAATACAAGCCCACTTGGAGGCGCTCGCGGATGGTTTCAATATCGGATCCGGTATGCGCTACATTTTCGCGCAGGAAGACCGGCAGACCACGTGTCACCAGAATAAGGGCTGGAATGCCCAGCACCTTCCACGGATTATTGGCGATGGTATCCCAGCTAATGCTCATGCCAGAGACCACGAAGAAAACTGGGATGAGCATGGAATAAAACACCACATCGAGGCGGTGTTCAAGGCGGCGGTGGAATTCATCCGGGATGATGCGGTTCAAAATAATGCCAGCGGCAAAGGCACCGAGCACGATATCGAGTTCAAAGACTGCCGTAACCGCCATGAGGATGGCCAGAATCAGGATGATAAGACGCAAGATCGTCTGGTTGGTGGAGCCCGCACCGGAGATAAAGGCGGTCTTCACCCAAGGGATGGTCGAGGCGATGGCCGCCGGCATAACGGCGACGGCAACGGCGATGATGATGAAGAACAACAAAATGATCATCGTCGTCAGCGTGGAACGAGTACCCAGCAACAGCGCCATTGCGGTAATGGGGGCGACCTCACCAATGGCACCATGAATCATCACCGAATTGCCCACCTTGGTGCCCAGAATGCGGTCCTGTTTCAGCATTGGCGTGAGCGTGCCCAGCGCCGTTGACGTTAGCGCCAAGGCGACGACGATGGCACCGGGGACGTTATCCACCAAGAAGTAGGCGCCCACGCCACAGGCGAGGGCACAGATGATCCAGGTAGATAGTGCCGTGCCGGCTTCTTTGGTTTTGAGGGTAGAGATTTGAATCTCAAAGCCCGCGAGGAGGAACAGCGCGCCCACGCCGAGCTCCTTGAGCATTTCGATGCCTTCATCCTCGGCTGCGAGGTCGAGTACGGAGGGGCCAATTATCATGCCGAAAATCAGCAAGAGGGCCACCGACGGCAGGCGGTAGCCCAACATATAAGAGACCAGCGGCGCGAGTAGCGCCGCGGCCATAATCCAGGCGAAAGAGACGAGGGAATTTGTATTTTCGGTTGCGCCTGCCGCCAGCAGCAGGGCATCGGTGGGGAGTCCCGCATTAAAATGCATGGACTACAGCGTACGCACCAATGCCCCTGCGCGCCTACTCAGATTCAGTCGGCTTGGGCACGCTTTCCGACGCCGACGGTGCCGGAGCTGCCGGTGGTGCTGGCGGCGCAGCCTGCGGGGGCTTCGGAGCAGCTGGCGCCTGTGGTGGTTTCGGCGCCGCTGGGGGCGTCGGTGCTGCGGGCGCTGCGGGTGCGTTTGGCGGTGTTGGAGCGGCTGGTGCCTTTGGTGCAGGTGCTGCCGGGGCGCTCGGTGGGGTAGGCGCGCTTGGTGCTGCGGGAGCGGCTGGAGCCGCTGGTGCTTGGGGAGTCTGCGGTGCAGCTGGCGGGGTCGGTGCCGACGGAGCAGAAGGTGCACTTGGAGCGGGTGCAGCCGGTGCTGCGGGTGCGCTTGGAGCCTTTGGCGCAGGTGCTGCTGGAGCACTCGGAGGAGTAGGGGCGCTTGGCGCTGCGGGAGCAGCTGGTGCCGCGGGTGCACTAGGTGGCGTCGGAGCGGCTGGTGCTGCATGCGGAGTCGGCGTCGACGGAGCAGGTGGTGCACTTGGCGCGGGCGCAGCCGGTGCTACGGGTGCTGCGGGTGCGCTAGGCGGGGTCGGAGCGGCTGGTGCCTTGGGCGCAGGTGTTGCCGGGGCGCTCGGTGGGGTAGGCGCGCTTGGTGCTGCGGGTGCAGCCGGTGCTTGAGGAGCTTGCGGTGCAGCTGGCGGGGTCGGTGCCGACGGAGCAGAAGGTGCACTTGGAGCGGGCGCGGCCGGTGCTGCGGGTGTGCTTGGAGCTGCTGGTGCCGAGGCGGACGGGGCGGGGGCGCTAGGAGCGACGGAAGTGGGAGCGTTGGCAAGCGGGGCTTCGTTGTTGGTGCCCGCGGACTTGTGGTGGCGCACCGGGGTGGCCAGGAACGCCTTGGGGTGGGGCTCAGGGAGGGTGCCGGACTCGTCGAGGGAGATGGAATTGCGCAGCATAACCGCCACGTCATTGACCTTGGTGGTGGGGGTGGAATCCTGCGCCAAGGACTTCACGCCGCCGGTCATCATGACATTGCAGAAGGGGCAGCCAGTAGCGACTTCCTCGGCGCCGGTCTCTAGGGCTTGCTCGGTGCGGAAGTCATTGATGCGAGTGCCGAGCTTTTCCTCCATGAACATGCGGGCGCCGCCGGCGCCACAGCAGAAGGCCTCGTCGCGGTTCTTGTCCATCTCGCGCAGCTCCACGCCGGTGGCCTCGAGCAGCTCGCGCGGAGGATCGAAGACCTTATTGTGGCGGCCGAGGAAGCACGGATCGTGGTAGGTAATGGGCTTGCGGTTTTCCGGCGTGCGTGGCACCGGCTTGAGCAAGCCCTCGCGCACCAGCCGGTTGAGCAGCTGGGTGTGGTGGAAGACGTCGAAATGCCCATCAAAGTCCGGGTACTCATTGCGGATGGTGTTAAAGCAGTGCGGGCAGGTGGTGATGATCTTGCGCTGGCCCTCTGGGACGCCGTCGAAGGCGTTGTTGAGCGTCTCTACGTTTTGCTGCGCCATCATCTGGAAAAGGAACTCGTTGCCGGCGCGGCGGGCAGGGTCACCCGTACAGGTCTCACCCGTGGAGAGCACGCCAAACTTCACGCCTGCGGTATGCAGCAGGTCTACTACGGCACGAGTGGTGCGGCGGCCATCGTCATCATAAGCGCCAGCACAGCCCACCCAGAGCAGGTATTCCATATCGGAGAAATCGGCCTCGTCTTCACCGATGATGGGGACGTCGATGCCATCGGCCCGTGCCTCATCGATCCAGGCGCGGCGCTCAGAGTTATTCCGGCCCCACGGATTGCCCTTGTTTTCCATATTCTTAAACAGGCCGGTGAGCTCGGAAGGGAAGTCCGATTCCGCAAGCACCTTGAAGCGGCGCAGGTCCGCGATGTGGTCGATGTGCTCAATATCGGTTGGGCACTGATCCACGCAGGCACCGCAGTTAGTACAAGACCACAGCACGTCATCATCGATGACGCCGGCCATGGACAGCACGTCTAGGCCCTCGTGCGGGTTGTAGTTATCCAGTGCGCCCTGGCGCAGGTCCATCATGAACTTTTTGGGGCTCAGCGGCTTTTCGGTATTCCACGCCGGGCATAGCTCCTGGCAGCGGCCGCACTCGGTACACGAGGTGGAATCCAGCAGCATCTTCCAGCTACCCGGGGTGATGTCTTCTTCTAAGTCCGGGGTGGGCAGTTCTTGCAATGCCTTTTCACCGGTGGCGTTGCGCTGGAAGAAAATATTGAAAAAGCTGGTGAAGCGGTGCCACATCACGCCCCACTGGAAATTGCGGGAAATGAAGACGATAAACAGCATGCCGGATAGCAGCTTGAATAGCGCGAAAAAGCTCACCAGCGCCGGTGACTCGGGGAAGAGCTTGGCCAAGTGGATGCTCAAGAAATCCGCCCAGGCGGAGCCGCCGCCGTAGGTGGCGATCTTGGTGGATTTCACCAGGATCATGCCGAGTCCCTCAGAAAAGACAATGAACTCTACCCAGCGCGCCGAGGCGGTTTGAGAATTGAAGAAGCGGCTGCCGCGCTCGGTATCGCCAAGCTTGAGGCGCACACTGATGAGGAAGCCGATGCCTAGGACCGTCGCGATGCCCAAGACTTCCTCAACGAAGTGGTAGACCGGCCAGTGGCTGAGCCACGGCCAGCCCTTATTCGGCGCGAAGGTTTGGATATAGGCCTCAAACCACACCAGGATGCCGAAAAGGAAGCCCACCATCACCAGCCAGTGGGCGGCATTGACCAGAGGTTTGCCCTTGAAGTGGGAATGACCAAAGACTTCCGCAATAACGCGCCATAAACGCTTGCCTAGGCTATCGGTGCGCTTGAGCTGGGTGGGTCCGCCGGAGCGGATGAACTTAAAGAGGGCCCATACGCGGGTGAAAAAGTACAGCCACACCGGAATCGATGCGGCTATAGCGATCCAACCGAACACGGTGGTCATGCGTGCTCCTTTAATACTGATGCTCCACGTTGTTATCTACCTTAAAGCCTAGGGGTGGAAATCAGAGAGTCTGCATTCAGTGCGGTATCACGGCGGGGTGGGCTGTACACTGTCAAGATGAGAAACTCGGCCGCCATATTCTGCTAAACGTGCTGTGCACGGCGGCGGAATAATACAGTGTCGGCGTCCGTAATGTGGCCGGGCAAGAAGAAGACCGAGACTGCCGCAGAAAGGGTAAACCGCCATGGGCAAAACCAATATCACCAAGGCCGCGGTGGCCTTGACCGCAGGCCTTGCTGCCTTTGGTGTTACTGGATTCGCCGTGGCGCAGGGCGGCTTGACCGCGAACCTGGCCCTTTCCGGTAGCTTCTTTAAAATCACCATGGGGCACTTGGATGGAGAGGGCTTTTCGCTTTTTGTTGATGATGATCAAAAGGCCGAAGAGCACCTTCCCGTCGCGCGTATCAAACTGGAGCATGCGAAGGTCTCTGATCTCTGCCTTTCCGTGACGGTTCCCAAGGTGCCCGGCGTTGGTGGGGAGGCCACCCTAGCGCTGAAGGCTGAGGGCGAGGGCAGTGTGGAATCCGATAGCCTGCTGGTCGGTGCGACCGACGTGGATGGTTCCTTGGTGATGCAGGATGTCAACGTGGGCATCGATGCGAATCAGCTCAGCGATACCGCCGATCCCGGCGCCTGGGGTCTCTATTCCAAGCAAGTTTCCCTCAAAGCGGATGATGTGAAGGCCACCTCCGTAGGCGCGCAGCGCCTTTCTGCCAAGAATGTGGGAGTGACGGTGAGGAGGGGGTCCGATAATGGCTGCTGAGTCCACCGCGGAAGAAACACAGACCCTCCCGACGGCGGAGGTAACGGGCGAGGAGGAATCTAAGCCCAGCCTGTGGCAGCGCTTCCGCCGCTGGCGCAGTGGTCGGCCCTTCCTTCCCGGGCTATTGCTTATTTTGTCCGGCATCATCATTGCCGCGCCGGCCTATATCACCATCCGCATCTCTGACCTTTTGGTCATGATTTCCACCATCTCTGGCGTCTCTACGCTGCTTATCGGCGTGTTGCTGGCTATGTTCGGCCTTGGCGCTTGGTTCCAGCCGGCAACCTCGACTTATGTCGGTGTGCTGGGCATTATCGTGGCCATTATCGCCTTGCCGACGTCCAATTTGGGCGGCTTCATCATCGGCTCCCTGCTCGGCATCATTGGCGGGGCCTTTACCTTTGCGTGGCAGCCGGGGGAGAAAAAGCGCCGCTCCAAGGAAGCAGCAGAGTAATGACGAGGGCGATGCCGCGGGCGGCGCGTAGCTGCTTGGCCGTATTGGCCTGCGCATTGGTGGTGTACGGCGCGAGCGGTTCCGAACGAGTTAATGCGCAAAATGCCCCGGCGGTTCCGTATTTCAGTACCGTCTTCGCGGATACGGTGACGCTGACGAAGAATGTCACCGTATCCCTGGGTACTTTCCCCACCGCCAGCGGTGATGTGCGGGTCCTGGAGCTGAAGGGCGAAAACCTCGACATCGACAACCTCGCCATTACGCTGCCTGGCCGCTATGGCGATGGCATGTTGACCACGGGCGGGGATACCACCGAGGTACGCGGCGGACCGGTGACCATTATGGCTACCGAGCTTAAGGCCACCCCGGCGGTGGGTAAGGTTTCTGCACCCCGGGCGGAAATCGATTTAAGCCGCGACGATATCAATGCCGTGTTGGACAAGCTCGGTGTTCCAGAGTCGCACCCCGTCCCCGATGCGGAGGTGCCCGACGTAATCATGGACCACATTGAGCTGCGCGATGTCACCCTTGAGCTGGTGAACCTCAAGGGCGCCCACTTCAACGCGCCGACCGTGACGGTAGGGCTGGAGTAGCTCGCCGCCGGGGAAGGTCTACCCTTGAGCGAACTGGGACTGGTGTAGACGCCAGTATGCGCCTTGTGCCGCAAGGAGATCGTCGTGCGAGCCTTGTTCCACGATGGTGCCGTTTTCCATGACGAGGATGAGGTCAGCATCGCGAATGGTGGACAAGCGGTGGGCAATGACGAAGGAGGTGCGGTCTGCGCGCAGCGCGTTCATCGCCTCTTGGACGAGGACCTCGGTACGGGTATCGACCGAAGAGGTGGCCTCATCGAGGATGAGCAGCGCGGGCTGGGCCAAGAACGCGCGGGCGATGGTGATGAGCTGGCGCTCGCCGGCGGAGATTGCGCCGCCGTCTTGGTCGATGATGGTGTCGTAGCCATCGGGCAGCGCGTGAACGAAGCGGTCCACATAGGTTGCCTTTGCCGCAGCGATGACCTCTTCGTCCGTCGCGTCCAAGCGGCCGTAGCGGATGTTTTCCATGATCGAGCCCTTAAAGAGCACGGCGTCCTGGAGCACCATGCCCACCTGAGAACGCAGCGTCTGGCGGGGCATGCGGGCGATATCGTGCCCATCAATGAGAATCTGACCGCCATCTAGCTCATAGAAGCGCATGAGCAGGTTGACCAGGGTGGTCTTGCCGGCACCGGTGGGGCCGACAATGGCCGCGGTCTGGCCAGGCTCCACTTGCAGGTTGAGGCCGGTGATGAGCTCCTTGTCCTCCGCGTAGGAGAAGTCAACGTCTTGGAACGCCATAAGCCCTTGGGCGCGGCCGGGAAGGTCCTCGTCGGTGGTGTCAGGGGCTTGCTCTTCGGCGTCGAGAAGCTCAAAGACGCGCTCTGCCGAGGCCACGCCGGACTGCACCTGCTGCATCATGCCGCCGAGCTGGCCGAGTGGCTGGTTGAACTCACGGGAGTACTGGATAAATGCAGTGGCAGCGCCCAGAGTCATGTGGCCATTGGCCACGCGCAGGCCGCCCAGTACCGCGATGGCGACGTAGGACAGGTAGGACAGGAACTGCATGATGGGCATCATGATGCCGGAGAGGAACTGAGCCTTAGCTGCGGAGCGGTAGAGCTCCTCATTGCGCTTGTCGAATTCCTCCGTCATGGCCTCAGTACGGCCGAAGACGATGGCTAGATCGTGGCCGGAGAAGGATTCTTCTACCTGGCCGTTGAGTTGACCGGTGGAGCGCCACTGGGTTTTGAATTGGCGCTGCGAGCGGTTACCGATGACGCCGATAACTAGACCGGTAAGCGGCAGGGACAGTAGAGCCACCAGAGCGAGCTGCCAGGAGACGCTGAACATCATGATGGTGATGCCAATGACCAGCAACGCGTCATAAAACAGCTGCGATAGCGCCTGCTGCAGGGCCTGCTGTACGTTGTCGATGTCATTGGTGGTGCGCGAAAGGATATCGCCGCGCTGCTGGGAATCAAAGTAGTTGAGAGGTAGCGCATTAATCTTCGCCTCCACGCGCTCGCGCAGGTCAAACACGATATCCATGCTTAACTTGTTGAGGATGGCTCCCTGCCACCACTGGAAGCCAGAGGAGACGATGTACATCGCGATCACGGTGATGATGAGCGTGCCCAGGTGGTTAAAATCGATGCCTTCACCGGGGACGAAGTCCATCGCGGAAGCCATATCCGCAAAGCGGTCCTGGCCCTCAGCGCGCATGCCCTCGATGGCCTGCTCAGCGGAAATATTGGAGGGCAGGTTGCGCGAAATAACGCCGGCAAAGATGACGTCCATGGCCTTGCCCATGATCTTCGGGGCTACCACGGCCAAGAAGATGCAGACGATGTTCATTGCTGCGACGGCCCACAGGTGGCGCTTGAAGGGAGCAAGCAGGGAGAAAAGGCGTTTGGTGGAGGGCCAGAAATTCTTGGCTTGGCGCGGGGCGGAGCCGCCCATCGGATCAAAACCGGCATCCGTGGCCTCGGCGGTAGAGGTGGTGTTTTCAGCCATTAGTTTTCGCCTCCTGCAACACCGGCGGTTTCTTGGGAATCAACGATTTCTTGGTAGACCGCGCAGCGGCCAAGGAGCCCCTCGTGCGTGCCGCGGTCAACGATGCGGCCGGCATCCAGCACCAGGATCTGGTCCGCATCGCGGATAGACGCCACGCGCTGGGCGACGATAATGCTGGTCACCGGCTGCTCGCGCTCGCCAAAGGAGGCGCGCATTGCGGCGCGCACCTTGGCATCGGTGGCCACGTCCAGCGCGGAGAAAGAATCATCGAAGAGATAGATCAGCGGGCGGGCAACAAGCATGCGCGCGATGGATAGGCGCTGGCGCTGGCCACCGGAGACGTTGGTGCCGCCCTGTGCGATGGGCATGTCCAGGTCTTCTACGAAGTCCGCCTGGGCCACGCGCAGCGCCTCCCAGAGCTCGTCATCGGTGGCCTCGGGGCGGCCCAAGCGCAGGTTGGAGGCCACAGTGCCGCTAAATAGGTAAGCCTTCTGCGGGACGAGGGAGACGCGCTGGACGATGTCCTGGCGGGCCAGGGAGGTGGTAGGGGTGGCGTCGATAAGCACCTGGCCCTCCGTCGGCACGTACAGGCGTGGGATGAGGGAAACCAGGGTGGTCTTGCCCGAGCCCGTCGAACCGATGATGGCGGTAGTGGTGCCGGGCTGGGCGGTAAAGGAAATGTCTTCTAGCACCGGCGCATCCGCACCGGCATAAGAAAAGCCCACGTTGCGAAATTCCACCGTGCCCGCGCAGGCCTCCGGAGAGGTGGTGGAGCTGGGTGGGGTAATGGAGGGCTCGTGCTGGAGCACCTCGGTGATGCGGCGGGCACAGATGATGGCGCGCGGCAGCATCATCGCCATGAAGGTACCCATCATGACCGCCGCCAGAATCTGGAGCAGGTACTGCAGGAATGCGGTGAGCGAGCCGACGTTGACTAAGCCCTCATCCACGCGGTGGCCGCCGAACCACAGGACCGCACCCGTGGCCACGTTGAGGATCACCGTAATGAGCGGGAACATCACCACGAAAAGCCGGCCGATGTTCAAGGACAGGCGGGTGATGTTCTTATTTTCCTCGGTGAAGCGCTCGGACTCATAGGCCTCGCGCACGAAGGCGCGCACCACGCGGATGCCGGTGATCTGCTCGCGCAGGGTGCCATTGATGGAGTCCAGCTTGTCCTGCATGGAACGGAAGAGCGGCATGAGGCGGGAAATGATAACGGAGATGGTGCCGAGCAAAACCGCCACGGAGACCCACACCAGCCAGGACAGTCCGGCGTCTTCGCGCACGGCCATGATGATGCCACCGATGGACATGATGGGTGCGGTCACCATGAAGTTCAGCATCATCATGTAGACCATTTGCACCTGCTGGACGTCATTGGTGCCGCGGGTAATAAGCGTAGGTGTGCCAAAACGGCTCATGTCCTCAGTGGACAGGGAATTAACGTGGCGGAAGACCTCGCCGCGCAGATCCCGGCCGACGCCCATGGCGGTGCGGCTGCCGCACCAAACTGCGCCGATGGCGGTGATGACTTGGGCAAAGGCTACGGCCAGCATGATGCCGCCGGTGCGCCAGATGAAGTCCACATCGCCCTGAGACACACCTTCATCGATGATCTTGGCGTTAAGCGATGGAAGGTACAGCGTGGCGGCCGTAGATAAGGCCTGCAGGACAAGCACCGCGATGAAATACGGCGTATATGGAGCCGACCGTGTAACGAGAATGCGAACCAGATCCATGGACTCGCGCCCCTTTCCTTGCCGTGGCTGGGTAGCCGTGCAAGTTTATACCGGTGGTGGGTGGGGCGCTAGTTGGTTACTGCTGCTAAATCCCCACGTGAGCCAGCTGTGCGCGGGTGATGACGCTGCGCCAGTCTTCAAAATCCTGCAGTGGGGCGCATAGGCCTTCCCACGTGGTGACGGCCACGCCGCGGGCCTTGAGTTCCAAAACGAGGAGCTCGCGGTCGCCAGAGGCGGCCAGGCGGTGGATTTCGTTATGCGTGATATCGCCGTCTGGTCCTACCCGCACGTTGCCGATAAGGCGCAAGCGGGGAGTGGTGCCGGGGCCGCAGTGGGAGCCCGTGACGGCGTCGCCCAGCACGCCAGCCAAGCCCGCAAAGCGGCGAAGTAGACCGAATGGTGCGGTGCACTGGGTAATGAGGTCCACACACATGCCAGCGCTGATAAGCTTCTCGGCGGTGGATAGGGCTCCCGGGCCCTCCCCGATGATGGCTATACGCTGCATGAAAGTGCCTCCTTGTGCAGGGCGCGCACGCCCGCAATAGACTGTCTTGTCTGTAAATCTAGTCCGCTTGGTACGGATTGGAAACTTTTTATTCGCACCTCCCGCCAAGCTCAGCGGCTTTTCGCCCAGAATCCGCTGCGCCGCCTCGGGGTTTTGCCTAATGTGTGACGGCATGAACCCAACGACGAACCTGCTGGACGGTGGCAAGAACTACCGCGACCCCAGCATCTCCCCGGAAGGCACGCGCGATACCGCGCCGCTGGACGCCGAGGTAGCCGAGCGCAACCAGCAATTGGTGGACCAGTGGGCGGATAAGCTTTATGACGCCTCAGCGGAAACCATTACCGAATGGGCCGCCGAGCACGCCCCCGGCCGCCTGGCCGTGACCATGTCCATGGAGAACACGGTCTTGGCCGAGCTCGCCCACCGCGCCGGGCTCGATGCAGACCTGCTTTTCATCGATACTGGCTGGCACTTCCAGGAAACACTGCAGGTAGCCGACGAGGTAGAAAAGCGCTACCCGGACCTGCCACTTGTTCGCGTGCTGCCTTTGCTCAGCCCAGAAGAACAAGACGAGGTATACGGCCCGCGCCTCTACGCCCGCGATACCGCGGCCTATAACCGCATGCGCAAGGTCGAGCCGCTGAACATGGCTATGGACCCTTATGCCGGTTGGGTTACCGGCCTGCGCCGCGCCGATTCCGAGCACCGCGCCACCGCCCCGGCGCTGAGTCTCGACCGCACCGGCCGGTTGAAGATCTCGCCCATCATTACCTGGGATCTGGACGATACGGACCGCTATATCGAGGACAACGACCTCATCATCCACCCACTCACCCTGCAGGGATACCGCTCTATCGGCTGCGCCCCGCTGACCTTCCCGGTTGGTGAAGGCGACGATGCCCGGTCCGGGCGCGTATTTGCAGACGGCAAGACAGAATGCGGGTTACACGAATAATGAGCACACTTTCCCCACACTTAAAAGACCTAGAAAACGAGTCCATCCACATCCTGCGCGAGGTGGCTGGGCAGTTCGACAAGGTAGGCATCCTCTTTTCCGGCGGCAAGGACTCCGTCGTGGTCTTCGAGCTAGCCCGCCGCGCCTTCGCCCCGGCCACGGTGCCGTTTGAGCTGCTCCACGTCGATACCGGGCACAACTTCCCTGAGGTCATCGATTTCCGCGACCGCCTCGTGGAAGAATCCGGCGCTCGCCTCCACGTCGCCCGCGTCCAGGACTGGATTGACCGCGGCGACCTGCAGGAGCGCCCCGATGGCACCCGCAACCCGCTGCAGTCCGTGCCGCTGGTAGAGACCATCGCCGAGCGCGAGTATGACGCCGTGTGCGGTGGCGCCCGCCGCGATGAGGAGCGCGCCCGCGCCAAGGAGCGCATCTTCTCCATCCGCGATTCCTTCGGCGGGTGGGATCCCCGCCGCCAGCGCCCCGAGCTGTGGGACCTCTACAACGGCGGCAAGATGGCCGGCGAAAACGTCCGCGTCTTCCCCATCTCCAACTGGACCGAGTCCGATATTTGGGAATACATCGGCGCCCGCGAACTGGAGCTGCCCTCCATCTACTACTCTCACGAGCGCGAGGTATTCAAGCGCAATGGCATGTGGCTAGCCCCTGGCGAATGGGGCGGGCCGGCCGAAGTCGAGGAGCTGGAAACCCACACCGTGCGCTACCGCACCGTGGGCGATATGTCCTGCACCGGTGCCGTGGAATCTACTGCGTCGACCCCGGACGAGGTACTCGCGGAGATCTCCATTTCCACCCTTTCCGAGCGCGGCGCCACCCGCGCCGATGACAAACTTTCCGAGTCCGCCATGGAGGACCGCAAGAAGGAAGGCTACTTCTGATGACTACGACCCTCACGCCGAATGTCGGCGCCCTCAAGCAGCGCGATACCCTGCGCCTGTGCACTGCCGGCTCCGTTGATGACGGCAAGTCCACCTTCGTCGGCCGCCTGCTCTATGACACCAAGTCCGTGCTTGTAGACCAGGTGGAGTCCATGGAGCGCACCTCCACCGACCGCGGCTTTGACGGCATGGACCTTTCCCTGCTTGTTGACGGCCTGCGTGCCGAGCGCGAGCAGGGCATTACCATCGACGTGGCCTACCGCTACTTCGCCACGGATAAGCGCACCTTCATCCTCGCCGATACCCCCGGCCACGTGCAGTACACCCGCAATACGGTCACCGGCATGTCCACCTCCCAGGTGGTGGTGCTTCTTATCGACGCCCGCCATGGCGTTGTCGAACAAACTCGCCGCCACCTCAACGTCGCCGCCCTCCTTGGCGTGCGCCACGTGGTCCTCGCGGTGAACAAGATCGACCTAGTGGACTACGACGAGCAGGTCTTCCGCGATATCGAGTCCGAGTTCAACCAGATCGCCACCCGCCTGGGGATTACCGATACCACCGTGGTGCCGATTTCCGCGCTCAAGGGCGATAACGTGGTCGAGCGCTCCACCACTATGCCGTGGTACACCGGCCCGACCGTCCTCGAGGTTCTCGAGACCGTCCCCGTGGCCACCGGCCGCGCCGATGAGCTGGACTTCCGTTTCCCCATCCAGTACGTCATCCGCGAGCACGCCTCCGGCTACCGCGGCTACGCCGGCCGCGTGAAGGCGGGCTCCATCTCCGTGGGCGACGAGGTCCGCCTCCCTGAAGGCCGCACCAGCACCATTACCCAGATTGACACTGCTGACGGTCCGGCCGACTCCGCTGCTACCGGCGACTCCGTGACGCTCCTGCTTGCCGACGACGTCGATCTCGCCCGCGGCGATCTCCTCGCCGGCCCCCAGCGCCCCGCGGCCACCCGCGAATTCGACGCCACCGTTGTGGGCCTGACCGAAAAGGAGATTAAGCCCGGCCAGATGCTCAAGCTGCGCTACGGTTCTTCCCTGGTTAAGGCCCGCGTCGCCGCCGTCACCCGCACCTTGGACTTGGATGGCGTTTCCGATGTGGAAGATCCCGAGTCCGTCGCCATGAACGACATCGCCCACATCACCATCCAGACCCAGGCCGAGCTCCCTGTCGAGGACTATGCCGCCCGCGGCGCGGTGGGCAACTTCCTGCTCATCGATCAATCCTCCGGCAATACCCTTGCCGCCGGCTTCGTAGGCCACCGCCTGCGTTAGTCATCCTGTGCGCCGCTGCTGCTTCTCTCACCGCGCATCATTATGATGCCCGTGATCCCGAGCAGCAGTGGCGAGGAGATCCCCAGCACCGTAGTCTCTGCTACGGTCAGGTTTAGAATCAATAGGAGAGCCGCCGCCACAAGCAGGAAAACGCCGAATTTCTGCTGAAACGTCTTTTCCTTCATTCCGATCTCTCCTTCGGCTACGTTTTGGGCCACGATAACCTGCTCCTAGTTCCCCGCGAAAGCCTAGAACGCCGACACTTCTTGGCTGCCGCGCACCTTGAAGCCCCACCGCCGCTTGGCGTCACGCAGCGCGCAAAACAAGCACGTTTCGCCGCCAAACTGGTGACATTTTAGCGAAACGTGCTTGTTTTACATCGACCTACTGCATCGGCGGAACGTCGCCGGACATGATGACCTTCTGCTGGCCTTCATCCCACCGGAAGCCTGCATTGGTCGTACCCGAGCGGTTGGCATTGCCTTCGCCCTCGCGTGGCCAGTGATAGGTCACCGCTATTTCGGAATCGTTGACGCGTTCAACCGTGGGAGCGAAGCCGTAGGGCTTTGCTGTTGCAGTACCTAAGTATTCACCGTGGTTAAAGAGCATGATGTGGAAGGGTGAAGAACTTGTCCCTCCCTCAATCATTAGGGTTTCCCACGATAGGGAAGCGCATGGGTCGTAGCCGGAGGAATCGAAAAGCTCCCAACCGATGGTGCCCCACGGCGCAACTTGGGAAACGCCGTCTTGGAACGCTGTCTGTGCGCTGTGCGTACCGCAGGTTTGGTCGGCTCCGCTAGCAGAAGAATTCTCGTCACCTAGTTGGGACGCCTGGCTGTCCTCTTCCTCATCCATCACTACGTTGGGTGGCACTGGCCTGGAAGTAGTGTTTCCTTCTGGTATAGGTCCTTTCGTCGAGGTTTCCTGCTCTGCATCGTCTCCTTGTTCTGGTGAAGCGGACCTCGAAGCAGTCTCATAGTGAAGTTTTTGACCAGCAGTGTCAGTGGAATTTTCGTCACAGCCAGCCAGAGCGAAAGACGCGATTGCCAGGCCCATTGCTGCTCCGATAGCCAGTACTTGGCCATGGAAAGGGCTATGCGAGCTAGGCATTCTCAATTGCCCGGCGTCCTATAGTCTTGCGAATCGACCAGACGAACTCCCAGAGAATCAGCATGAGCGGGGTGGCTACGAGAGTTTTGATCAGGGAGGCGCTGAAATCTGCGGTCTTGGACTCAAGCTCCGAGGAATCAAAGATAAGGCCCATGGCGGTGGTGTCACTAGCTTCGCCGGCAAGGGACAAGCCGCGGATTCCGGCAATGAGCCACATGAGGAGCAGGATGCCCCATAGCACGCACCACATGATGGATTGGCAGCGTTGGCGGTCTGGTTCGACGGGGAATGTTACATTACTAAAATCAACAGTGACTTGTTTATTGGTCACGTTGAAGCTTGAACTGCTGCTGAATTGCCGATTTGTTGCCTGTGGCTTCCAGTCTTGCTGTGGTTGCGCCGAGTGCTGAGGGGTGTATTCCGGCGCCGGGGTATAGGAGGCAAGATTTTCTTGCGGCGCGGTTTCGGACGGAAGGGCGGCGATGTAGCGGATGCGTGCGATATCTACTTCCGGCCCAGTGGTATTAGCCAAGTCGTTATCGTATTGCTTGCGCCGGTTGTCTGCGGAAAAGATTTGTCGCGCAGTGCTCAGTTCGTCGCGCGCTGCGGCGTCCCCGGGATCGACTTGGGTGAGCTTGTTGTCGATCTCTTCGATAAGATCGGCGGAATCGGCCGAAGCATCGAGGGAGAGAGAATCGTAGAGGTTGTAGTGGGACACAGAGAGTTCCTTTCTGGTGTTAGAGCAGAGTTGTAGGGGGAAGAGAGTAATAGGGAAGGGGGGATTTACATGGAGAGGGGATTAGCAGGGGTCGGAGAAGTCCGCATCGTTATTTAGTGAACGAGCATTGCCACCGTATTGCGCTTTTAGCTCGCACACTTTCTCTACGCTATGGCCTGCGTCGAAGTAGACGGCGTAGACGTCATTGCCGTCTACTTGGCCGCGAAGAGAGCTGCAGGCTTTTCCGCTCATTGTGTGTGAACCCGGATACTTACCCTGGACGCGAGAAAGCTCAGGATGGGGGTCACTGCCTAGGGGGACCATAACGGATTCCGCGATGAGAATGTATCGGCCGTCGCAGCGGGGGCCGGCGCTGTCGTCCGGCATTTCGTCAATAGATTTTGCGCTAGCGCCAGCTTCATCTTTTGCTGCAGATTCCGCACTGGGTTTGTCATTGGCGTCGCACAACAAAACCTTATCGAGCAGGGGGATTGGGGCACCGGCGTCTTCAAGTTTTGACCGGTCGTAGCATCCCATATGGGACGGCCACGACGTTCCATCTGTTTCGTATCGGTGCCAGGCATTGTCGGTCCAATAGAACAAAGTTTGGGCCGAGGTTCCGTACTCACCAGCAAAAAGCCAGGAGTCATCGCAGTACATCTTTACCGGAGCACGCAAATCGCTGAGTTTGTCATCTGCGTATTCATTGCACTTTTCGTACTTGGTCAGTTCTTGTGATTTAGCGTTATTTTTTCTCTCTGGGGAATCTTTTGCCTCGTCTTTTTTGGACTTGTCCTCATCTTTGTCGGACTCGGACCCCTTCTCAGGGTGGGAGGTATCTCTAGCCTCGGAGCTAGCAGCCAATGCAGGTTCATTTGGGTCATCGGCATCATTTGAATCGTTCCTATTGACCAGTGCCCAAGTTAAACCGCCAACCAGAGCGAGAACCGCTAGCACAGCGATGACTAGGAACACGATGCGTTTACCTTTTCCGGAGGACTTAGGGTCGTCAAAGTCCTCACCTGTAGGTGATGCTGCAGAAGTCGAGGTTGTAGGGGAATTAGGTGAGAGCGTGCCCCAAGCTTGTCCCTCGCGTGGCATGGGGCGCATGCGTTGAGCAGAAGGATCCGTGGAGGGCTGATCCGGCTGGCCCCAGGCATTGTTGTTGTTCAAAGGCTGAACTCCTTCATAAGCAATTCAAGAGCGGAATACGAGAGAGATTGGATAATCTAAAGATTAATCCGTGTCATACTATAGACATACGACTTGCAGAAATGCTTTCAAATAGAACGTCAATACAGGCATTCGGCTTTATTCAAGTTATCTGCACGTAAAGCGAATGGTATAAGTGTGACAGCTGTTTGGCTAAGAGATTAGGCTAAAAGGGGAAAATGCCGCCAAGATTGTCAGATATGAGGGCCTAGCAACCGGTGAAAGGGGCTGTGTCTTAGTGCGAGAGCTTGAACGCACGCGGAATTTTGGCGAGCGGGAAGAGCTAAACGGCGCTTCTATGTCCGGCTTAATCCCAAGCGTGACCGAAATTTGAATCCCCTATGAGGGGGAGAAAGGAGCACTCGTGACACTGGATCGCAATTTGAATGCGTCCGAATTGCACGCGACCCGCAACCGGGTAAGCGTGTCCCCGGATCTCATCCGCCGCTTGGGTGGGGCCCTAGGCTATGACGCAATCGAGGCTTTTGGTTCAGAGGCGCAAACGGAATTGAGCAAGGTCTTTGATTTGGGAGACATCATCGATTTGATGCTGCTTAGTCAGCTGCCGGAGATGGAAGTCGCGCCGGGTGTGGAGCAGCAGGTAGAGGGGGACGTCGCTAAGCAGCTGCTGCGGCGCATCAGCGCGGGTGACTATCTGACGCGCCAGCAGGTGCATGACCGCCTGCCGCGGGCGACGGTGATGCTGTACCGCATGGGGCATCCGCGCCTGTGGGCGTTTGCCGCCCGCCAGCGCCTGCCCCAGGACGCGGAAAGGGCCGTGCCGGATTCCTTCCACCGTGATATCACCGGCCCGTACACCACTCCGGAGGAAGCGTGGCTGGGCATGTACGTGGCTGATGCCACGCGGATTGGGGAGCTAAACACCCAGGTAGAAGGTGCTGGGCTGGACGAGGACAGGCAGCAGCGCCTGCGTCTGGGCATGAGCTTGGCCGATACATACCGCCAAGTGTGGAGCTCCGCACGCGGCCATTGGCGCGTCAGCCCCCAGACGCGCTATATCGTGCCTTCGCGTTTTGGCTATTGCCCCTTTGTCTTCCGCGTGGCCGAGGGTGGGTGGCGCCGCGATTCCTTCGAGGGGAGCCACGATCGCTTCATGGCCACGGAGGGCTATTGGATCGACGTGGAGCGCGAACGGCTCATTCACCTCGGCGCGCCAGACCCGCACGATGCTTGGCTGCCTACGGCGCGGGTCGCGGCCGAAGCACCGACGGAGGAAGACCTGGCCGTCGCCCGGGTGCTCAGTGGGAAAATCATTGCCCTCGGCGCCGGACAGAAAAACATTACGATTCGCCTGCGCCAGAAGAACCGCACATTGAACTTTGACTAGGGCGGGCAGGTATTCTCGCAGGCATGGAGAATCTCAACGGACGCACCCTTTTCGTCGCCGCCGTGGATGCGGAAGCCGCCCACATTCCGGAAGGCGAACCCCTGCTCATCACCGGAATCGGTACGGTTCCGGCGGCCATTGCGCTGACGGAAGCTCTTGCCGACGCCCGCGCTAACGGCGCCCTTCCCGATCGCGTGGTCAACATTGGCACGGCCGGCGCGCTTGTCGACGGCATGGCTGGCGTCTTCGAAGTCAATAAGGTCACCAAGCATGACTTCAAGCTAGAAGTGCTTACCGATATCAACCGCTACCTGCTGCCAGAGACCATCGAGCTAGAGACCTCCGGCCGCCTGCCGGTGCGCGGACTGGCCACGGGCGACATGTTTGTCTCCGATACCGCCCTGCGCACCGAGTTGGCCAAGAAATCGCAGCTGTGCGACATGGAAGGCTATTCCATCGCCGCAGTATGCCAGCGCTTCGATGTGCCTTGCACCCTGCTTAAGCAGGTGTCCGATTCCGCCAATGAGGAATCCAAGGGCACCTGGGCCAACGTGCTTGACCGTGGCGCGCGCCAGCTCGCCTCGGCCGCTACGGACCTAGGCTTTCTGCGCTAGAACTTGATACCGAACTGCGCAGCCATCTTGCGCAGCTGTGCTTCAGCCTGGCGGATCTGCGCTTCAAACTGCGCCTGCAGTTGAGCGATGGTCGGCAGGCCGAACTGCGAAGACAGCTGAGAGATCGGATCCTTGGCGCCAGCGCGCAGGCAGGCGTTCATATCATTGCGCTGAGTCTGCAGCTGACCGCGGAAAATCTTAATACGGTCGATGCGGCGCTGCTCGTCAGGGGTTACGCCATTGCGCTGGTAGGTAGCGATCTGCTTATTGGACCAACCGATGAGATCGTCGTGCTTGCTAATATTCCAGCGCATGTAATCATCGCTGAGGAAGTTCTTTTCTTTGTCTGGGCCCCACTCGATGGGCTGGCCGATCAGCTCCTCGGGAACTACGAATTCATCGTTCTCCGAAATTGCCCAGCAGCCGCCGTTCGCCCGCTCGAACGTATCTGCTTGTGCGGCAGGAACAGCGATGGACGATACTACGAGAGCGGCGGCGAGAGCGCCTGCAAATTGCTTACGCATGAATACTCCTTGATATGAAATAGAAAGAGAAATGGGCGTCTTCTTGGGCCCGTTGACAATGCTAATTTCACGGGAGGCGGCCGCAACTGCAAGCGGAGGAAATGTCTTGTGCGCAGCCCAATTGCACTCTTTTAGGGGTAAGTGTGTCGGGGAAAATAAAAGCGCGCCGGGGAGGGCCGGCGCGCTGCTAGTGGTGGCTGAGTCTTAGCTCAGCGGGCTCATGGACTGGTAGAGCTGCTCTACCTTGTCGCGTGGGGTCTCATCGTGTTCGTAGGTGAAGTCGCTGAAGTCTTCGGGGTCGTCCTTGGAGCCGGTGATGATGTCTATATCGGAGGGCTCGACTTCGCCGGAGCGCAGCGCGGCCATCTCGGCGTGGTAGCGCACCACAACAGCGATGGTTGCAGCCACGGGGACGGCGAGGAAGGCGCCGACGATGCCCGCCAGGGTGGAGCCGACGGTCACGGAAAGCAGGACGACGGCGGCGTGCAGGCCCATTGCCTTGGACTGCAGCATCGGCTGGAGGACATTGCCTTCCACCTGCTGGACGATGATGATAAGTGCGAGCGCCAGCAGCGCGTTGGTCAGGCCATTGGAGACCAGCGCGATGATGATAGCGAGGGCGCCAGCGGTGACCGCACCGATGATCGGGATGAAGCTGGCGAAGAACGTCACCACGGCGATGACGAGCGCGAGCGGAACTTGCAGCACCCACAGGCCAAGGCCAATGAGGACTGCGTCCACCATGGCCACGGCGGCCTGCGCCTGGATAAAGCCGGACAAGGTCTTCCAGATGCGGGCACCGAGTTCAGTGACGTGCCAGCCGGTGGAATTGCCGGTGTACTTGCGCAGCCACGGCAAGAACTTGTCGCCGTCTTTGATGATGAAGAAGGTGACAAAGAGCATGATCAGCGCGGCCACGACGATGGAGCTGGCCATCGAGAAACCAGAGATAACGCCGGTGGCGATGGTAGAGGCTTGGCCCTTGGCAAACTTGACCACGTCTTGCAGAACGGACTGTAGCTGGTCACTTTGGATATCGATGGGGGACTTTTCCACCATCTCCGTGATTTGGTTAATGCCATCTTCGGCTTGGTCAATGAGCGCTTGGCTCTGGCTGGTGACTACGGGGGCCATGGCGGCAAAGACGCCGCAGAAGATGATGATGAGGCCGAGCAAGGTGCTTACCGCCGCGAGCGAGCGCGGGAATCCCTTGCTGCGCAGCCACGCGCTGATGGGGTAGAGCACCGTGGAGACGAGAATGGCGAGCAAGACCGGCAGCAGGCCCACCCAAATGAACTTGAGCAGGTAGCCGGCCAGCGCTAGGCCGGCGACGATGAGGATGAAGACTACCGAGATCTTGGCCATGGTGCGGAAGTCCTTGGCCAGTACGGCGGATTTATCGTCGCGCTCGGCAGGGTGCTCGCTGGCAGCCTCTGCACCAAGGTGCGCGTCATCATAAGCGACGAGGGTATGAGAATCTTCCTCGCCCGGCTTTTGGATCTGTGTTGCGTTGCCTTTTTCCTGCGCAGACGGGCGCTTGGCCTCGTCGCGGGAAGACGAATTATGTGACGTAGACATTGTCTACCACTATGCCACATAAAACTCGCAGCGCATATACGAAAAAGGAGGTAGCGGCCCAGGGGCGGGGCGCTACCTCCCTTCAGTACCTTTAACGCGTCCGGGAATTACTCGTCGCGCAGGTTACCTACGTTGCGGATAATGCCGAAGCGGTGCATGGTAACCGAAACTGCCTGCTCAAGCAGGTAAAGCATGAGCTCACGGCGGCCGTCGGCAAGCACGGGCTGGTCCAGCACCACGGAGTTGGAGCGCACCGCGGCCTCGTAGATGGAATCCGGCACGGTGCCCAGGGCGCGCACGCGGGAGGAGGCGTCATTGGCCACGTCGGTAGCAAAAGCCTCGTCGGTGATGGCCTTGACGTCGAAGCCGAGGTCCTGCAGCTGGGTGGCAACCTCCGGGGTGGCGGAGATTTCCGTGGCGGTGCCGGTAATTGCGGCGGCCAGCACCTGGCGAGCAACCTCGCGCAGCTCATAGCCTTCGCCCACGCGCACGCGCAGCTTGGTCAGAAGCGGGCGGTAGCGGAAGATATTGGCCTCAGAAACCAAACCGGTGCGGTCGTGGTTGCGGCCAAACTCTTCCTGCCACGCCACCTGGTCCAGTTCAGCGGCGCGCCACAGCCAGGTGATGTCCTCCTCGGTGAGCTTGCCAGAGAGGTTATCGCGCAGGCGGTGCAGCGCAGCGAGGCTTGCTGGGGCAATGTCCACGTTGCGCGGCTTGAGCTCGCCATCGGCCCACTCACCCATCTGTGCCACGTAGTTCGGGCCGCCAGCCTTGGCGCCCGGTCCCATGACGGACTTCTTCCACCCGCCGAAGGACTGGCGCTGCACAATCGCACCGGTGATGCCGCGGTTGACGTAGGCATTGCCCACCTCAACGTTGTCGATCCAGTACTCAATTTCGGCGTCGTCAAGCGAGTGAATGCCGCCGGTCAGGCCATAGCCGGTGTCATTTTGCCAGGCAATGGCCTCTTCCAAGGTATCGGCGTACATGATGCCCAGGACGGGGCCGAAGCACTCGTTCTTGTGGTACCAAGAGCCCGGCTGCACATTATCGCGGATGCCCGGGGACCACAGGGTGCCTTCCTGGTTGAGCTTTTCCGGCTTGAGCAGCCACTTCTCGCCCGGCTCGAGCTGGGTCAAACCGCGCAGGAGCTTCTCGCTCGGCGCTTCCGCCAGACCGTTCATGGTGGTAGTGATATCGAAGCCCGGGCCCGGCTTAAGGGTCTTGACCGCGTCCAGCAGCTGGGTGCGCAGGCGCTCGGACTTGCCGGCCGCGCCGACGAAGATAACCAGGGAGGCCGCCGAACACTTCTGGCCGGAGTGGCCAAAGGCGGAGTTGTAGAGGTCATCGATGGCCAGATCCGGGTCCGCGGCTGGGGTGATGATGAGCGCGTTCTTGCCGGAAGTCTCCGCCATAATGTTCATCCTCGGCTTCCAAGAACGGAAGAGCGCGCCGGTATCGGAGGCGCCGGTGAGGATGACATTGTCCACGTCATCGTGAGAGAGCAGGGCCTTGCCGGCCGCGGCTTCATCAGTCAGCACCAGCTGCACCAGGTCCGGATCTAGGCCCTGTGCCTCGAGGGCGGTGCGGAAGGCCTCCACCACGAGCTTGCCGCAGTGAACCACCTGCGGTGCAGGCTTGACGATGACCGCCGAGCCCGCCGCCAAGGATGCCGCAATGCCGCCGGTCGGGATGGCAATGGGGAAGTTCCACGGTGGGGTTACCACGGTGACGGTGTGCGGGGTGAACTCGGAGTAGGACTCTTCCAGCAGGCGCGCGGACTGGCCGTAGTAGGTGCAGAAGTCAATCGCCTCAGAGACCTCAGGGTCGGTCTGGGTAACGGTCTTATTGGCCTCATACGCAGCCACAGAGATGAACTTGCCGCGCTGGGACGCAATCTGATCTGCCACGGCCTCTAGTGCGGCGGCGCGCTCGGCGGCAGGGCGCTTGCCCCACTCGGTGCCCAGTTCCTTGGCGCGAGCGATGTGACCTTCGACCGCCGTAGGGTCGGTAACCTCTGCGATGCCGTGCTCGCCCGGGTTGCGCTTGAGCGCTTCCTGCGCCCACTGGCGGTTCGGCGCGAGCGCCGGGTCAGTATCGGCCTCGTTGGTAAAGCGGCCGGTGCGCGGTGCCTGGCGGCCGTCCTCCTCGAGGCGGTTTTGGGTGCGACGGGCACCAGCGAAGGTGTCCCAGCGCTTGGCGACGGCCCGACGGAACGTCTCTTCCTGGTCTGCCAACGGCTCCTCGCCTGGGGCAAAGAGCGCGTAGAGGAAGTTCTGCGGCGCGGAGTTCTCCTCCAAGCGGCGTACCAGGTAGGACACGGCGACGTCGAAGTCTTCTGCGTGGACAACCGGGGTATAGAGGATCTGGCGGCCGTCAAAGACCTTGCGCACCGCTGCCTGCTGTGCTGGGGACATGCCCTGCAGCATCTCCGAATCCATCATGTGCAGCACGCCGCGCTTCTTGCCCAGCTCGTAGGCCATTGCGGCGGTGTAGAGGTTGTGGGTTGCTACACCGATGCGGATGCTGTCGGCGTACTCCTCGCGCAGGATGAAATCCAGCAGGCGGTAGTAGTTGGCGTCAACGTCGAGCTTGTTGGTGTAGGTAGCCAGCGGCCAATCGTGGACCTCGCTCTGCACGTTTTCCATGGACAGGTTTGCGCCCTTCACGATGCGCACCTTGACCTTGCCGCCGCCCTTAGCTACGCGCTCCTTAGCAAAGTCAGCGATATCCTTGAGCGCATCAAAGGTATCCGGCAAGTAAGCTTGCAGCACGATGCCGGCATCCAGAGTGAGGAATTCCGGCTCGCTGAGTAGCTCCTTGAACAGGCGGATGGTCAGGTGGAGGTCGTGGTACTCCTCCATGTCCATGTTGATAAAGACCTTGTCGGTGCGGTCTGCTGCAGCCTGGTACAGCGGGCGCAGGCGCTCCTTGAGGCGCTCTACCGAGCCATCGATATCCCAGTGGTTGAGCTGGGCCACCATGGAAGAAGCCTTAACCGATACGTAGGTCACGCGGGGGTTTTTGATGAGCTTGAGGGTGCGCTCCGCGCGGGACTTCGCCTCTTCCTCACCGAGTACGGCCTCACCCAGCAGGTTGAGGTTAAGCTGCTCACCGGATTCGGCGGCCTTGTCCAGGATCTTGTTGAGGGCATCAGACTCGGCGTCTAGAACCAGGTGGCCAACCATCTTGCGCATGTACAGGCGGGCCACCGGCATGACCAGGTTCGGCAGGATGGGGCCGAAGAAACCACCGGCGCCAACGAGGGCACCATTGATGCTGCCGAGGAACGACGGGTCATAGTGGGAAGAAATATCCTTCAGCGCGTGCGCGGCAACCTTGTCATCTTCTGGGCGCATGACGCGGTCGACAAAGTCCATGGTGAACTTCACTCCGTCCTCATCGCGCAGCAGGTCCGCGAGTTGTTCGGTGGCCTTATCTTCTTCGTCCGCAGTGGATTTCAACCAGTCGTCAGCGCGGCTGATAGCTGCAGGCAGGACTGCTTCCACATCATCAGAGATGGGCAAGCGGGTATTGGCAGGAGAAGTCATATGGGTTCTACCTCTTTTTCAAACGGGTCACATCCTAGAAACCACTTTTCACATGGGAGTGAAGGGCGATATATCTGCGCCGGTCTGAAACTGCCGGCCGATACGGCGTCTGGATGATGAGCGGTGAGCTATGTGGTGCTGCAGGGCGCAGCTGGGTGAGGAGCGAACACGCGGGTGCGCGCGACGCAAAGTGAGGGTCGCAGAGATTCGTGGTGAAATGCGATGTCAGCGGGCCATTATGCGGGCCGAATGCGGACGGGAGGCCTATCGCTGCTGCGACGAACGCGCGCCAAGTTGGTGTTCAACTCTCACCTGCTTTCTATGACGTGGCTATGGGTGGGCAGAGGAAGAAACGTGAGCGGCTTAGCGCTCTGACGTGTGGCAACCCTGCAGGTTCAGGCTCCAATTGTTGCCTAGGAAATATTATGAACTTTTGTGTTGCCGTAATTATAGGGAAGCTCCAAACGTGATGCTAGTCTCCTTCGGTAAATGGCAGACGGGGGTAGAAAAACAAAAAATAAACCCCAGCATGTGGGGTTTAGAGGGGGTGGGGCACATTTGGGGGTGATCGTATTTAGTAATCCACAGTCGAAGTGCTTGATAGGCATCGGCTGGTTTGTGCTGGAAGAGTCGGACACCTTTGAATAAAAATAGTTGCTGAAGAACCGGGATGGGCTAATTCACGCCTCTGAGCAGGAGCGAAGTCGTGTCTAGTGGACAAAGGTCTGCTACTGTCTGCAGTTGAATCTAAATGATTCTCCAGTGTTTAGCTATCTAATTTTCAGGGGTTTTTATGAGGCTCTCCAGAAACGCCTCGACTAAAGCAATTGCGCTACTCTCTGCCGCATTGCTCGCCGTCGGGGGAATTATAATTCCTGCTCCTACTGATGCTGCAATTCCAGATGGCAGCCTGACTACCCAGCACGGGGATGATCTTGGCGCCGGTCCAGAAGCGAAAATCACTTTGGGTACCGATAAAACAGAGGTAAAGCCTGGCGACACCGTAGCTGCGCACGTCGAAATTGAGGGCACCGTACCATTCCCAGAAGTTGGTCAATGGAGGTACGGCGAATCCGATGCTACAGCGGTCATCTTTTCACTACAGATCGATCCCCGGCTCACTGTAAATGACGTTGACAAACTGCAGTTTAAGTGGGCGGATGGCAAAGAGAGAAAACCATTCAATGTTCAAACCGACGCCGAAAACAATGTAATTGCCTTCGAATTTGCAAGCTCGGATGTTCCTCTTGGTCCAGAACCGAAGATGACTGTCGACATTCCCGTGACCGTTAATGACGATGTACAAGACGGCGATGAACTGGGAGTGAAGGTTGCTACAGAGGTTGATCTCCGACCTACCCTCGATTGGACCTATGACAACTGGGAGATGAGATCCACTGGTGATCCCTGCCTGCGTGAAGCGGTTGGTAAACTGACCTTTGATAACCCAGGCCGATATGGAACCTGGCTTGCTGATTTTTGGCTAGGTACTAATTCCGAGTATTTCGAGTTGGAGGGCCAGCCTGAGATCACCGTTCGCGGTCCCGGCGGTGAAGATATGACCGATCAGGTGTTCCAAGATTCATCCTATCCGCAGGTAACGCACAACCCCACCGACAGGCCTAAAATTTTCACAGGCGCTGATGGTAAAGACTTCTCTAACTACCGCTGGCTGAGCCAGTCGGAATGGAAGATCAATGAACAGGGCATGGCCGGCGATGTGTGGATCCCAGAGGGCTCGACTATCTTCGTGAAGCAGCTAGTCCGCTCTTCTCGTTGTTCCTTTGACCCGGACCGAGAAGACTTTGGTGCAAAGGTTGAAAGCCGAAACGCCCCATTATATAGGCAAGATGTCGATGAGGCAGTGCTGACTGTCAAAAAGGATCCTGAGCCTGAGTCGAAGCCTTCGCCTACGACGTCTGGTTCGTCTTCTTCTCCTTCGTCTACGGTGACGGAGACGGAGAAGGTGTGTAAGCCGTCGGAGTCTGAGGGTGGTCAGCCGTCTGAGCCGGTGGAGCCTACTCCTG
>NZ_JAKRDX010000023.1:0-31093 GCF_022347235.1 Corynebacterium tuberculostearicum
GTCGTGTCTGGGCAGTTTTAGCTTCAGGGTTTTCAACCGGATCGATGTGGTGAGACATCTGAGCTGGTAGGACCGGAACGATCTCATGAGACATGCGGAACGATGTCTCCGAACCAGACACCACTGGGGGCACCATGTGAAGTCTCGAGACATCGTTCCGGTCGGTGTCCCGAGACTTTTCTGTTCAACAGGTCTCCACAGACTTTGTGCGGAAGTTGCACACAAAACTTCTAGCTAAATGGAAAGAATGTGGAACTTTATGGGGTGGTGTCTCGTTGAATGGGGTGAGATAGCCAATTTGCACCTCTCTTAGAAAGGACAACCGTGCGTTCAAGCAATCCGGTAATGAGTTCTCTGACCGAAAATAGTAGCCGCCAAAACTCTGGTTATGAGGACGTATCTACTCGTCCCATGACCGTGGATGACGTAGTGACCAAGACGGGCATTACCCTCGGCGTTATCATCGTCGCCGCAGCCATCAACTTCGCCCTGGGAATGCTAGTAAGCCCAGGTATCGCCATGGCCTTGACTCTGGTCGGTGGCATCGGTGGTTTCATTACCGTGCTCGTTGCCTCTTTTGGCAAGAAGTGGGGTTCTGCTGCAGTCACCCTGATTTATGCCGTATTTGAAGGCCTATTTGTCGGTGGCTTCTCCTTGATGTTCTCCAACGTCAACTTCCAGGGCGAGGGCGGCATGGCCATCATTGGCCAAGCGATTGTCGGCACCATTGGTGTATTCATTGGCATGCTGATTGTGTACAAGACTGGCGCAGTGAAGGTGACTCCGAAGTTCACCAAGATCCTTTTCGGCCTGATTGCTGGCGTTGCTGTCATGGCTCTTGTTAACTTCTTGGGCGCGATTTTCTTTGACTTCAACCCACTGCGTGATGGTGGCCCGATTGCCATTATCTTCTCGCTCGTCTGCATCGTTCTGGGTGCCCTTTCCTTCCTGACCGACTTTGATCAGGCTGACCGCATGATCCGCGCTGGTGCTCCTGCTAAGAACGCTTGGGGCGTAGCTCTTGGCCTCGCTGTGACCCTGGTCTGGCTCTACACTGAGATCCTCCGTCTGCTGAGCTATTTCCAGCGAGACTAACTGACTCTTTTGCATTGGCCCGCACTTCGGTGCGGGCCTTTTTGTTGCCAAAAATCGCTTACAAACGTGTAATTTCTGGGGTAATTCTGGGGGATAAAGTGCGGGTTTAGCCTTCATTTGGTCTACAAAACCACTCCCCGGGGTGGTACAGCTAATGAGCAGGAAATTTCGCCCTTTAGACGTTATGGATGTGACATATGGGGCAAATAATTTTGTTAAATTGCCGTTAACCTTTGCGGTTGCATAGAAAATTCTTGGGGCCTCATGCATGCTGTGTACCGGAACGGGAAATACGAAGTGAAAAGTTCTCTGTTTCACTTTTCCTGTTCCTCTCGTCAGGAAGTGAGTGCGCGAAGGATTGTTGTGAAGCGTCAGGTCACCGTAGCAACGTTGATGGTCAGCAGCACCGTTATGCTGAGTAGCTGCGTTGCGGACATCGGTACGAGGAGCGCGTCAGAGGAACCCACCAAGGTGGACGAGGCTGGCGGCATTAGTTCGGCCGACGGTGCAGGGGGAACCAACGGGGACCCGGGGGATGATGCGGACGACAATCAGGGGGAAACGGCACACACCAATGGCGGGAAGAATGCGGACGGCGCCGGCCAACCGGGGGAGGCCGGCGCCACGGGGTCGGAAGACACTTCCGGCGTCCTTCCGCCACTGGGGGAATTCGATCCGGCAGACCCGAGCTTCGAGCTTTTTGATCCGTGTACGGAGATTGCGGGTAACAAATTAGAAAGTATTGGGTTGAAGCCTAGTCCACTTGACTCCCGTAGGGACTCGGGGAGCACTTTCTGCAACTTTGAGTCGCGTGGGACAAATTTTTCGGAGGGGGTTCTCGTTTCGCTGGCCAGTGATTCGAACTCAATCGATACTTTGAATTTGAATGAGGAACTCCAGCACAAAGGCCATGGGGCGGAAGGCAAGCAAATACAGATTTATAGATCGGAAATATTCGGAGAAACCCAGTGTGACGGATATGTTTCGACTCAACGTGGAACAGTAATTGTCAGCGTAAACGACATTGGCACCCAGTCCACTACTAAAGAGCGGTGCAATCTTACAGCTTCATTGATAAAACAGCTTAGCTAAAATCGGGGGAATAATGCGCGTAAGCATTTCAAGTATTCGCAGAACGACTAGCAGCATTGGGGATCTCTTTCGTAGATCACAGGAGTTAAGAAACAATGCCAATAGCCCGCTAAATGCAAGTTTTTCATCAGTATCTGGAATTGATCACGTAGGCGATGTTCATGAACGTGTGTTGGATAGCGACCCGGGATCTGCGAAGCAATCGCTATTGAATTTTGCGGCACAGGTTGAGTGGCTGTCTGATTCTTTGGGACGGGAAGCCCGAGGGTTTCAGGCGCAGGAGGACGCGAATAGTCGGGGAATGGAGATCGCGGATGCGGGTGGGGACATCGGTATTGAGTCGATGCCGATTATGAACCAGCCTGAGCCGGGGTACAGCCCATTTGGGTTTTCCATGCCGGTGGTGAATGTCGGTACGGACATTGTGAAGCTGGCTACGGACCTGATGTCGACGCAGATTTGGAATGTGTCTGAGGCGAATGCGCGGTGGAGCTCGTTGGCGTCGGAAGTCGACGATATCGTTAGCGGGCTACAGGAAGCAGCCGGGTCTTTGGAAGGCGAGAACGACAGTGAGGCAACGTCGAGGGCGGCGGCAAGGATTAGGGAAGTGGCGGCGTCGGGAAGCCACTTTGTAGCAAATGCCAAGGTCATGGGGGAGAAGCTGACCGGATTCCACGCCAAGCTGATGGGCATGCAGCCTACTGCAATGGCCATGGCGATGGAAGTGATGGCCATTCCAGAACCGGTTGAGCGCGAGATTGCGGAAAAGGCCGCATTGGCCGCATTGCAGCCTGACCTGCAGCGCTTCGCGGTTGAGGCAATGCCGTACCAGCACGCTTTGATGGAACAATCGCCGGCTTCGGGAGGCGGCGGTGTCGACGCGGGCCTCGCTGGCGTTGACGGTGATGGGCAGCGCTACACCACCGATGCCGTGGTATGGCCAAAGAAGATTGCGGAAGCGATTGCGCGAGGTGATTTGGGTCCGGGGAACTTCGACGTCGTCAATGGCAATGTGGACGGGCTAGAAGCAGTGGGGATGAGCCCACAAGAAATTAATGATTTTCACCAGCAGATGCATGCTAGCGGCAGAAATGCGCTGGAAAAGCTGGGCCTGGGAGACCACGTAGCCATCGGCGGAAATGAAGTATCCACCCAAGGTGCATCCATGCCGGGCGTAACTGCGCCGAATGGGGCGATGGGGCAGGTTCCTAGTGGTACAGCGCATCCGGTTGCCGCGGGAGCAAATGCTGGAGCGCTTCACGGCGGCGGTGCGATGGCGCCGGGAGCTACAGCGCAATCCGCCAATACTGGGATGGCACCGATGATGGCAGCCGGAAGGCCTGCGGATGCGGGCCGCGGTGTACTAGGCGGTCAGCCCCTGAGGAGCGGAATTGGATCCACTGCAGGAAATGTAAGTGGCGGCGCCGATATTGCGCGTGCCGGAAGAGGAGCGCAGTCGGGCCTGCACCTTGGACGCGGAGCCGGGGCGCCCTACGCCGGTGTCGGTTCAGGCGTGCGCGCTGGCCATGGCAATGCACTCGGCGGTGGTTCAGGCGTGCGCGCTGGTCTTGGCAATGCACTCGGCGGTGGTTCAGGCGTGCGCGCTGGTCTTGGCAGCGGTGCAGGAAACGGTGCTGGTGCGGGCATGCGGCCTGGCGTGGGTGGCGGCCTTGTTTCGGGAACAGGTGGCGGCGAAGGCGCCGCGGCAGCACGCGGTGGCAATGTAGGCCGCTCAACCGGAGGGGCACGAGCCTATGGTCCAATGATGGGGATGCGCGGAGGCAAAGATAGTGAGAAAAAGCGCGTAAAGTCCGTCACCACGCAGGTGGAACGGGATCCAAATAAGCGCGACCTCCTAGGAGAGCCGCCTGCTGTCGTACCCGGTGTCATCGGGGATTGGGTGCGGGAAGTGGACCCAGAAAAATAGCATGAAAAAAGGGCCGAGGAAATCACTCGGCCCTTCAAGCCCTTATTACTGCTGTGGCAGTTCGGTGGCGGTACCGTTCAAGTGCGGCTGTGCCGGCTCCTCTGGAACACCGGACTCGACTACAGGTGCTTCCTCTTCAACAACGGTCTCGGGTGCGGAAGAGCTGGTCTCAGCATCCTTCTGCATCGGGGCCTCACCGGTGAAGGTGGAGGCATTTTCTACCTTGGAATCAGAATCCTGCTGGTTCGGTGGGTGGCAAGCAGCGAGGGAGAGGCCAGCGGTGAAGACCAGGCCAGCGGCGGCAAAACGGGAGAACTTCTTCATGGGGATGTGCTCTTTCTCCAGAGTAGTAAGTGGTTAAAAGTTTAGGACTCGCGTGGAGCAGCGGCCTTAGCAGAATCATACGGCGCTGCGGATTCGATGGTGACTGAAATGGTCTTGCCATTCGGAGCGGTGTACTCGCGGGTCTCGCCCTCTTGTGCGCCAAGGATGGCAGCGCCCAGCGGGGACTGCTCGGAATAGGTTTCCAGGTCCTTGTTATCGGAAGCAGCGGCGCGGGTACCGATGAGGAAGGTCTCCTTATCGTCCTTATCACCGTTGTAGTAAACGTGAACTACGGAACCGGTGTGGGCGACGCCTTCCTGAACAGCACCGCGCTCGGTGGTGGCATTCGCAAGAACCTCAGAAATCTGCTTGATGCGGGCCTCTTCCTGGTCCTGCATCTCACGTGCGGCGTCGTAACCGGCGTTCTCTTTGAGGTCGCCTTCCTCACGGCGCTCGTTGATCTCAGCCGCGACTACTGGGCGGTGGTCGATGAGCTCCTGCAGCTCGGCCTCGAGCTTCGCCTTGGTTTCCGGGGTGATGTACTGCTTTTGCTGCTCAGCCATTCTGCAACCTTCCGTAGATAGGAATTGTGGTCAAAGCCCCTGTTAATCCCTGGGGCTGTAGGTAAAAGTGGAACCGGGCATATGCCCAGTTCTAGGCGCTACAAATCCTAGCACACGCGGCTAGCGGCTTTCCGCGTAGTCAGGGTTATCCATATCCAAGTATTCGGGGATGTTGCCGGAACAACCATAGGCCCCGCCGGCTACGGCACGAGCGTTGGTCGGGACGTCGACAGCGATGCGCTGGGTTTCGTTTCCGCCCGCGGGAACAGGGAATTCGCGGCGGCCTACTTCGGACTTGGAGTAGTCAAAGGCCTGGACAATGCAATAAGCATCTTCATCGGTGTGATTGCGGGTGACATCGACCCAAACGCGGGTGGAATCATCGCTCAAAACCTCCTGGGTCACGATGGACACCTGTGCGTTCACGCGTTCCTTTTCCTGGAAGTACCGGAATCCGAAGAAAATAAGCGCGATAAAAATGGCGACAAAGATGAGCACCAGCGCCTTATTAGTCCAGCTACCAGAGTTCTTTTCAGAGGAGCCGCGGGAGCCGTAGCGGGCGACTGAGCGAGATTTTCCGGCGGAAGTCATGGCTTCCACTCTAGCCGAGGACCACTGTTTTCCAATTATCTACTAGGATAATCATCTGTTCAAAGAACCTAGAATAATAAGGGGATGGATTTTCAGTGAGCGATTTTCGCCTACTAGCGATCCACGCGCACCCAGACGATGAATCATCCAAGGGTGCTGCAACCACCGCGCGCTATGCCGCAGAAGGCAATGAGGTTTTGGTGCTAACTTGTACCGGCGGCGAGCGCGGCGATGTGATTAACCCCGCCATGGATCGCCCGGGAATCAAGGAAAAGATGGGCGAGGTGCGCCGGGAAGAAATGGCTAACGCTGCGCGGGCGCTGGGCGTACAACACCGCTGGCTGGGCCACGTTGATTCCGGATTGCCCGACCCAGTTGAAGGCAAGACTATGGAGGAATTGCTTCCGGAGGGCTGTTTTGCGTTGCTGGGCGATGACACCGTCGCGCAGGAATACGTCCAGGTTATCCGCGAATTTCGACCACACGTCATTGTCACCTATGACGAAAATGGCGGTTATCCGCACCCAGACCATTTGGTGGTGCACCGGGCTTCCATGATCGCGTGGGAGAAGGCAGGCGATGCCGAGTACCACCCAGAGCTGGGTAAGCCGTGGGAGCCGCTGAAGCTGTACTATTCGCACGGCTTTGTTTATCAGCGCATGAAGATGTTCCATGATCTGCTGCTAGAAGAGGGTAAAACCAGCCCTTATGGGCCGATGCTGGCGCGCTGGGACACCACTTTTGGAGATATCATGGCGCGTGTAACCACCCAGGTGGAATGCGCGGATTACTTCAGCAATCGCGAGGAGGCCTTGCGGGCGCACGCTACGCAGATCGATCCGGCGGGTGCCTTCTTGGCGACGTCGGTGGAGGTACAGCAGCGCCTTTGGCCCACCGAGGAGTTCGAGCTGGCGAAGACTCGCGTTTCTACCTCCCTGCCAGAAAATGACCTCTTCGCCGGCATCGAAGAGGAAGAGGAGGCTTAAGATATGAGCATGTATGGTTCTTTCGTGCTTGCCGCACATGACGTATTTGTACTTGCCCAAGGAACCGAGGGCGCCGAAGGCGGCCCAATGGGCCCTGAATTTGGCAAAGCTTCGCCCATTGGCCTGCTGATCCTGGCGCTTATGGGCGTTGCGGTACTGTTTGCAGGCTGGAATTTCCATCGCCGGTACTCACGCTTTCGCCGCCGCATGATGTTTGCGGAGGACCACGGAATCGATCCGTTCGATGAGGAAGCCGTGGATAAGGCGATGAAGGAAGCCGGCATTTACGATAACCGCAAGAAGTCCATTTTCTAGGCGGATAGACTAATGAGCGTGAGTTCTCTCAAGCAGCTGGCTTACCCAGCTTATGAAGCCCGTCTGGCGCGCCTGATCAAGGGCAAGCCGCAGCCTAAGCACATCGCCATCATGGCCGATGGCAATCGTCGGTGGGCGCGTGAGGCTGGGTTTACCGATATCAGCCATGGTCACCGCCAAGGCGCAAAGAAAATCGGAGAGATGATCTCGTGGTGCCGCGATACCGATATCGAAGTGGTCACCATTTATTTGCTGTCCACGGAGAACCTGAAGCGCAGCGAGCAGGAAGTAGAGCTGCTCTTTGACATCATCTCGGACGTGGTCACGCACCTATCGCATAGCGACGTCGGCTGTCAGGTGCGCCTTGTTGGCCACCTCGATCTGCTCCCGGACGAAATTCGCCAGCGCATGGTGACGGCGGCGGCGGAAACCGAGGACAATACCGGGGTCATCGTCAATGTGGCGGTGGGCTATGGCGGGCGCCAAGAAATTGTGGACGCAGTGCAGAACTTGGTGCGCGCGGAAGCAGAGAAGGGAACTACCGCAGCGGAGATGGCGGACCGCGTTACCGCAGAGTCCATTGGGGAGCACCTGTACACCAAGGGACTACCGGACCCGGACTTGGTTATCCGCACCTCTGGTGAACAACGCCTGTCGGGCTTTCTCCTGTGGCAGGCCGCGTACTCCGAGATCTGGTTCACGGATACTTACTGGCCAGCATTCCGCAAGGTGGACTTCCTCCGCGCCTTGCGGGATTACTCCCAACGTTCGCGCCGCTTTGGCAAATAGGCTCTAGAGCTTGCGCATCCGCACCTGTTCTACCAGGTGATGCGAGCCCTTTTTCAGCACGAGGGAGGCTCGCACACGGGTGGGCAGGATATTTTCCACCAAGTTCGGCAGGTTAATGGACTGCCAAATTTCGCGGGCCTGGTCGCGGGCCTCCTCATCGTTCATGTCTGCAAAGGCAGAGAAGTGGGCGTTGGGCTCGCGAAAAGCGGTGTGGCGCAGAGTAAGGAAGCGGTCGATATACCACTGCTCGATATCGTCGGTGCGGGCATCAACATATACCGAGAAATCAAAGAGGTCCGCCACGGTCAACGTGGGGCTCGTTTGTAGTACATTGAGCCCTTCCAGAATAAGGATGTCGGGCTGATGAACTTCTTGGTATTCCCCGTCCACAATGTCATAGGAGATATGGGAATAAAGCGGCGCCTTGACCAATGGCTTTCCTGATTTTACGTCCGTGACAAAGCGAAGGAGTGCACGCCGGTCGTAGGATTCCGGAAATCCCTTGCGCTGCATGAGGCCGCGTTTCTTGAGGGTTTCGGTGGGGAAGAGGAAGCCGTCGGTAGTAACGAGCGCGACCTTGGGGTGGGAGTCCCAGCGCTGCAGCAACACCTGAAGGAGGCGGGCAGTGGTGGATTTTCCCACTGCCACGGAGCCGGCCACACCGATGACAAAGGGAACGTGCGTCGGAGGGTTGCCCAAGAAGGATTCGGTAGCCGTGGTGAGCTGCTGGCGGGCCATAACCTGCATATGGATGAGGCGGGAGAGGGGGAGGTAGACATCAGCTACCTCGTCCAGGTCGATGCGGTCTCCTAGGCCGCGAAGCTTTTCCACCTCGGTTTCCGTGAGCACCTGAGGCATGGATTTACGCAGTTCACGCCAGGTCTCGCGGTCAAAATCTAGGTAGGGACTCGAATCCAATGTGCGCGCCATGGTTCCATTGTTGCACTTGCATAATCTGTGGGTAAAAGTATGCCCCCTTAGGGAGCTTGGCACGATAAGATATGCAGCATCCCATACCGCTTGATTTTGAGAAGGGGACCACACCTTTATGGCTTCTTTTACCTCTGACCTCCGCGACCTTGATCCGGACGTATTCGGCGCAATTCAGGGAGAGATTTCCCGCCAGCGCGAAACCCTGGAAATGATCGCCTCTGAGAACTTTGTGCCTCGCGCCGTGCTCCAGGCACAGGGCTCCGTGCTTACCAATAAGTACGCCGAGGGCTACCCAGGTCGCCGCTACTACGGCGGCTGCGAGCATGTCGACGTCGTGGAGGACCTAGCCCGCAACCGCGCTAAGGAACTCTTTGGTGCGGAATTCGCCAACGTGCAGCCGCACTCCGGCGCGCAGGCGAACGCCGCGGTTCTTTCCACCATCGCTGAGCCGGGCGACAAGATTTTGGGCCTGTCCCTGGCTCACGGCGGCCACCTTACCCACGGCATGAAGTTGAACTTCTCCGGCAAGCTTTATGATGTCGCTGCCTATGAGGTGGATCCAGAGACCATGCGCGTGGACATGGATAAGCTGCGAGAGCAGGCGCTGAAGGAAAAGCCGAAGGTCATTATCGGCGGCTGGTCTGCTTACCCGCGCACCATGGATTTCGCGGCCTTCCGTGAAATCGCTGATGAGGTCGGCGCTTACCTGTGGGTAGATATGGCCCACTTTGCGGGTCTTGTGGCGGCCGGCCTGCACCCGAGCCCAGTGCCTCACGCGGATATCGTGTCCACCACCGTGCATAAGACCCTGGGTGGCCCGCGCTCCGGCATGATTTTGGCCAAGCAGGATTATGCCAAGAAGATCAATTCCAACGTCTTCCCGGGCCAGCAGGGCGGACCGCTGATGCACGTGGTCGCTGCCAAGGCCATTGCTATGAAGATTGCTGCTACCGAGGAATTCAAGGAGCGCCAGGAGCGCACCTTGGAGGGTGCTCGCATTCTGGCAGAGCGCCTTACCGCAGAAGATGCCAAGGCGGCTGGCGTGGACGTGCTGACCGGCGGCACCGATGTGCACTTGGTCTTGGCGGACCTGCGCAATTCTGAATTGGATGGACAGCAGGCAGAGGATCTGCTGCACGAGGTAGGCATTACCGTTAACCGAAATGCCGTGCCGAATGACCCGCGTCCGCCGATGGTCACCTCCGGCCTGCGCATTGGTACTTCTGCGCTGGCAACCCGCGGCCTCGATGCCGAGGCCTTCACCGAGGTTGCAGATATTATCGGCACCGCCCTGGTCCAGGGCAAGAATGCCGATGTGGAGGCCCTGCGCGCTCGCGTGGACAAGATTGCCCAGCACTACCCGCTGTATGAGGGCCTCGAGGACTGGAAGCTGGTCTAGTCCTTCACCTCATGGCCACGGGCCTGCGCCATGGTGGCGCGGGCCTGCTGGAGCCATTCCGGCTGCTCTTGGAGGAGCTGATTGATTTCCGCTGTGGTCAGCGGCTTATCCATATCGTTCTTCTTGAGCGCGGTAACAGAGATTCCCAGCTTATGGGCAACCTCGGGGCGGGGATGGGGGCCTTCGCGGCGCAAGGTTTGCAGCCACTCGGGTGGGTTATGCTGCAGTTCGCGCAGCTCTTCGTGGCTAATGGCACTATTTTGGAACTCGTCCGGCGCGGCGGGCAGGTAGATGCCTAGCTTCTTCGCCGCGGTTTGGGCACGCATGGCGGTGCCGGATGGTTGCTTTTGTTCTTCAGTCACGCTTTTACCGTAGCACTTTCAGTAGACTGTCCTCTATGCTGCGCTTAGCTTTTGCCACCGGTACAGAACCCGGAAAGTGGTTCCGCCGATTCGAGGAAAATACTGCTCATGGTGGCTTGTACACCGTTGATGCGGACGATGCGCTTGCCCCGCTGGTAGCCGGCGAGGTGGACCTAGCTCTTGCGCGCTTGCCGGATCCGCGGGTGGATGACACCTTTCACGTGGTGCGACTTTATAAAGAGGCCCCTGGCATTGCCGTTCCCAAAGACTCGGTCTATGCGGAGGTGGGCGAGGAGCTTGCGCTTGCCGACGTCGCCGATGAACACCTCAACTACCGCGTCGCCGATTCCGGGCTTGTCGATGTCCCCGCAGTCCGCGACGCCTTGCAGGTAGTGGCGGCCAACGTGGGTATCGCGATTGCGCCGCGGCCCCTGCTGAAGGTCCTGAGCAAAAAGCAGGTGGTGCCGTTGGGCCTTAAGGACGAGTCCGTGCCGGTTACGGAGATTGCGTTGGTGTGGCGCAAGGATGAGGATGGGGAGGCGATCCAGGACTTCGTGGGCGTCGCTAAGGGCCGTACGGCTCGTTCCTCCCGCCAAGAGAAGCCGAAGCGCAGCGCCAGGGAAAAGGCGAAGGCGAAGCAGGCGCGGAGAAACGTTAACAATTCGTTACAAAAGAAAAAGAAGGTCCCTAAGCAGCGCAAACGTAGGTAGGCCTTTACTGTTTGCTGTCTACTTCCTGTCCGGACGGGTGGCGCCAGCTGGGAGTCGTCGTTACGGTGGTCGTTGTTCGCCATAAAGGGTGATTTAACAATAATTTTAGAATTAACTTACTTTCTCGATGAAAGGATGATGCAGTAATGCAGAAGATGACCCGTCGTATCGCAGGTGGCTTTGCAGCCGCAACCCTGTCCGTTGCTCTCGTAGCGTGCTCCGATGCTGAGGATGCAGCTAACGACGCTAAGGATACCGCCGGCTCCGTAGCTGCAGACGCTACCGACGCTGCTGGCTCCGCTGCTGCTGAGGCTACTTCCAAGGATGACGCCGACGATGCGGACGCTTCCGAAGGTGCGGATGCTTCCGACGACAAGGACGACGCTGACGACAAGGGCGGCGCTACCAAGTCCATCGCTACCGCTAACGGTGACGTAGACGTTCCGGCTGATTTCGCTTCCGCTATTGAAGAGAAGAAGGCTGAGTGGGGCGACGTAAAGAGCATCGAGCAGGGTGACGATGATGAGTTCCTCGCTAACTTCGATAACGGCAACCTGCTGACCTTCGACGACGATGAGGGCGCTCAGCCTATCGTCGGCAAGATTGCTGAAACCTGGAAAGAGCAGGGCGGCTTGGACTCTGAGGTAGGCCTGCCTAAGGCTGCTGAGGAGAAGGCTGCTCAGGGCAAGGGCTGGACCCAGCAGTTCGACAATGGCGTAATCTCCTGGATCCAGGACGAGAGCGGTAAGTTCACCTCTTCCGTAGAGAAGTAAAAAGCTCCTTTAGAGCTTCTCCCTCTGCAGCAAGTGCTGCGGAGGGATTTTTCGTTTTCTTAATGTTCATCTTGCACCCATGTAATTTCAACCTTCGGTGCCTACTTTGGGTGGCAACCCCGTGGATCCGGGGTGATTCGGAAGAAGTCTGATCTACCGCACACTAAGGGAGAACCCTGCCATCATGTCTCGTCCCTCTGTACTTTCTACTCCGCTTGCCGCTACTGATAACACCGTCGCTACCAAGACCTATGTAGTGGATACCTCGGTCTTGCTTTCTGACCCTTGGGCCCTGCGCAAATTTGCGGAACACGACGTGGTCCTTCCCGTTGTAGTTATTTCTGAACTGGAAGGAAAACGTCATCACCCGGAGCTTGGCTGGTTCGCCCGCCAAGCTCTTCGCTTTTTGGAGGAGCTGCGCGCTACCTATGAGGCCTTAGACCAGCCGGTTCCCGTCAACGTCGATGGCGGCACCCTGCGCGTGGAATTGAACCATCAAGACCAATCCTTGCTGCCTACCGCGTTCCGCGGACCAGAAGGTGACCACCGCATCTTGGCGTGCGCGCTTAACCTTGCGCACGAGGGGAAGGACACCGTGTTGGTCACGAAGGACGTGCCGCTGCGCGTGAAGGCCGGTGCGGTAGGCGTGCAGGCGGATGAGTATCACGCCCAGGACGTAGTCTTGACCGGCTATACCGGAATGGCGACGGTGCAAACCAGCTCGGATGTCATCGATGCCCTCTATCGTGATGGGGAAGTCATGCTAGACGGCGTCGAAACGGAAAAGGGTACCGCCGTGGAGGACCTGCCGGTGCACTGCGGCTTGACCTTGGCTGCGGGTGCGCAATCCGCGCTGGGTCGCATGAGTGCTGATGGCGTGGTCGAGCTCGTACGTGGTGATATCAATGCCTTTGGCCTTCAGGGACGCTCCGCGGAGCAGCGCATCGCTTTGGACCTGCTGATGGACCCAAACGTAGGAATTGTCTCCATCGGTGGCCGCGCCGGCACCGGCAAGTCGGCACTTGCGCTGTGCGCCGGTTTGGAGGCGGTGCTTGAGCGCGGCGAGCACCGGCGCATTGTGGTCTTTCGCCCGATGTATGCGGTTGGCGGGCAGTCGCTGGGATACCTACCGGGCACGGAATCGGACAAGATGA
The DNA here is from genome assembly GCF_022347235.1 of Corynebacterium tuberculostearicum. Lineage (GTDB taxonomy): Bacteria > Actinomycetota > Actinomycetes > Mycobacteriales > Mycobacteriaceae > Corynebacterium > Corynebacterium tuberculostearicum_F. The sequence continues at coordinate 13,014 of NZ_JAKRDX010000023.1, forward strand.
ACCCGTGGGCGCAGGCGGTCTATGACACTTTGGAGGGTTTGGTGTCTGACAACGTCATGGAAGAGGTGCACGAGCGCGGCCTCATCGAGGTCTTGCCCCTGACGCATATTCGCGGTCGCTCGCTGCATGATGCTTTTGTCATCGTGGATGAGGCGCAGTCCTTGGAGCGAAACGTCCTACTTACCGTGCTTTCCCGGTTGGGGAAGGGCTCGCGAGTAGTTCTTACTCACGATGTGGCGCAGCGCGATAACCTTCGCGTGGGCCGGCACGACGGAGTGCAGGCAGTGATTGAAAAGCTCAAGGGACATGAGCTTTTTGCGCATATTACGCTGCAGCGTTCGGAGCGCTCTGCCATTGCGGAGCTCGTCACTGACCTGTTGGAAGGCGGCAACTAGGCCAAGTTCGTTCGCGTTGGGCGATCTTTATGTGTACAGCGTGGCGAAGCTGGGCATGTCCCAGTAATAATGTTGTATATGAGCGAGAACGCCAAGCAGACGTCTTCGGACGATAAGAAGAAAGATTTCCGCATCCGTCCCTTCACCGCGGCGGACTACCCGCAGATGCGAGAGATCTATGAACAGGGTCTCAATACTGGGCACGCCACCTATGAGACCCGCTCCCTGACCTTCGAAGAATTCAAAGCAGGCAAGATTATGCCTTCGGTGCATGTTGCCGTTGAAGCAGATGATGACTCTAAGGTCTTGGGGTGGGTTTCTGCGGCCCCTGTATCTACCCGCACCGTCTTCCATGGAGTAGTGGAGGACTCCATCTACCTAGGTGCCGAGGCACAAGGACGCGGCATTGGCGGCGCACTTCTGGATCGTCTGATTGAGGTGTGCAAGGACCTGCACAAGTGGGCCATCCATTCGTGGATTTTCCCTGAAAATGCAGGTTCTGCGGGACTGCACAAGTCCCGCGGCTTCGTGAAGGTGGGCACCTACTCGCATATGGCGAAGATGACCTACGGCGAGCTTGCGGGCCAGTGGCGCGACACCGACGTATATGAGCTGCTTTTGCCCAAGCCGGAGGAAAAGAAGCGGTAGCTTCCCCGGCGCATACTAGCCCCTGCTCGTACCACACTCGTGGTAACGATGGCAGGGGCTTTTTGTTTAGGCCTTAGAACCAGGGGAGCGGCAATAAAAATGCCCCGCCTAGGGCGGGGCATATCGGCCCACCGTGCGCGCGGGCTTGCGCCACACTTCGATGGGACCGGCCTGGATTTGTAACGCCGCTTGGAGGCCGCCGGGGGCATAGCCGAGGGCGGATTCAATGGGGGCGTCGGCAAGCGGGAATGCATCGCGCAGGGCATGCAGCTCCCGGCTAGTGGCCTGTATTTCTGCAGGTGAAGGTGATATTAGTCAATCGTTTCCTTCAGTCGCTCCTCGCGCAGTGGCAGGAGGAGGATGAGGGCGACGATAACCAGCGGAACCATGAGGGCGATGACCGGGGTCAGTCCGTCATTGTAGGAGTTGAGGATTGCTTCCTCGATGGGCTTGGGGAAGGACGCAACCAAATCCGGGGTGAGGCTATTGGCACCGCCATTGGCGTCGCCGAACTTCTCCGCGTAGGCGGCGCCCTCCGGTCCCATCTTCTGGAAAGCCTCTGGCAAGCGGGTGGCCATCTCATCCTTCATATTGTGGATGAACATGGAGCCAACCAGGGAAGCACCCAGTGCGGAGCCGATCTGGCGGAAGAAGTTATTCGCCGCGGTAGCCGTACCCACCTGGGACAGCGGGAAGGAGTTCTGGACGATGAGCACGAGGACCTGGATAACCATGCCCAGGCCGATGCCGAAGACGAGGAACTCGCAGCCCAGCTGCTTCAGGGAAGTCTCTACGGAGAGGTGGGACATCCAGAACAGGGCGCCGGCGGTAATCGCCAGGCCGATGATGGGGTAGACCTTGTAGTGGCCGGTGCGGGCGATGATAAAGCCCACGCCAGTGGAGGTGCCGATAAGGCCAACCATCATCGGGATCATCATGAGACCCGCCTTGGTTGGGGTCAGGGTGTGCACCATCTGCAGGTAGGTAGGCATGTAGCCCAGAACACCGAACATTGCCAGGCCAAGTACCACGCCGGAGAGGGTAGTCAGGGCCATGTTGCGGTTCTTGAATAGGCGAACCGGGATGAGCGGTTCTTTAGCGCGCAGCTCCACAAAGACGGTGATGATGGCGCCGATAATGGTGATGGCACCCAAGGTGAGGATCATGGAAGAGCCCCACTCGTACTCGGTGCCGCCCCAGGTGGTCATGAGGATAAGGGAGGCGGTGGTGATGGCGATGAAGGTGGCACCTAGCCAGTCAAAGCGCTTCATATCGGCATCACCTACGCGCAGGTGCAGCACTAGGGTGCACACGATAATGGCGAGGATACCCAGCGGGATGTTCATCCACATGCCCCAGCGCCAGCCTGGGCCGTCGGTGAACCAGCCGCCGAGAACGGGGCCGAGAACCGAGGACAGGCCGAAGACGCCGCCCATGATGCCCATGAACTTGCCGCGCTCACGGGAGGAGGTGACCTCGGCGATGATGGACTGGGAGGAAATCATCATAAAACCTGCGCCAAAGCCCTGCACAGCGCGGGCGATGATCAGCAGCGTCATGGAGTTTGCAAAGCCGCCGAGGGTAGAGCCCACGACGAAGGTGGCGATACCGCCGATGTAGAGCCACTTGCGGCCCAGCATGTCACCCAGCTTGCCGGAAATAGGCATGGCGATGGTCATGGTGACAAGGAAAGCGGAGATGACCCAGCTCATGTGGTCGACGCCGCCAAGCTCACCGACGATGGTGGGAAGAGCAGAAGAGAAGATCATTTGGCCCAAAGAGCTCATCAGCATGGTGAGCATCAAAGCCGAGAAGATAAGCCCGAGGTTATCGGCTCGGGACTGGCCCTGCGTGGGGGCCTTAGTAGCCGTATCTACCATCGCATTCCTTTCATAAAATCTGTTATTAGCGTGAGGGAGGTATCGAGTCGCGCGTGGAGGTCCTTGCTGCAATCCGCATCGGGGGATGCCATCGCGAGCCAAAGTGCCTCGCGGACGAGGCCGGCGATGAGCATCGCCTCGGTACTTGCGGAGCAGTTATCGAGGACGCGAAGCTCCGGTTCTGTGGTGAGGCGTTCTTCAATGAGATCGATAAGCTCAATGGACTTTGCCCGCTTCCGGCTTATTGCCGCCGCGGCCGCATCCGGATCATTAGAGATGCGCTTGCGGCGGTCCCGGATGGTCGGGTTGATGTGGTGGCCTTCCATGTGTTGCCTGACCAACTGGAGGACGAGTCCCACCATGCTGGTCGTTGGTTCCGTGAGGAAGAATTCCCGCATCTCCTCCGTAAACTCGGTGCTTGGAGCACCTAGTACGGCGGATTCCTTGGAGTCGAAATAATTGAAGAAGGTGCGCCGAGAAATACCGGCTACTTCGCAGATCCTCTCAATCGTGACCGCGCTAAAGGATTGTTCATCCACCAGCTTCGTGGCGGCATCCTCAATGCGCAGGCGCGTCTCGAGGCGCTTCTGCTCGCGTAGTGATAATTCTTCTTGCACGCCATGCAACTTTACACTCGGTGCAAACTTGCACCAAGTGCAAAAGTGGTGATCTTAGAAGTGCGTTTCCACTAATGTGTGCTATGCCATAGCGCTTGCCGACGCCCCCTTACCCCAGGCATGCGAAAACCCCGCCCGAGTCCTGCCCGGGCGGGGTGGCGGTGCGGCGAATACTTAGAAGTTATCGCGGTCGCGGTTAGTCATGCTCAGCACGTTGAGGCGCTTATCCAGCTCCTCCTCGGTGAGGTTCTCGCCGTCGACAAAGCCCAAGTCAATAACGGCCTGGCGGACGGTGATCTTCTCGTGCAGGGCGTGCTTTGCTGCCTTTGCTGCGTTCTCGTAGCCAATAGCAGAGTTAAGCGGAGTCACGATGGAGGTGGAAGACTCCGCAAAGTGCTTCATGCGCTCCTCGTTGGCCTCGATGTGATCGATGCACTTATCGGCGAAGACGCGGGAAGCATTAGCCAGCAGGCGAGCGGACTCGAGTACATTGCGCGCCATCATCGGGATGAAGACGTTGAGCTCGAAGTGGCCCTGGGCGCCGCCAAAGGCTACGGCTGCGTCGTTGCCCACCACCTGGCCGGCCACCATGGTGACGGCCTCCGGAATAACCGGATTGACCTTGCCCGGCATGATGGAGGAACCCGGCTGCAGGTCCTTCAGGTGAATCTCGGCCAGGCCAGTCAGCGGGCCGGAGCCCATCATGCGCAGGTCATTGGCAATCTTATTGAGGGATACAGCAATCGAGCGCATGGCGCCGGAGAATTCCACCAAGCCATCGCGGGCAGCCTGGGCCTCGAAGTGGTTTTCTGCTTCCTTCAGTTCCTGCACGCCGGTGAGCTTCTTAAGCTCCTCGGTGACCTTGGCGCCAAAGTCTGCAGAGGTGTTCAGGCCGGTGCCGGTGGCGGTGCCGCCGATGGCCAGCTCGCCCAAGCGCGGCAGGGTGGCCTCAATGCGTTCGATGCCCAGCTCGATCTGGCGGGCGTAGCCGCCGAATTCCTGGCCCAGGGTAACCGGGGTGGCATCCATCAGGTGGGTGCGGCCGGCCTTGACCACATCGGCGAATTCCTTGGCCTTCTTGGTCAAGGATTCGTGGAGGACCTTCAGACCCGGGATGAGGTCATTAACGGCAGCTTCCGTAGCAGCCACGTGCGTAGCAGTGGGGAAGGTGTCATTAGAGGACTGGCCCATGTTCACGTGGTCATTCGGGTGAATTTCCACGCCATTGTTATGTGCCAAGGAGGCGATAACCTCATTGGTATTCATATTGGACGAGGTGCCGGAACCGGTCTGGAAAACGTCGATAGGGAAGGCATCGTTATGCTTGCCCTCGGCGATTTCGGTGGCGGCAGCAATGATGGCATCGGCCTTATCCGCATCCAGCTTGCCGGAATCCTTATTTACCTGAGCGCAGGCTGCCTTGAGCAGGCCAAGGGCGCGAATCTGCGCATTTTCCAGGCCACGGCCGGAAATCGGGAAGTTGTCCACTGCGCGCTGGGTCTGTGCACGCCACAGGGCATCTGCAGGAACCTTAACTTCGCCCATGGTGTCATGTTCAATGCGGTATTCAGTCATGTGAAGATCACCTCAGTTAATTGGGTAGTGTGTGCTTTCCAGTATGGCGGAGAACCAAAAGAAGGGCCGCCTTCGGGGGTGAACCCTACTTCTTGGTTGGCGTGTCGTAGTCCACGACGGAATACTCCTGCAGCTTGGACAGCTTGTGGATGGAGTCGATGTAGCGGATGGTGCCGGACTTGGAGCGCATGACCAACGAGCGGGTCGTAGCACCGGAATTGCGGTAGGAAACGCCGCGCAGCATGTCACCATTGGTCACGCCGGTGGCAGCGAAGTAGCAGTTCTCAGAGGAAACCAGATCAGTAGTGGTAAGGACGCGGTTCAAATCATGGCCGGCTGCACGGGCCTTTTCTGCTTCCTCTTCATCCTTCGGCCACAGCTTGCCCTGGATTTCGCCGCCCATGCAGCGCATAGCGCAGGCAGTGATGATGCCCTCTGGGGTGCCGCCGATGCCCATCATCATGTCGATGGAGTTCGAATCCTGGCAGGTGGCGATGGCGCCGGCTACGTCACCATCCATGATGAGGCGCACCTTGGCGCCTGCGGCGCGAATTTCAGAGATGAGCTGTTCGTGGCGGGGACGGTCAAGGACCACCACGGTCAGATCGGTAGGGCGAATATTCTTCGCCTTAGCCACGGACTGGATATTCCATTCCACGGATTCGTTGATGTCAATGGCACCTACGGCCTCTGGGCCGACAGCAATCTTTTCCATGTAGAAGACTGCGGAAGGGTCATACATGGTTCCGCGCTCGGCGGCTGCGATGACGGAGATGGCGTTGGGGCGGCCTTCCGCCATCAAACGGGTACCGTCGACTGGGTCCACGGCGATATCCATGGCGGCACCCTCGCCGGTGCCGACCTCTTCGCCGTTAAAGAGCATGGGGGCCTCATCCTTTTCGCCCTCACCAATGACAACGACGCCGTTCATCGCTACAGAATTGATGAGCTTGCGCATGGCGTCGACCGCCGCGCCATCGCCCTCATTCTTCTGGCCGCGGCCTACCCAACGGCCGGAAGCGAGTGCTGCTGCCTCGGTGACACGAACCAGTTCCATTGCCAGGTTGCGGTCAGGAAGATAAGACGTATTTTCGGACATGTGTAGTGGTTGCCTTCCATAGTTTTCTCATCGAGGGGTGTTCCCCTTGATGCTCTACCTTTCCATTCTCGCACTTTTTTGCTCTAATGGGTTCGATTTTGCGCCCCATTTGTGGGGGATTGACAGATCTTTCGGGGCAAAAGGGGCCGTGTGGCTTTTTGAAAGCAGGCCGTGCGATACTAAGGCGCGTGGCTGCAGAAGAAAGACCAAAGATTTTTGAAGGCGCGAAGGATATTTCCCTGTCCCTCGCCGTCGTGGTGATTATGATGCTGCTCGCCGTGGGAGCGACCGGCCTGTGTTCAATTAACTCCGAAACCCAGCAGGGAGCGGTGCAGGAAGTGGATGAACAAACCTTCCTAAACACCCAAGCCCGCGCAGGGGTCGGTGCAATTCGCAATCCCGAAATGCCAGAGGGGTGGGAGGCCAATGCTGCCCGCCGCGTAGATATGGGCGGCGAGAACGCCACCGTGGTCAGTTGGGTGACCGCTGACCAAGGGTTTGTGGAATCTACGCAAACGCAGGTCGCGGCCGATAAGGCAGGCGAGGCGTACGATGCCAACTACCGCGGCATCGAATCCGCCCGCGAGGTCAAGGGGCACCAAGTGCGGGTGCTAGAAAGCGACGATGATTCCGTGCGCCGCCTGTGGGTTACGGATTTGGGCGATGCCCGCCTCATCATTTCCGGCGCCGCGGACGACAGTGACTTTGAGGCTGCTACCGCTGCGTTTATCGACGCCGCACCTATAGCCGAAAAATAACCTCGCCCAAGCCTTCTTCCGCGGCGGTGGCGCTAAGACCGTCGCCGGCCTGGGCAATAACCTCCGCCAAAGCCTCCGCATCCAGGCCGCTGAGGCGTGTCTTTCCTACAAAGACATCGACGCGCTCACGTTGCGAGCGCTGCGGATAAACGGCGATTTCGCGTACTTTGTCGTCCGTAAAGCGCAGCACCACGGATCGGGAGAAGTAGCTCACCTCATTATCGTCGCGGGTGTGTGCAGGACCGAAGAATTCTTCTACGAAATCTCGGGAATCTCCCGCCATGATGGAACCGGCGGCCGCGGATTTCGACACAAAATCCACGCGCTCGCCTGGATAACCATAGATCTGCACTACTCGTCTCCTTCAGCGTCTGCGTCCTCGGCCTTATCGAGCGCGTCTTCCACACGCTTCGCCGCGCCGTCGAGGTGCGCCTCGCACGCACGGGCAAGGGCTTCGCCGCGCTCCCAGTACTTTAGCGACTCATCCAAGCCCATCTGCCCAAGCTCGAGAATCTTCACGGTTTCAATGAGCTCATCGCGGGCTTGCTCATAGCTCAATTCTTCTACTGGGGTAAAAGCATCCTGGCCTGGCTGGCCGGTACCAATGGTGTCATCGGACATGATTTTCTCCTCGGTTGGTGATTAATCGGCGGCCTGGGAGGCCATAGAAACTGCGGTAATAGATCCGTCGCCCACTCGAATGCGCAGTTGAGCGCCAGGCGGGGATTGCTTATAAGAGGTGACAACCTCGGGCCCGGAACCGTCCTTGGGCACTACCTGAACAATGGAGTATCCGCGGGCGAGAGTTGCCGACGGTCCCAACGCCGATACGCGGGCGCGCAGCGATTCCACGTGGCGGGTTTCCCGCTCCACCATGACTTCAATTTCTCGCCGCATGGTAGCGCGGGTTCGCTCCACCTCCTCGCGGCGCGCACGGATAGGGGTCATCGGGTCTGCCATGACAGGCCGGGAACGAATATTGTCGAGGCCGCGACGTTCCCTTTCCACCCAGCCGCGCAGTGCGGCCGCCATGCGAGAGCGAGCCTCTGCGACGATGGCGCGTTCCTCGGCTACAGAGGGCACGACGCGTTTTGCGGCGTCGGTAGGCGTGGCGGCGCGCAGGTCGGCGACGTTATCGAGTACTGGGCTATCCGGCTCGTGGCCAATGGCAGAGACTACCGGGGTGCCGGCCGCTGCCACTGCGCGTTGTAGTGCTTCTTCCGAGAAGGGCAGCAGATCTTCCACGGAGCCGCCGCCACGGGCGATGATGATGACGTCCACCTCAGGATCCGCATCAAGCTGCTGGAGCGCATCAATAACCTCAGGTACGGTATTCGCACCCTGAACCGCGGTATTGAGGACGCGGAATTGCACCGCCGGCCAGCGGTCATGGGCTACCGCCATCACGTCCCGCTCTGCAGCAGAACCACGGCCGGTAATCAGCCCAATTTTGTGCGGCAGGTAGGGGAGAGGCCGCTTGCGCGCGGGATCGAAAAGGCCTTCAGCAGCTAGCTGTTGGCGCAGCTTTTCAATGCGAGCAAGCAGATCGCCAATGCCCACATGACGAATTTCGGTGGTCCACAGTGAAAAGGATCCGCGTCCAGCGTAAAAGGCGGGCTTACCGTGGACAATGACGCGGTCGCCGTCTTTCAGCGGTGCAGACAATGACTGCAACATCGATGATGGGCAAGTCAATTGCACGGACTTTTCCTGCTGTACGTCACGCAGAGTGAGGTAGGACAGCTTCCAGGTGGGCTTGAAGTTAATTTGGGTCAACTGACCCTCTACCCACAGGTAACCCAGGCGCTCGATCCAGCCCTTGACTTGGTCATTGACCTTGCCAACGGGCCAGGGAGTATCCGGAGTATTTGCCGGTTGATTCACACAGCCTCCCTTTCTTCAGTCTGCCGTGTTCTTCCGTCTAGTTTAGGGGCCAGCGCGGTCTATTGCCCCGCTCGGGGTAGCCAGAAAGGTGACGTTAGGCCCCACTATTGTTTTGCGTAGTGTTTCGATACTCTGGGAGCCATGACTGATGGTAAAAATGTTCTCCTCGCGGCCCCGCGCGGATACTGCGCAGGCGTGGACCGCGCGGTCGAGACCGTAGAAAAGGCGCTGGAAAAGTACGGCGCGCCCATATATGTACGCAAACAAATCGTGCACAACCGTTACGTCGTAGAATCTCTGGCAGAACGCGGCGTCATCTTCGTCGACGAGGCCTCTGAGGCACCAGAAGGCGCCCACCTAGTCTTCTCCGCCCACGGTATTTCCCCTGCCGTGCGCGCAGAAGCAACGCAGCGCAAGCAGCTTACTTTGGACGCCACCTGCCCATTGGTGACCAAGGTGCACAAGGAAGCCCAGCGCTTCCAGCGCGATGGCTACCACATCCTCTTGGTTGGCCACGAAGGCCACGAAGAAGTAGAAGGCACCGCCGGCGAAGCACCTGAGGTCACCCACCTCGTGGATGGCGTAGAGGGCGTCGCCAAGCTGCCAGAGTTCCTGCAGGATGAGAAGCTTATCTGGCTGTCCCAGACCACGCTATCGGTGGATGAGACCATCACCATCGTCAATAAGCTGCGCGAGCGCTTCCCGCACCTAGAGAACCCGCCTTCAGACGATATTTGCTACGCCACCCAAAACCGCCAAGAATCCGTCAAGGCCATCGCCCCACAGTGCGACCTGATGATTGTGGTGGGCTCTAAGAACTCCTCCAACTCGGTGCGCTTGGTTGAGGTGGCGCTGGAGGCAGGCGCCAAGGCTTCCCACCTCGTGGATTTTGCCAAGGAAATCGACGAATCTTGGTTGGAAGGCGTGCAGACCGTCGGCGTAACCTGTGGTGCTTCGGTACCTGAGTTGCTGGTACGCGAAGTACTGGAGTTCCTAGACGAGCGCGGTTATAGCGACGTAGAGCAGGTAACTACTTCTACCGAGACGATTACCTTCGCCCTACCGCGCGACCTGCGCCCAGCACGAACCTAAGTAGCGTTTGCCTCTATGGCAGTGAAAACGAAAGAAAGGCCCGGAAACGGGCCTTTCTTTTTGCTTTAATCCTCGTCGTAGAGGTTATCGTCCCAGCCTTGCTTAGGCTGTTCCTTCTCCTGCTGAGACGCCGGAACGGAATCGCCAGCGCGCCGGGCTGGATCCGGGCGCCGTGGATTGTCGCGTTCCTCTTGTTGCATTCGGCGGCGCTCTTCACGGTCGCGCCCACGTAGGCGATCCTTGGGGGCGGGGCGTGACTTCTTCAGCGTGTGTGAGGCGCGGGCGCGCTGCGGAGCGGCTTGCGATTTCTTGGATTGCTTTGCCGGCTTATCGCGCGCCATCAAGTCTGCAACCGATAGGCGTTCCTCGCGGTTGCGTCGGTCTTGTTCGGCGTCGGCACGGCGGGAAGCGGTTTCCATTTCGGCGGTGCGCTTGGCCGTCTTGCGGTAACGTGCCCAGCGCAGCCAGGCGATGATTGCCGCGCCCACCAGGGCAATGAGGAGCCACAGGAACCTCTGGACAAGGGGGAACGCCGCGGTGACGATTGCCGTCTTGGAAAACGCCGATGCACCCTCTGGCAAGTTGGCCTTGGTGATAAAGAAACCGGCCACACCCACCGTTATGGCATACACAATGGGGATAGAAGCCACGGTGAGGAAAAGACCCCGCTCTTCCACGATGAGCGTCACCAGCAGCGAGCCGATGACGAGGAACGCGAGGTAATTCCACCCGATGGAACCCATCAGGATGGAAATAAACGCGCCGGTGAGCAAGAGTGCCGCGAGCAGCCCAAGGCCCTTGCCCAGCGAGATGCTGGGGAGACCGGAGCTTTGGGCGGCGGAGGACTTTCTTTGCTTGGCTTGTGACACGTCGGAAGATCCTACCGGTTGCCGCCGGCCCATGGCTATTTCCACGCACGAAAGCGGCGGATTTATAGTGCCGAATTCCCGCGCGGCCACGTATCAATAGGCAAGGGCTCCCGCGGGGTGCGGTCCGTGCGGCCCGGGATATCCATCTCATGCAGTTTGCGGGCGGTGACGCCCACGCGGGAATCAAGCGAGGAAAGCGTGGCGTTATAGGCCTCGACTGCCTTTTCTAGGTTATGGCCCACTTTGCCGTAGTGATCAGAAAGCGTATTTAGGCGCGTATACAGTTCGCGCCCCAAGCGCTGGACTTCCTTAGCCTTGGCGGAGATATCTTCTTGGTGCCAGCCCATGGCCACCGTGCGCAGGAGGGCAAAAAGCGAGCTGGGGGTGGCGATGACTACATTGCGTTCAAAGGCGTACTCGATAAGTTCCGGATCCACCGATAGTGCGGCATCAAGGAAGGGGTCTGCGGGAACGAAGAGGATAACGAACTCGGGCGTTGGTTGAAACGCCTCAATATAGTCCTTCTGCGATAGTGCTTGGACGTGGCCGCGCATGAGGTGTGCGTGGCGACGGAGGAAGCCGGCGTGCTCTTCTGGGTCATCGGTTTCTAGTGCGTCAAGGTAAGACGTAAAAGGAACCTTGGCATCGACGATGATGTGGCGGCCACCGGCCAAATTGATGAGCATGTCAGGGCGGACGATGCGCCCGCCCAATGGGGCGGAGACCTGGCAATCAAAGTCCACATGTTTGGTCATACCGCCGAGCTCCACCACGCGCTCCAATTGCACCTCGCCCCAGCGGCCGCGCACATTGGGCGAGCGCAAGGCGGTTACAAGTTTGTCGGTGCGTTCGGTCAGGCGGGAGGAGGTGCGGGTAACCGCTTGAACTTGGCTGGAGAGGGAGGCGAGTAGCGCGGTGCGGTCTTCCTCAATTTCTTGGAGCTGAAATCCCAAGCGGTCCATGGCCTTTTCTAGTGGCTGGAGCTCGGCCTGGCGGCGCTGCGAGTCTTGCAGCGCGCGGTGCTCGGCGCTCGGCGCGGAGCGCGTAGCGGAGTAAGAATGGGCCAGCCAGCCCATTACCGCGCCGAGGATGAGGCCGATAAAAAGTAGCAGCACGGGCAAAGTGGAAGTCATGGTTTCCAGCATGGCACGCGCCGCCGACACGACTCACTATTTTTTCGAATCTCCGTTCAAAAGGCCTTCGAAGGCGTCGCGGGCGCGGCGCAGGTTTGCGCGCATGCCGGGCTTTTCATGCTCCTTGGGGGTGGATTCCACATTGAGGGCGGCGTCGAGGGAATTGGAATCGCCGTCTGCGGAGACGTCGGCAAACGCGCCTTCTGGCGCTGCATAGTCCGGCATCTTGAGCCATGCCTCGCGCTTATAACGCCCTTGGTCTTCGGTGTAGCGGCCGATGAGATAACCGGCCACGGTAGAAAAGTCCAGATCCGCGGCGGTCTTTTCTCCCGACTGCAGCTTCATCATGTCTTGGCCGTAGCGGTAGGCCACTGCAAACATCGCGGCCGCCGGAACCGCGAGGAAGCCACCTATCAGGCCAAAGAGAGCCGAGCCTACCGTCACGGAAACCAGGACGATGACCGGGTGCAGGTCCATGGCCTTGGACTGCAGCCAAGGCGAGAGGACATTGCCCTCCAACTGCTGGACCAGCAACACTAGGCCGAGAACGAGCAGAGCCTTGGTTACGCCAAGGGAGACCAACGCGATGGTGACGGAAAGGGCACCGGCGACGATCGCGCCGACGAAGGGGATGAAGCCCGCGATAAAGGTGATGATTGCCAAAGCCATGGCCAGCGGAACGCCGATAAGGGCGAGGCCGACGCCGATAAAGACGGCGTCGACAAGCGAGACAATTGCCTGCGCGCGAATGAAGCCGCCCAGTGTCGCCCACGCGCGGGTAAGAAGCTCAGTGAGGTGCCAGCCGGCGCGCTTGCCCGTGGCATCGCGCAGCCAGGGAAGGAACTTTGCGCCGTCCTTCAGGAAGAAGAAGGTCAGCACCAGGACGATGAAGAGGGTGACGAGGATGGAGGTAGCAGTGCCGATGCCGGTAAAGACCGAGCCTGCGATGGCGCCGGCACGTTGCTGCAGCCAGGACGCCGCCTCGTCGATGTAGCTACTCATGTCATCGCTATCGAGGTTAAGCGGCGGGCCTTGGGCCCAGAGCTGCAGGCTTTGGATGCCGGAGACCGTCTGCAAATACAGTGACCGGGATTGGCGCACGAAGTCTGGGGCAATAAAAGCAATGAGGCCGCCGACGGCCGTGAAGGAAACCAAAATGGTTACGGCGGCCGCCAACGCAGCGGGAAGGCCAATGTCGCGCAGCTTTTTCGCTACCGGTGCCAGAACGGTGCAGATAATCAGGGCCAAAAGCACCGGCAAAAGGCCCTGCCAGAAGTTGCCCAGCAAACGGTACAGGGCGTAGAGGAATACGCAGATGATGAGCAGGCGAACGGCCCATAGAGATGCGGCCTTAACCACCTCGCCGGCGATGACGGAGCGGTCTACCTGATCGCCCGGCGGATGTGGGGATACATCCTCCAGCTTGCTGGTGTCGAAGCTTTCATCAAACTTATCGCCCAGGCCCGCTTGGGGGTCATCGGGCAGCGGTTGGTTATCAGAATTCACCCCACCATCTTGCCTTAAAAGAAGGCGGGTGCGTTAGGATTGGCCCCGTGAGTCTTACACTAGGAATCGTCGGCCTGCCCAATGTGGGCAAGTCCACTTTGTTTAATGCCCTGACCCGTTCCGAGATCCTGGCGGCCAACTACCCGTTTGCCACCATCGAGCCCAACGTGGGCTTGGTGGAGCTGCCGGATTCCCGCCTGACCCAACTGGCGGAGATGTTTAACTCTGAGCGCATCCTTCCTGCCACCGTGTCCTTCGTGGACATCGCCGGCATCGTCTCCGGCGCTTCGCAGGGTGAAGGCATGGGCAACGCCTTCCTAGCCAATATCCGCGAGGCAGACGCCATTTGCCAGGTAGTGCGCGCCTTTTCTGATGACAATGTCATTCACGTCGATGGCAAGGTTGACCCGCGCAACGATATCTCCGTTATTAATACCGAGCTCATTCTTGCGGACCTCCAGACCATCGAAAAGGCCCTGCCGCGCCTGGAAAAGGATGCGCGCAAGAATAAGGACTTGGCCGCCGAGGTGGAAGCAACCAAGAAGGCCCAGGAGATCCTGGAAGATGATCGCACCCTCTTCGCCGCAGCGAAGGAAGGCGAGATTGACCTCTCCCTCGTGCGCGATCTGCACCTGATGACCGCGAAGCCCTTCCTCTATGTCTTTAACTCGGATGAAGCAGTGCTTACCGACGACGCTAAGAAGGAAGAACTCCGCCAGCTCGTCGCCCCGGCTGAGGCCGTATTCCTCGATGCGCAGACCGAAACCGAGCTGCTCGAGCTAGAAGAAGACGAAGCCCGCGAGTTGCTCGAGGCTGTAGGCCAAGATGAGCCGGGCCTAGCCACCCTGGCTAAGGCAGGTTTTGCCACCTTGGGTCTGCAGACCTACCTCACTGCCGGGGAGAAGGAGGCCCGTGCGTGGACCATTAAGCAGGGCTCTGCCGCACCGCAGGCAGCCGGAGTCATCCATACCGACTTTGAAAAGAAGTTCATTAAGGCCGAGATCGTTTCCTTCGATGACCTTGTAGCCGCTGGCTCCATGGCTGAGGCTCGTGCGCATGGCAAGGTCCGCCAAGAGGGTAAGGACTACATCATGCAGGACGGCGACGTGTGCGACTTTAAGATCGGCGGCTAATTCCACACCGCTTGGAACCGGCCCTTTGTCAGAGGGAGAAGGCGCCGCCCACTCGCGCGCAAGAGAAGGTAGCGAAGACGAAACTTCCGCGTTACCGTGGGCGGCGTACTCGAACAAAGCAGGCTGCAACATGGCTGAACTAGATAATAAGACCATTGCCATCATCGCTACCGATGGCTTCGAAGACTCTGAGCTGACCTCCCCGCTAGAGGCCGTGAAGAACGCCGGCGCTACCGTGCGTGTCCTCGCTCCAAAGGCCGGCACCATTACCGGCAAAAACGGCACGGAGATTTCCGTAGACGCCGCTACCGCTGACTCCACCGGCGAGTCTTTCGACGGCATTATTCTGCCTGGCGGTACCGATAACGCCGACCTCATCCGCTTGGATAAGGCCGCGGTGGAAATCGTGCGCAACCACATGAGCAAGGATCTGCCGCTCGGCGCTATCTGCCACGGTGCTTGGATCCTGGCTGATGCTGAAGCCCTCAAGGGCCGCGCCCTGACGTCCTTCCCGTCCCTGCAGACCGACCTGCGCAATGCAGGTGCCACCTGGGTAGATGAGGAAGTTCACTGCGACCAGGGCTTGGTCTCCTCCCGCACTCCAGATGACCTGCCAGCCTTTAACGCCAAGCTGGTAGAAGAGTTTGCAGAGGGCCAGCACTAAAGCTTCACGAATTCAAGCCACGGGAGTTTCCCGTGGCTTTTTCGATCTTGCGCCGGTGTCACCTGCCCTATAAAGTTGGGGTTTCCTGAAGGGGAGTAGTTCCCTCGGTTAATTCTGAGATGACTGGTCGACATACTGGCGTTTAGCCCGGCCAGCCAGCGCCCGCAGTGCCCGCGGCCGTGAACGAGACCTTCGGTCCGCAACCGAACCGAAGGGAGAAGTGACTATGTCCTCCATGGGCTCAGAACAGCGCATTCTTGAGCGCTTCATGCAGCTATCCATCGCCGCCGCAGTGGCTACCATCCTCCTCAAGGCCTTGGCCGCGTGGTTTACGGGCTCGGTGGGCTTCCTCTCCGATGCCTTCGAATCCATCGTGAATCTCGTCGCGGCCGTCGCCGGCTTTTATGCCCTCCGGATTGCCTCTAAGCCGGCCGACGATAACCACCAGTTTGGCCACGGCAAAGCCGAGTACGTCTCCGCCTTGGTAGAGGGCGCAATGATTTTTATTGCGGCCGGCATGATCGTGTACACGGCGATCCAACGCTTCTTTGTTCCGCAGCCGATTGAAGAGCCGGGCTGGGGCTTGGCGTTGTCAACGCTTTCCTCCGTGCTCAACGGCGCGGTGGGCATCGCGCTCATCCGTGCAGGTAAGCGCTACCGGTCCGCCACCTTGGATGCGGATGGGCACCATTTGCTTACCGACGTCTGGACTTCCGTAGGCGTCCTTATAGGCATCGCCGCCGTATTCCTTACTGGTTGGTGGTGGCTGGATCCTGTAGTGGCGCTCGCAGTGGGCATCAATATCTTGTGGACAGGCTATAGCCTCCTGCGCGATTCGGTGAGTAGCCTGCTTTCTGAGGCGCTTCCCGACGACGAGCGTCAGAACATTAGGCAGCTCCTAGCTCGGCTGGAGCAGGAACACTCGGTAAACTTCACGGATCGTCGCACCGTGGCCTCTGGCCGCCAGCGGTTGGTGTACCTGACCATGGAGGTGCCAGGGGAGTGGAGCGTCATGCACTCTCACGAGGTTGCAGACTCAGTGGAAATTGCCCTCGACGAGCTGTACCCAGGCTGCAGTGCGATCATTCATGTGGAACCAGCGGGCCTGGAAAATCGGCGTCCGTACCTATTCCGCTAAGGCTTAATCTTCTAAGTTTGCTGCCCATCACTGTGGTGTATGTGTACTAGACCAATATGTGTGTAGGCCCGTTCGGGTGTACGGGCCTGTGCACCGCCTGTGGATACTGGGATAAAAGTACACCCTCGTTAAAGAATCCTGTGGGGTAGTTGTCACCGCATTTCGGGGTGTGGTGAACAGTGGACGATTTGGAGATCGTGAAGGGGTGTGTCTAGGGCGCTACGGGCGAGGGAATCGACATCCGGTTTCCTCAATTCGGGCGCTTATGGTGCAGATTTTCCAATGTTATAGAACTGTTACCAACCGTTCTGAGCTGCATGAAGCCTGATTTCGGTGAACGAAATTTAGAAAATTTTTGTCTGCCGGTCGAAAAATTTTGATTTCTCCGTATGGTGGTTGTTACAGCAATCAATTGGAGATTTTCACCCCCATACTCCACGTGTCGGGGGTAGAAAATGTCCTTTTGTTTGGTTGAAGATAGCTATACCAATAGCAGAAAGGATTTACTGACAATGGGTAAGAACATTAAGGACCTCTTTAACGCAACCGCATACGACAAGAACGGCGAGAAGCTGGGCGACGTTAACGAGGTATTCGTTGATGACCAGTCCGGCCAGCCTACCTTCGTTGAGGTTAACCACGGCCTGTTCGGCATGAACTCCAGCCTGGTTCCGCTGCGCGGCCACGACTTCTCCGGCGATGACCTGAAGCTGGGCTTCTCCAAGGACCGCATCAAGGATGCTCCGGACTTCGACTCCGATAAGCCGCTGACCCCTGAGGCACAGTCCGATATCTTCAAGCACTACGGTCTGGATAACGCACACGACGTTACCGACTACAAGGATTCCAACCTTGACTCCAAGCGTGACGCTCAGGCTGGCGCTGACAAGGATCACAACCTGACCGCAGGTGCCGGCGCTGCTGGTGCTGGCGCAGGTGTTGCAGGTGCAGGCGCTGCTGGTGCACACGCTGATGAGAAGAAGGCAGCTACCCACACCACCGACGCCGCTGCTACCGAGCGCAAGGCTGGCGTAGCTGATGACGCTGCAGCTGCACGCACCAACAACGATGGCGAGCTCATCCGTTCCGAGGAGCAGCTCAACGTCAACAAGGAGCGCGTGGCTACCGGTGAGGCTCGCCTGCGCAAGTACGTTGTGACCGACACCGAGACCGTTGAGGTTCCGGTTGAGCGTGAAGAGGTTAGCGTCGAGCGCACCCCGATCAGCGCTGAGGATGCCAAGAACTACAACGGCACCATCTCCGGTGACTCCGAGGAAGCTTCCGTCACCCTGCACGAGGAGCGCGTAAACGTGAAGAAGGAAACCGTTCCGGTTGAGAAGATCAACCTGAAGAAGGACACCGTTCGCGACACCGAGACTCACACCGAGGAGCTGCGCAAGGAGCAGATCGACACCGATGGTGTTGACGGCCTCAAGAAGTAAAAGCGCATAGCTAAACGCCCGCAAGGAATACCTTGCGGGCGTTTCTTTTGCCTTATTTAGGGGCGGATTCTAGGGGTCGTTGCAACGATGATGGTTAGTTTGGTTTGATGCTACCGGTTTGTGTGAGGTGAGGTTACCCTCGTTTAGTGGACACCCTATTTGTGCGGATCTTGTGTCCGTAGGAGAGGATGTTCATTGTGAGTCAACAGCGCAAGAAGTACACGCCGGAGTACCGGCGTGAAGCCGC
>NZ_JAKRDX010000024.1:0-26895 GCF_022347235.1 Corynebacterium tuberculostearicum
GGCGGGCCAACCAGCCCAGACAATTTAGTAAACCTCTGCCAACACCACCACAACATCAAAACCGACCGCAGAATCCATTACATCCTCGACCCGATTACCGGCACCATCGCCTGGCTCCACCACGACGGTACCTACCAACTAGACCACCCCACCGGACCACTAGCCACACACCAAACACACTGGAACCACACCTGGGCCCAGTACCTCACACACCAACAACAACGAACAGAAAGGAAGACCTCCACAGGGTAGGGGACGCCGTTAAAATGGGCTGATAGCGTACCGAGGAGGCTAGTCTCATGAGCCCACAGGCTGTCATCGCCTTGCCATTTTTTCAGAGTAGGACCCGATCCTTTCTTGATGAGGATCGGGCAGCTAGACGTGCACTGAAAATGCAAGATGGAATTGGCGTGCTCGATTTTGCCGTGGAGGACCCTTCGGAGGATCCAGCCCAAGTCTTCTCGGTTGTGCAAGAAGCGCTGGAGATTGCCGTAGATGTGATAGCCAATGCGGATGACTCACTTGGCATGTTAAGTGAGGTTGTTGAAGAGCTTATCGAGCTCCATGCTAAGAGCGCACAGCGCGCCAAGCCTGCGCCAATGGAGCTGGCCGAGTGGTTCATTGATTTCCATGAGAGCAACGAGGTTGATTACTTCGATCTTGACCCTGTTGCATATTCAACGCTCCTCGGAGAAGACGGCCTGACTCGGGTGCGCGCTTGGGCGGAAAACGCAGATGTTATCCGCCGTAAGTATATGGAGAAGCGCTTTGCGGTTTTAGATCAAGACGTCGAAGCAATTATTCGTACACACTTGGCTGAGGGTAGCTACGCGGTTTATTTCGAAGAGGCAGCTAAAGCCTTAGAAGAAATCGGTGAGTATGACGCTGCGTGGGAGTACGCGAAGCGTGGTACCGAATCTGAACCAGATTGGCAGGCGCGGTCCTGCGGGCAATTCTGGGTGGAACTAGCGAGGGATCATTTCCCCGAAAGGGAGGAAGAGGTCGCCCAGATAGTTCTCAACAAGTGGCCGGACCCGCTCCTAGAAGTAATGCTGTATCCAGAAAGGTTTGTGGAGCCCTAGAGAACTAGAAGGTCGAACTTCGTGGCCTTCACGTCGGACAGGCGCTTGCGGGCGCGCTCGAGGCGCTGCCATTCCTCCTGGGGGATGGACTTTCGGGCAATGGTGACGGTTTCGGCGTCGGGGGTGCCCCAAGCGATGGGCATCGGGGTGATTTGCTGCCAGTGGTTATTGTCTGCGCGGCCGGAAACAGCGGCGACGGGAACCTTGGTGCCTACGGTGCGTTGGGTGCCGGGGATGGCGGTTACGGTGCGCAGGCATGCAGCCCAGCGGGGAGGAAGGGAAGGATCCACATTGGTATTCACCAATGCGAGCAAGACCATATCGCGTTCATTTACTTCAGCGATGACGGCCGGCGCAAGGGGATAGGAGTCATAGAGTTGCTGGGCGGTGCCAACTTTATGGGCGGCGGCAAAGCCGACGATCGCCACCATGATCCCGAATAGAATCATGCCTAGGCCGATAGTGATGCCCCAGGAAAATCCCCACCAGATGGCCGCGCCGCCGATGATGAGCAGGATGCCCAGCACTAGGCCGGAGAGGCGAAGGCGGTTGGAATCGCGCAAGAGCTCGTTATTGGCCTTGGCAAAGGACTCGTCTACGTCGAACTTGAAGATTTTCATTGGTCTAAGTCTAGTGCGTCGATAAGCCGGTAGGCATATCCCTGCTCGGCGAGGAAGCGCTGGCGGTGTACGGCATAGTCCGCATCGAGGCTATCGCGGGTGACTAGCGAATAGAAGAGGGCTTCTTCTTCCTTCGGGCGGAGGAGTCGGCCAAGGCGCTGGGCTTCTTCCTGGCGGGAACCGAAGGTGCCGGAGACCTGAATGGCCAGGGCGGCCTCAGGTAGGTCGATGGAGAAATTGGCCACCTTGGACACGACGAGTACAGGGAGCGTGCCGTCCCGGAATTGTTGGAAGAGGCGCTCGCGTTTGGCGGTGGAGGTGGAGCCGTCGATAACAGGGGCGTCGAGATGCGCGCCGAGTTCTTTGAGCTGGTCCACGTAACCACCGATGATGAGGGCCTGCTGTGGGTGGCGGGCGAGAATCTTGTCCACCGCTCGAAGTTTGGCGGCGGCTTGGGCGGCGATGCGGTAGCGGTCGCGAGGTTGGGCGGTGGCATAGAGCATGCGTTCCTCGGCATCCATATCCACGCGGACCTCGATGCATTCGGCGGTGGCGATATAGCCGGCCATCTCGAGTTCTTTCCATGGGGCGTCATAGCGCTTAGGTCCGATGAGAGAGAAGACGTCGCCCTCGCGGCCGTCCTCGCGCACGAGGGTGGCGGTGAGCCCTAGCCGACGCCGCGATTGAAGGTCCGACGTCATGCGGAACACCGGGGCGGGAAGGAGGTGGACCTCGTCATAGATGATGAGGCCCCAGTCGCGGGAATCGAAGAGCTCGAGGGCGCGGTATTCGCCCTTGTTTTTGCGGGTGACCACCTGGTAGGTGGCAATGGTGATCGGCTTGATTTCCTTCTTTTCGCCGGAGTATTCGCCGATTTCATTCTCGGTCAGGGTGGTGCGGCGCAGGAGCTCGTCGCGCCATTGGCGGCCGGCGACGGTATTGGTGACCAAGATGAGCGTGGTCGATTCTGCCTTGGCCATCGCGGCTGCACCGACGATAGTCTTGCCAGCACCGCAGGGAAGTACTACGACGCCAGAGCCGCCGGACCAGAAGGCCTCGGTGGCGTACTGCTGATAATCACGTAGCTGCCAGCCGTCGTGATTGAGGGCGATGGGGTGGGACTCGCCATCGACGTAGCCGGCGAGATCCTCTGCCGGCCAGCCTGCCTTGAGGAGGGCTTGTTTAAGGCGGCCGCGCTCGGAGGGCGGGACGGCGATGGAATGCTCGTCGATGCGCGCGCCGAGGAGTTTTCCGGTTGCACCACGGGAGAGTTCTTCGAGGATGGGGGGCTCATCGGACTCGAGAATGAGGCCGTGGGCTGGGTGGGCGTGCAGGCGGACGCGGCCGTAGCGGGACATGGTTTCGGCGACGTCGATAAGCAGGGCTTGGGGGACCGGAAAGCGCGAGTAGTTTTCAAGGACGTCGACGACCTGCTCGGCGTCGTGTCCGGCCGCGCGGGCATTCCACAGCGCGAGCGGAGTGATGCGGTAGGTGTGCACATGCTCGGGAGCGCGCTCCAGCTCCGCAAAGGGAGCGAGCGCGGCGCGGGCCTCGGCGGCCTGGGCGTGATCCACCTCGAGCAGGACGGTCTTATCCGACTGCACAATTAATGGTCCATTCATGGCTCCAGCGTAACGGAGGTGATCCGGTGCAAGGGAAACCGGATGGTAGAGCCATCGGCCGCGCGAGCGTCGATTTGCCCGCCCGCCACGGTCAGCGGGGTGACGGTGCGTTTCTTTTCATTGCCGTTCTTATCCGCATAACCGATGGTGATCGGCCGGGCAGTGCGCGCGGCGGCGTGGACTATATCGAGGCTGGGCGTGGAAGGTGCGGCATCGTCGCGCAGGGTGCGCATCGCCTTCTCAATGTTCGGGGAAGCGGTGGCCCGGCGGGCGGTGGGCGTCGGCAGTGTAGCCGGTTCGGGCGCGACGTTAAGGCTGGCGCCGCTTTCGTCTTCAGCAGCGGGAGAGAGTCCGTGGTCGCGTAGTCGTTCCAGCAGGTCGTGTACCGGCAATTGGGACACCGCGACGGTGGGCGCGAGCAGGCGCAAGGGCGCGGCCTTGAGCGCAATCTGGAGGAGCGCCGGGTCCTCGCTGCGCAGGTAGGACAGCGCCGGACCGGAGCGCAGGGTGCCATGGCGCTTGGCGACGTCCCCGATGTGGAACTCCAGCGTCTGCGGCACATCCCCGTGGGCGGCGAAGAAGGCCTGGATTTCCTCCCCAGTCATGCCGCGATCCAGACCGCGGCGCAGGGAAGCATCCGAAATGCGGTAAACGCTGGCCAGGCCGGGGGACTCGAGGTCGGCTACTGATTCGAGCCGCTGGTGGGTCTCCGGATCGAGCGGGCCAGGAACCAGTACGGTCATATCCGCTTGGATGAGGAAGTAGTCGACCGTGTCGGGGGTCAGGCGGGCGGCGGCGTCGGGGCCGTCGATAAGCACGCTGGTGGGGCGCTCGAGGGCAATGGCACCGATCCACTCGGCTTCCGCGCGGAGTTCGGCGATGGTCTCGTCCGAAGTGTGGGTGGCAAAGAGCGGAAAGTGGAAGCGTAGGGATTCTTCGAAGGTGGGTTTCGCTCCGCGCAGGTAGACCTGCAGGACCTTTTGTCTAAATTCCGGCAGCCGATCATTGGTGTGCGCTAGCGTGCGGCCTTCGCTGGTCCATGTGGAGGTTGTCCATGACTCGAGCAGGAGCTGCCATTTTTCGGCGAGGTTTGCGTCGAGCCAGGTTTGGGCGAGCTCCGTTGGCGCGAGGAAATTGCCCTCGAAGTTTTTCGGCTCGCCGCGGCTGAGCAGGCGGGCGCTCATGCCCAGGCCAATGAGGCGGCGTAACTCCTCCTCATCGATGGTGAGGGTTTTGCTCAGGTTGGTGAGCTGGCGAACGCCGACGGTCTTGTCCTTGAGCAGTTCTATCGGCCGCGCGCCTAGGGCGTCAATGACGCGCTGCATGCCGCGCACGGCGGAAAGGCCGGCCGCGGTACCGGCATCATCGGCCTTGGAATCCGGGGCAGGGGATTCGGTGATTCCCTCCACCGGGATCGGCGCGGTGGGCTTGCCGTTCAGTGCAAGGTGCACAGGGCGCGGCAGGCGGACGGTGGTGGCGTCCACGCGCTGGAGCAGCTGCTTGGCGATGAGCCGCGGAATCGGCCGGGCCGGATCCGCATCGATGGCCGCATCTCGCGTGGTACCCAGGCCATTGGAGCGCGATAGGGTCTCGAGGACCTTCCGTTCTTCGTCCGGCAGCTCGGCGATGTCCTCCGGGCTGACTTGGACCTGGTCGAGGAGGGACCAGCCCGTGGGAAGGGCAGGCATGACCTCGGGTGGGATGAGGACGTTGCCGTAGGCCAGGCCACGTTCCTTGAGCTGGCGGGTGATATCCGGATTAAGGTCTTCTACCTCTTGGAGCTCTCCGCCGCGGCGCGCGATATCTTCGATTTCCGCAAGCTGTCGTGCAGTGCAATTCATGAGCGCCCGCGCGATAGACGTGCGCAGTAGCAGGCGGGTAGCCAGCGCGGCGATGCTCGGGGGTAGCGGATTGAGCACATCCGGCCGGTTGCGGAGGATGGTGGCGAGCTCTTCTTCCTCAAGGGAGGCGAGCCACGTGCGGAAATGCGGGAGGTGGGAAGACTGAGTCATGATGTCACCCCAGTTTAGTTATCGTTTGAGTTACGTTTTTGCGCAAGGTTTGAAATAATAAGGGCTATGTCGAATCAGAAGAAGGGTCACGTTTCCCCGGCTTGGCCGAAGAACGAAAATCGCGAGCACGCAATCACGGAAATCTCTGCGCCTTTTGCTGGTGCGTCCAGCCCCTACGGCGATGATCTGATCTTGCCGATGCCGGCAGAGAAGCTGAACTACGTTCACCCTTATACTCGCATCAATCGCTAGAGTATGTCCCCGCCTTGGTGCGGGGATTTTTCTTTCATACAAAAAGGGCCCATTGCTATTGCAATGGGCCCTTTATCGCTATGTCTTAGCGGGTGATGTTCTCAATCATCTGCGCAATCGGGTCGATGACGTTGCGGTTGGCAGAGTAGAAGTTGTTGAAGTCGTGGCGGTTAGCCTTGTACAGCTCGGTGAACTGCGCAGGCAGTGCCAGGCCGTAGGAGTTAGCGGCGTTCTTGATGGTGTTGTACAGAGCATCAACAGCCAGCTCGTCGGACTTCTGAGCGGCAGCCTGCTTGACCGGAGCCGGTGCCTGGGCCGGAGCCTTAGGGGCAGCGGACGGAGCGGTGCGCTGGGTTGGAGCGGAGTTCAGGCCGAGGGAAGCGGAGCAAGCCGGCCATGCGCCCCAGCCCTGGGAAGCGAGCACGCGCTCAGCGACGACAATCTGCTGCTCGCGGGTAGCCTGGTCAGCGGTGGCAGCGAACTGGCCGCCACCATTGGCCTGCCAGGTCTGTGGGTTGAACTGCAGTCCGCCCTGGTAGCCGTTGCCAGTGTTGATGTGCCAGTTGCCGCCGGCCTCGCACTGTGCCAGACGGTCCCAGTCGGAATCCGGAGCAGCGGAAGCGGTCGGTGCCATGATGGCAGCGGCAGCGCCGAAGGCGACGGTGCCGGCGGTGAACTTAGCGGCCATACGGTTCTTAGCGGAGTGGCGTCCCATGTAGTTAGTCCTCTCTGTGTGCCCGCATTAAGTGCAAAAAATATGTACCAAAAAGAAAGGGCGGGCGAGGGCAACTTTCTTAACGGCTCTTAAGTGTCTGGAGGACAGCGTAGCGGTTTATAACGAAAGTGTCACGTTATGGGCACTAAACGGGAAAGAAATGGGACAAATGTGGTGGGTGAGGGGGCATTTTCGCAGGTGGGCGACACCATGTGATCTATGTCATGTAACGCGGGTGTGTCGCGGCAGAGTGCGCGACTTCTGTTGTTTTGACCAGGCGGCTAAAATAAAGATTTTCCCCTAGAGAAGAGGTGGGTACCTATGCCTATTGGCAAAGTGAAGTGGTATGACGCCGAGAAAGGTTTCGGTTTCGTCAGCAACCCGGGCGATGAAGACGTCTATGTTGGCCGCAACGTGCTGCCCAAGGGAGTAGAGGAACTGTTCCCCGGCCAGCGCATCGACTTCGATTTCGCGGCCGGGCGCCGCGGTCCGCAGGCGCTGCGGGTCAAAGTATTGGATAAGCCGCGTCGCCGCACCCCGGCCCGCAAGCCGGAAGAACTCGGCAGCATGGTCTCTGACGTGATGACCTTGCTGGAGTCGCAGATTCAGCCGGTGCTCAATTCCGGCCGCTACCCGGAGCGCAAGACTGGGCGCCAGGTAGCAGAAATCCTCCGCGCAATCGCGAAGGATTTGGATAGCTAATTAGAAGCCTTCGTGGATTCCTCCGCGGAGGCTTCTCGTTCTTTATCGGTCATCGTGGTCAGGGACCACACGGTGGCCAAAGGGGTTTCGTCACCGTTGTCATCGGTGCCGATCATCATGGAGGAAATCTCCACCACCTTGAGGCGGGGGCGCTTGCCGGTAGAGGCCTTGATGGGGTCTACCGAGCCGGGGATCGAGACCTCGGTGGTTTCGTTCGCGCCGTGCGCGGTTTCATCGTTGGCGGCGGGGTCATCGTAGATGGAAAGAATCTTCCACTCGTGGTCGGAGATTTCTTCGGGAATATCGAGTTTGAGGGTGTCATCATCCCCCACGGTGAGGTTCGGGACCTCGCCTTCTGGGCATTCGGTGCCGGGCTCGCACGCGATGTACGGGGCGACGTCGATGGAATTATCGCCCACGGAGGCGGTGACCTTGATGTCGCGGGGATCGGGACCCGGGCGCTGGTTCCACCAGTTTTGGAAGATCACTACGGCGGCGACGATGACCGCCACGACCACGATGAGGGCCAAGATCTGCAGCAGCGACTTTTTCCTTGCTTCCTTACGGGTTGCCATGGGCCTTTACCTTACTCGAACGTGGAAGAGTTCTTCCCACCGCTTGCCGGTAAGCCAGAACTCATCGTCTGTGATGTGTGCGATGCCGTTGAGGACATCATCGGGGTCGGTATAGCGGGACTTATCAATCGCGTCGGTAGCGATGACGGCGGTTACTCGGCCGGTGGAGGGATCGATGCGGTAGATGTTGTCATCCATCCACACATTGGCGTAGACGGCATCGCCCACGCACTCGAGTTCATTGATGTCTTCGAGGGGCTTTCCCTCCAGGGTGACGTCGGTAGTGGAGCGCTCCGCGAAGGTCTCTGGGTCCATGTGCCGCAGGGTCGCGGAGCCATCGGACATGAGGAGCTCCTCGCCGGTATTGCACAGGCCCCAGCCCTCGCCCGAGTAGGTGGCGGTATCTACCTGGCGTAGGTCTCGGTCGTATTTCAGGGCTTGGCCGGACTTCCAAGTCAGCTGCCAGATGGAATCGCCGGCTTGGGTGATGCCCTCGCCAAAGTAGCGGCTATCCAGGCGCGTTTCGGCCAAGGTTTCGCCGGATTCGGGGGAGAAGCGCTCCAGGCGGGATTCGCCCCATTGGCCGGTGCCCAGGAGCAGGTTGCCGTCCGGATCGGTTTCGAGGCCCTGCGTAAAGGAGTTGGGCGGCAGGGAAGCGGTGCCGAGAACCTCGACGGAGAGGTGTTCTACTTCGGGTTCTGCTGGTGTAGAGGAACAGGCGGCGAGCGTGCAGGGGAGGAGAATGCAGGCGGCGCGGGAAAGAAACGACATGCACCATATGTACCACCGCGTGCGCTCCATAATGAATAATGAGGGGCGTGAGTAAGCGAAAAGCAAATCCGTTGATCGATTCCCGCGCCGTGCGCATCGCGCGCGAGGCGTTGGATGAGGTGGGGGAAGGGGGCGTCGGCAAGCATATCGGCGTCGCCGGGATGGGCCGAAACGTTGCTACCCACCGATTTGAAGCAGAAATGCCTGGCTACCCTGGCTGGGAATGGCAGGCGGTGCTCGCCTGCGCGGAGGGATCGCGCTACGTCACCGTCAATGAGGTGGCGCTGGTGCCGGGAGGGGAGGCCCTGCAGCCGCCGGAATGGGTGCCCTATGAGGACCGTGTGCGGCCAGGCGACCTCGGGCCCGGAGACCTAATGCCACCGGCCGTGGATGATTCCCGCCTGGATGGCAATAACCTATCAGCGTCCGGCCTGGAAGACGCCAAGAAGCGCTGGCGCACCGAGTTCGGCCCCAATACGGATATGGCGGCCAAGGCGCGCCTGCAATGCCGCACCTGTGCGTTTTATGTGCAGCTGTTGGATAACTATGGCGTCTGCGCCAATGAGTACTCGGCGGATGGCCGGGTGGTGCACTCGCGCTATGGCTGCGGTGCACATTCGCAGACGCGCGTGCGGGAAGAAAAGGCCCCGGAAGTGGCCTTCGATGATGAAAAGCCCATCTTCCAGGATTTTGAAATCGAGGATTAAGGCAGCACACTTATGGCGTAAGACTCGCTGTACGTGAAAGGCGCAGGCGTTGAAAGCCACTCTCGATCGCTACTTCCATATCTCTGAACGTGGTTCCTCCATTGGAACCGAGCTACGCGCGGGAACGGTCTCGTTCTTCGCCATGGCCTATATCATCCTTTTGAACCCGCTCATCCTCGGTACAACCGAGGACGCAGAAGGCTACGCGCTGGGCGTGCCACAGGTCGCCGCCGCCACCGCGCTGGTCGCCGGCGTCATGTCCATTCTCTTCGGCGCCATTGCCAAGTATCCCTTCGCCATGGCCGCAGGCTTAGGCATGAATACCTTCGTGGGCGTGAGCATGGTCGCCACTAGCGGGCTGACCTGGCAGGAATCCATGGGCCTAGTGGTCATCGAGGGCATCATTATCGTCCTGCTGGCCATCTCTGGTTTCCGCACCGCCGTCTTTGACGCCATCCCTCAGTCCATGAAGGCGGCGATGGGCGTGGGCATCGGCATGTTCATCGCCATGATTGGCCTCGTGGATGGTGGCTTTGTCACCCGCGTGCCGGACGCCGCGCACACCACCGTGCCGGTGGGGCTGGGCATCAATGGTTCGATTTCTACCTGGCCCGCGCTGGTCTTTGTCATCGGCCTCATTATCTGTTCCTTCATGGTCATCCGGAACGTGCCGGGCGGGCTCTTTATCGCCATCGTGCTTACCACCATCATCGCGTTTATTATCCAGGCGTTTACCGGCTCCGAGGACTGGGGCATGGCCGCGCCCGTGAAGCCGGAGGCGCTCGGCGGCATTCCGGATCTGTCCATCGTGGGCGATGTGAACCTGGTGGGCGCCTTTACCAAGATCGGCGTGGTCTCCACGGTGCTGCTGATTTTTACCCTGCTGCTGACCAACTTCTTTGATGCGATGGGCACCATGACCGGCCTGGGCAAGCAGGGCAAGCTTGTCGACGCCGACGGCAACCTCCCCGACATGAAGAAGGCCCTCGTCGTCGAGGGCTTCGGCGCCGTGGCCGGCGGCCTGGGCTCTGCTTCTTCCAATACCGTCTTTGCGGATTCCTCCGCCGGCATTGCCGATGGCGCCCGCACGGGCCTGGCCAACCTCATGACCGGCGTGCTGTTCCTCGCCGCGATGTTCTTAACGCCGCTCTATGAGATCGTGCCCATCGAGGCCGCCTCTCCGGTACTCGTCATCGTCGGCGTAATGATGGCCGCGCAGCTGACCGAAATCCGCTGGACCAAGATGGAGATCGCCATCCCCGCCTTCCTCACCATCGTGACCATGCCGTTTACCTATTCCATTGCCAACGGCATCGGCGTGGGCTTCATCTCCTTCGCGCTCATGTCCACCTTTGCCGGCAAGGCCAAGGACGTGCACTGGATCATGTGGCTCTTGGCTGGCCTCTTCGTGATTTTCTTTGGCATGGATCCGATTTCCAATGCCATCGGCTAGCCTAAGGGCATGCTGATTACTGACCCCGCAGACCCTCGCCTGGACGATATTCGGAACCTCAACAAATCCGATAAATCCGGCGAGGGTCTCGTCATTGCAGAGGGCCCGTTGGTGGTCTCCCGGCTGGCCGAATCCCGGTTCCCCATGCGCTGCCTCGTGGGCTTTCCCAAGAAGGTGGAGGCCTATATTTCTGAGTATGGCGAGCCGGAATGCCCCATCTACGAGGTCTCCCGTGAGACCCTAGCGGAGGTGGCCGGCTTCGATATGCACCGCGGGCTGGTCGCCGCCGCGGACCGCGCCCCGGAGCCGGAGGTGAGCGAGATTCTAGAGACCGCAAAAACCATCGCCGTGCTCGAGGGCGTAGGCGATCATGAAAATATTGGCGCCATCTTCCGCCATGCCGCTGGCATGGGCGTGGATGCGGTGCTGCTGGGCTCCGGTGCGGCGGATCCGCTCTATCGGCGCTCGGTGCGCGTGTCCATGGGGCACGTGCTGCGCTTGCCCTTTGCCTATTTAGAGGGCGGGTTTACTACCTGGCAGCGTTCCTTGCAGGCGCTTGCCGACGCCTCCTTTACCCTCATTTCCCTCACCCCCAACCCCCAGGCGGTGCACTTGGCCGAGGCCATGCATGGCCTGGATAAGGTGGCGATGCTCGTCGGCGCGGAGGGCCCCGGCCTTACCGAACATGCAATGAAGGCCACCGATATACGCGCACGCATACCGATGGCCCCTGGCACCGATTCTCTTAATGTGGCGACTGCCGCCGCCATTTCCTTTTATGAGCGCCAGCGCTCCTTGAGCGACTTAAACGTCTGAGCGCTCCAATTGCCGATGAGCGAGCCCAAGTGCTTGGCGGTGGAGATGATTTCCTCGCCGGTGGATTCCGGCTCGGCGCTGTGGTCCTCGTAGTCGTCATAGTCGTTCAGGCCCAGCTTATTGGCCGACTGTGCGGCTAGTTCCCCCACGGAGCGCTTGGGTTTCGGCGGGTCGATCTTTGGCTCTGGGCGGCCGTCGACCGCGTAGCCCACAACGTCTAGGTCCGGGCCATCGTGCCCCACCTTGATGCCGAGCCAGTATTCCTGGGCCGCTTCCATGATGCCCTGCGGCTCGAAAGGCAGGGAGATTCCGCCCAGCGGCTCATACTTTTCGCCCGCCCAGTAGGGCGCCTCGAAGGGCTCGGGCAGGCCGGTGTCCTCGTAGAGGTGCTCGCGGGTAGCGCACAGGCAGCGCTTGAGATCGCCGCCCTCCCACAGGGCGAAGCCGGCGTAGCCTTCTTTCTCATTGCTCGCCAGCGCAATGACGCGCTGGGCGGGCACCGCATTCAGGAGCGTTTCTGGCAGTTGGGAAAGGAGAACAGAATCCCCCTCGCAGACTGTTTGCACCACGGTGATGCCGGGGTAGCCGCCGATGTAGTACTCGTTCGGATCCGTCTGTGCGGAGCGGTTGAGCGGGAATTGCCCAATCGGCGTGACCGGGAAGGTCGGGTCCAGTTGGGCGAGGAATTTCCGCCCAAAGCCCCGATCCGCCTTGGGTTCGGTCTTTAACACCTCTTCCGCATTGGGCTGAGAGATGTACCAGAGAGTAAGTACTGCGTGAGAGATGTCCACGATTAGTCCCTAGGGCGCTTGGTATTGGAGCGAACGCCGAGCAACACGTCCTCCCAATGTGGGGTGACGGCCTTGCGGCGGCGCTTGGTGGGCTTTTCTTCTGGCGAGGGGTTCTGCAGGAACTCCTCTTCCTCCGGCTCTTCCGGAGGGGTGGTCGGCGCGGTGAGGTCGGTGACGTTGCTGGGCTGGTCGCCATCGATAGCTTCGTCATAGCGGCCGCTGCCCAGCGAGGTTAGCGAGCGCACCGGCTGCACGAAATCCGGGTCCGTTAGGTCCGCGGCCACCGAGTTGCGCGCTTCCACCGTGGCGGGCGAGGACATGGACTGCTTGAAGTACCACTCGGCCTCGTTCTCGGACAAGCCGGCCTTCCACATCACGCGCACGATCCAGGCCTCGCCCTGGTGGCGGTAGGCGTCCCAGGTGGACTCGGAGAGCGAGTGTCCACGCGCGGCAAAGGCGGTGGCCAGAACCTCCCACAAGGTGAGCTTGGCCGGTCCGTCCTCGCGGACCGGGTGGGCCTGCTTGGCAATCTCCGCGATGCGGTTGCGCTCCAGCATGACCGGGTAGGCGAAGGGCTCGATGCGAGATTCGGGCACGCCCATTTCTTCCGCCAGCTCCGCCGCAGAGGCGCCGGCGCGAATGCGGTTTTGGATCTCCGCCGGGCGGATCTTTGTCTCTTCCACCGGTTCCGGTTTGGTGGGCTTGGCCAGGCTGATGGCCGGAGCCGCCGGTTCCTCTTCCGGGGTTTCCTCCTGCTCGCCCTGCAGGGCCTCGCGCAGCTCATCGGTGATGGAGAGGAAAAACTCTTCGCCGTCTTCGGTGCGCAGCACCAAAGAGGTTTCGGTCGACTCGCTGTCAACTGGGAACAGCTCGCGCATAATAGGGCGCTCCTTTTGCCTATCGACGGCGGACATATCTGTGATGCATTCAACTATAACGTGAAGATGCCCCGCGGCCTGCGAGGCGGCGGGGCATGTTGGGGGTGATGCGTTAATTCGCATCCAAGACGTAGTCGATGCATCGGGTCAGCTTGGCAATATCGGCCGGATCGATGGCCGGGAACATGCCGATGCGCAGTTGGTTGCGGCCCAGCTTGCGGTACGGCTCCACGTCCAGGATGCCGTTAGCCCGCAGGGCGGCGGCGAGCGCTGCGGCATCGACGGACTCGGCGAAGTCGATGGTGCCCACCACGAGCGAGCGGGACGCGGGCTCCGCGACGAAGGGAGTGGCCTCCGGGCGGGATTCGGCCCAGTTGTACAGCGTGGTGGAGGATTCGGTGGTGCGCTCAACCATGCCGTCGAGCCCGCCGTTGGCATTCATCCACTGGACCTGGTTATCCAACATGAGCAGGGTAGCGATTGCCGGGGTGTTATAGGTCTGGTTCTTGCGGGAGTTATCTACTGCCGTCTGCAGGTTGAGGAAGGTGGGGATATAGCGCTCGGAGGCGTTGATTTTCTCAATCCGCTCCAGTGCGGCGGGGGACATGGCGGCGAGCCACAGGCCGCCGTCGGAAGCAAAGCACTTTTGCGGCGAGAAGTAGTAGACGTCCGTATCGGAGATGTGCACGGGCAGGCCACCCGCGCCGGAGGTGGCGTCCACGACCACCAGCTGCTGATCATTGCGGGGGTGCGGGCGGGTGACTTCTACCATCGCGCCGGTGGAGGTTTCATTGTGTGCCCAAGCGACGACGTCCGCTTCCGCAGAGAGTTCGCGTGGGTCGGGCGCGGTGCCCGCGGGGGACTCCACGATGGACGGGGCATCGAGCCAGGGTGCACCCGCGGCGGCCTTGGCAAATTTAGTGGAAAACTCACCAAAGGTGAGGTGGGCGGAGTGGCGCTCGATGAGCCCGAAGGTGGCAGCATCCCAGAAGGCGGTGGCGCCGCCGAGGGAAAGAACGATCTCGTAGCCCTCTGGCAAGGAGAAGAGATCGCTTAAGCCTTCTCGCACCGAACCTACGAGGTTCTTTACCGCCGGCTGGCGGTGGGAGGTGCCCATGACCGCGGGGTCAATGGCCGCAAGCTGGTCGGGGCGAACCTTGGAGGGGCCGCAGCCAAAGCGGCCGTCGGCAGGCAGGAGGTCGGCAGGCAGCGTAAGTTCTGGAGTGCTCATGTGTGCCAGTGTAGAGCAGTTTCGGTCGAACGGCAGTTATTTTAGTCGACCAAATCCTGTTGGCGGCGTCACAAAGTTTGCTAAAGTGTGAAGAGGTATCAAGCTAGCTTTCTTAAGTTAGTGCTTAATAGTGACTCTTCACATAGAGAAAGGAACTTCCGTGGCTTCTGAAGACAACAAGGTAGTGCTCCAGTACCCAGGCGGCGAGTACGAGATGGACATCAAGCAGTCCACCGAGGGTGACTCCGGCTTTGACATTTCCAAGCTCCGTAACGAGACCGGGCTCGTTACCTTCGACCCTGGTTATACCTCCACCGGTTCCACCGAGTCCAAGATCACCTTCATTAACGGTGAAGAGGGCATCCTGCGCCACCGCGGTTACGATATCGCGGACCTGGCGGAAAACGCTTCCTTTAACGAGGTTTCTTACCTGCTGATTAAGGGTCATCTGCCTAACGAGGAAGAGCTCAGCCACTTCAACCGCGAAATCCGCCACCACACCCTGTTGGATGAGGACTTCAAGGCCGCGTTCAATATCTTCCCGCGCAACGCGCACCCAATGGCCGTGCTGGCTTCCTCCCTTAACATTCTTTCTGCGTACTACCAAGACCAGCTCAACCCGCTGGATCCGGAGCAGCTGGATAAGGCTACCGTCCGCCTGCTGGCTAAGGTTCCAATGCTGGCTGCGTATGCTTACCGCGCTTCCCAGGGCAAGCCTTATATGTACCCGGATAATAGCCTGAACGCCCGCGAGAACTTCCTGCGCATGATGTTCGGCTACCCCACCGAGGAGTACGGGGTTGACCCGGTTGTAGCTAAGGCGCTGGATAAGCTGCTTATCCTGCACGCTGACCACGAGCAGAACTGCTCCACTTCCACCGTGCGCATGATTGGTTCCGCTCAGGCTAATATGTTTGTCTCCATCGCCGGCGGCATTAACGCCCTGTCCGGTCCGCTGCACGGCGGCGCAAACCAGGCCGTTCTGGAGATGCTGGAAGATATCCAGAACAACCACGATGGTGACGCTACCGACTTCATGAACCGCGTGAAGAATAAGGAAAAGGGCGTTCGCCTCATGGGCTTTGGCCACCGCGTTTACAAGAACTACGACCCACGCGCGGCTATTGTGAAGGACACCGCACACGAAATTATCGAGCACCTGGGTGGCGACCCGATGCTGGATCTGGCCATGAAGCTGGAAGACATTGCGCTGAACGATGACTACTTTGTCTCCCGCAAGCTCTACCCGAACGTGGACTTCTACACCGGCCTGATCTACCGCGCTATGGGCTTCCCGACGGACTTCTTTACCGTCCTCTTCGCCATCGGCCGCCTGCCGGGCTGGATTGCTCAGTACCGCGAGCAGCTGGAGATCAACACCAAGATCAACCGTCCGCGCCAGATTTACACCGGCGAGTCCCTGCGTAAGGTTACCCCGCGCAACGAGCGTTAAAGCGTCTCGCGGGTCTGTCGAATTAAGCCGAATCGGGTGGTAGCACCTATAATAGGTGCAGCTCGGTTCGGTTTTTAATGCGACCGCACGAACAAACTAGATTTCCCAAGGAGAATAATCCCCATGGATAAGCCTGTTATTGAAGCCCAGTCTGGCCCAGCGCCGACCGACCTTGTTGTAGAAGACATCGTCGTCGGCGACGGTGCTGAGGCTCAGCCTGGTGCCGTAGTGGAGGTCCACTACGTCGGCGCTGAATACGAGACCAACCAAGAATTCGATTCCTCGTGGGACCGTGGCCAGTCCATCCAGTTCCCGCTGACCGGTCTCATCGCCGGCTGGCAAGAGGGCATTCCGGGAATGAAGGTGGGCGGTCGCCGCAAGCTCATCATCCCGCCGGAAAAGGCCTACGGCCCCGCCGGTGGTGCGCACCCGCTGTCCGGCCGCACCTTGGTCTTCATTATTGACCTCATCCGCGCGGACTAAAAGCGCTCGACCCCAGGGTTAGCCCTGGGGTTTCGTCGTTTTCGGCGCGGTGAGAAAAACTGCGGCACAATGGAGAACATGACTGTGCCAACCGTAACTTTCAATGATGACCGCGACATGCCCCAGCTGGGCCTGGGTACGTACAAACTCTATGACGAGGAATGCATCCGCGTCATCCGCGAGGCCATCGATTTGGGCTACCGCCACTTCGATACCGCCACGCTCTACAAGAACGAAGAGGCGGTAGGCACCGCCCTGAAGCAGGCAATGGATGCCGGCGACGTCACCCGCGATGAGCTCTTTATTACCTCCAAGGTGTGGCACTCCCATCAGGGAGAGCACAAGGTGGAAGAGGCATTCCAGCAGTCGCTGAAGGATCTGCGGCTGGACTACCTGGACCTCTACCTCATCCACTGGCCGTGGCCGCAGGGTGGCCTGTACAACGAGACCTTTGAGGCTATCGCCCGCCTGCAGGGCATGGGTCAGATTGCGTCCATCGGCGTGGCTAATTTCTACGAGGACGTGCTCAAGGACCTAATTTCCACCACCGGCATTTCTCCGGTGCTCAACCAGGTGGAGATCCACCCGGGCTTTACCCAGTCCAGCCTGCGCGCCTTCCACCACGATAATGACATCGTTACCGAGGCATGGGCCCCGCTGGCGCGCGGCGTTGTGCTCAATAACCCTGTGATTGAGCAGGCTGCGGCTGACCACGAGGCCACCGAGGGACAGGTAGTACTGTCGTACCTTATGTCTAAGGGCATCTCCGTCATCCCGAAGTCCGCGCACACCGAGCGCTTGAAGGAAAACTTGGCCGCCACCGAGCTGGAGCTCACGGCGGAGGAAGTATCCGCCATTGACGCCCTTGAGGGTCAGGAGGGCTTTGGCCGTATGTTCAATGACCCGCGCGAATTCCCAGGCAACGAAGAGTAGCGTCAACCGCAGATTAGGCCCCCTCACGGGGGCTTTTTTTTTGCCAAGCGGCTGTTAACAATCTTTACAAGGGGTAAAAAATTCCTCCCTCGGGGGTAGTTTGCTGAAGATGTTATTCCAGTTCAGTGAAGCCTATGGGGTTGAAAGGGTGGGGGAGTGGAAGGTTTTCTTGGCAGAGTTTACAACCTTGCAGAAAATGTTCTGTAACTTACAGATCAACGTGGATAGTGAGCAGTGACACACTATCTCGTGTGACCCAAGTCCCTCTCACCCAAGGAGACGATGCTCTATGAGTGACGTAGCTGCAACTCCTGTCTCGCGCCGCGAACCCACCGGTAGCGAGTTCATCGCGATGCGCGACTCCGCCAAATTCGGCGAGCTGCGCCGCACCTACCGGAGTTTTACCTTCCCTATGACCGTGGCCTTCTTCGTGTGGTACGTGGTCTACGTTCTTGCCGCCGTGTTCGCCCCAGGCTTCATGGCAACCGAGCTCGGCGGCGGCTGGAACATCGGCCTAGTCTTCGGCCTCGCCCAGTTCCTCACCACCTTCATCATCACGTGGATTTACGTGAAGTACGCCAATAAGAATATCGAGCCGAAGTCGGCCGCCATCCGTGCAGAACTGGAGGGCAACTAATGACTACCACCACCCTTGCCGCCGAGTCTTCCGCCGGCAACCCCATCCTGAATATTTCCATCTTCGCCCTGTTCCTCATCGTCACCATGGCGGTGGTGCTGCGCGCCGGCAAAACCACCAAGGAAGCCTCGGACTTCTACACCGGTGGCGGCAGCTTCTCCGGACGCCAGAACGGTCTGGCCATCTCCGGTGACTACCTCTCCGCCGCATCCTTCCTAGGCATCGTCGGCGCGGTGGCGCTCAACGGCTATGACGGCTTCTTGTACTCGGTGGGCTTCTTCGTCGCCTGGCTGGTAGCACTCATGCTCGTCGCCGAGCCCATGCGTAACGTCGGCCGCTTCACCATGGCGGACGTCCTCTCCTTCCGCCTGAAGCAAAAGCCCGTGCGCGTGGCGGCGTCCATCGCCACCCTCTTCGTCACGCTCTTCTACCTCATCGCGCAGATGGCCGGCGCCGGCTCGCTGGTGGCCGTGCTGTTGGATATCCACGACTTCAAGTGGCAGGCCCTCGTCGTGGGCATCGTGGGCGTGCTCATGATTGTCTACGTCCTGGTCGGCGGTATGAAAGGCACCACCTACGTGCAGATGATCAAGGCCGTGCTCTTGGTAGCCGGCGTGGTCATCATGTGTTTCTTGGTCTTTATTGCCCTGCGCGGCGGCTTTAGCACCTTGTTTAATAACGCCATCGACATGCATGCCGCTTCCGAGCAGATTAAAGAGAAGGGCTACGAGGCTAAAGACATCATGGCCCCAGGCCTGAAGTACGGCGCCACCACCGCCACCAAGCTGGACTTTATTTCCTTGGGCATTTCCCTGGTGCTCGGCGTGGGCGGCCTGCCGCACGTGCTGATGCGCTTTTACACCGTGCCCACCGCGACTGAGGCGCGCCGCTCCGTTACCTGGGCGATCGTTATTATCGGTGCCTTCTACCTTATGACCCTGGTCCTGGGCTACGGTGCGGCAGCACTGGTGGGTCCGGACCGCATTCTCGACGCCCCGGGCGGCGCCAATGCCGCAGCGCCACTACTCGCGCTCGAGATCGGCGGCTCCATCTTCATGGCGATTATTTCCGCCGTGGCCTTCGCTACCGTGCTCGCCGTGGTGGCTGGCCTGGCCATTACCGCCTCTGCATCCATTGCGCACGATATCTACCACGCGGTTATCCGCAACGGCGAGTCCACCGAGGCCGAGCAGGTCCGCGTCTCCCAGGCCACTGTGGTGGTCCTTGGCATCGTCTCCATCATCTTGGGCATCCTGGCCATGACCCAGAACGTGGCCTTCCTGGTCTCCCTCGCGTTTGCGGTGGCGGCCTCCGCCAACCTGCCGACCATCCTGTACTCCCTGTACTGGCGCCGGTTCAACACCGCGGGCGCGGTGGCCTCCATGTACACCGGCGTGGTGTCCTGCCTGGTGCTCATCTTCTTCTCCCCGGCAGTCTCCGGTTCTGAGACCTCCATGTTCCCAGGCGCGGACTGGGCCATCTTCCCGCTCTCCTCGCCGGGTTTGGTCTCCATTCCGCTGTCCTTCTTCGTTGGCTGGTTGGTATCCATCATGACCAAGCCGGATAACTTTGAGGAGCTTTCCGCAGAGATGGAAGTTCGCTCCCTTACCGGCGTGGGCGTGGAGGCACCCGTGCAGCATTAATTGCCTAGATAGTGCACTCAACCGGTAACATATATCGACGTGTTTAAAACGTCGTTGAACCGCAAGGCGGCATCAGTTAAGGCTGGTGCCGCTTTGGCCGTATGCATGCTCGCCTTGACCACCACCGCGTGCAGCAATAGCGAGCGTGAAAGCGACGCGCTTGCCGACGCCCCCTCGGAAGCAACAGACACCAACCGCGACGTCCCACCGGAAACCAATGAGTTCCTGGAGGGCGATGAGGGTCATTCAATTACCTATATCCGCCTGCATGATGGCATGCACATGGGCTCTGCCTCGGAACACGAGGCCCGCCCGGCGCTCAGCCTCATCAAGCTCTATATCGCCACCTACGTCATGGAAAAGGGCGAGTACGAAGACAAATATGAGGCGCTGGATATGATCGCTAGCTCCTCTGATAAGTCCGCCGAAGACCTCTTTGACAAGTACCCGGATTCCATCGACGCGATTGCCGATGAATTCCACCTCGAATCCACCAAGGCCGGTGAGCAGTGGGGCTACTCGCAAACCTCCACGTATGACGTCGCCAGCTTCATCTCGCAGCTCATTGAGCGCGATGAAACCCACCCAGTGCTCGTAGCCATGGCGCATGCCGATCCCATCTCGGAGGATGGCTACCTTCAGAACTACGGCACAGCCAAGCTCTCCAACGTAGTAGGCAGCAAGTGGGGCTGGTCCAATGATAAGTCCATTAACTCCTCGGTTTCCTTTGGCGAGAACTTCGTCGCCGCCGCCTCTATCACCGGCTCATCCGATGACCTCACCGACTACGTCAAGGATGAGGTGACGGGGAAGAATCTGGGCAAGGCCACCGAGCGCTTCCTCAAGTACAAAGACGGCGAAGACGTACCACCGATCGAGACTTCCACCTCGGAGACTTCTACTACCTCCTCCACTAAGAAGGACAAGGACGAGAAATCCGACAAGGGCAAGAAGGATAAGACCTCGTCGAAGGAGCCCACCAGCGAATCCACTACGTCCAAAAAGAAGGACAAAGGCAGCTCCGATAAGAAGTCCACAGATAAAAAGAAAAGCTCAGAGAAAACCTCCGAGCCTTCCAAGAAGTAGTACTACCGCGCCTTAGAGACCGTTTCTGCGACGATCTTCGCTAGCTGACGAATCTGATCGTTGCTCAACGTCTTGCCATTAAAGTTCACGCCATTGGCGGTGACCTGCGGAAGTTTCGGTAGCTCCGGGTGCTTGCTCTGTAGCTGTGAGCTCAGCTGATTGACTAGGTCGGACGAGCCATTGCTTGGGGCCTTGGTCTGCGGCTGCGGCTTTGGCTGTGGTTTCTTGGTGGTCGGCTTCTTTGCCGGTGCAGGGGCCGCGGACTTGCCAGGCGTCCACTGTCCCCAGTCTTCGGCATAGACCTCATTGACGTCAACGATGACGCCTCCAATGGTCTGCTGCTTGCCGTGCGGCAGCTGGTGAATAGTGGTGCGCGGGTGAATCTTGCCGTTGGAACCCCAGTCATGCATCCAGAAGTACTTGCCGATGCCATCCTGGATCGCCCACTCGATGGTGTTGTAGTTGCCGTAGATGCCCGTCTGGTAGCCGGCCAGCTCTAGCGTCTTGGAGAATGCCTGCAGGTATGGGCGGATTTGGCGGGTGTACTGCTCGCGGGTGGGGTTATCGTCGATCGCGATGTAGATCGGGCGCTTGGTAGGACCGCCTGCCTTCTTGTGTAGCGCAATCGCCTTCGGTGCGTGTACTGCCGCACCTGCTGCGCCCTGCTTCCAATCGGCAGTTTCCGCACGGCCGAATTGGTATACCGACGCAGTGGGCAGGCCTGCTGCTGCATTGGCCTTAGTCTCCTTGAGGGTTACCGGCTTGCCGGTCATCCAGTTCGCGCCGGGGCGCTTGTCGGAGACGTAGCGAATCGCGCCCATGTGGCCGGCATTCTTAATTGCCTGCGGGGAAGGTACGCCGGCGGAGAAATCAATGATGGTGCCGCGCACCGGTCCGAGTGCCGCTGCATTCGGTGCGGCAGCGCCGATAGCACCTGCGGTCAGGGCGAGAGCGCCAGCCTTAAAAAGACCGCGACGGGAGAAAGATGGTGACATGTTGAGCTCCTGCAGTAATCACATTTGTCACAGTAGTTAACAACTGCACCATATCAGCGGCGCTGGGGTCATTCCCGGAGCGAAACCGCATGTCGTGCAATTACACCGGGGAGCTATTTCGAGTCGTTGCTGAACTTCACCCGCGTGGCGTTCTCAACCGTGCGCGATACCGTGCAGTCCTTCTCATGGGAGATGCGAATCAGGTTGTCCACCATCCTGCGGGCTTGGTTGCCCTCGGGTGTATCTGGGAAAGATAGATCAAAGCCCACGCGAACCTCGGACAGACGAGATGTGCCATCTTCGTTTACGCGGTCACCTTCCACATGCACATCAAAAGATTCCGGCTCCGCGCGCCGAGATGTCACCACATCCACGTCCACCGCCGAACACCCCGCGACGGCAGCTAGCAAAAGCTCAACAGGGGAGAGGAGTCCCTCGCCACTGCCAAACTCAATACTGGATCCCGCGGAATTGGTAGCTCGGTATACGGCGGTGTCGAGGCGGGTGAGGTCTACGGCGTATTGCTTCGTTACTTCAGACATGTGGCCAGTTTAAGGCGAGGGTGCAGGTCGTTCGAGTTTCTAATATTTATTGGAAATCCTGCGTACTGTGAATTCCATGAAGATCATTGCTATTTACGCAACGGAAACCATGTCTGATTGGGAGTATGCCTACCTCACAACGCAGGTAGCTGAAGCTGAGGCCCAAGTGCCGGGTCGCTTTAAGGTTTTGTTTGTTGGCGAATCTCTAGAAGCCGTTCGCTCCAAGGGCGGAATCGAGGTGGTTCCGGTCCTGACCTTGCAGGACATCCAGAATAGGACTGATATTGCGGCGTTCGTGGTGCCAGGAGCAGATACATACTTTGACGGGCACGAACAGCTGTTGGAGACGATTAAGGTCTTAAATGAGAACGAAGTGCTCTTGGCAGCAATCTGTGGTGGAACTTTGGCTTTTGCTCGTGCTGGGGTGCTGGACCACTGCGAACACACTTCAAATGCGCAAGGCTTTCTTGCCTCAGTGAACTACGCCAACACTCAGGGCTATAAAGAAGACGATGCGGTTTTTGATGGTGGAGTGATTACAGCTTCAGGCTTGGCTCCAGTGCCATTCACCGCGGCGGTATTGCGCGCGGCGGGCGTTTACCCAGATGATGTCGTGGACGCTTGGATTCAATTGCATGAGCAAAGAACAGAAGCGGCCTTCGTTGAACATATGAATAAGGTTCAGGCGTGGGCCTGTTCAAACTAGCTGGAGTTACCCGAAACTGCTTCAACGATTCGGGGCTTTGCTAAAACAAAGGTGCCCGACAGTCAGCGCTTTTATTTCCCGCGGCAGGACTATGAATTTTAAGCTACCGGGCCTCATAGTCAACCAACTGGTTGATTGCAGTTTCAACTAGCCCTGTGATTCAAAACGATGACGAATGTAGAAGGATAAGTCCTTAGAGTATTTTATTCATCGCTACTCCGGCCGTGACAGCGGTTGGGAAGGAGAATGACAATGAAAGCTTTGTATTGGGCATCCATTTTCTACCTCGTGTTGGGCTTGGGCGCTGGCGTGTTCTACCGGGAATTCACGCGTGCCAATGATTTCCCCGCGGGCGAGTTCACTCAGCTAAGCGTGGCGCACACTCACTTGCTAGCCCTCGGTTTCATGATGAGCCTTATCTTCTTGGTATTGGAGAAAGTCTTTGGTTTGTCGCGCAGCCGAGGTCAGTTCAATGCGTTCTTCTGGCTCTATAACGTCGGCGTGGTCGTCACCGTTGGCGTCATGATCTGGCACGGATGCTTGACCGTGCTGGGGGAGGAGTCCTCTGCAATGATCTCTGGTATCGCCGGTCTTGGACACATCCTCATCACGGTAGGCCTAATCGCATTCATCGCAGCGCTTGGTAATGCCATCGGTGAGTCCCAAGAAGCTAAGTCCCAGGCAGTAGGTGAATAACAAAGAGTGAGACTGTCTCAAAGCGCCACAACGTTGGCTCTGCGAGATGGGAGCTCGCCAAAACAAATGACCCTAATGGTCCCTACATAGTATTTTTAAGGGAATTGCTCGGTCACAAGGAATGCTGGTAGTTGAGGCGAAAAATGAACTTTCCTGGTCTACTTGGCGTGTTTGTCATCGCAGATTAGATGAGAATGGACTTTTCATCTTCCATAAAGAGGGCTTGCCCATCTCTCAAAAGCAGCAGGTTCCATTCTCGGCCGTAGGTCTCGACAGTCTTACTGATGACCTCTATTGAATAGGGTCCAGTGGTTCCCTGTGCATGAGGAACAATGACATGGGAAGTTAAGTTTAGCGCTGTGTAGTCGGTGAGCTGCGGTGCAGTTTTGGAATCGTCCATGATTGATGCAGGCTCAATTGATGGGCCGGCAACAACTGCTCCTGCAGAACTTCCAGCGTAAAGCTTGCCCTGCTTTACTGCCTCAGTCAGTACACGGTCGGCACCCGTTTTCTTCAGTACGTCAAGTAGGTGGAACACGTCGCCGCTTGCGACATAAATGCAGTTGGCTGATGCAATTTCATTTTGAAGATCGCTTGATTTTGATTGCGATAGGGTGAGAGGGACTAAGGTTTCTGCTGCCTCTCCAATTGCCTTCAGTTCTGCCTGTGCAAATGGTGCCCTGCGCATCTCTGAAGCGGCATCATCGATATATAGCACTCGTCCCGAAACGTAGTCGCCGATGTTTGGGTGCAGGAATGAAGCGAGAAGAAGTTTCATGGGCCTAGATTACGAAATTCTTGCCACTCCGACCATTCGAAAAGCAAAAGTCTCAAGACACCAACCGGAACGATGTCTCGAGACTTCACATGGTGGCAGTCGAGTAATCCCTAGCCCGGCTACTCCACTACTGGCCCAGCTGAGCTTCCTCTCGCCATTTCCGAGTATTCCTCACACTGCCGCTGCCCGAAATGGGATGGTTCCGTCAAGACAAAAGTTTCTTGATGCCCTCGGAGAGGATCTCTTGTGGGCTAATGTGGTGCGCCGCGTGGAGGCGCGCATAAGTCGGTGCTTGTTCGGGGTTGATGGCAACACGCTTTTCGTCGGGCGCCATGGGCGCGGTCAGGGCGGCGCCGATCACTAGGTTTGATAACCGGTAGGCAGTTCCCAACGGATCCGGGACTCCCTCTCGTTCAAGCAGCACGCACATGCGCTCAGAAAGGGCCAGGTAAGCAGGGCCTCTGGGGGCACGCATGCCGATGACCTGACCGGCCCACCGGTGGGTCGTGAGGTGCGTGAAGAAAGCTTGCATCAGGGCGGGCAGGTCGGCGTTGTTGATCGACTCGGACATCACGGGATCGTCTGCAAGCACTACGTCGAGAGCAAGGTCGAACAAGTCGTCTACCGACTCCACACGGGAGTACAGGCTAGCTGGGGCGACGCCCACCTGTTGCGCCACAGCCCTCATGGTGAGTGCCTTCAAACCACCTTCGTCCAACAGTCTGCCCGATGCTCTTGCAACTTCCGCAATATTCACGGCGCGATGGCGTTGCACAGGTTTCCGATGTTCCCAGTAGCTCACCCCACCAGCCTAACCAAACATGCTTGAACCACCTATCCAAACTATGTTAGTTTTGGCACATGCTGGATGCTACCAACCTTCCGATCGCTCTTGAGAACACTCGCCTACGCCTTCTCTCCGAACTGGACGCAGACGCGTATGCAGCAGGCACAAAAGACGAAGCTGTGCGGCGCTTTGCTCATCTGCCTGAACCTGATTACACCCCCGAGTCCGTGCGACGGATGATCTGTGACGAGGTTGCGACGGGCCTCTCGTCCGGCACGTTGGCAGTCCTCGCACTTGCCGACGCCGAGACCGACCGGTTCGTGGGTTCCGTGGTTCTCTTTGACGTTTGCTCCGAGGCTGCCGAGGTCGGGTTCTGGATTCATCCCGGTGCGCGAGGGGAAGGCCATGCCCATCGGGGCTTGGAGCTGGCATCACGCTTCGCGCGCAACAGTGGACTTAGAACCTTGACAGCACGCACGCTTCCGAAAAACAAGGCCTCCCAGCACTGCTTGACGACGGCGGGATTCCGCGAGACCGGACGAGGCGTAGGGACCACGCCCGCAGGACAGCGCGGGGAATTGTTCCACTACCAGCGCGATCTCGTGACCGCCGCCCAGTAACCGTTGGTGACAGAACGACTTCGACTCCGTCTGCACGAGACAGACGATGTCGCATGGCTTCACAAGCTGTACTCGCAACCTGACGTTGCTCGTTTCCTGTTGGACGAGCCATGGACTGTGGAAGTTACCCGTGACAAGCTTACGGAGCGGCAATCAAAAACTGACCTCGATGGTGAGACTGCTGCACTTGCACTAGTCATCGAGTATGACGGCACCCCCATAGGAGACGTCGCACTGTGGCTTACAGATAAGGAGCACCGTCAGGGCGAGATCGGGTGGGTTTTGAACTCGGCATACGGTGGGCAAGGATTCGCAAGCGAAGCTGTTCGCGCGGTACTTGCTCTCGGGTTTGACCATTACCATCTCCACCGCATCACCGCGCAGATGGATGCCCGCAACAGCGCCTCCGCGGCACTTGCTAACCATGTTGGACTCCGGCTCGAAGCGCATCACGTCCAAGACTGGTTCAGCAAGGGCGAATGGACCGACACCCTCATCTACGCGAGAGTCGCCTCCGAGAACTTTAGCCAATAAATGGTGTCTGATTTGAAATGAGCAGCAGCTGGACGCCATTAGCGGATAGCGAACTCTAGTTGCGTTTTCGGGCACAGGTCTCGGATGGCAGTCCGCGCATAACAGGAAATGCCCACCTACTTTTGTAGGAAGAGGCATTGTTTCATGCTTTCGGGGGTTGTTTGAACAATCAAACCTAATTCTTCGAACCCCCAATGGTGCCCCAGAGTGTGTCTGAGTTCATGACATATTTGACAGTCTGTGCCTGAGGGAATCGTCGTGATGCTTGACAGGTCAGCCGCGACATATTTGACGCTTAGGGCTACCTTACCGTGTCGAGTGATACTTGACTGGTGAG
This sequence comes from Corynebacterium tuberculostearicum, assembly GCF_022347235.1. Taxonomy (GTDB): domain Bacteria; phylum Actinomycetota; class Actinomycetes; order Mycobacteriales; family Mycobacteriaceae; genus Corynebacterium; species Corynebacterium tuberculostearicum_F. The sequence continues at coordinate 26,458 of NZ_JAKRDX010000024.1, forward strand.
TCGGGACATGTTTGACACTATGAACAGTCTTAATCGCAATATGGGAATCGTTAAAGCTGTACGCCATCAAGGTCGCAATCCAGTGGCGTCGAAATAAAGTGCGGCCATTTAGGACTTAAGGCACCTTCTCGAGCCCGAGAGGGAAATGGCTCCGCCCGTCACGCGTAGGTGTTCTTTACGACGTCCTGGTACTGCTGCTCGGAACGGTGAGCCCATACACTGACCGCCCGATCGAAGAAACCGGCACCCCAGAACAAAAAGCAACTGAGATGCCGGTTTGTCAACGATGTCGCGACTCATGACTGGTGCCCCAGAGTGTGTCTGGTTCGGAGACATCGTTCCGCATGTCTCATGAGATCGTTCCGGTCCTACCAGCTCAGATGTCTCACCACATCGATCCGGTTGAAAACCCTGAAGCTAAAACTGCCCAGACACGAC
>NZ_JAKRDX010000025.1:0-26039 GCF_022347235.1 Corynebacterium tuberculostearicum
CGGGTGACGGGGGCGTAGCAGTCACAGGGGTCCTTTACTTGAGAAGGCGGGCGGCTTCGGTAGCGAAGTAGGTCAGAATCTGGCCGGCGCCGGCGCGCTTGAATGCGGTCAGTGACTCGAGCATGATGGCTTCGCCGTCGATCCACCCGTTGGCGGCCGCGGCCTTGACCATCGCGTACTCGCCGGAGACCTGGTAGACCGCGACCGGCACGGGAGAAGTCTCCGCCACGGCCGAGAGCACGTCCAGGTAGGGCAGGCCGGGCTTGACCATAACGAAGTCCGCGCCCTCTTCGATGTCGAGCTCGGCCTCGAGCAGGGACTCGCGGAAATTACGCGGATCCTGCTGGTAGGTGCGGCGGTCGCCCTCGAGGGAGGAGCCGACGGCATCGCGGAACGGGCCGAAGAAAGCGGAGGCGTACTTGGCGGAATAAGCCATGATGGCCACGTCTTCGTGGCCGGCCTCGTCGAGATCGGCGCGGATGGCGCCGACCTGGCCGTCCATCATGCCGGACGGGGAGACGATCTGGGCGCCGGCGCGGGCTTGGGAGCGGGCCATGTCTTGGTAGAGTTTGACGGATTCGTCGTTAAGCACCCGGCCCTTGTCATCCAGCACGCCGCAGTGGCCATGGGAGGTGAACTCGTCGAGGCAGGTATCGGCCATAACGATGAGGTCATCGCCGAATTCCTCGTGCAGGCAAGAAATACCGCGGTTCAAAATGCCCTGTGGGTCCCAAGCGACGGAGCCGGTGTCATCCTTGTCCTCATCGAGCGGCACGCCGAAAAGGTCGATGCACGGCACGCCGGCCTCCAACGCCTCCTCGGCCGCGCGGCGCAGGGAATCGAAGGTGTGCTGGTAGACGCCCGGCATGGAGGGAATCTCGCGCGGGGCGTCGAGTCCGTCCACGATGAACATGGGCAGAATCAGGTCCGAGGGGCGGACCTCGGTTTCGGCCACGAGGTTGCGCATCTGCGGGGTGGTGCGCAGGCGGCGTGGGCGGCGGGCTGGGAAGGTGCTCATTGGGTACTCCTTAGAGCGAGACTAAAACTTATGCCTTGTCGACCTTAGTAGCCTTCTTGCGCGAGCGGCGTTTCTTGCGCGGCGCGGGCAGGTTTCCGGCGGCGCGGAGGGCGGCGACGTGGTCTGCGAGGGCGTCGACAAGCGCGGGCACGTCCGCAACTTCGGGCACCACATCGACGCGCAGGCCCATCTCTTCCGCGGCCGCTCTTGCCGACGGCCCGATACACGCAATGATCGTCCGCTGGTGCGGTTTGCCCGCAATGCCCACCAGATTGCGCACGGTGGACCCGGAGGTGAAGGCGACGGCGTCGAAGCCGCCGGTCTTGATCATGTCGCGGATTTCGGCCGAAGGCGGGGCGGCGCGGACGGTGCGGTAGGCCACGACGTCGTCGACCTCCCAGTCCAAGGCCTTGAGCCCGTCAACTAGGGTGTCGGCCGCAATATCGGCGCGTGGGAGCAGGACGCGGCCGACAGCGTCGATGTCTTCTACGAAGTTGGGGAAGACATCGAGCAGGCCCTCGGCGTTCTGCTTCTTCTTGTGTGGCAGGAGCTCCGGAACCATACCCTTGGCGCGGATGGCGGCCGCGGTCTTGGTACCCACGGCCGCGAGGTGGACGCCGGCGAAATCGCGGGCGTCGAGGCCGAGCTGGGCGATCTTATCCCACACCGCGGTCACGGCGTTGACGGAGGTGAAGACGATCCACTTGTAGCGGCCCTCGACGATGCCCTTGATGGCGCGGTCCATCTGTGCCGGGTTGCGCGGCGGCTCGATGGAGATGGTGGGCACGTTTTGCGGGATAGCGCCGTAGCCGGCCAGGCGCGCGGACATCGGGCCGGCCTGCTCCTTGGTGCGCGGGACGAGCACGCGCCAGCCGTAGAGCGGGCGATTTTCCCACCACGAGTACTTGGTGCGGTCGTCGATGCTGCGGCCTAGGGTGACCACGAGCGGCCCGGTGAGGTCCGCGTCGAGCTTGCCCATGGTGCCCAGCGTGGTCTCATAGGTGCGCTGCAGGCGGGTGGTGCCGTGGACGGTGACAAATGCCTCGGTCTCGGCCGGCATGCCGCGCTGCTGCAGCTCGTTGGAGATGACCGGCAGGTCTTCCTTGGTGGCCTGCAGGACGATGGGCTGGGTGGCGTTGGCCAGCGCGTCCCAATCGGCGCCGTCGGTAACGTCGGCCTCGGTATAGGTCGAGCCGAGAGCAATGCCGGCAAAGGACGGCACGGTGGAGGGCAGGGACATGCCCGGCACTACCTGGAATTCCAGGCCGGCAGACGCCACGGCGTTGATCTCGGCCTTGATGGACTCGCGGTGCAGCGGGTTGCCGGTGACTAGGCGGATGACATCCTCGCCATCGGCCTCGACCAAGCACTCGCGCAGCTGGCCGACGATATCTTCGCCCGGCTCGTACAACACCGCGGCCGTTGGCGGCGCGGGGCGCGGCGGTTTACGGCGCGCGCCCTTGGCTTTGGCATCGGCGCACATTTGGGCGTATTCGGCTTCGGCGGCGTCGAGAAGCTCTTGCGGAACGGGCAGCGCGGCGGCGACGGCATCGCGCACGCCCTGCATGACCTGCGGATCAGTCACGGCGATGGCACTATTTGCCAGAACCTCGCGGGCGCGGACGGTCAGCAGGTCGGGATTACCTGGACCAGCGCCCACAAAGACGATCTTGCCCAATTGGGTGTCTGGCGCGGCATTGCTCATAAAGTTCTTTTCTAAAATCGGGCGCGCGGCACCGCGCACGGACATGATCGCATGCGGTGTGGTTCCCCGCGCCGGCGGTGGGTGACACGGTCTTAACGGCCAAAATCCCAGGCCTTGCGTCCTGGGATGCCCTTAAAGGGGGCCGGATCATTGCGGGACAATGATCTGTGGTATCTACACCTTAAATTATTAGCGCCTAAAGGCGAAATTACTTGCCCAGCAGCTCGGCCGCGCCACCGGCGAAAAGCTCGTCCGAGATGCGCGCGCCAAGATCGGCGGCTTCGGCCGCGGAGCCGGAGGCGGTGGCGGTGAGCTGGCGGGATCCGTCGAGCGCGAAGACGCCGCCGCGCACAGTGAGCTGGTCGCCGTCCCAGCGCGAGGTGGCGGCCACCGGCGCGGTGCAGCCGGCCTCGAGGCGGGCCAGCACGGCGCGCTCACCGGCAGCGGCGGCCGAGGCGCGGTCGTCGACAATAGCGTCTAGGGCCGCGGCTGCCTCGGTGCCGGCCACGGCCTCGATGGCGAGTGCGCCCTGGGCCGGTGCCGGCATGAAGACGGAGGGTTCGAAGATTTCGGTGGCGCGGTCTGCGTAGCCGCCGCGCAGCAGGCCGGCGTAGGCCAGCAGAACGGCGTCGAGCTCGCCGTCGGTGACCTTGGACATGCGGGTATCGATGTTGCCGCGCAGCGGGCGAATCTCCAGGTCCGGGCGGAGGGCGGCGAGCTGGGAGATGCGGCGCGGGGCGGAGGTGCCCACGCGCGCGCCCTGCGGCAGCTGCGCCAGGCTCAGGCCATCGCGGGCGACGAGCGCCTCGCGGGAATCCTGGCGCTGCGGCACGACGAGGCGGAAGCGATCATCGGGCGCGGTGGGCAGGTCCTTAAACGAGTGCACGGCGATATCGCACTCGCCGGCATACAGCGCCTCGCGCAGCGCCTGGGTAAATACGCCGACGCCGATGCGCTCGACCGGCGCCATATTGACGTCGCCGGCGGTGGTGACGATGTGGAGTTGGGAGTCAAAGCCGGCGTCGATAAGCCAATCGCGCACATGGCCGGCCTGGGTGGTGGCGAGCTTGGAGCCGCGGGTACCAATCTGAAACATCTAGGCCTCCTTAGTCATGGTGGGCAGTTCATTGACGGCCACGGACACCCCGGAGCCTTCCAGCTGCAGGCCAAAGAGCTCCTGCAGGGCGCTTTCGCTGCTGACACTGCTTTCCGACGCCGCCAGCTTCTTCGCCCTAACCGTCGGTTCATGCAGCAGTTTATCGGCCACGCGCTTGAGCGCGCGCTGCACGTCCTCGAGCTGCTTGCCCGCGAGCTCGGGATGCTTGTGCTGCAGGCGCGCGGCCTCGCACTCGACGAGATCGGCCGCGCGGCGGTGCAGGGCGCTTACGGCCGGGGCGACGTCGCGCACGCGCTGGGCCGAGGTATAGGCCGCCAGCTCTTCGTCGACGATGTGGCGGGCCTGCGCGTGCGGGCTGGTGCCGGCCGCGACATCGGTATCGGCGGCCGAAAGAGACTTGCTCAGGCGCTCGATATTGACCAAGTCCACGCCCTCGGCCGCGGCGGCGGCATCGTCGATATCGCGCGGCAGGGAGAGATCGATGAGCATGAGATCGCGGCCGGCGGGGAGGTCGGCGGCCTCGATGGTGAAGTTATCGGCGCCGGTGGCGGAGATGGCAAGGTCGACGTCGGAAAGCGCGGCGGCGCGCTCAGCAAAGTCCACGACGCGGGTGGCAACGCCCGCCTCCTCGGCGTGGCTGGCCAGGCGCTCGGCGCGCTCGCGGGTGCGGTTGGCCAGCACCAGCTCCTTAACCCCCAGCCGGCCGGCGTGGGTGGCGGCGAGGGACGCCATGGCGCCCGCACCAAGGATCAGCGCAGTCTTGCCGGTCAGGTCCCCGGCGTCGAGGCGCTGCAAGGCCTGGTCGAAGGCGAAAGACACCATGGAGGCGCCGGCCTCGTCGATATCGGTCTCGGAGTGCACGCGCTTGCCCGCCCGCAGCGCGGCCTGCGCCAGCGCGTGAATGCGCGGGCCGACCGTGCCCTGCTCGGAGGCGGACTGGTAGGCGCTGCGCACCTGGCCGATGATCTGCTGCTCGCCCACCACCATCGAATCCAGGCCGGAGGTCACGGACATGAGGTGCTCGGCCGCGGCGTCGGCATAGCGCACGTAGAGGTAGTTGCGCAGCTCCTGCTCGCCCACGCCGGAAACCTGGGTGAGCACGCGCACGACTTCCTGCACGCCGGCGTGGAAGGAGTTGGTGACGGTGTAGACCTCCATGCGGTTGCAGGTGGAGATAATCATGGCCTCTGAAAGTGGCTCGGCCGCCACGAGTTGCCCGCAGGCGGAATCCTGGACCGCACTATCCATGCTCAGCTTTTCCAGCAGCGCCACCGGCGCCGACTGGTGGGACATGCCCACGACGAGCACGCTCATGCACAACACTCCTCAACCCTTTGATTGATTTTAATCCTCCAAAAGACTACCCGTCGGTGTCGCGGATCCCGAATCAACCGGCCAGCTCGGCCGCCAACTCCTCGTTGTCTACTTCCCAGCAAGCAAACTCTTCGCCGTCGATGACCACGACGGGCACGCGGTCACCGAACTCCATGGCCAGCTCCGCGTCCTCATCCACGTTACGCACAGCAAGCTCCGCGCCTGCCTGCTTGACGACGGGGGTGATCTGCTCCCTCACGCGCGCGCAAGAACCGCAGGTGGTGCGCACCATGAGCTCGACGAGATGCTGGGACATTTTCTCCTCACAAGGACGGCGGCGGTCGAAACCATTACTATGGACACGTTAGTCCACCCCGCATTTGCGAAAGCTGTTTGTCCCACTCGTGTCCGCTACCACTCCCCCAGGGTTCCCCGAATCCCCCCGCGACTTCTTGGCCAATTGGACCGCCTCGCGCGGTAACCTGCGTAATTTCTTGGAGACCCAAGCGCTCGCCCCGCTGGACGAGGAATCGCAGCGCACCGCCGGTGAAGCCGCGGCGGCTGCGGCGCTGGAGGAGTTCGGGCTGGAGTTGGAGGACTTTGCTTCCGGCGTTGACTCGGTCACCGGCTCCTATGACGCGGCCGGTGCGCAGCGCATCACCGCCCAGGACCCGGACGTACCGGTGGATGTGGGCGCGGCAGCGTTTTTCGACGTCGACAACACCCTCATCCAAGGCTCTTCCCTCGTGGAATTCGCCTTTGGCTTGGCGCGCAAGCGCTACTTCCGTATTTCTGAAATCCTGCCGATTGCGTGGAAGCAGCTCAAGTTCCGCGTCTCCGGCAGCGAAAATGCCAAGGACGTGGCCGCCGGCCGCGCGCAGGCACTGGAGTTTGTCAAAGGCCGCAGCGTCGACGAGCTGGTGGATTTGTGCGAGGAGATCGTGGACGCCTCGCTGGCCCGCCGCGCCTACCCCGGCACCACGCAGCTGGCGGAGATGCACCTAGCCGCCGGCCAGCAGGTATGGCTGGTCACCGCCACGCCGGTCCAGCTGGCGCAGGTGCTCGCCCGGCGCTTCGGGTTTACGGGCGCGCTCGGCACCGTCGCGGAGGTCAAGGACGGCAAGTTCACCGGACGGCTGGTCGGCGATATCCTCCACGGGCCCGGCAAAAAGCACGCCGTGGCCGCGCTCGCGACCATCGAAGGTCTCGACCTCTCGCGCTGCACCGCGTATTCGGACTCCGCCAACGACGTGCCCATGCTGTCCATGGTCGGCACCGCCGTGGCCATTAACCCAGACCGCAAGCTGCGCGATATTGCTGGAGACCGCGGCTGGCTCGTGCGCGACTATCGCTCCGTGCGCCGCGCCATCCGCACCTATGGCCTCCCTGCGCTGGCCACCGCCGCCTTTTCCTATGGCGGCTGGCGCTACTACCGGCGGTAGCCAGGGCGGTAGAGGGCGCAGAGGGACGTCGGCAAGCATGCAAAAACCCTCCGCACAATGGCGGAGGGCAAGAAGCGGGCTGGGGTTTACTTGCCCAGCTTACGACGCTGCACGCGGGTGCGGCGCAGCATCTTGCGGTGCTTCTTCTTGGACATGCGCTTGCGGCGCTTCTTAATGACGGAACCCATGGAGTCCTCACTTTCGTGTAGTACGTACTGTCAAACTTGTCAGCGCTAAAGCGGCGAAGGTGCACTCTTGCCGCCGTGGCCACACGGACCGCGGGCCACATCAGCGAGCCGACACGAATGCACACCATCTTACCCAGCACCCAGCCCGTGACCAAAAAGGGCCCGCGACAACAACAACGAGAAACAACAGCGCCCACCACCGCTGACCACGAGGGCCAACAGAGGTGGGCGCTGTCTGTGCGGCGCGAGCCTAGGCTCCGTAGACGGAAGCCTCCAAGTACTCGTTGACGGCAGACTCGTGAACGCGGAAGGAGCGTCCGACGCGAACAGCCGGCATTTCGCCTGCATGAACCAAACGGTAGACGGTCATTTTGGAGACGCGCATAATCTCGGCGACCTCCGCGATCGTCAGAAAGGTTCCCTTTTCTTCATTTGCCATATATATCTAACCCTTCAGCTCGTTACGCGCTGTAGGCTTCCCCTCCCACAGGACTTCACGCACGTGCTTGCCCTAGCCTATCGTGAAACATGTGACTAATGCGACCCAAGTGCCAAATTTTTTCACAGCATTCATTAGGGTTTCCCCTAAAAGCGCTGCTTAACACCCGCCCCAACACTCCCGGGTGGGTACACCCCCACCACGGGGAGGTCGCACACGGCGGCGCTAGCCGAGCTCCTTGGCCTTATCGGAGCAGGCTTCTGCCGCGCGGTAGAACGCGCCGCGCAAGCCGGACTCCTCCAGCTCGCGGACAGCGGCCGCGGTAGTACCGCCCGGCGAAGTTACGCCAGCGCGCAGCTGGGTGGCCGAGCGGCCGGAGCTAGCCAGCATTTCACCGGAGCCGGCTGCGGCCTGGGCGGCAAGCTTCTCAGCGACGTCGCGGGGAAGGCCGAGCTGCACGCCGGCATCGACAAGCGCTTCTGCTACGAGGAAGAAATAGGCCGGCGAGGAGCCTGCCAGCGCGGTGGCGGCGTCGATATTCTTCTCCGGGATGACCGCCACCTCGCCTACGGCCTCCAACAGCTCGCGCACGCCGTCCATCTGGGCGTCGCTCACGTGCTCACCGGCCGCGCAGGTGCACATGCCGCGGCGCACCAACATGGGGGTATTGGGCATAACGCGCACCACCGGCACGCCTTCGCCCGCCGCTCCCTGCAGCTGCTCGAGCGTCAGGCCCGCGGCCATGGACACCACCACGGCATCCTTGGCTGGTTCAAGGCCTTCGAGCAGATCCAGGATGGCGTAGGGCTTCACACACGCGAAGATATAATCCGCGCCGTCTACCGCCGCCGCATTATCGCTGGTGGTGGCGACGCCATAAGCGTCCTGAAGTTCCTTGCTGCGGGATTCGGTGCGGTTGGTGACCGTGATATCCGAGCCCGCAAAGCCCGAAGCTACGAGTCCCGAGGTCAAAGCCTCACCGATTTGTCCGCCGCCTAAAATTGCAATCTTTGTCATAGTCTCCACCATGCCAAAAATGCGGAACCCCGGCTACCACGTGGGGTAACCGGGGCGTCGACAAGCGGGGGCTTAGAGCATAACCAACAGCAGCGGGCCGAAGGTAAGGACGAGGCCGGTAAAGCCGGCCAGGAACATAGAGAACCCGTCGCGCGCGGTGCGCAGGGCGTGCGTCACGCCCACCATAATTGCGGTGACGCACAGCGCCAGGATGGCGACGACCAGGCGTGGGAAGCTATCCCACAGAATCTCAAAGCCCTTGAAGATGACAATCGCCAGCAGGATACCCGCGACAATCATCAGCAGGATGGAAACTGGGTTGAGCTTCTCGTGCTCTTCCTCGATCCACTCTTCGTCGTCCTCGACCTTGGGCAGGTTGCCGGTTTCCTCGGCATTCTTAGCGACGCCCGCCTTCTTAGACGCCGGCACCGCCGCTGCAGCGGCCGCTCCAGCACCAGCTGTCGCAGCTCCCGCTCCGGCCACCTTCGCGCCCTTGTCGGCCTTCGGCTTTTCGGCAACGGGCTTCGCGGCAGCTGCCTCAGCCCCGGCAGGCTTGGCGGCAGCAGTCTTGGCATCCTCCTCCTTCGCCTTACCCACGCGCTGGATTACCGCGGTGTCATCCGCAGAAGGCTGATTCTTCTTCGGCGCCTCCTGTGCCGCAGCGGCAGCAGACTTGGCTGCGGGCTTGTCCGCGGATTTAGGAGCAGCCTTTGGTGCTGCCTCTGCGGCGGTCTTTGGTGCAGCCTTGGGTGCAGCCTTCGGCGCGGCAGGCTGAGCGGCGGTCGTGGCTGCGGACTGAGAATTTGGCTTGTCGGTGGACTTCTTTGTGGCGTCGGCATCGGTCGCGTCGGCAGCCTTGGGGGCGCGGATGACGGGAGCGTCCTCGTCGATGGAGACGGAGGTGTGCTTGGCCTCGGCAGGCGAAGCTTCGACCTTCTTAAGGTTGCCGGTTAGCTCGGCAACGGAAATGCCGCCTTCATCCAAGCTGCGGCGGTGGCGGCGCGAACGCTTGTCATCCTTGCCGCCCTTCTCGCCGCGGGCCTTTTTATCGCGAGCCAGCAGCTCTGCCACGGTCAACTTATTCTTGTCAGCCATGATCTCTTCCTATTCCAATCCCTTGTCGGTCCGGCGCAAAATGACGCCCTCACGCAGCGCCCACGGGCAGATTTCCAGCTTCTCGATGTCCAAGGCCCGCATGGATGCCTCGGCCACTAGAGCGCCGGCAACGATTTGGTGCGATCGGTTAGAACTTACACCTTCTAGGTCTGCTCTGTCTGCCGCAGTCATGCGAGAGATGAAGGAAATCAACTGGCGCAGACCCGGTGCAGTCAACGTGCGCTTGACGTATGGGCCGGCAGACGAAGGTGCGGCACCGGTCAGGCGGGCCAGCGTACGGAAGGTTTTGGAGGTACCCACGGCAAGGCCAGCGGGGCCCATGGCCTTCATCTGCTGGGCGGCGTCTTCAAGCTCTGCATCAATGAAATCGCGCAGCGCGCTTACCTTTTTCTTCTCTGGCGGGTCGGTGTCGAACCAATTATGGGTCAACCGGCCAGCGCCCAGGTCGAGGGAGAAGGCAAGGTCGGGGTGCTCGTCGGTACCGGTGGACAGCTCTAGCGAGCCGCCGCCGATGTCCAGGTTGGTAATACGGCCGGCGGACCAGCCATACCAGCGACGGGCAGCAAGGAAGGTCAGCTGGGCTTCTTCCACGCCGGAGAGGATCTGCAGGCGTACGCCGGTCTGCTTTTCCACCTCATCGAGCACGGCCTCGGAATTGGGCGCAGAGCGCACCGCCGAGGTTGCAAAAGCAATAAATTCAGCGCAGCCCAGCTTATCGCCCAGCTCGCTCGCCTCCGCTACGGCGCTGACCAGCTTCTTTACACCCTTTTCATGGATGTTGCCCTTCTTGTCCAGCTGTTCTACCAGCCGGAGCGGGGTCTTCCAATCGCTCATCGGAGTGGGCCGTCCGCCCGTCGCGGCATCGACCGCAACGAGGTGGACGGTATTGCTTCCGACGTCTAATACACCTAATCGCACACTAATAGCGTAGTAGGTCTACCGTGGTTAGGTGTGAATCGCCCAAAATCTGACACGGTATACCTAGGTTTTCCCGCGAGCTCGCCCGCGGCGGCGTCGATAAGAGCGGGCCGCGAAGAGGCCCCCGATTTCCCGCGGGAGTGGTTCGAATTTACCAACCCGAACGACCCGCACCACGTCTTTTCCATCGACCTGACATGGGTGGAATCGCACTACAGCTGCCAATTTGGGACGTCGGCATGCCGGGGCATCGATAAGAGCCAGCCCGAGGTGGGCTGCTGCGTGCATGGCGCCTATATGGCCGATGAGGAAGACCGCGATCAGCTTTACGACGCCGTCTCGCGCATGCCCGCCAAGTATTGGCAGCTGCGCCCAGCGGGGGTAGATGAGTTCCTCGCGCAGGACGCTACGGACGAGTTGGAGCCATGGCTGGAGTGGGACGAACTCGACGGCGAGGACGGCGAACCGGAACCGGCCCTAAAGACGCCAATTGTGGATGGCGCGTGCATTTTTGCCAACCGCGCCGGCTGGGCAACGGGTACGGGCTGCGCGCTACACCAGTGGGCTGTCGATACCGGCGAGGAGCTCACGGTGGTAAAACCCGAGGTGTGCTGGCAGCTGCCGCTGCGCCGCTACGAGGATTATGAAGAGCGCCCGGATGGCCAGGAGATTTTGCGCACGCAGATCGGCGAGTATGACCGCCGCGGTTGGGGCAATGGCGGCGAAGACTTTGATTGGTATTGCTCGGCCGATGCCGCCTGCCACGCCAACCCGCTGCCGATGTGGCAATCGCACGAGGACGAGCTGGTAGCGCTCATGGGCCGAGAGTCCTATGAGATTTTGGCCGCGCACTGCAAGGCGCGCGCCGCGGCGGCCGAGCACGGCGTCCAGCTCGCGCAGCACCCGGCCAGCGTGAAAGCTGGGAGCCTGCAGGTTGAAAGCCAGCGGGCGGGGAGCTAGAGCTCGAATTTATAGCCCAGGCCGCGCACCGTAACCAGGTGCTTCGGGCGGGAGGGCTGCTCCTCGATCTTGGAGCGCAGTCGCTTGACGTGGACGTCGAGCGTCTTGGTGTCGCCAACATAATCGGCGCCCCAGATGCGGTCAATGAGCTGGCCGCGGGTAAGTACGCGGCCGGCGTTGCGCAGCAGGTACTCCAAGAGGTCGAATTCCTTGAGGGGCATAGATACCGGCTCATCCGCAACGGTAACGGTGTGGCGTTCCACGTCCATCTTGACGCGGCCGCCTTCGAGGATCTGCTCGGCTACTTCTTCCTCCGCCTCGGTGTCGGCGCCGGCGCCGGAATCGTGGCCGCGGCGCAACACCGCGCGGATGCGCGCGATGAGCTCGCGGGAGGAATAGGGCTTGGTCACGTAGTCATCGGCGCCCAGCTCAAGGCCGACGACCTTGTCGATCTCGGAATCGCGCGCGGTCACCATGATGACCGGAACGGACGAGGTAGTGCGCAGCTGCTTGCATACCTCGGTGCCAGACATGCCGGGCAGCATGAGGTCTAGAAGGACGATATCGATGTCGTTAGCGGCAAACTTTTCCAGCGCGGTGGGGCCATCGTGCGCGATGATCGGCTCGAAGCCCTCCTTGCGGAGGAGAAATGCCAGCGGATCTGCCAGCGACTCTTCATCTTCAACGATGAGGATGGTGGTCATTGTGCTTTATCCTTTCGACGTGCTGCGACGCGCGCTACTGCACGCGGGAGCCCAGGCGCCGCCGCAGTGACGGCATCCTTTTTCTCATTATCCTTCATGCCAGCATCCTGCGCTGGCTTTTCTTCCCTGTAGATAGGCAACTCAATGGTGAATGTGGAACCGGTACCGGGCCGGGACCACAATTTGATGTTGCCGCCGTGGTTGGCCACCACGTGTTTAACAATTGCTAATCCTAGGCCAGTGCCTCCGGTCTGCCGCGACCGGGCTTGGTCTACGCGGAAGAAGCGCTCAAAAACACGTTTTTGATCATCCGGTGCGATACCGATGCCGCGGTCTGTGACGCGAATGAGCACGACCCCACCGTCCACGACTTTCTGGGAGACCGATACCGGCATCTTCTCCGGCGAATAGTTAATCGCGTTGGAGATGAGGTTAGATAGTGCGGTAACCAGCAGGGACCTATCTCCTTTGACCTGCACGCCAACCGAGGCGCCCCGGTTGAGTTCGATGGAGCGGGCCTCCGCAGCCAGTTGGTTGCGCGAGAGTGCTTCCTCGATGAGGTCATCGACGGCCAACGGTTCCATCTCTGGCAGCGCCTCGGCGCCTTGCAGCTTGGACAAGGAAATAAGTTCGCTGACCATATCGGCCATGCGGTTGGCTTCCTTGTAGACCTTGTTGCCAAAGTACTCGACGGTTTCCTGGTCACCGGGGTCTTGGAGCAGGGCTTCGGCCAGCAGGGCAATGCCGCCGACGGGGGTCTTGAGCTCGTGGGAGACGTTTGCCACGAAGTCGCGGCGTGCGGATTCCATGCGGACGTTTTCGCTCTCATCGGTGCCGTAAATGATGACAAAGCGGCCGTCGTTAAGCGTCAGCGGCTTAATGACCGCCTTGAACTGGGTGACGCGGTGGCCCGTGCGGCGCTTGGGAATGGCCAGGTCGACGGTGCGGGTCTCCTTGTCCTCGAAGACCTCCTGCGCGGTCTGCCACACGTCCGGGTTCACGGCGCGGTCATGCACCAGGGACATCTCGTGGGCGGCGGGATTGGACATGACGATTTCTTGGCTGCGGTCCAGCACCGCCAGGGCCGTCGGCGAGCCTTGTACGGCCAAATGCAGCACCTGGCTGACCGTCGTCACTTGGTTGGCCTCGGCATCGGTGGCTTGGCGGTAGCGCGCAATGCGCCCGCGCAGCCAAGAAATCACCGGCAGCGCCAGCCCGCAGGCCACCACGCCGGCGGCAAAGGAAAGAATCAATTCCACGTGTCTACCCTATCCACCACAAAGTCCCCAGGGAATGCTCCCCGGGGACTGTGGCGCAGTTTCTTACTTACCGCCCTGCGCAGCAACGGCGGCGGCACCGGCAGCGGCGGCTTCCGGATCCAGGTAGGTGCCACCTGGATTTACTACGGAGCCGTCCTCGGTGATCTCATACACCAGCGGGATGCCGGTTGGGATGTTCAAGCCGGCAATATCGTCATCGGAGATATTGTCTAGGTGCTTAACCAGTGCGCGCAGGGAGTTACCGTGTGCAGCAATGAGCACGGTCTCGCCCTTCTTAGCGCGTGGGAGGATTTCTTCCTCGAAGTACGGCACGAAGCGGGCGACGACGTCCTTCAGGCACTCGGTCTGCGGGACCTTGTCCAGGTCCGCGTAGCGCGGGTCATTGGTCTGGGAGTACTCGGAGTCATCGGCCAGCTCCGGCGGGCGCGTGTCATAGGAGCGGCGCCATGCCATGAACTTTTCCTCACCGTACTCTTCCTTGGTCTCGGCCTTGTTCAGGCCCTGCAGGGCGCCGTAGTGGCGCTCGTTGAGGCGCCAATCGCGCACCACTGGGATCCAGTGGCGGTCGGCGGCGTTGAGTGCGATATTTGCGGTGCGGATAGCACGGCGTAGAAGAGAGGTATAGAGGACATCGGGCAGAACGCCTTCCTGCGCGAGCAGCTCACCGCCGCGCTTGGCTTCCGCCTCGCCTTTTTCGGTCAGATCTACATCGACCCAGCCAGTGAACTGGTTGGACTCGTTCCACTTGGATTGGCCATGGCGAAGAAGAATCAGTTTTCCGTTAGTCATGCCTACAGCATGCCACGAAATTACTACCGGCGTCAGGGTTTAATCCCCAATCGCCCGCCGTTGATGGCAATCCGGGACCTCTATGCGGCTGGCCTCGTCATAGATTTCTGCGAGCGCGGCGGCGGAGCTGGCCCAGCTAAAGCGCGCGGCGTGGGCGACGGCGGCTTCGCCCATGGCGATGCGCATGGGGTCGTCGTCAAGCAGGCGGGCTAGAGCATCGGCCCAGTCGGACGGGTCATGCGAGTGCACCAGCAAGCCGGTCTCCTCGTCGGCCACGGCGATGGGCAGCCCGCCGACGGCCGCGGCTACCACCGGCGTGCCAGAAGCCTGGGCCTCCAGCGACACTAGGCCGAAGGACTCGTTATAGCTAGGCACCGCTACGATATCGGCCGCGCGGTAGACCCCCACCAGCTCCTCTGGCGGGCGGGCGCCCAAAAAGCGCACGCGCTTATCGACGCCCAACTCACGCGCCAACTCCCTATAGGCCTCCGGCGCCGTATTGGCCCCCGACGGGCCACCGCAGATAACCACGCGCAGGTCGCGCGCCGGTTCGCGGCGGAAGAGTTCGGCCGTGGCGCGGATAAGGACCTCCGGGCCTTTGAATTTTTGCAGGCGCCCCACAAAGGCCACCACCTTGGTGTGCAGTGGAATGCCCAGCTCGCGACGGGAGCGCTCGGTATTGCGGTCCGTACCAGGGGTAAAAAGCTCTACGTCGGCGCCGGGCGAGACCACGCGAATGATGTCGCACTCGGCGTCGTAGTGCTCGGCCAGGTCGCGGGCCTCCTGCTCGGTATTGACCACGAGCAGGTCCGCGTTATCCACCAGTTGCTGCTCGCAGATGCGGCGGGCCTCGGACTCCAAGGTGTCATCCGCGGTCCGGGAGGCATTCTTCACCGCGGCGAGGGTATGGGCCGTGTGGATGAGCGGAATGCCCCAGAGATCCCGTAGCAGCCAGCCCACCTGGCCGGAGAGCCAGTAGTGCGAGTGAATAAGGTCATATTTCTTGCCCTGCCACTTGGCAAATTGCACCATGCCGCCCGCGAAAGCGGCTAGCTGGGTAGGCAGATCCTCTTTATCCAGGCCCTCGTACGGCCCGGCGACGATATTAATGACGCGCAGATGGGGCTCAACCTCAATGATTTCGCCCTGGCTAGGCCGAGTGGCGCGGGTATAGACGTCCACCTCGATTCCCCGGCGAGCCAGTTGGCGCGCACTATTGAGGACGTAGACGTTCATGCCGCCGGCGTCCCCCGAGCCGGGCTGTTCAATCGGCGAGGTATGCATAGAGATCATGGCGATGCGCATGGCGCTCAATTCTACCGGCGCTATACTGGCCCCTGCCAGAAACCTACGCCACCGAAAGGTAAAGTTTTGTCCGCATACGAATCACAGGCTTGGCTCCAGTATTACCCGGAATGGACACCGCACCACCTCGAGTACGGCGACACCACGTTGCTGGATATTTACGACAACAACCTTGAGGTCAACGCCGATAAACCGGCCACCTACTTCTTCGGGCGCACCCAAACGTATGCGGAGCTGGACCGTCAGGTTCGCGCTGCGGCCGCTGGCTTGAAGGCCTTCGGTGTGCGCCCCGGTGACCGTGTAGCCATCGTGGCACCAAACTCGCCGCAGTACATCGCGGCGTTTTATGCCATCTTGAAGCTCGGTGCGCAGGTGGTACTACATAACCCGCTCTACACCGCCCATGAGCTGGAAGGACTCTTCCAAGATCACGGCGCACGCATCGCCATCGCCTGGGATAAGGCCGCGCCGACCTTGGAGAAGCTGCGCGCGACCACCAACCTGGAAACGGTCGTGTCCATCAACATGATCAACGCCATGCCCACCCTGCAGCGCGCCGCGTTGCGCTTGCCCATCCCGCCGCTCAAATCCAAGCGCGAACAGCTTTCTTCCCCGGCGCCCAATACCGTGCCGTGGGAAGCCTTGGTGGGCAACGCCATCGGTGGCGACGGTAGAGATATCACCACGCCGGAAGACGTGGATAAGGACACCATCGCGCTGATTATGTATACCTCTGGTACCACCGGCGCCCCGAAGGGTGCCATGCTTTCTCACGGAAACCTGTTTTCCAACCTGATGCAGGGCAAAGCGTGGGTACCGGGCCTGGGCGATAAGCCCGAGCGCATGCTCGCCGCCCTCCCCTTCTTCCATGCTTATGGCCTGACCATGAACGTGACCCTGGCGCAGTTTATCGGCGGCGAACTAGTCATCCTGCCTAAGCCGGATATGTCGCTCATCATGCAGCTGATGAAAAAGCACACCCCGACCTGGGTACCGGGTGTACCGACGCTCTACGAGCGAATCGTCAAAGCCGCCGACGAGCAGCAGATCCCTATCAAGGGCGTGCGCGCAGCCTTCTCCGGCGCTTCTACCTTGCCTTCGGACACGGTCAACAAGTGGGAGAACTACACCGGCGGCCTCTTGGTGGAGGGCTATGGCCTCACCGAGTGCTCGCCGATTATCGTGGGCAACCCCATGAGCACCGACCGCCGCCCGGGCTACGTGGGCATTCCGTTCCCGGATACCCAGGTGCGCATTGCCAACCCGGATAACCTCGATGAAACCCAGCCGGACGGCACCGAGGGCGAAGTTTTAGCGCGTGGGCCACAGATTTTCAAGGGCTACCTCAATAACGAGGAGGCCACCGAGGCCGCATTCCACGGCGAGTGGTTCCGCACCGGTGACATGGGCGTCATGGAAGAAGACGGCTTCATCCGCCTGGTCAGCCGCATCAAGGAAATCATCATCACCGGCGGCTTCAACGTGTATCCGGGCGAGGTGGAAGAAATCCTGCGCGAGCACCCGAGCATCGATGACGTAGCCGTGGTCGGACGCCCGCGCGAGGACGGCTCCGAGGACGTCGTGGCCTGCCTCGACCTCGCCGATGGCGCCGCCCTGGACCCGGAGGGACTCAAGGACTACTGCCGCGAGCGCCTGACCCGCTACAAGGTCCCGCGCACCTTCTACCACTTTGAGGAGCTGGCCAAGGACCAGATGGGCAAGATCCGCCGCCGCGAGGTCCAGGCAGACCTCATCCGCCGCCTCGAGGCCGAGCAGAATTAACTTGTTCCGCCTAATCGATAGCCCCCTCGGACCCCTGCGTTTGCAGGCGAGCCCGCGGGGGGTTTCCCGCGTCGAATTCACCGCGGCCAGCACCCTGCAGGAAGCGGTGGGCGGTGTAGAGGAAGGGGGCATCGAAAAGCGCAGCGCGGACGTGCTCGACGCCGCCCAGGCACAGCTCGCGGAGTATTTCGCCGGCCAGCGCCGCGCCTTCGAGCTGCCCCTCGACCCGCCTGCGACGACCGACTTTCGCGCCGCAGTGCATGCGCAACTGGCCGAGATTGGCTATGGGGAGACGGTCACCTACCGCGACGTCGCCAAGCTGCTGGGCCGGCCCGGCGCGACGCGGGCCGTGGGCAGTGCGTGCGGTGCCAATCCCCTGCTCATCGTGCGGCCATGCCACCGGGTGCTGCGCAGCGACGGCGGGCTCGGCGGCTATGCGGGCGGTCTGGAAGCCAAACGTTTTTTGCTGACACTGGAAGAAAACTAGAGGGCTTCTTCACGTTTTCTCTATACTGATTTTTTAAAACTAATTATTTACCCAAACGAAAGGTTTTTGCGTGTCCGCTTCCACCTCCCGAGCTTGGCTCGATCACTACAGCGAATGGACCCCTCACACGCTGGACTACGGTAATAAAACCATCGTCGACTATTACCGCGATAACCTGCGGGTCAACGCCAATAAACCCGCCACCTATTTCTTCGGCCGCACGCAGACCTACGCGGAGCTCGACGCCCAAGTGCGCGCCGCCGCGGCCGGGCTCAAGGCTTTTGGTATTCGCCCAGGCGACAAGGTGGCCATCGTGCTGCCCAACTGCCCTCAGCACGTCGCGGCCTTCTATGCGGTGCAGCTACTTGGTGCCACCGTGGTCGAGCACAACCCACTTTATACCGCCCACGAATTGGAAGGACTTTTCCGAGATCATGGTGCCCGCGTAGCAATCTCTTGGGATAAAACCGCCTCCACGCTGGAAAAGCTGCGCTCGACTACCCCGCTAGAGACCATCGTCTCCGTCAACATGGTCGATGCCATGCCACCACTCAAGCGCCTCGCGCTCCGCCTGCCTATCCCACCGCTAGCTGCTAAACGCGAGCAGCTCACCGAGCATGCACCAAACACAGTAGCGTGGTCTACCCTGATCGGCTCAGCTATTGGCGGCGACGGCAGCGCCCTAGAAATGCCACGCATCAGCCAGGCTGACGTCGCGCTCATCCTTTACACTTCCGGCACCACCGGAAAACCCAAAGGCGGAATGCTCTCGCACGGTAATCTCATAGCTAATTGCGTCCAAGGCCAAGCTTGGGTTCCAGAAATGGGAAAGCACAAAGAGCGCTTCCTCGCCGCATTACCGATGTTTCACGCCTACGGCATGACCACACTGTGCATTTTTAGCGTGTACATGGGCGCCGAGCTTATCTTGCTTCCTTCCCCACAAATGCCGCTCATCCTGGACATCGTGAAAAAGCGCACGCCTACCTGGCTGCCAGGGGTTCCCACCCTCTATCAGAAGATCATGGACGCAGCCGAAGACAAAGACGTGGACTTAAGCGGCATCCGCAACGCTTTTTCCGGTGCCGCTACACTGCCCGTAGAAATCGTGGAACGGTGGGAGTCCATGACCGGCGGACGACTCGTAGAAGGCTTTGGCATGACCGAGTGCTCCCCCGTGTTAATTGGCAACCCAATGAACGGAAAGAATCGCCCTGGCTATGTGGGGCTCCCATTCCCAGATGCCGAGGTACGCATTGCCAATCCGAAGAATCTGGATGAAACCCAGCCTGATGGCCAGCCAGGCGAGTTGCTCGCGCGTGGTCCGCAAATTTTCCAAGGCTATTTTGGCAACCAAGAAGCAACAGAGGAGTCCTTCCATAACGGCTGGTTCCGCACCGGAGACATGGCAGTCATGGAAGAAGACGGCTGGGTCCGCCTAGTCAGCCGCATTAAGGAAATCATCATCACCGGCGGCTTCAACGTCTACCCCGCAGAGGTAGAAGAGGCAATTGCAGAGCACCCCGACGTGGTGGATGTCGCCGCCGTGGGCCGCCCGCGCCAGGATGGCTCCGAGGATGTCGTCGGCTGCGTTACCCTGCGCGATGGCGCCGTGCTCGATCCCGAGGGCTTGAAGGAATTCTGCCGCGAGCGCCTCACCCGCTATAAGGTGCCGCGCACCTTCTATCACTTCGAAGATCTGGCGCGCGACCACCTGGGCAAGATTCGCCGCCACCAGGTGCGCAAGGACCTACTCGAGCTGCTGGAGGCAAAGGCCTAAACTTAGCGGCTATGGCAGAAATTCACTATGGCGCTACCTTGACGGATTTCCTCGCGGCGGCCGTCGCGAGGTTTCCGCAGCGCCCCGCCACCTACTTCGCCGGCCACACGCTAACCTATAGCGAGCTCGATGCCCAGGTGGCGGCCGCGGCCGGCGCTTTGCGCGAGATGGGTGTGCGCCCCGGCGACCGGGTGGCGATCCTGCTTCCTAATTGCCCGCAACACGTGGTGGCCTTCTTCGCCATTCTGCGCCTGGGCGCGGTGGTGGTCGAGCATAACCCGCGCTATACCGCGCACGAGCTCACCCCGCTACTCGCCCATCATGGCGCCCGCGTGGCTATCGCCTGGGAGGACATCGCCCCTACCGTTTCCGCGCAGGTGGAGACCACTATCTCCGTCTCCCTCACCGAGCCACTTCCCCTTTCCGGTGCCCCGGTGGAGCCGTACCCTGCCGCGCTTGCCGACGCCGCCCTTATCCTCTACACCTCCGGCACCACCGCCCGCCCCAAGGGCGTGGTCTTAACCCACGGGAACCTCGCTGCCAACTGCCTACAGCTAGAAACCCAGGCCCCACTGCGCCGCGGTAATGAGCGCTTCTTGGCCGCTTTGCCCATGTTCCATTCCTATGGCCTGACGATGAGCGTGCTGCTCGCGGTGCGCTGCGCGGCCGAGATTATCCTGCTTGCCGCCCCACACACCGACGCAGTGACGGAAGCGCTTGCCACCCGCCGCCCCACCTGGATGCCGGGCGTGCCGACCATCTACGAACGCGCCATGAACTACGCTGCCACTGCCGCTGATTCCGAGTCTCCCTCGGATCTCGGCGGGGTGCGCTATTCCATCTCGGGCGCGGCTTCCCTCCCCTCGCGCATCATCGAGCCATGGGAGGCGCGCACCGGCGGCATGCTGGTGGAAGGCTATGGGCTTACGGAAACCTCACCCGTGCTGACTATCAACCCCCTCGATGACACCCGGCGCGCCGGCACCATAGGCCTGCCGCTGCCGGATACGCAGCTGCGCATCGGCGATCCTCACGACCTCAGCCGCACCCAGCCGGATGGCGAGGCCGGCGAGATCCTCGCCCGCGGCCCGCAAGTCTTTAGCGGCTACCTTGCCGACGCCCCCGCCACCGCCGCCGCCTTCCATGACGGATGGTTCCGCACCGGGGACATGGGCGTGCGCGAGCCTGACGGCCATATCCGCTTGGTGGGCCGTATCAAGGAAATCATCATCACCGGTGGTTTCAATGTCTATCCCGGCGAGGTCGAGGAGGCTTTAACCTCCCATCCTGATATTGCCCAGGCCGCGGTCGTGGGCCTTCCTCGCTCCGATGGTTCTGAGGACGTCGCCGCCTGCGTGGTGCTTGCCCCCGGCGCGCAGCTCGACGAATCCGCCTTGCGCGACCATTGCCGCGGGTTGGTGGCGCGCTATAAGGTACCGCAGCGCTTCTTTGCCATGGAGGCGCTCGCCAGCGATCAGCTGGGCAAGCTGCGCCGCCGCGATGTCCAGCGCGATCTCCTCGCCCTGCTCAGCCAGGGCTAGTCTTCTTCCTGCTCTCCCCGGCGCACCGCCTGTTCGTAGATGCGCTCAGAACGCTTCTCAAGGTCGTGCTGGGCGCGGGCTTGGGACTTAGCGGCGGCGTCGGAACGCGGCGGGGCCTGGATATGCCGCGCGGCGTGCAGGCCCAGTTGCAGCTCCTTGGCGCGCAGGATCTCCGCATCGATTTTGATGCCCAAAATGAGCATCGTATTAGATAGCCACACGGCCATGAATACGGCCATGATGAGACTGAAGGCGCCATAGACGCTGGCGCCGGCAAAGCGCTGGGTATACAGCGCAAATGCTCCCCACACCACAACATTGGTACTCAGAGCCACCACGGAGCCTAGGGTTATCCACCGAAAACGCGCCGGCCGCACGTTCGGGGAAAAGTGATACAAGATGGCGATCAAGCTCAGCACGATCACCACGGTGAGCGGGAAGCGCAGCCAATTCCACACCGGCATGAAGATCCCACCCAAAAAGTCCGCGGTGCCCTGCATCTCTAGCTTGCCGGCTAACGGTTCGACCACACCGCTGACAATGGTATCGCGCAGCAGGTTAGCAAAAAGCACGATCACCGCGCCGATGACCAGGACGATAGTAAGCCCCCACATGAGTGCCCAGGTGCGGATTATTCCGCGGCCCTCTACCCGCCCGTAGACGGTATTGGCGGTGCGCGAGAAGGCACGCACATAGGCCGAGGCGGCAAAAAGAGAAACCAGCACGGATACCACCAGCGCGAAGGTGCCTTGGGCTGTGGAGCCAATGATGGAGCCCACGAGGTGCTCGGCCTGCTCCGTCATCGAACTCGGCACGTAATCCGCAATGAACTGCGAGGTTAATTCATGTACCTCGGCGCGCCGAGAGGAAAAGATGAGCGTGGCTATCGAATAGGCCGCGAGCACCGTAGGAGCAAAGGCCATGAGCGTGAAATACGTCATCGTGGCGGCGCGATCCATCAAGGCATCGTGGAAGAAGTCCGCCCACACGCGGCGGAGCACCAGCCCCCAGCTTTCCTTGCGCAAGCGGTTACCGCGGGCCAGCGGGTCCACATTTTCGGTGTGGCCTTCGATCTTGACCACGGTGGGCGCGGTACTCGGCACGATTTTATCCGCGCCCTCATAGACGGATTCTCTTACCGGAGTGGCTGAAGCGCTCGGCCGTGCAGTGGCGGACGGGTCGCCAGCAGACAGATCGTCGGCCGCCATGTTCGCGGCGCCAGGAACCTCGGCGGAATCGTCCAGTGTGCTCATATTATCCCAGCGTATGCGGTAAAGAATCTATTTCAGGAAGTGACACTCAGCTGTGATTACACTGGAGAAGCATGACTGAACAGAATGATAAGAAGCTCAACGTGAAGTCCTTCGAACTCGACCACCGCCTCGTCAGCGCACCGTATATTCGCGTGGCCGACCGCACGGATTTGGGTGGCGGCGTCGAAATCATTAAGTACGACTTGCGCTTCTGCCAGCCTAATCAGGATCACCTTGATACCAAGGCGCTGCATTCGGTGGAGCACATGATGGCCAACTTCATGCGCAATTACACCGATAAGCTCATCGGTTTTGCCCCAATGGGCTGCCGTACCGGCTTCTACGCCATCACTAATGGCATGGAACAAGACGAGCTGCTGCGCGCGGTAGAAGGCGCGCTCAACGATATTCTTAACGCCACCGAGGTACCCGCAGCCAACGAAGAGCAGTGCGGCTGGGGTGCGCACCACAGCCTGGAGGGTGCGCAGGAGGCGGCCCGCGCTTTCCTAGGTGCTAAGGATGAGTGGCTTCAGGTCATGGCGGCCTAATCCAGAAACCTTCGCGGGCGCGACAAACGCGACAGGCGCCACGCCCGCAAAGCGGCCACGATAGACCCGAAAACCGTGTGGTTTAGGGCGCTATCGTGGCTGCTTTATAGGTTTTAGGCCCCAGTGTGCAGGGGCAACCCCACGCTACTCGTCGAGGGCGAGGCCAATCCAGACGGGTTCGGGCACGAGCTCCACGCCGAAAGCATCGCGGACGCCATCGCGGATGGTGCGGGCAAGGTCCACGATATCGGCAGCCGTAGCCTCGCCGCGGTTGGTAAGCGCCAGCGTGTGCTTCGTCGAGAGCGTGGCGCAGCCGGAGCCCGGGTAGCCCTTGGCAAACCCAGCGCGGTCAATGAGCCAGGCGGCAGACAGCTTTTCCCGGCCGGCCTCGGCCGAGGGGTGGCGGGGCATGGAGTCTGCGGTGGCGTCGCCAAGCGAGGCACGGACCTTGGCCTGGACGGCGTCGGCAAGAGCGGAGTCCACCACCGGATTGGTAAAGAAGGAGCCGGCGGACCAGGTGTCATGGTCGGTGGGGTCGAGCACCATGCCCTTGCCGTGGCGGAGCTTCAAAACCTCCTCGCGAACCTCGGCCACGGGGCGGCGCTCGCCGGGGTTCTGGGTGAGCTGGCCAAAGCGCAGCGGGCGGGAAAGGCCCTCGGTATCGAGCTGCAGCTCCACCTCCAGCACCACGGCGCGGCCGGTGAATTTCAGGTTGGAATAGCGATAGGCCAGCTCTAGATCGGAGGCGGGGACCCACTCATCGGTATCGGTGCGGCGGTTATAGAGGCGCACGCGGGTAAGGACCTCGGAGATCTCGGCGCCGTAGGCACCCACATTCTGCACGGGGACCGCGCCCACGGTGCCGGGGATGCCGGAGAGGCACTCGATGCCGCCCAGGCCGAGCTCCACGGAGCGAGCCACCACGTCATCCCAGACGGCGCCCGCCTGCGCGCGCACCACGCCGGTTTCGGTGTCCATGGATACCTCGTCGAAGTCGAGGATGACCGCGACGAGATCCACGGCGCCATCGGCCACCAAGAGGTTGGAGCCGCCGCCAACGACGATGAATTTCACTTCGGCGTGATCAAGGGCACGCACCACGGCAACGGCGGCCTCCGGCTGCGAGCAGCGCAGTGCGGCCTGCGGTTTTCCGCCTACACGCAGCGTAGTCAGGTCCGCGAAAGTGGCGGCGGGGTCCAGTTCTACGCCGTCGATCGCTGTGAGCTGTTGCGTCAAAGATTTATCAAGCACGCCTACCAAGGTAGTCTGTTAGGCATGTCAACCCGTAGTGAAAACACCGTAACCATCAATCAGCCCATCGAAAAGGTGCACAAGGCGCTGCTCACCAAGGAGTACTGGGAGTTCATCGTGGCCAACCTCTCCCCTGAGGCGGGCCAGGTGCACGACTTCAGCGATAACGTAGCCACCCTCTTCGAGGTTCTGCCGACCACCCTGCTGCCAGAGGCAGTGCGCGCCATGGTCTCCCAGGACCTGAAGGTCAAGCGCGTGGTTACCGTGGGCGAGCTCAACGGCGAGGCTGCTGACGTCAACTACACCGCGGATGTCAAGGGCACCCCGGTTGATTTCAAGGGCGATATCTCCCTGGCTGGCGAGGGCGAAATGACCAAGCTGTCCTACGTCAACGAGATTTCCGTCAATATCCCGATGATGGGCGCCGCCATCGAGCCGAAGGTGGGCGAGTCCCTGGGCGAGCTCTTCGATAACGAGGGCAAGCTGACCGAACAGTGGATTTCTGAGAACGCCTAAGTTCTAAAGCCCCAGAATCTATGGCCGACCACGCACATAATCTGCGCGCTAGCGCAGCTGCGGGTCGGCCTTTTGGCGTTATTACCCGCGGCACCACCAACCACAACCGGCTGCGGCGCTGCGATAGGTGGATGCTCGCGCACCCGGAGATTTCCGCGCTGCTGCGGCATGTGGATACGCCGCTGGCGCTCGATGTGGGCTACGGGGCCTCGCATGCGACCACCGTGGAGTGGGCAGGGTGGCTGCGCCGGGCGAATCCGCGGGTAGACGTGCGCGGGCTGGAGATCCACCCGGACCGGGTGCTGCCGCCGCGCGATGGCGTGCGCTTCGAGCTGGGCGGTTTTGAGCTGGCCGGCTACCGGCCGCAGCTGGTGCGCGCGTTTAATGTGCTGCGCCAGTATGACGTGGACCAGGTGGAAGAGGCCTGGCAGACGGTGTGCTCCCGGCTCGCCCCGGGCGGCTTCTTTGTGGAGGGCACCTGCGATGAGCTCGGCCGGCGCGCGGCCTGGTTGCTGCTGGATGCCCACGGTCCGCGGACGCTCACCCTGGCGTGGGACCCGTTCGATGTGGCGCGCCCTTCCGATATTGCCGAGCGCCTGCCCAAAATCCTCATCCACCGCAATGTGCCCGGCGAGCCCATCCACGAGCTACTTCAGGCCGCCGACGAAGCCTGGGACCGCGCGGCCGGCTGGGCGCCTTACGGCCCGCGCGTGCGCTGGCGTAGAGCACGCGCCATGCTTGCCGACGCCCCCTTTAACATCCACTCCGTCCGCCGGCGCCTGCGCGATAATGTGCTCACCGTGGACTGGGAATCAGTGGCTCCGCAAGCTTAAAAATGTCCTGCTAACTTCGCCGCAGACTTTGCCCCGCGCCGTCTCATACGCCACACTGGTACGCATGGCTTCGAAGAAATCGGCGGGTTCACTCGCCTGGAAAATCATCATTGGCATCCTCGTAGCACTCCTCGTGCTCATCCTGCTGGCCGAGTTCGGCCTGCGCTGGTTCATCGGCCACCAGATGACCTCGCAGTTCAACGAGGCCGCTGAGCAAGAGGGCATTCAGGTCAAAGAGGACCCCTCCGTCAGCTTCGGCGGCAGCCCGCTCCTGTTGGGGCTGTTTAAGGGCTCCATTTCCCAGATGGATATGACCACGCCGTCCACCCTGCAAATCGACGGCACCGAGATCAAAGGCCAACCTGCCTCCGAGATCCACGTGGAAGACATGAGCACCGACCAGGACAATCCGGTGGCCGGCAAGCTGCGCGCTTCTACCACCGTGCCGGATGACTACCTGCTGGCCTCCTTCCAGAAGGGCATTTCCGAGCAAGCCGGCAGCGACAAGGTGGGCAATATGGTGGTCACGGAGATTACCGCCAATGAACAGGACCATGTGCTGGACGTGAAGTTCGCCGGCGGCCTGGCCAACCTGTCGCTGGAGCCCACTGCCCACGATGGAAAGCTCGATATCCGCGCCACCGAGGCCTCTATCTTCGGCCTCGAGCTGCCGGACCAGGCCACCGAAGCCATCTCCTCCGCGCTACAAAACGGCATGTCGGATCAGTTCGTGGGC
>NZ_JAKRDX010000026.1:0-24152 GCF_022347235.1 Corynebacterium tuberculostearicum
CATGCAACTCAACCGCCGCCCCCGCAAAACCCTGGGCTTTCAAACACCAGCCGAGAAAATGGCCGCACTGATAAACTCAACCGAAACATAAGACGTGTTTCCACGACCACTAGAATCCGCCCCTGAGCGAAGGATCGAAAAATCCCCTGCCCGATTAGGCAGGGGATGCGGCGCAAGGATGTTAGAGCTTGCGGGAGGTGGGGCTGACTACGTCCATCAGGATGGCCCAACCGGATACCATCAGCGCGCCGCCCACGCCCATGAGCACGATGGGGCCGAGGAAAGCGAAGGACGGACCAACAACGGTCCACCACCAGATGCTCAGGCCGAGGATTACAGCGCCGAGGACGAAAGAAATAATTGCGCGAGCCATGAACTTTCTCCGTTGCAGATTACTGAATTTTTTGACCTGCCCATAATAGCACTACTGCTTGTGTTTGGGTGCCTTGCGCTTGCCGACGTCCCCCTTATTAAAGCTCCACTGCTGCTCCACGTCTACTCCCCGTGCCCCTGGCGAGTGCCGACCGCTCGGCCGCGTAATCGACTGTTGCTTCGGCCGGCGCGCAATGCGGTTGCTCGAAATATCGTCGTAGTCCGCCCCCTCTGCCGCAGTAGAAAAAGCTCGACTCTTGTTCTTAAACGGGCGACCCAATGGCCGGCTTAGTGGTCGGGTTAGCGGGCGCGTGATCGGGCTGGCATAGCGCGTGGCCGCACCCGCCTTGCGCTTGGCCTTGCGGGCGCCATCGCGCACGATGCGCGCGGACAAACGCAAGCGCGGGTCCATCTGCTGTTCGGCGTCGCGGTATTCGAAGACGGGCAGGCCCTTCTTGAAGTAAATCGCAGCCAAGCGGGCGATGAAACACACCGAGGCGGTGATAATCGCGGCCGGTTCCTCAGCCAAGCCGCCGTGGTAGAGCGCCATAAATAGAGCCGCGGCCAATAGCGAGATGGCGGCATAATACTCGCCGGAAAAGACCAACGGGATGCGGTCTGAAAGCAGGTCACGCAGCACGCCGCCAAAGACGCCGGAAATCACTGCAGACACCGAGGCAATAATGAACCCATGTCCCAGGTGGACCGCGATTTGGGTGCCCAGCACAGAAAAGACCGCGAGCCCCAGGGCATCCAAGATCAGGAAGAGGTGGCGGAAGTAGTGCATGAGGAAGGACATGCCTACCGTCACCACGGCCGCCACGATGACGATCACCAAATAAATGGGGTGCTCAACCCAGGTAAAGGGAGGGTCATCGAGGATCATATCGCGCACCGTGCCGCCGCCCAGCGCCGTCATGGAGGCAATCATGGTGACACCGAAAAGATCGAGCTTTTGGCGGCCGGCAGACAAGGCGGCGGTCATGGACTCGGCCGTAATACCAACTACATACAGGACGCTAAATAGTGGCGTCATCAGCGATACTCCACCAATAGTGGGGAATGGTCGGACCAGCGCTGCTCCACGGTAGGAGCCTTATCCACCCAGGTGCGCTGCGCGCGCTCCAGCATCGGGCGGGTGGCCGCCTGGTAATCGATGCGCCACCCGGCGTTGTTATTAAACGCCTGGCCGCGGTAGGTCCACCAGGTATAAGGACCATCTTCTTCTGGGTGCAGGCGGCGGGCGACGTCGAACCACTGCGGATCTGCGGCCGGGGACCACGGCTCGCCGCCGGCGTACTCCACCACGCCCTGCCACTGCCCCAGGTTCTTCTTTTCCTGCGGCTCAGCATCCGGGAACGCGCCAAAGACGTGATCCATGAAGGCGCGTTCTTCCGGCAGGTGGCCGGCCTTCTTTTCGTTGGCCTTATTATTTTTCAGGTCCTGGGCGCGGTGGCAGATATTCCAGTCGCCGCCGATGACCATGTCGGCGGGGCTGCCATCGGAGTTCGTCCGCGCGGCGTTCTCCGCTAGCACCTCCTGGAACTCATCCAAGAAGCGGTACTTTTCATCCAACTTCGGCGAACCGGTATCGCCGGAAGGCAAGTACAAGGAGGCGACGCGAATATCGCGGGTGGTAGCCGCAATCCAGCGGCCGGCGTCGGTAAAGGAGCCGAAGCCCACTTCGACGTCGGCAAGCGGGGTGCGAGACAGGATACCGACGCCGGCGCGGCCCTTTGCGGCGGCGTCGGCAAGCGCCAAGTGCCATCCCGCCTCTAGGGCCGGGGCCAAGGCCTTTTCGGCCTGCTCCGGGGTTGCGCGCACCTCTTGCATGAGCACGATTTCGGCCGGAGTCTCCTCTAGCCAGGCGTTCATTCCGGGGTTATTTTCATTGCGCTGCTTGCACGCAGCGCGGATTCCGTTGACATTAACGCTCGCGATGGTAAGGGTCATGCCAACAGCATATCGGTAAGCCTAGGCGCGGCGAGAAAGGCGCTTTTTATCCCACATCGTCGCAGCCCATACCAGGCAGCCCGCAGCCGCCAGGGCCGCACCGGCCAGGGCCGGTGCAGAGTAGCCCAAGCCGGCACCCACCACGGCGCCGCCAATGGTCGCACCGGCCGCGTTTGCGATGTTCAGCGCGGACTGGTTAAGGGCTGCGGCCAAAGTCTGGGCGTCGCCAGCCACATGCACCAAGCGCAGCTGCAGCGAAGGAACCAAGGTGGAGCCCATAAACGCCACGCAGCCAAAGCACAAAGTGGCGGGAATGGCATGGCTAGAAAGGAAGTAGAAGGCCGTCAGGATAACGATGAGGCAAGCCAAGGCAAAGATAATGCCAAACTCCAGGTTGCGGTCAGCCAGCCAGCCGCCAAAGGCATTGCCGATGGTCATGCCGATGCCATAGGCCATGAGCACCACCCAGATGAGGCTCTGGTCCATGCCGGCGACCTCGGTCATGGTCCACGAAATATAGGTATAGACGGAGAACATGCCGCCAAAGCCGACCACGCCCATGATGACGGTGAACCACACCTGACTGTTTTTGAACGCACCAAATTCGGTGCGGATATCGGTCTGCTTCATCTCCGTCATGTGCGGCATCAGGAAGAACAACGCAATGGCGGTGACGATGCCCAAGGCCACGACGACGAGGTAGGCCGCCTGCCAACCCAGCGCGGAGCCGAGGGCTTGGGCGGCCGGTACACCGATAACCGTGGCGATGGCCAAGCCCATGCCTACATAAGCCATGGCCTTGCCGCGGCCGCCTGGGGGCGCCATGGAGGCGGCAGAAAGGTTAGCCACGGAGAAATAGGCGCCGTGGGGCATGCCCGCGATGAAGCGCGCGATCATGAGGATGGCGTAATTCGGCGCGAGCACCGAGAGGAGGTTGCCCACCACGAGGAAGCCGATGAGCAGCAAGATGAGCCGGCGGCGCGGCAGCTTGCCGGTAAAGGCCGCAATCAGCGGGGCACCGACCACCACGCCCATGGCATAGATGGTGATGAGTGTGGAGGCGTTTTCTTCCGAAACGCCAAAATCATCTGCAATAAGCGGCAGCAGGCCCATGGACACAAACTCCGTCGTGCCGATGGCAAACGCGCCCAGGGCCATGGCCACCATGACGATGGCGCGGCGGCGGGCGGTAATCTCCGTTTGCAACGGCAGCGGGCGGCGGCGAACGCGGTGTTCGTGTGCGCTGCGCGGGCTTAGCTCATCGATGATTTTCATGGAGAGTGAGGGTACACCCCGTCTGTGCCTGCAGCATGCCCGCAGCGGGGGCTCGTGAATATCTCCACCCCTCCCGCGCATGGGTGACAGCGGCCACGCAACCCTTTTCAAGGGGCGGCAAATGGGGGATCACTTTCAGCAAACTGGCCCACATGCCGCCCACAAAATCGGTAATCTGGGCACTTGAACAATTTTCCAACGTTAATTAGGAGAATCATGGCAAAGATTACGTGGACCCGTACCGATGAGGCGCCGCTGCTGGCGACCTACTCCCTCAAGCCCATCGTGGAGGCCTTCGCTTCCACCGCTGGCATCGACGTGGAAACCCGCGATATCTCGCTGGCCGCCCGCATCGCCGCGCAGTTCCCGGAGCGCCTGACCGAGGAGCAGAAGGTCGAAGACGCCTTGGCCGAGCTGGGCAAGATGGCTAAGACCCCGGAAGCAAATATCATCAAGCTGCCGAATATTTCTGCTTCCCTGGTGCAGCTGAAGAAGGCCATCGCCGAGCTGCAGGCCGCAGGTTACGATCTGCCTGATTACCCAGATAATCCTTCCACCGAGGAAGAAAAGGACATCGCCGCCCGCTATGACTCCGTCAAGGGCTCCGCTGTTAACCCGGTGCTGCGCGAGGGCAACTCCGACCGCCGCGCCCCGGAGGCCGTGAAGAACTTTGTAAAGAAGCACCCGCACCGCATGGGCGAGTGGTCCAAGGACTCCAAGACCAACGTTGCCACCATGGCGGACAACGACTTCCGCCACAATGAAAAGTCCGTCATCCTGGAAAACGAGGACACCCTGTCCATCGTCCTCAAGACCGCCGACGGCGAGCAGACCCTGCTGCCGGAGCTGCCGGTTCTCAAGGGTGAGGTCATCGACGGCACCTTCATGTCCGCCAAGGCCCTGGATGAGTTCCTCCTCGCACAGGTCAAGCGCGCTCAGGAAGAGGGCGTGCTCTTCTCCACCCACCTGAAGGCGACCATGATGAAGGTCTCTGACCCCATCCTCTTCGGCCACGTCGTCCGCGCCTTCTTCGCCGATGTTTATGACAAGTACGGCGAGGAGCTGCTGGCTGCCGGCCTCAACGGCGAGAACGGCCTGGGCGCTATCTACGAGGGCCTGAAGAACCTGGACAACGGCGAAGAAATCAAGGCTGCTTTCGACGCCGCGCTTTCCGACGGCCCCGACCTCGCCATGGTCAACTCCCACAAGGGCATCACCAACCTGCACGTGCCTTCCGACGTCATTATTGACGCCTCCATGCCTGCCATGATCCGCACCTCCGGCCACATGTGGAATAAGAACGACGAGGAGCAGGACACCCTCGCCGTCATCCCGGATTCCTCCTACGCCGGCGTCTACCAGGCCGTTATCGAGGACTGCAAGGAAAACGGCGCCTTCGACCCGACCACCATGGGCACCGTGCCGAACGTGGGCCTCATGGCGCAGAAGGCCGAGGAGTACGGCTCCCACAACAAGACCTTCAAAATCCCGGCTGCAGGCACCGTTGAGGTTCGCAACTCCCAGGGCGAGGCCCTCATCTCCCACGACGTGGAGGAAGGCGATATCTGGCGCGCCTGCCAGACCAAGGACGCCCCGATCCAGGACTGGGTCAAGCTCGCCGTCAACCGCGCTCGCCTGTCCGGCATGAAGACCATCTTCTGGCTCGACCCAGAGCGCGGCCACGACCGCAATATCAAGTCCCTGGTGGAAAAGTACCTTAAGGACCACGACACCGAGGGCCTGGACATCTCCATCGAGGATCCGGTCACCGCTACCAAGACCTCCATCGAGCGCATCCGCCGCGGCGAAGACACCATCTCCGTGACCGGCAACGTGCTGCGTGACTACAACACGGACCTCTTCCCCATCCTCGAGCTGGGTACCTCCGCCAAGATGCTGTCTGTGGTTCCTCTCATGGCAGGCGGCGGCCTCTTCGAGACCGGTGCCGGCGGCTCCGCCCCGAAGCACGTCCAGCAGGTCGAGGAAGAAAACCACCTGCGCTGGGATTCCCTCGGCGAGTTCCTGGCCCTGGCTGAGTCCTTCCGCCACGAGAAGCAGACCAACGGCAACGAGAAGGCCGGCGTCTTGGCCGCCACCTTGGACAAGGCCACCGAGCGCCTGCTCAATGAGGGCAAGTCCCCGTCCCGCAAGGCTGGCGAAATCGACAACCGCGGTTCCCACTTCTTCCTGGCCACCTTCTGGGCCGAGGAGCTGGCTAACCAGACCGATGATGCCGATCTTGCCGCTGCGTTCAAGGACGTGGCTTCCCAGCTGTCCTCCCAGGCAGACGAGATTGCCCAGGCGCTTGTCGACGCCCAGGGCAACCCCGCCGACCTCGGCGGCTACTACTGGCCGAATGACGAGAAGACCTCTGCCGTCATGCGCCCAGTTGCTCAGTTCAACGAGATCATCGACGGCCTGAAGAAGTAATTCTTCCCAGCAAAAGCCGCCCCGCAGCGATTTTTGATTCGCTGCGGGGCGGTTTTGGTGTGCGTGCCTAGAAGCTGTCGAGCCAGGCGGCGTGCACGCGGGCGTCGCCATTTTCTTCTGGGTGAAAGCTCAGCGCCGTCACGCGGCCTTGGCGCACGCCGACCACCGCGTCGCCGTCCTCGCCCGGCACCGTCGCGATGACTTCGACGCCCTCGCCCACGCGGGTGACCAGCGGCGCGCGAATGAAACTCGCCTCGATGTCGAGTGTTTCCTCGCCAGCCGTCACAGGAACCGTGCGCTCTTCGGAAAAGCGCTGGTTGCCGAAGGCGTTGCGGCGCACGGTGACGTCGATAAGCCCCAGCGTCTGCTGCCCCGGCGCGGGGTTTTCGAGCTCGCGAGCGCAATAGATGAGCCCCGCGCAGGTCGCGAGCACCGGCATTCCTGCGGCCGCGGCGTCGCGCAGCGGCTCGGCCAGCCCAAAACTGCGCGCCAGCTTATCGATGACGCTCGACTCGCCACCCGGAATCACCAGCCCATCGAGCCCGTTCAGGTCGCGCGGCACCCGCACCCGGCGAGTCGTCACACCGAGCTCGTCCAGAATGCGCAGGTGCTCCTCGACGCCGCCCTGCAGCGCCAGCACCCCGACGGTGGCTACCATCCGCGCTCGGCCAGGCGGTGCGGTGCAGGCACGTCGTTGACGTTGATGCCCACCATGGCCTCGCCCAGGCCGCGGGAAAGCTTGGCGAGCTCAGCGGGGTCGTCGTAAAGCGTGGCAGCCTTCACGATGGCCTCCGCGCGTGCCGACGGGTTGCCGGACTTGAAGATGCCGGAGCCGACGAAGACGCCTTCGGCGCCCATCTGGCGGACAAGGGCGGCGTCGGCAGGCGTGGCCACGCCACCGGCAACGAAGAGCACAACCGGGAGCTTGCCGGTCTCCGCAACCTCTGCAACCAGGTCATACGGCGCCTGCAGTTCCTTGGCCGCGACGTAGAGCTCGTCTCGGTCCAGGTGGCGCAGTCGGGCAATCTCGGCCTTAATGGTGCGCAGGTGCTTCACGGCCTCGGAGACGTCGCCGGTGCCGGCCTCGCCCTTGGATCGAATCATGGCCGCGCCTTCGGTGATGCGGCGCAGCGCCTCGCCCAGGTTGGTCGCACCACACACGAACGGCACGTCGAAGTCCCACTTATTGATGTGGTTGACGTAATCGGCCGGGCTGAGCACCTCGGACTCGTCGATGAAGTCCACGCCCAGCTCGCCCAGGATCTGCGCCTCTACAAAGTGGCCGATGCGGGCCTTAGCCATGACCGGGATGTCCACGGCCTCGACGATGCCCTCGATAAGCTCTGGGTCAGACATGCGGGCCACGCCGCCCTGCGCGCGGATATCGGCCGGCACGCGCTCCAGCGCCATCACGGCCGACGCGCCCGCGTCCTCCGCAATGCGCGCCTGCTCCGGGGTCACGACGTCCATGATGACGCCGCCCTTCAACATATCGGCTAGTCCTCGCTTCACGCGCGTGGTAGCGCGTCCTTGTTCATTTACCTGTTCAGTCATAGGTGCCATAGTGACCCACACAAGTGGTACAAGACAAGAGCCATTTTCAGCGTGTTGGATTAGACCACTTATGATGGGCCCGTGCCCCTTCGCCTCGATCCCTCTGATACGCGGCCACTGCCCGTGCAAATCGCCGCCGCCCTACGCGTCCAGGTCGCTGCCGGCGTCCTCCTGCCCGGCGAGCGCGTTCCTTCGACCCGCCACTTGGCTTCGCAGCTCGGCATTTCCCGAGGCAGCGTGGTCACCGCCTACGACCAACTCACGGCCGAGGGCTACCTCACCGCCGAGGTTGGCTCCGGCACCGTCATAAACCCGCTGCTTCCCCACGCGCGTGCCCCACGGCCGGAGCCAGCCCCCGCACCGGCCGCCGAGCCCGAACTGGTGTCACTGACCCCCGGCCTGCCCGACACCGCCGGCATCCTCACCCCTGAATGGAGGGCCGCCTGGCGTGCAGCGGCCGTCGACCCTTCCGGCGATCTGCCCCGCGAGGTCGCCGCCCACCTGCGCCACATGCGCGGGCTCACCGTGGACCCGGCCTGCGTACTCATCACCGCCGGTGCCCGCGACGGCCTCTCCGTGCTCCTGCGCGCCCTCGGCCGCCAGCTGCGCGTAGGCGTGGAATCCCCCGGCTACCCCAGCCTGCGCCGCGTGCCCCACGCCCTCGGCCATACCTTGGTGGAAATCCCCACCGGCCCCAAAGGCGTCACCGTCCCCACGGCTCCTCTCGACGCCCTCATCGTCACCCCTAGCCACCAATACCCCTACGGCGGCTCGCTGCCCGCAGCCCGGCGCGCCGAACTCGTCGAATGGGCCCGCACACACGACGCCCTGCTTATCGAGGATGACTTCGACTCCGAACTGCGCTACGTCGGCCAGCCGCTGCCCGCCCTGGCCGCACTCGCCCCGGAACACACCGTGCTGCTGGGTACCTTCTCCTCGGTCATCTCCCCCTCGATTGCCTGCGGCTACCTCGTCGTTCCACCGCGCCTGCGCCCGGCCGTGGACCACGTGCGCGAGGTCTTCGGCCAACCCGTCGGCTCTATTCCACAGGCCGCACTCGCCCACTACCTCGCCAGCGGCGCTTTACGACGCCACACCGGCCGCATGCGCCGCACCTACAAACGCCGCCGCAACCTCGTAGCCGAAACGCTTGGCACCATCGATGGTGCGCAACTCCTCCCCATCCACGGTGGCCTCCACGCGGTCCTTCTGTGCGATCCCGCCGTTGCTCCTCGCGCCGCCGCCCGCGGCATCAAGCTCACCCCGCTGCGCGATTATTGGGGAGGCGCCGACGCCGAAGACGGCGTCGTCCTCGGCTTCGGCCACCTTAGCGACACCGAACTGCGCACGAGCCTCACCGCGGTCGCGGCCGCATTACAGGAGTGATACCGTAACCCCAAAGACCATAAAAGAAAGGTGATAAATGTCCCTCGGCCCGCTTGAATTTCTACTCATACTCATTCCGTTCCTCATCCTCGCCGGAATCATCGCCATCGTGGTCAAGCTCGTGCGCAATAGCAACGAAACTCGCGCAAACACCCGCCGCATTGCCAATCAGCTCGAGGAACAAAATCACCACCCGTAGAAACTCTTAGCCACGAGGCCACGTGCGCTGCCGCGAAAGCCCCGCCGTGCGCCTTCCGACGCCCACATAAAACTCGAGACTGACCGCTTGGTCTATTTTTATTCTCGTTTCTGCCAGCGGGTTTTCCAAAACCCGTTCGCAAGACATACCGCTTGGTCTAGTCTTGCCAAGCATGACGACGAAATACGATAACTCCAACTCCAACTGGTCCTTCGCTACCCGCTCCGTACACACGGGCCAAAACCTCGACGGGCACCACAACGCCCGCAACGTGCCGATTTACCAGACCACTTCCTACGTCTTTAACGACGCCGAGCACGCGGCCAACCGCTTCAATCTTTCCGACGCCGGCCCCATCTACACCCGCCTGACCAACCCCACCCAGGACGCGCTGGAAGAGCGCCTCGCCGCCCTCGAGGGCGGCGTCGCGGCCGTCGCCTTCGCTTCGGGCCAAGCCGCCGAGACCGCGGCCATTTTGAACCTCGCCTCGGCCGGCGACCACATCGTGACCTCCCCGCGCCTCTACGGCGGCACCTCCACCCTCTTTACCGTCACACTCAAGCGCCTAGGCATCGACGTCACCCTCGTCGAGGACCCGGATGACCCGCAATCCTGGCAGGACGCCGTCCAGCCTAATACCAAGGCCTTCTACGGCGAGACCTTCGGCAACCCCGTGGCCGATGTCCTCGATATCCCGGCCATCGCCGAGGTCGCCCACAATAACCAGGTTCCGCTCATCGTGGACAACACCATCGCCACCGCCGCCCTCGCCCGGCCGCTGGACCTCGGCGCGGACATCGTCGTGGTCTCCACCACCAAGTTCTACACCGGCAATGGCTCGGCCATCGGCGGCGCGATTATCGACGGCGGCTCTTTCGACTGGACCGTCACCCGCAACGGCAAGCCCGTCTTCCCCTACTTCGTCACCCCGGATGAGGCCTACCACGGCCTGAAGTACGCCGACCTCGGCGCCCCAGCCTTCGCGCTCAAGGCCCGCGCCGGCCTGCTGCGCGATACCGGCGCCGCCATCTCCCCCTTCAACGCCTGGCTGACGCTGAATGGAATCGAGACGGTGGGGCTGCGCGTCGAAAAGCACAATGCCAACGCCCAGGCCGTTGCCGAGTACCTGGAAGGCCACGCCAAGGTCACCAAGGTCAACTACGCCGGCCTGGATTCCTCGCCGTATAAGGCCACCAAGGAAAAGCTCGGCTACGCCTACACCGGCTCCGTGCTCTCCTTCGACATCGACGGCGGCCGCGAGGAAGCCTGGGCGTTTATCGACGCCCTCAAGCTCCACTCCAACCTCGCTAATATCGGTGACACCCGCTCCCTGGCCGTACACCCAGCAACCACCACGCACTCGCAGTCCGACGAGCCTGCGCTGGCAGCGGCCGGCATCGCCCAGTCCACCATCCGTCTGTCCGTGGGCATAGAGCACATCGATGACATCATCGCGGACCTCGAGCTGGGCTTTAGCGCGCTGGCATGAAGCTAGTTAGCATCGGCGACTTCCACACCGAAGCCGGCGCCACGCTTGCCGACGCCCACATTGCCTACCACCGCTTCGGCCACCTCCGCGGCGATCCCCACGGCCGCAATAACGTCATTGTGGTTGAACACGCCTTGACCGGTGATTCGAATGTGGCCGAGTGGTGGGCCGATCTGGT
Organism: Corynebacterium tuberculostearicum; assembly: GCF_022347235.1. Lineage (GTDB taxonomy): Bacteria > Actinomycetota > Actinomycetes > Mycobacteriales > Mycobacteriaceae > Corynebacterium > Corynebacterium tuberculostearicum_F. The sequence continues at coordinate 10,837 of NZ_JAKRDX010000026.1, forward strand.
CGGCCCTGGCAAGGCGCTAGACACGACGAAGTGGTGCGTTATCGCCACCAACGCACTGGGCGGCTGCGGCGGCTCCACCGGCCCCGCCTCCCCGCACCCAGACGACGGCCGTGCCTGGGGCTCGCGCTTCCCCGCGCTGTCCGTGCGTGACCTCGTCTCGGCCGAGCGCACCGCACTCCGCGAGCTCGGCATCACCCACGTCCACGCCATCATTGGCGGTTCGATGGGCGGCGCGCGCACGCTGGAGTGGACGCTGATGCACCCCGAGGCCGTTGATGCGGCCTGCGTCATTGCCGTATCGGCCCGCGCTTCCGCCTGGCAGATAGGCATCCAGTCGGCGCAAATCGCGGCCATTGAGCAGGATTCCTTCTGGCATGGCGGCGATTACTACGCCTCTGCTCAGCGCCCGCGCGAGGGGCTGGTGGCCGCGCGTCGCATTGCACACCTGACGTATCGCGGCGAGCAGGAAATCGACGAGCGCTTCGGTGTCCAGGTCCAGACCGGCGAGGACCCGCTCGGGCCCTACCGCCGCCGCAATGAGCGCTTTGCCGTCAACTCCTACCTCGACTATCAGGGCATCAAGCTGGCCGATCGCTTTGACGCCGGATCCTACGTCACCCTCACCGAGGCGCTCAACCGCCACGATATCGGCCGCGGCCGCGGAGGTCTTAACCGCGCGCTGGGCTCATCGGAGGTGCCAACCATGGTCGTCGGCGTGGATACGGATATCTTGTACCCGTATCACCAGCAAGAACACCTCTCGCGCAACCTCGGCAACCTGCTGGCGATGGCGAAGATTGTCTCCCCTGTAGGCCACGACGCTTTTCTTACCGAGTCACGCCAGATGGATCGCATCTTGCGCAATTTCCTCACGCTTTCCCAACCGGACCCGGGCATCGATTCTGCGGCGGGCGATCCCACCGAGTACTCGATTTAAAGGCTCGCCGCATCTGCGATCGCCAAAGCCGCGCAGCGCGCACTAGCTATAAGCGGTGCGGCACGCTGCGCTGGTCCTATGGCCAGTCGTGGCGAGCAGAGGCGGGACGGGGCTCAGCAGTCTTCGGGCGGTGTGGCCCAGGGCGGGCGCCAGACGATACCTTCACCGGGGCGGCGCTCGAGCCGGCCGCGGCGCGGCGGCGCATTGGGGTCATCATCATTGACCCCGTTGTGATACTTGCAGGCCATGGTGAGATTCTCGGGATTCGTGTCCCCACCGAGCAACCACGGGGTGAGGTGGTGGACCTGGCATTCATCCGCCGGCGTATGGCAGTCGGGCCACGGACACACAGGGTTTTCCGCCATCGCCATCTGGCGTTGCTTCCATGTAGCCCGGCGCCGCGATTGATAGAGGTTTACGGGGCCGGTGGCGGGGTGGATGAGGGTGATAAGGCCGACGTCGGCAAGCGCGCGGCGGGCAAGGTCCGCACCAGAAATCTGTGCGCCATTGGTCAGCTGCAGGGTGACGTCCTCGCCATGGGTAACTTTGACCATCTCATTGAGGGTGAGCACCACATTGGTGGTGATTGTGGAGGCGGCGGCGCCCTGGGAAAAGACGCGGCGGGCATCGGCGACGGTGGAGACATGGTTATTAATCTCTGCCACCAGTTCGGACTCGGCGGTAATGGTCAGCGTCCACAGGTCGTCGCGGCGGCGGGTCAGGCGCACGCCCTCGGAGCGATTGGTGGTGCGCTCCTCGCGCACCAGGCGGCGGGCGCGCTTTTCAATCTCGCTGGTAGCCACACGCAGGGCGCAGAGTTCCTCGCGCAGCGCCCAGGCCGCGCGCTGGGTTTTCATCTTTTGGGCGTAATGCTCGATGATTTTTAGCGCGTCGAGCGGCAGCGTAGTGCGGCGGGCGGTACGCTGTTTGGCGCGAAAGGAGGTGCGGCCGAAGTAGGTATCGGCAAGGCGGGCGAACTCGGCGGCTTCGCGGTCGCTAAAGCCCTTATCGACGAGCTCTTCTACCGACAGCCCAGCACACTCCTCGATGAGCACCATCGGGGAGTTCACGGCTGTCAGGTAGGTCGAAATCATGGCCCTGAGCCTAAGTGGGCCGCGCAACCCGGCGCGCGGTGGCGGGCGCTGGCCTGTGGATAACCGCCGGAACTACACCTTTTAGGGCCGAGATGGGTGATGATTCTACAAAAAGCCTGTGGACAACTAGCTGCCGAGCGAATCCACGGAGAAGGCCAAAAAGGCCATCACGGCGCCGAGTAGGCCAGTAAAGCAGGCATCGAAGCGACGCGAGCGCACGGCCAGCACGCCGACGCGGCTGGAATCGCAGGTAAGGCGGACCACAGTGAGCCACAGCAGGGCGAGACCAAGGAGGAACGTGGCCCGGCGCCAGTACTCGAAGGCCGCGTAGCCGCCAGAGACGACCACGCCCGCCACGAAGATGCCAATGGCCGCCCACTGCGCGGCGGGCGGCAGCGGGGAGGGCGCGAGGCCGGCGTCGTGCGGGTTGTCTAGATTCACGCCAACTTTTCCGCGCGCTCGACGATATTGCGCACCAAGAAGGCGCGGGTCAGCGGGCCGACGCCGCCCGGGTTCGGCGAGACGAATCCGGCCTTGTCCCAGCAGTCTGGGTGGATGTCGCCGGTGAGCTTGCCGTCGACGCGGGAGACTCCGACGTCGAGAAGCGCGGCGCCTTCCTTAATCATGTCCGCAGTGAGCATGTGGGGCTGGCCGGCGGCGGCGATGACGATATCGGCCTCGCGGGTCTCGGCGGCCAGGTCCTTGGTGCCGGTGTGGCAGAGGGTGACGGTGGAGTTCTCGCTGCGGCGGGTAAGCATCAGGCCGATGGGACGGCCCACGGTCACGCCGCGGCCGATGACCACGGTCTTGGCGCCGTCAAGCTCAACGCCGAAGCGGCGCAGCAGGTGCAGGCAGCCGTTCGGGGTGCAAGGCAGTGGCGCGTCCTCGTTGAGCACGAGCTTGCCCAGGTTGACCGGGTGCAGGCCGTCGGCATCCTTGGCGGGGTCGATTCGCTCGAGGATGGCGTTTTCATCTAGGTGCTTCGGCAGCGGGAGCTGGACGATGTAGCCGGTGCAGGCATCATCAGCGTTGAGCTCATCGATAACGGCCTCAAGTTCTTCCTGCGTGATATCGGCCGACAGGTCCTTGCGGATGGAGTTGATGCCGAGCTTTTCACAGTCGCGGTGCTTCATCTTCACATAGGACTGGGAGCCGGGGTCCTCGCCCACGAGGACGGTGGCGAGGCCGGGGGTAATCCCCTTCTCCTTCAGCGCGGCCACGCGCTGGGCAAGGTCGGAAAAAATCTCATCGCGGTACAGTGTGCCATCTAGTTTGGTAGCGCTCATAGCCACCATCCTAGACTGAAGGCATGAGCCAGCTGCACATTGTCTTTGATAACCCGGTCATTCCTACTAATACGGGCAACGCCATCCGCACGGCCGCGGTGACGGGCGCGAGCCTGCACCTAATTGAGCCGCTGGGTTTCAATTTCGACGATAAGCACTTAAAGCGCGCCGGACTGGATTATCACGATCTGGCCGATGTGCAGATCCACAAGGATTTTCAGGCCTGCATGGACGCGCTGCCGGGGGCACGCGTCTTCGCGTTTACCACACATACGGATAAGTGGTTTACGGATATCGAATACCAGGAAGGCGATGTCCTGCTCTTTGGCACGGAGCCGACCGGCCTGCCGGAGGAGCATATTAACCATCCGCGCGTGACGGATCGTGTGCGCATTCCTATGGTGCCGGCTAGGCGCTCGATGAACCTGTCGAATTCGGCGTCGACGGCCGTATTCGAGGCTTGGCGCCAGCTGGGCTTTAACGGGGCGGTTTAAAATCCGGCAGTTGGCGGGAGCGTAGCTGGGTAAGGAGTGCGGTGGCGTCGGCAAGCGTGAGGTTGCGCGCATCCATGCGCACCGGGCCTTGGACTAGGTCGAGGCCGACGGTGGCTAGGCCGAGCGCCTGGGAAATCGGCCCGCGGCGATAGGTCAGCTCCTGGATATGGGAGGTGTGGATGGCCTTGACGCGGCGGTTGAGCCGGCCGTTGCGCACTATGACGTAGTCGCCGGTGAGCGCGACGGTTTGTTGGCGGTAGTCCAGCGGGGAGACCCACTTGGCGCGGGCTGGCGAGGCGTAGGTGGGTGCGGCGTCGGCCGGCAGGAATTGCCGGGCTTGGGCGAGGGTGCCCACCGGAAGGATGCGAGTGGAGCCAGAAGCCTTGCCGCTTGCCGACGCCCCATACCCCGCCACCGAAACCCTCACCTCGTACCAGCCCAAGGGCCGCCAGAGGAAGGGCTGGGTTATCTGCACGGCGTGGATGCGGTCGAGGCGAATGCTTTGGCGGCGGCGATCGGCCAGGCCGTAGGTGATATTGAGCACCTCGCCGTCGGTGCGGGCGGTATAGCGCCAGGAAGAATCGAGCACGTTCCACACATTCGGGATAAGACCGACGAGAATGGGCAGCGCGGTCGAGAGCGGCAACCGCGTAACCACCACAAGGATGAGGAAGCCGACGAGGAAAAGCGTGGACGTACGCAACGCGGCCGCAATCAGGGAGCGGGCGATGGGGATTTCAGGCACGAGGGCCGGTTCTTCGGCCGTCGCGGCGGGTGTGTGGGCGCTGGTCGCGTCGGCGGCGGTTGCGTCGATGTCAGTGTCGGTGGCGGCTGGTGTGGGTGCGCCATGGACGCGGGCGAGGATGTCATCGCGTAGGGCCTCGGCGTCGGACTTTTTTAGGTAGGCGATTTCGATGACGGATGACTGGCCGCCGGCTGTTTCCACGCGCACGGCCGCGAGGCGAAAGAGTCGGGCGATGACGGGCTCGACGACGTCAACGGCCTGCGTGCGGTCATAGCGTGCGGTGCGCAGCTGGACAGACAATAGGCCGCGGCGCAAAGAAAGCTCTTCTGCGCCGAGCCGATAGCCCATGCGGCGCCACCATAGGCCGGAGACGAGCCACACCACCGCGCAGACCGCGATGAAACCGGCGAGGGCGAGGGCGGTATCACGCAAGGCCTCGCCGCGGTGTTCGCCGGTGATGAAGGCGAAGATATCGCGCAGGGCCGCCATGTTGACGTTGAGGGCGAAGGCCGCGATAAGCGCCAGGATTACCGACCACAGGCGCAGCAGCGGGGTGAGCCGGTGGACGTGTTGATACTGCGGTGTGGTGCTGGACTGATCACTCATAGTCCGCTCATCCGTTCGCGGGCTTGGTGGGCAAGGCGGGTGCGGAGGGCGTCGGCAAGCGGGGCTTCTAGGCCCTTAATGGTGGCGTCCGTGCTGGCCGAGGCCGTATGGAGCTGCAACTTTTTCAACCCGAGCGCGCGGTCGATAGGCCCGGAGGTCACGTCGACGAATTGGATGCGGCCATAGGGCACCACGGTGAAGGAATGCCAGAGCTTGCCGCGGGTGATAAGTAGCTCATCGTCGGTTTCGAGCCAGCCCATGTTGCGCACTTGGGCCGGGATGAGCCAGAGCAGCCAGAAGAAAAGGGCGACGAAAATTCCGGCCGCCCAATAAAACCACGGGGTCCACCAGAAGCCTGCAGCAGCGGCGGCCGCGGCAAGCAGAAACATCCAGCTCAGGTGGTGGATATAGCGCGAGGTAACCAGGCGCGGCGAGACGGGATTCATTTCTTCGCTCATAGTTATTGACAGTATCAATCGGGTCCAGCTCTTGCGTCACTTATCGCTAATCGATATTATCGAATTACGACAACATCGAAAGTCGATAAGTTATCGACGGAAAGGATTGTCATGACCACCCCACAACCCGCCCCCAAGGCCGAGCGCCGCGAAATTAATGCGGCAGCCGGTCTCGCCCTCCTCACCATCATCATCCTCGGCCCCACCTACCTGCGCGACCTTGCCACCGGCCGCTTTTCCACCGCACTGAGCGCAGCCATCCCAGAAGGCCTAAGCAAACACAACCTCGACGGCGGACCATTCTGGATACTCACTGCGGCGCTCGTTACCAAAATCGCGGCAATCTTAATCATCGCGTTCTTTGCCTACCGTCTGGTCAGGCCAATGCTTCGCGGGCAGGTTTTTAATACGAAAAATATCCGCCTCCTGAACGGAATGACCGCCGGCATCCTCGTCTGGTTTATCGGACGGTTCGCACTCGAAGGCCTGGGCAATAACTGGGCCTCCTCACAGCTTGGAATCGACTGGTGGGCCAGCCAGGACGGAACATCCCTTGGCGAGCTCGCCCTGCCCTACCTCTTCGTCTGCACCTTGCAGCTCTTCTCGGCCGCCATCAAGCGCGGCTGCAAGCTGGAAGAGGAGGTCGAAGGCCTTGTCTGAAACACAAGAACCCCAGGTGGTTTGCCACCTCGACCGCATCATGGAAGAGCGCGGCGTTACCGGCGCGGGGCTCGCTAGAGAAGTAGGAATCACCCCAGTTAACCTCTCCGTCCTAAAGAATAATCGCGCCAAGGCCGTACGCTTTAGCACCCTGGCAGCACTGTGCACGGCATTGGATTGTCAGCCGGGGGATATCTTCGGCGTCGAGTAACAACCCTTGCCAGGGTGTTGGGTTTATGCAATACTTTGACTCATGTCCCCAAAGAAGAAGCCCTCCGCACCCATTTATAACCGGGTACGCGTGCTGCGCGCCGAGCGGGACATGTCGCGCGCGCAGCTGGCTGAGGCCATCGACGTCAATCCCCAGACCGTCGGAGCCCTCGAGCGCGGGGACCACTCCCCCAGCCTGGACCTAGCCTTTCGCGTCTGCGAAGTCTTTGACCTTCCGGTGGAGGCTATCTTTTCCCGCCAGGAATTTGCCCCTATGTCCACTGAAATCTATAGGAAGAATTCCTAATGGCTACCACAATTCCCGCCTCTGTTTCCCGCCGCAAGCGCTTGATCCTAGCCGGCGACATTTTTCTCGGCCTGGCCATCGTGGCGGCGGCCCTGCACTTCTTCGCGCTTGGCTTGTCTAATCTGCTGTGGCCGATAGCTGGCATTGCGGCGACCATGTGCACCACGTGGCTGCGCCAGTCCATTCGGCACCTCGACGTTCCCACTACGGAAATGGATGAGTACGAGCTGCGCCTGCATACCGACGCCCGCGACAAAGGCCTGAAAACCGCATTGGCCACGGCCATAGTGCTCTTCCTCGTCGCCGGCGCCACCGCTTTTGGGCTGCGCTTCTTCGGCGCGGAGCACGTTGCGGTGGAGCAGGCGACCTCGGGGGCCAATATCGCCATCTTCTTTGCCAAGCTCATCTATATCCAGCTGCTGTGGATTCCGTTTGCGGTAGCCAAGGAATTGGCCAATAAGCTCAACGCGGACGAGCTGCGCGGCGGCGGCAACTAGCGGAAGTCGCGGGAGCCGCGGGAGAGGAATTCACCAAAGTCCAACGGCTCGAGCTTATCCGCGACCACGCTGACCGCGCCGGTGGCATTTTGCACGATGCCGCGGATGATCATTGCCCGGGCGGTGCGGGCCAGAACTTTATGCCGCGACCACAATCCGGGTGAGACCATCACGTTCATCAAACCGGTTTCATCCTCGACGCCCAAAAAGGTCAGGCCAGAAGCAGTACGTGGGCGCTGGCGGTGAGTAATAATGCCCGCGATGCGCACGCGGGTGCCATCGGGGATATGGGGAAGCTGGGAGGCAGGGAGGACGTCGGCAAGCGAGGCACGCACCAGCTCCATCGGCTGCTGATTATGGGTCACGCCAGTAGCGGCAACGTCGGTAGCCATGAGCTCAAACGCAGACATACCGGGCAGGTGCGGCGAAGCCAGGGCGGAGGTACCAGGCAACATGCCCTCGCGCTCGGTGGCGGCGACGCCAGCCTGCCACAGCGCTTGGCGACGATCCAGCCCCAGACACTCCAACGCCCCGGCCGTAGCCAGCGCCTCCACCTGCTCCACGCTGAGATCCGCCCGGCGCGAAAGATCGGACACGCTAGCAAAAGGCGCGGCCACCTCCACCCGCTCGGCGGCGGACTCCCCTAGCCCCTTGATGAGGTTAAGGCCCAAGCGAATCTCGGCCGAGCCCGTCGCGCGGGCCTGGGCGCCGGAGTCATTAATGCTTACCGGCAGCACCTGCACGCCGTGACGACGGGCGTCTTGGATGAGCGACTGCGGGGAATAGAAACCCATCGGCTGTGCGCGCAGCAATCCCACGCAGAATTCCGCCGGGTAGTGGTACTTAAACCACGCGGAAAAATACACGAGCGAGGCAAAGGACTGCGAGTGCGACTCCGGAAAACCATAGGCGGCGAAGGCCACGATTTTGGCCCACAGCTTTTCTGCCACCTCGCCCTCGATACCGTTGGTCTCGCGCAGGCCGGCAAAGAAGCGGCTGCGCAGCGCGGCCATCTTTTCCGGTGAGCGCTTCGAGCCCATGGCGCGGCGCAGATCATCGGCCTCGGCACCGGAGAAGCCGGCGGCGTCGACCGCGATCTGCATCAACTGCTCCTGAAAAAGCGGGATGCCCAGCGTCTTGCCCAGCGATTTTTCCAGCACCGGATGGTCATAAGCCACCTCCTCAAGGCCATCGCGGCGGCGCAGGTAGGGGTGCACGGACCCGCCCTGGATGGGGCCGGGGCGAATGAGCGCGACCTCGACCACCAAGTCAAAGAAGCGGCGCGGCTTCAGACGCGGCAGCGTGGCTAGCTGCGCACGGGATTCCACCTGGAAGACGCCCACCGCATCGGCGCGGCAGAGCATGTCATAAACTTCCGGCTCGGCAAGGTCGAGCTCCCACAGGTGCACCTCGCGGCCGGTGGTGGCGCGCACGGCATCAATCATGTGGTGCAGCGCCTCCAGCATGCCCAGGCCCAAGAGGTCGAATTTCACCAGGCCGGCGGCCGCGCAATCGTCCTTATCCCACTGCAGCACGGAGCGATTGTTCATACGCGCCCATTCCATGGGCACGACGTCCGCAATGGGCCGATCGCACAGCACCATGCCGCCGGAGTGGATGCCCAGGTGGCGGGGCTGGCCGAGGAATTGCTCGGCTAAAGAGGAGACGTCGGCAGGCGGCTCGGAGGTACCTTTCGACCACGCATCGGCCGAGCCCTGCGGGTAGCCCAACGCGCGGGCGGCATCGCGGGTAGCTCCCTTGCGGCGATAGGTAATGACATTGGCCACCTGCGCGGCGCGATCGCGGCCGTGGGTGCGGTAGACATACTGGATGACTTCCTCGCGGCGGCCGGACTCGATGTCGATATCAATATCGGGCGGGCCATCGCGGTCCGGGGAGAGAAAGCGCTCGAAAAGCAGCTGCGCGGAGATGGGCTCCGCATTGGTAATGCCCAGCGCAAAGCACACCGCGGAGTTGGCGGCCGAGCCGCGGCCTTGGCACAGAATATTCTCGCGGCGGCAAAAATCCACCAGGTCGCACACAATCAGGAAGTAGCCGGGGAAGCCCAGCTGCTTGATGACGCCCAGCTCATGCCGAATCTGTTTCCTTGCCGCCTGCCTAATCTCGGCCGGGCGCGAGGCATAGCGGTCCTTGGCGCGGCGCCAGACCTCATGCTCCAGCCAGCTCATTTCGGTGTACCCCTCCGGCACCGGAAAATGCGGCAGGTTGGGCGCAAGGGCGTCCCAGGTAAAGGAGCACTCGCGGGCGAGCGCCACGGTTTCGGCGATGAGCTCCGGCCGATCCGGCAAGAGTTGCGCCATCTGCTCGCCGGATCGCAGCCAGCCAGCCCCCATGGGGTGGGCGTGCGGCGCGGCGGCCGCAAGGGATTCGCGCCGGGCTAGGGCACGCTTGGCGGCGGCGAGCCGAGCTTGGTCGCGGGTCGCGGCCGCGGGCCGTGCGGTTGCGATGGCCCGCAGGTTATTGTATTTATCGAGGAAACGGTGCTGATCCGCATCCTCGGGGGACATGCTGCACGAATATTCGAGAACTATGCTGTCTATTTTTATTCTTTCGAGCAGGTTATCGATTTCTGCTAGCGCCTCCGGCCCCACCAGAAAGAAGCACTCCCCTTCCAGTTCGCACGCCACCTCATCCAAAGGCGGATAAGCCACGCGATCCTTCTCCCCGGCTTCCATCCGGGCTTGCGCGATAAGACGCGACAGGCGGCGATAGCCCTCCGGGGTGCGCGCCAGCACGGTCACCGGGGCCTCCGCGAGCGATAGCTCCGCGCCATATACGGCCGGAAGGCCTGTTTTAGCAGCGGCTTCGGCGAATTTCATGAGCCCATAAAAGCCATCGCGGTCCACGATGGCCAAGCCCTCAAGCCCCAGTTCCACAGCCCGGGCCACCAGTTCCTCCGGCTTGGCAGCGCCGTCGAGAAAACTATAAGAACTTACCGCGTGCAGCTCCGCAAAGGGGACGGCGGAGTGAACGCGCCGAACAGAATCCGCTGGCCCGCGAAGGTGATTAACCGGTACAGGCGCAACAGATTCGCGGCCGGAGAGAATTCGCTCCACCCGCGACCACGACAGTGCTTTTCCGCCATTAAACTCCACTCCAGACAGCGTAATATCGAATCATTGTTCTAGACAAGCCGGTGGGACGTGATACCCACAATAGACAAAGCGGTTCGCTGATTGCTAAGTTGCTAAACAGACAAATTATTTCAACTCCTACAAGAAGGGGATTCCCCATGCAGATCCGTCGCGTAGTGGCTGCTACCGCCGCCGTAACCATCGCCGCCACCAGCCTGGTGGCATGCTCTTCCGACTCCGACGACTCCAAGACCATCAAAGTCGGCACCACCGATGACGCAAAGAAGGCTTGGGTAGCGTTCGAGCAGGAAGCAAAGAACGCAGGCTATGACATCGATATCCAGCCTTTCGCGGATTACAACACCCCGAACCAGGCTCTGGACCAGGGCGAGCTGGATACCAATAACTTCCAGCACCTGAAGTTCTTGGCGGAGTATAACCACGGCAACGGCACCAACCTGGTGCCTATCGTGGCTACCGAGATCGTGCCGCTAGCACTGTTCTGGAAGGACCACGACTCCCTCGACGGCATCGAGGGCGAAAAAGTCGCCATCCCGAACGACTCCACCAACCAGGCCCGCGCCATCAACGTGCTGGTTCAGGCCGGCCTTCTCACCCTGAAGGACAAGGACAACCTGGAGCCCACCCCGCTGGACATCGATGAGAAGAAGTCCAAGGTCAAGGTCACCCCGGTAGACGCGGCACAGACCACGTCCGCGCACGGCGAGGGCACCCCGGCGATTATCAATAACTCCTTCCTGGAGCGCGCCGGCATCGACCCAGCCACCGCCATCTTCCAGGACGACCCAAACTCTGAAGAGGCAGAGCCGTACATCAACGTCTTCGCCGTCCGCGAGGAAGACGCCGATAACGAGGACATCAAGAAGCTCGCCGAGCTATGGCACAGCGACGCCGTCCAGGAGGGCGTCGACGAAGACTCCGCCGGCACCTCCGTCGAGGTGGAGCGCAGCCAGGAGGATCTGCAGAAGATCCTGGATAAGCTCGAAGCAGATCTGGACTAATCACCCTTGCTTTTACCCCGCCGGAGCCCCCGGCGGGGTTTGGCACTTTCCTAGCTAAGGACGCAAACACGTGGCAGATTCCACCTACCGCGGCACCCGCATTGAGTTCCGCGAGATCACCAAGATCTTTAAGCAGAAAAAGGCGCGAATTAAGGCGCTCGACCATGTCTCTATGACCATCGAGCCTGGCGAAATCGTCGGCATCATTGGTTATTCCGGCGCCGGCAAGTCCACCCTCGTGCGGATGATCAACGGCCTGGACACCCCGTCCTCCGGCGAGCTTCTGCTCGACGAGACCAATATCGTCGGCATGTCCGAGAGGAAACTGCGCGGCATTCGCCGCAATATCGGCATGATCTTCCAGCAGTTCAACCTGATGAACTCGCGCACCGCGGCCGGCAATATTGAATACCCGCTGCAGCTGCAGGGCGTCGGCAAGCAGGAGCGCGCCCAGCGCGTGCAAGAGCTGCTGGACTTCGTCGGCCTGGGAGACAAAGGCAAGAGCTACCCGGAGCAGCTCTCCGGCGGCCAGAAGCAGCGCGTCGGCATTGCCCGTGCGCTGGCCACCAACCCTTCGCTGCTGCTTGCCGACGAAGCCACTTCCGCCCTCGACCCCACCACCACGCAGGAAGTCCTCGACCTACTGCGGCGGGTGAACAAGGAATTCGGCATCACCATCGTGGTCATTACCCACGAGATGGAAGTTGTACGCTCCATCGCCGATAAGGTCGCCGTGATGGAAAACGGCCGCGTAGTGGAACAAGGCAGCGTCTACGAGGTCTTCTCCAACCCGCAGACCTCCGTGGCCGCCAAGTTCGTGGCCACCTCGCTGCGCAACGAACCCGACGTCGTCGAAACCGACGACCTGCTTGCACACGAAGGCCGCCTGTTTACCATCAACCTCACCGAGGAATCTGGCTTCTTCACCGCCGCCGCCCGGCTCAAGGAAGCCGGCGTGTCCATCGCCGTCGTCCACGGCGGTATCACCACGCTGCAGCAGCATTCCTTTGGCAAGCTGACCGTGCGGCTTAGCGGCGATAATAACGCCATCGAAGAGTTCTACCGCACGCTTTCTACCACCACCCAGATTGAGGAGATTGCACGATGACCGTCACCAACCTCGCCCAAGCCAACTGGGACCGCCTCGGCCCCTCGCTCATCGATGCCATCGTCGACACCCTCATCATGGTCTCGACCACCCTCATCGTCTCCGGCATCCTCGGCCTTGGCCTGGGCATGCTGCTCTACACCACCCGCACGGGCGGCATCCTGCAAAACAGGTTTGTCTACGTCATTGTGAACCTGCTGGTGAACTTCGTCCGCCCCATCCCGTTCATCATCTTGCTGGCCTTTGCCCAGCCGTTGACCGTCGCTGTAATGGGCGGTTCCATCGGCCGCGGCCCGGCCACCTTCGTCATGGTGATCGCCGCAACCTTCTCCGTGGCCCGCGTGGTGGAGCAAAACCTCGTGGCCATCGACCCCGGCGTTATCGAGGCCGCCCGCTCCATGGGCGCCTCGCCGTGGAAGATCATCACCTCCGTCATCGTTCCGGAGGCCCTCGGCCCGCTGATTCTGGGCTACACCTTCCTGTTCATCGCCATCGTGGATATGTCCGCCATGGCCGGCTACGTCGGCGGCGGCGGCTTGGGCGACTTTGCCATCGTCTACGGCTACCGCGCCTTCGAGTGGGAAGTCACCGTCGTGGCTACGCTCATCATCATCGTGCTGGTGCAGGCCGCCCAGTTCTTCGGCAACTGGCTTTCTTCCAAGGTCATGCGCCGCTAGCCCATTACGTTGTTGGCAGTTCCGCTTGAAGGAACTCAGGATTCGTACTCCTAGCCCCATGCTGGGGCAGGCTATGTTTATCTGCGTTCCTTCTGCCTTGTTGCAGTGGAACTAGTCGCT
>NZ_JAKRDX010000027.1:0-21539 GCF_022347235.1 Corynebacterium tuberculostearicum
GACGGAGACGGAGAAGGTGTGTAAGCCGTCGGAGTCTGAGGGTGGTCAGCCGTCTGAGCCGGTGGAGCCTACTCCTGGTGATGATGGTGTGGTTACGGTGACGACGACTGTTGTTGATCCTAACGATCCAAACTGTCCGTCTGGAGGAGGCGATGAGCCTACCCCTGCGCCCTCCGAAGACCCAGACCCAACTCCGACCAATCCGGATAAATCTTCCAAGTCCTCTTTGGGCTGGCTCCTGGTTCCATTGATTCCGCTGTTGTCGAGCGGTAAGAGCTCAGCGGTGCCATCCGGTAAGCCTGTCCCGCATAGCTCGGTTCCATCTACGGATGAGAAGCGCTTGGAAGAAAAGCCCCAGAAGGAAGCTGATAACGTGCTTGAGGATACTCACCAAGACGGCGAGACTAATCCTCACGGGCCGACGGAAAAGGCGCCACTAGTGGCAAAGCCTACCTCTACCCAAGGTACTCCTACCGCCCACACTGAACGATTCACTGGGTTGGCCAATACTGGTGCCTCGGTACTCGGACTGGTCCTTTGTGGCCTTGCTGCACTTGCAGCTGGTCTATTCCTAGTTCGAAGGAATCGTAAATCTACTGAGAGCTAGTGAAGCTCGGCGGATAGCTCCCTAGTAGCCTAAACCGCGTCTTAAGCCGCTCAATACGAGTTGCTTGAGACGCGGTTTATTTCATTGAAAGGTGGTCCCAGAACGCAAGTCTCTCGGACAGTGCAGGAAAATCACTTCTCTGAAGGAAAAGATTTCGTTGTCGCCAAGTAGTCAGGTCAGGAACCGTAACCAGCCTTTAGGGCTTTCACCGCTAGTTCAAGACGGGATTTAGCATGGAATTCACTGAGCAAGGTAGATACGTATTTCTTCACCGTGCCCGGTGCGTAGTGCGTGCTCTTGGCAATTTCTTCATTGGACTTGCCTTGGCAGACTAGGTCTAGAACCTGCTCTAAAGCAGGCGAGATATGATGATTGTCTTTAAACTTCGCGGTCGATGCTGCTGCATTAGCGTCGGCGCCCGTGGTGCTCCAATCAGGAAGCTGCTCAAAAAGGCGGGTAAGGGATTGCGGGGTGACAACCGTGCCGCCGCGTACAGCCTCACGCACGGTATCCAAGATGTAGACCGGTTTGGAGCTTTTCAGAATATAGGCCGCGGCCTTATTGGACATGACCTCTTTGAGGGTCTCGTCATTGTCCATCGCGGTCATCGCAACAAAGACCGGTGGGTCTTCCAGCTTGTTAACCTCACGCAAGAGGGTCGTGCCATCCATCTCGGGCATATGGATGTCCGCGACAATGACGTCAAAGTCCTGCTCTTGCAAAAGCTCGAGGGCGACCTTGCCATTTTCTGCGGTGGCGCGCACCTCCATGTCCTCAGCCGAGGCGAAGTAGCGCCCTAAGGCTTCAAGGACAAGTGGGTCGTCATCGACGACCAAGAGGGATATTTTTACTTCACGCACCATGGAGCCGGGCAACCAAATGCAATATCGACGGGAGATGCGTATGCCGTAGTCTTTGGCAGCTCACCAAGGGTAAGGCCGGCGCCGAAGATGGAAGAAGACAACATGAGTGGGGCGAGAAGACTTGCGAGTGCGGCCTGCATTAAGGCGCTCCTTTTTGTTTGTGAAAGATTGAATAGGCAGAAACAAGCGAAAGCTTAGTGTAAGAATTAAGCCTTTGCTATACAACGTGGTGGAACTAACGCCGCTTATGGGCGCTGGGCGGCAGAAATAGATTCAACTCCCATTTTCCAGACTCCAAATCCGTGTCCAATCGCGCGTCCATCGTGGCTGCAATCCGGTTCATAGAGGACATACCAATGCCGGAGGACATTTCGGTGTTCTTGCTTGTTGGTTTAGCTACGGGATTAGTGATGGTAATGACCGTCCAGCCCATATGCGGTCGAACGGAA
Source organism: Corynebacterium tuberculostearicum (assembly GCF_022347235.1). GTDB lineage: Bacteria > Actinomycetota > Actinomycetes > Mycobacteriales > Mycobacteriaceae > Corynebacterium > Corynebacterium tuberculostearicum_F. Next base: position 1,920 of record NZ_JAKRDX010000027.1, read on the forward strand.
ATTACAATCTCCGCCCCTGGTGGAGAATACTTCACCGCGTTTAGGCAGGCTTCTGTGGTGATGGCTGCGATGGGTTCCAGAATTTCTTGGGGAAATTCTGGCGCAAACTCTTCGCCCTTGACCTCAACAACGGGTGATCGATTGAGGCGGGAAAGGCGTTCCTCTTCCTCTGAAATGAGCTGGGCAAAGCTTGTTGGCTTCGTGGTTGAACCAAAACTCATGCCGTCGTTAACCCCATCGATATTATTCCGCAGGACCTTGGTCAGTGCCCGAACTTCCGACATGGAAGAGCGCATGGAATCGCTGAGCTCATCGAGTCTCTTCGCTAGCTCTGGATGCTTGGAATATTCAAGGCTCAGGGCTTCTAGCTGCATGGTGTTTACCGTTAGGTTAGAAACAACCGAGTTGTGCAAGGTTTCGGCGAGGTCGGTTTGTCGGCGCTTCACGTCATCGTTCCACTCCACCATGGCAGATCTATATCGGTTTGCAGAGTGGGCGAAGGTCGCTCCAATTACGCCACCGACGCCAATTAGCATTCCCCAAGTGAAAGCTGGGGCAGGGTGGATACTTAGTTCAAGCGTTTCGGGATCAATGAGCCCGCAAATCCATAGGAGTAGGCCGACAGCAATTGTGTGGCTATGTTTGCCGTGGTAAGCAACTACCGCTAGGAAAATCGGAGCTAGGAACACCGAACAGATAAAAGGGGTTCTTGTAAGAAATGTAGCGATTAGCCACACGGCAACAAAGGTACCGGCCATTCCCAAAGGCCAGCGAAAGCCTGAAGTAGTTATCACTGTGAGAACTAATCCAAGAATGGCTGCCGATAACTGGTGTTCTGTGGGGGTAAGGAATGCGCCTAGCAGGGTAAGGACAACGCAAAAGAAGGCCGTAATGGCTGCTGTTCGCTGCAGGGTCATGGCCGCGCGGATGCGTTGGTGAAGGGGCAGCTGTGAAGGTTTCGACACGGTACGGTCCACGCTTCCTGGATGCTAAGGCTCAATGGGTTTTATCTCCCTAGTGTAGGTACAGCGAACGTGAAACAGCGATTGAAAACAGCGAAACCCCCGCACCTTCGTGCGCGGTTCCTTGTGGTGGGTTCCGAGCGGAGGAAGAAGGTGAGGGGGTTTAGCTGGTCTTCATGAAGGAGTACAGAAGGCTAATTACTTAGCTTCTGCGGCAGCCTCTGCGTCATCCTTGGAGGACAGGCCCTCGAATACGGAGGACAGGCCCTCGGAGTCGGTGTTGGACTCGGAGGAAGCCTCGATGAGGCCCTTGATGCCCTTGATGAGTGCCTCGAAGTCGATGGCGGAGCTGAGGTCTGCGAGGGTATCGAACATACACATTCCTTTCGGATCGGCGGAGTAAAACTACAATCTCTCTCTGGGGGTAGCAGCTCTTAACTGCTGTGATTCCTAGTATGCGGTAGCAGGGGCGGGCTGCCAATCCTCTTTTGGATCCTTTCTGAGGTGACTTTTGGATCCTCTTAAGGTTATGTAAGGAGCTCCGTTTGGGTATGGGGCAGTGTTGGGTGAAGGGGGTGATCGTGTGGAGGGTAGGGGGTGGGCGTCGACAAGAGCGCCGCTGAGCTGCACAAAAGGAAAGTTTAGAAGAAAAATTGAGTCGCGGGGAATAACTTTTGTAGGCTACCTGTTGTAGAGATTGAGTGACACGGACTCAAGGTTGTGTGACCGGACGTAGAAGTTCTGTTACAGTAGCGCTCGGACGCAACGAGAAGTTGAGTCACTGACAGTCAACTTTATTAATTACCTCAAGATAAAAGGAGAAGAAATCATGGGACGCGCAGTAGGTATTGACCTTGGTACGACGAACTCCGTCGTTTCCGTACTGGAGGGTGGCGAGTCCACCGTTATCGCTAACTCTGAGGGCTCCCGCACCACGCCTTCCGTCGTTGCTTTTGCAAAGAACGGCGAAATCCTGGTCGGCCAGTCCGCTAAGAACCAGGCGGTAACCAATGTTGACCGCACCATTCGCTCCGTCAAGCGCCACATCGGTACCGACTGGAAGATCAACATTGATGATAAGGATTACACCTCCCAGGAGATTTCCGCTCGCACTCTGATGAAGCTGAAGCGCGACGCAGAGGCTTACCTCGGTGAGGATGTTACTGACGCCGTTATTACCGTTCCTGCGTACTTCGAGGACGCACAGCGCCAGGCCACCAAGGAAGCTGGCCAGATTGCAGGCCTGAACGTGCTGCGTATCGTTAACGAGCCAACCGCAGCTGCTTTGGCTTATGGCCTGGAAAAGGGCGAGCAGGAGCAGACCATCCTGGTATTCGACCTGGGTGGCGGCACCTTCGACGTCTCCTTGCTGGAAATCGGCGATGGCGTCGTTGAGGTTATGGCCACCGCCGGCGATAACGAGCTGGGTGGCGATGACTGGGATCAGCGCATCGTCGACTGGCTGGTAGACCGCTTTAAGACCTCCCAGGGCGTTGACCTGACCAAGGATAAGCGCGCCGTGCAGCGTCTGCGCGAGGCTGCAGAGAAGGCCAAGATTGAGCTGTCCTCCTCCCAGCAGGCCAACATTAACCTGCCGTACATCACCGTTGACTCCGACAAGAACCCGCTGTTCTTGGATGAGACCCTGACCCGCACTGAGTTCCAGAAGATCACCCAGGATCTGCTGGACCGCACCAAGGCTCCGTTCAACCAGGTCATCAAGGACGCTGATCTTTCCGTCGGCGATATCGACCACGTTGTTCTCGTTGGCGGTTCCACCCGTATGCCAGCCGTATCCGACCTGGTTAAGGAACTGACCGGCAAGGATGCCAACAAGGGCGTTAACCCGGACGAGGTTGTTGCAGTCGGCGCTGCCCTGCAGGCAGGCGTGCTGCGCGGCGAGGTTAAGGACGTGCTGCTTCTCGACGTCACCCCGCTGTCCCTCGGCATTGAGACCAAGGGTGGCGTGATGACTAAGCTCATCGAGCGCAACACCACCATCCCGACCAAGAAGTCCGAGACCTTCACCACCGCGGAAGACAACCAGCCTTCCGTACAGATTCAGGTCTTCCAGGGCGAGCGCGAGATGGCTACCGCCAACAAGCTGCTCGGCTCCTTCGAGCTCGGTGGTATTGCTCCGGCACCGCGCGGTGTTCCGCAGATTGAGGTCACCTTCGATATCGATGCCAACGGCATCGTCCACGTGACCGCAAAGGACAAGGGCACCGGCAAGGAGAACACCATCAAGATTCAGGATGGTTCCGGCCTGTCCCAGGAAGAGATCGACCGCATGGTCAAGGATGCTGAGCAGCACGCTGAAGAGGACAAGAAGCGCCGCGAGGAGCAGGAGCTGCGCAATAACGCAGAGTCCACCTCCTACCAGACCCGCAAGTTCTTGGATGACAACGCTGACAAGGTATCCGAGGATGTTAAGACCAAGGTCACCGAGGCTGCTGACGCCGTTGATGAGGCTCTAAAGGGCGATGACCTCGAGGCCATCAAGTCCGCAGTGGAGAAGCTGTCCACCGAATCCCAGGAGATGGGCAAGCAGATCTACGAGGCACAGGCTGCTGAGGCAGGCGCTGAGGGCGCTGCCGATGCAGGCGCTGCGCAGGGTGACCCGAACGTCGTCGACGCTGAGGTCGTTGACGAGGACGAGAACAAGGATGGCAACAAGTAATGACTCAGGACAGCGGAATGCCGCACAACCCAGGCGACCCGGAAAACACGGATCCGGAGGCTACCTCGGCTGACCGCGCTGAGGCTGCTGCCGAGCAGGCCGAGGAGGCCCAGGCTGCGCAGGAAGCGCAGGCTGACGCCACCGAAGAAGCCGAGCTGGATCCCACCCTCGATGCTGACCTCGAAGAAGCGCTGGCAGATGTCAACGCTGATGAGGTAGAAGCCGAAGCAGCGGGTGAGGAGCCCGCAGGCACCGGCGCCAGCGATGTGGAAGCACAGTTGGCAGAACGCACGGAAGACCTGCAGCGTCTGAATGCGGAATACACCAACTACCGCCGCCGCACCGAGCGCGACCGCCAGGCCGTAATCGAGACCGCCAAGGCCAAGGTCATCGCAGATATGCTGCCTGTCCTTGATGACCTGGAACTGGCTCGTGAACACGGCGACTTGGAAGGCCCGCTCAAGGCGTTTGCGGATAAGTTCTACAGCACGCTGGAAAAGCACGACCTCGCTGCCTTTGGTGAGGAAGGCGATGCCTTCGACCCTGAGGTCCACGAAGCCGTGCAGGACTTGTCCTCCGGCGATGAGCAGGTGCTTGGTACCGTGCTGCGGAAGGGCTACCGCGTAGGCGACAGGCTCGTGCGCAATGCCATGGTCATCATCGCGGACCCCAGCGATGAGTCCGGCAGCTCGGAAGATTCCGAGTAAATAACATAAAGGGCGCCCTGGGAATTGATAAGTGACCTTCCCGCGGCGCCCTTTTACTTAACTTGTATCGATTCTCTTTGAAAGGAGGAGATGCCCAGTGAGCGCTAAACCCGAATGGGCAGACAAAGATTACTATGCGGATCTGGGGGTCTCCTCGTCCGCAGACCAGAACGAGATTAAGCGTGCTTACCGCAAGCTAGCGCGCGAAAATCACCCCGATACCCACCCGGACGACCCCGCGGCAGCGGAAAGGTTCAAGAAGGTTGCGGAAGCCTACGACGTGCTTTCCGACGCCGCCGAGCGCAAGGAATACGACCAGTTCAAGGCCATGCTCCGCAATGGAGGCGGCTTTGGACGGATGGGAGGCGCCGGATTTCCCGGCGGGTTTCGATCCACGCGCATGGGTGGACAAGGTGCGCAAGAATTCGACCTCTCGGACCTCTTCGGAGGATCCGCTGGAGGATCGGCTCAAGGCGGCGGTGTTGGGGATATCTTCGGTAGCGTTTTCAACCGCGGCGGTAGTGCTGGCCACTCAGCTAAACCGTCGCGGGGGGCCGACGTCGAAACGGAAATAACCCTCGACTTCCGCGAGGCCGCTAAGGGAACCACCATTCCCCTGGCACTCAGCGGCAATGCGCCGTGCACCACGTGCCACGGCTCGGGTTCCGCTTCCGGCAAGACCTCTACCTGTGGCACCTGCAGTGGTACCGGTTTTACCTCGGAGAACCGCGGCGCTTTCGGTTTCTCTGCCCCGTGTCAGGACTGCGATGGTACCGGCCGGCGCATCACGGATCCGTGCAAGGATTGCCACGGCACCGGCACGGTTCACCGCACCCGCAATATCACCGTGCGCATCCCCGCCGGCGTCATCGATGGGCAAAAGGTCCGCCTCGCCGGTCAGGGCGAAGCAGGTCCCAACGGCACCCCGGCCGGTGACCTCTTCGTAGCGGTGACTGTAAAGCCGGACAAGGTCTTTACTCGCGAGGGCGATGACCTCCATGTCACCGTTCCGGTGTCCTTCACGGAGCTGGCCTTGGGCGATACCATCGCGGTTCCAACTTTGGATAACCCGGTGCGCGTGAAGATCCCCGCTGGTACGCCGGATGGACGAACGTTGAGGGTGCGCGGAAGGGGCATCGTCAAGCGCGGTGGCAACTCCGGCGATCTGCTGGTTACCGTGCAGGTCACCGTGCCCACCAAGCTCGATGCCGCTGCCTCCAGCGCCCTGCGCACCTATGCTCAAGCGGAAAAGGACTCCGGTTTCAACCCGCGTGCGGGTTGGGCCGGCGCCGAGAATGCTTAAGGCAGGAGGTGTGTTAAGAAATGAGCACTGGAAAGGCAGAAGATTCCGGTACCGCGGTCTACGTCATCTCCGTAGCTGCGGAACTCTCCGGAATGCACGCCCAAACCCTGCGCACCTATGACCGCATGGGCTTGGTCTCCCCGGCCCGCACTCGTGGCGGTGGCCGCCGCTACTCCGACCGGGACATCGAGCTGCTGCGCAAGATTCAGGCGCTGTCCCAAGACGATGGCGTCAACCTTGCCGGCATCAAGTCCATCATTGAGTTGACCGAGGAACGCGATCAACTCGAGGCGGAGCGCGACGCTTTAGCTGAAGAGGTCCGGGCCCTGCGTGAGCAGGCCGCTGGACGTCGCTCGCAGCGCAGTGGTGAGCTTGTCCATGTACCACGGTCCACTTCCGTGGTGATGTGGAGCCCGCGCACCGCGCGTGAGCGCAAGCGTTCCCGCGGCCGTGGATACGGCCAAGACTAACTCTCGCTCTGCAGACGAGTACACCCAACCCCGCAACCAGCTTTCCCGCTGGGTGCGGGGTTTTCTTCTACTCGCGTACTCGCGGCGGAATGTGAATATTTGCAAAGTGGGCAACCGTAATCAGTGCGCATTGCAAAGTTTCGGGTTAGGATGACTAGCGAACGGGTGATGTGCAACACATCAGTAATAAATAGTGCTGTACAACACCACCGCCTGTAAATTTCTCCAGGAAAGGACATGTACCATGACCCTGTATGCAGCCCCCGGAACCGAAGGCTCCATCGTTGACTACCGCGAACGCTATGACAACTACATCGGCGGCCAATGGGTGGCGCCCGTCGATGGTGAATACATGGACAACATCAGTCCGGTAAACGGCGAGGTATTTTGCCAGGTAGCTCGCGGCAAAGAAGCCGATATCAACTTGGCTATCGATGCCGCGGAAAAGGCCTTCGAAACCTTCGGTAAAACCACCCCGGCCGAGCGTGCGTTGCTCCTGCATCGCATTGCGGACCGCATCGAGGAAAATCTGGAAAAGATTGCGGTCGCGGAAACTTGGGAGAATGGCAAGGCCGTACGCGAAACGCTGGCCGCTGATATTCCGCTGGCCGTGGATCACTTCCGCTACTTCGCTGGCGCCATCCGCGCCCAGGAGGGCCGCCTGTCCCAGCTCAACCAGGATACCGTGGCCTATCACTACCATGAGCCGCTCGGCGTCGTAGGCCAGATTATCCCGTGGAATTTCCCGTTGCTCATGGCCGCTTGGAAGATCGCGCCCGCACTGGCTGCAGGTAACTGCATTGTTATGAAGCCGGCTGAGCAAACCCCAGCATCCATCCTGCTGCTCATCGATATCATCGGTGATCTTCTTCCTGACGGCGTGCTTAATATCGTCAATGGCCTGGGAGATGAAGCCGGTGCGGCACTATCCGGTTCGGACCGCATTGCCAAAATCGCCTTCACCGGATCTACCCCTGTGGGCAAGATCATCAACAAGGCTGCCGCTGACAAGGTAATCCCCGTTACCTTGGAGCTGGGTGGTAAATCCCCGTCCCTCTTCTTCAAAGACATCATGGATGAAGACGATTCCTACCTGGAAAAGTGCGTAGAGGGCTTTGTCATGTTTGCCCTTAACCAAGGCGAGGTCTGCACGTGCCCATCGCGCGCGCTGGTGCATGAAGACATTGCGGATAAGTTCTTGGAACTGGCCGTTGAGCGCGTCAAGAAGATTAAGATTGGACACCCGCTTGATACGGAAACCATGATGGGCGCGCAGGCCTCCCAGGAGCAGATGGACAAGATCAAGCAGTACCTGGAGATTGGTCCGCAAGAAGGTGCGGAGACTCTTGTTGGCGGCCACGTGAACAAGGTGGAAGGTCTAGAAAAGGGCTACTACATTGAGCCCACCGTGTTTAGGGGAAATAACGACATGCGCATCTTCCAAGAAGAGATCTTTGGCCCGGTGCTCTCCGTAGCTACGTTCAAGGACTATGACGAGGCGATCGAAATCGCTAACGCCACCAACTTCGGCCTTGGTGCCGGCGTGTGGTCGCGTAGCCAAAACATCTGCTACCGTGCAGGCCGCGATATCCAGGCTGGCCGCGTGTGGGTCAATCACTACCATGACTACCCAGCGCACAGCGCCTTTGGCGGCTACAAGGAGTCTGGCCTTGGCCGTGAGAACCACTTGATGATGCTGGGCCATTATCAGGAGACTAAGAATATGTTGGTCTCCTACTCGGACCAGCCGGCTGGTCTGTTCTAAGGCCTTACCCCTCGGACTAGTTCGCGCGTGCCACGTGGCCTAGGCCACGCAAGAACCGTGGGTCCTCCCAATAGGAGCCATGATCGCCAGGGAGGCCATCCGCACCGGGAAGGGGAGTGGCGCCAAAGGCATCAATGGTGGGATCGGGGCCATGGATGCCGCCGTTAGGCCCCGTCGCAATAGCGATGGGGTCGTTGGCGTTTGTGGCCGCCCAGATGCGGCCATGCAGTTCTGAGGCGTGACCGGCGCCGGTGCCAGGGCTGCCGACGAGCACTACGTCCTCAGCAATTCTTTCCTGCTGTGCGGCATGCCCAGTGACAACAGAACCATAGGAGTATCCCACAACGGTGCGCTTGGCCTGCGGATAACGTGTACCGAGCGAACGCTGAAACCGGGCGAGTTCTTGACTGGCAGTGCGCGCGGGAGTGGCGTGAACCGCACGGGGCAGGGAGGATGGCGCCTGGTAGCCTAACCACACCACCGCCGGCCCGCCGCTGGCCTTGGCTAGATTGCGGCCGCGGTCCACCGCGCGCTGCCAGGTTTCTGGATCGGAAGAGTGAACACCTTCCACAAAGGTGGTAAGCGATGCCGGCGTAGTCCGGAAGCCGCCGGGGTCCACCATGGCTACGAGCCGTCCGTCGCTAGTTTCTAGGACTCGCATATCTGGGTTCTGCGCGGCTAGCTGAGATACGTGCTCGCTGGCGTGGGCAAGATTTATCTCGTGGACGGTATCTACTGGAAGATCGGAGAAGTCTTCCAAGCGAACGGGTGGAGCCACCCCGGCAGGCGTACATAGGGCATCGATTTCTTGGGAGCAGAGCCAGTCGAGGGAATCGCCCAGCGCCCGCACCTGATTCAACAACAGCCCAGCCGTGCTGGCAGCTACCCCGCTGCGCTCATCTACTTGTCCCAGAAATGCAATGATGCGGTCCTCAAGTTCCTCGCGGCGGGCCTGCAGGCTGGCGTGGAGTTCAAGGGTGGTGGCAACCTCCTCCATCTGGTGCAGCGGTTGTGCGAGCCAGTCGGTGTAGCTTGCCAAACTGGCGCGCGCGGCCTCGCCGGCGGGTCCACCCAGTGATAGGTCGCGCCAATCCTGGTGCGCATCTATAAGCCGAAAGCGCAGTTCAGCGTGTTCGCTATGCAAGATACTGGCGCCATGTCTTAAAGCCACGGATAGGGTCATCGCGCATCTCCCAATGCCTGGCCCAGGTGGGAATCCACCCCGGCGGCAGTGTTGAGGAAGGCCTCAATGGAGCGCAATTGCTCGGCCGTGGCGTCCTCCGTTGCGGCCACGGCGCTGGACCAGGTGGCACGGGCTCGCTCTAGTGCGGCCGCGGTGCGGCAGGCGGTATCGAGCGTGGCCGTCGGCGGTGGCAGCGGAGGACGCGACATGAGGGAGCGGACGAAATCGGGCAGGTGCGTGGGAATTTCTACATAACTCATGCCCCTAAGCCTGAAGGACTACACAACGCCGCGCTAGGGGTAAAGGCGCAGCCTGTGGATAACTCCGCCCTGCTTCATTATTTTGGGAGGCATGAAGGTAGCAGCAGTGCAGTTAACGTCCACCGGTAATATCACCGAAAACCAGGAACTGGCCCTTGCCAAGATCCGTGAGGCGGCCGGAAACGGAGCGCGGCTAATCGTGCTGCCGGAGGCCACGGCGCAGAATTTCCGCTCCGGGCGCCTTGATGAGCAGGCGCAGACGCTCGAAGGCCCGTTCGCCACGGCGATCCAAGCGCTCGCAGAGGAGCTCGAGGTTACCGTCGTCGCCGGCATGTTCTGCCCGGCCGATACCGTGGAGCGCGAGGGCAAGACCATTAATCGCGTGACCAATACGGCGCTCATAGCAGGTCCTGGTGTGCTGGGCGGCTACGACAAGACCCATACCTATGATGCCTTTGACTACCGCGAATCGGATACGGTCTTGGCCGGCGAATCGCTCGTAGCCTTCGATGTGGATGACCTTATTGTGGGCGTAGCCACCTGCTATGACATCCGTTTCCCGGAGCAGTTTAAGGAGCTGGCCAGCCAGGGCGCGCAGCTCATTGTTGTGCCCACGAGCTGGGCGGACGGCCCCGGAAAGCTGGAGCAGTGGCGCCTGCTCACGGCCGCGCGTGCCTTGGACTCCACCAGCTATATCCTCGCAGCCGGCCAATCGCGCCCAGGCGGTGACGCTGAGGCGGGCAATCCTTCCGGACCAACGGGCATTGGCCATTCCACCATCGTCGATCCGAATGGCGTGCGCATCGCCGAGGCCGGCTATGAGGATGACATCCTCTATGCCGACATCGATCCGAATGAGGTAGCGAAAACCCGCCGCGCCCTGCCGGTTGTGCCCACTGCGGACTAGGCCAGCGCCGCGTAGTCTTCCGGCTGCCAGCGCCCGTCGCGGCCCCAGCTAAGGACGTCGATCTGCTGCTTGCCGACGCCCCTTTGAACCAACCTTTCCGCACCTTCCACAACCTCGTCGGCCGGTCCGACGAGTAGGAAGCGCGGGGGAGTGCCTGTGGATAACTCCACTTCGTTGACTACTACATCGGTCGGTTCCCCGGAGACTACATAGTCGGCGCCGGGCGCCAATTCGCGGGCATTGAGCAACCACGGGTCTTGTTCTTCCCGCACGATGCGGCGCACTGGGACGCCGAGGGCTGCCAGGTTCTGCTGGAAGTAGGTGTCATAGTTGGCGCCGGGGCTGCCCGCCACGGCAAAGAGGCGCGGTACTCGGCTGCGGTCTTTATCGCCCAGTGCGGCGAGCGCCGCGCAGCGGGCCGTGGCCCAGCCGGTGCCGTAGGCAATGATCACGAGTTCACCCGCGTCCGCGTTTTGGAGGCTAATGCCGCCGGCGGGCTGGCCCAAGGTCCACCAGTCTCCGGGCTGCGCGTGCGCGAGGGACCGGGACGCCTCGCCCGCGGTGGTGATGTGAAAGACCACCTGGCCGGTTCCGTCGCTCGGCTGCGCAGGGGTGAGCATCCGCCATTGTCCCGGCAAGTACTGCGTGGTCACCGGAAAGTGCTGCCCCGGTTGATAGGGCACAGCCAAGCCAGCCTCCACGCGGATGATGGACGTCTCGCGAGTGGGGTGATCCACCGCCACCACTTGCGCCGAGTGCGCCGGTGCCTCGCCGGCGGCGTCGGACTCCCGTGCGGCGCCGGCCATCGTGGTACATACCTGGTGGATGACGTCACAGGCAAAGTTGTATTGATACTGCGTCAGCGCCAAAACCCGCAGGCCTGCTACGAGGGCATCATCGAAGCGGGAATAGATTTCGGCCGGAAACCCATGCCGACGGTGATCGCGGGCGAGCTGGGTGAGCTTTGCGGAGACGTCGGCAAGCAGGGGCTCCCCAGGCTCCGTATGCTCAATCACCCATGCCAGCGCAGGCACCATCGAAGTATGGGTATCGCGCATGGACAGCGCAAAAATCTGCCGGGATTCAGGTACCGCGTTAAAGAAATGCTCGTGCACCGCATCGCGGTACTCGTCTGCGTAATTTCGAAAATGCTCGCCCAATTCCCACATGTTTGACCATCCTAATAGTCAGCGCCCAACCGGGGGTCGAGCTACCTACTGAAAGCTGTAGCGGGGGTGAAAATGGGATCCTATGTTGTGGCTCACTTGGTGGCAGGTATTGTATTTTCTATCCGTCTGCCCTCTAACGGGGGCAAGCCGCCATAATTGCACAGCTAGAAAGGGTCCCCATGGAAGATTTTTCCGCTTATACGCTCATGCTGGATGTGGGCTGGATTTCTTTGCTCATGGTCATCGGCAATGTCCTGCGTCACCAGGTGAAGTTTATCTTCCAGGACCTGCTGCTGCCTGCCCCGATTACCGCCGGCCTCATCGGCCTGCTGGTAGGCCCAAACGTGCTGGGCTGGATCAACTTCTCCGATAATTTGGGTGACTACACCTCCATCCTCATCGCGGTGGTCTTTGCGTCTATGGCCTACTCCATGGAAGTGGGCGGCAACATGGGCAAGGGCGCGCGCAATATGTGGGGCTATTCCACCATGATGTTTACCGGCCAGTGGGGCCTGTTCATCGTGTTGGGCCTCTTCCTCTTTGCGCCGCTTTTCGATACCCCGAATTGGTTCGGCATGATGCTGCCCGTCGGCTTCACCGGCGGCTTCGGTACCGCCGCGGCCGTGGGTGGTGCGCTCGAGGGCGTGGGCGCCGATGCCGCCTCCTCGCTGGGCTTTACCTCCGCGACCGTCGGCACGCTGGCCGCAATCATCGGCGGCGTGATCGCCGGCAACTGGGGCATCCGCAAGGGCAAGGTCTCCCACGTGCCCAAGGAACTACCAGAAGAGCTGCGCCGCGGCTACATCAAAAACATCGATGAGCGCCCGTCGCTCGGCCGCGCTACCACCAACCCCTCCTCCATTGAGCCGCTCGCGTTGCACTTCGGCTTCATCATCCTGACCGTGATGACCGCCTACGGCATCAACCAGGGTTTGAGCAGCATCTGGGAGAATGTCTCCGTGCCGCTTTTTGCCATGTCCATGGTGGTGGGCCTAATCTTCCGCGCACTTATGAACTTCGTCGGCGCTGAGGACTACCTGGATAAGGACTCCATTTCCTCCATCTCCGGCGCGGCCACGGACTACCTCATTGCCTTCGGTGTGGCCGCCATCGTCCCGGCCGCCATTGCCTCCTACTGGCAGGCACTCCTCCTGCTCTTCGTCCTGGGCACCATCTTCTGCGTATTCTTCTTGCTGTGGTTCCCGGCCGAGTTCTTTGGTGAGCGCTGGATTGAGCGCGGCATCTTTGGCTGGGGCTGGGCCACCGCCACCGTGGCGACCGGCATCGCCATCCTCAAGATTGTGGATCCCAAGCTCAAGTCCGGCACGCTGTCCGAATACGGCATGGCCTATATCGGTTTCGGCCCGTTCGAAATCTCGTGGACCATCATCGCGCCCATGGCCGTCATGTACGGATTTACCGGCGCCTTCGGCGCCATTTCCTTGGCGATTTCCATCGGCGTCTACATTGCCTTCAAGTCCATGCGCCTTATGCCACCGCGCGGCACTATCTTCCAAGAGGGCATCGGCCATGTAGGACAGAAGCAGGCATAGCCGCGCTTGCCGACGCCCCCTCGGTCAAACTTAAAAAACTATGAGATTGGCCGCACTAAAGTTAAGAAAATAATTCGCCGGTGGGGCGTGATGAGAATACTCGCGGCCGTGACCTTGGCCTATCGGTCGCACTACCACCGTTAATATCGATGAGAAATGGCTTTCTCGAAAAGAGCATTCGATTGGGACTATCCCTGTACCTTAAATTTTGTTAGAATCAGCGGGTATCAATCTCTGTCTTGATGAGGAACTAAATGTACCAGTTGGATGGGGCTTCCAGGCGGGTGATCATCCTGGAAGCCGCTGTTTATGTAGCGGCCTGCGAAGGCGAGCGGGCCGTTGCCGTGGAATCTGTGGCGGACCAGGCTGGTCTCTCGCCACAGGCGGTGGCTGAGGAATTCGCCACCGGTGCCGACATGCTCGCGGAAATCCCCGCCTTCTTGGATCGTCGCATGTCTGAATACATGGTGGAAGCGGCGCGCCACCTGCCGGAGGATAATTCCGGCGGCGATGTTCTCATGCAGCTGGCAGAGGCCTATTTTGCCTACGCACAAGACGAGCCCGCCATCTATCACTATCTTTTTGAGCAATACGATGCCCTCGATGAGGAGCACGTTTGCCAATTCGCCAAGGGGGAAAAGTCGGGGACTCCGGGTGCGGACATGGCGCTGGACGTCGTCAAGCGCTTTGCCGAAGAGCAAGGTGCCGTCGTGGCCCACGACGGAGACATCTCTCCCCTGCAAATCGGCCGCATTACCTTGGCGTGTTGGTCGGTCATCCATGGCATGGGCCACTTGAGCGTGGTAGGTATCCTGCGCCTGCAACATGCCGTTATTCGCGCGGCCAACCTCAAGCAGGTCGATCGGCTCGTAGTCGATGCCCTGCAATATTGGTTTAAGAATAAGCAGATCCCACAGCGTCGCCCCATCATGAACGATGCCCGTGCCATCGTAGAAGGGGTCATGGGCAGCGAGCGCGAAAAGCCTTTCGTAGCTCCGGAAAACCTCGAGCAGATGGATCCGGAGGAGGCCAAGCGGGTCGTCATCGAGGCTTCCTTGCGCGTCGCCGGCCGCCGCGGTGTTGACCGCCGCTTCTTTGATCACGTGGCCGACAGGCTCGGAACTTCCAAGGATTTCCTGGCCACCATCGTGGACAATGACTTCGCGTTGCGCGAGGCGGCCGAAACCCTTACGACCATGGAGATGGCTCAGGTCTTCGAGGATTGTCTCGCCGCGCTTCCGGAGGACACCCCCACTGTAGACCAACTGCAGATTGTTGCGGCTGCCTATTTTAATTACGCGATGATGTACCCAGAGCGTTTCAGCTCCATTATCGCGCTGGCCAGCGGTTCCATCGTTCCGCACAATGGTGATGGCAGCTCGCACGAGGGCATGACCAAGAACTTCGCCATCATGATGGACCTGTTGCGCAAGTTTGTCATCGAGATGGGTATTACCCCTACCGACCAGCTGGTCTATATCAGCACGCTGGCCGTGTGGGCCGGCGCTAACGGCATTGCACACCTGTGCAGCATTGGCGATTTCAAGAGCTTCAATGAAGATCTCAAGTGGGCGCTTTTTGTCCAGGTAGTGACCGTATCCTTCTTCGCCATCGCCCATAGTCTGCAGATTCTGGGTCACGAAGATGAGGAGTTCAAGCAGGTTTAAGACCCCTGCGCAAAGTTGAGCGGACTACGCTCAAAAATATTTAGGTTGAGTGGAATAGGCTCAACTCTGGGTGCGTTGTGCTAAGTGAAGCCCTACAGTGGGTGAATAAAACTTAGAAGGAGCAACGCACACATGAACTCATTTAACCCCACCACTAAAACACAAGAGGCTTTGCAAGACGCCCTGCAAACCGCCTCCTCTAATGGCAACCCGGATATCCGCCCGGCCCATCTGCTGGCCGCTATCTTGAGCCAAGAAGGTGGCATTGCCGCCCCAGTTCTTAAGGCCACCGGCGTAGACCCGGATACCGTGCTCAAGGAAGCCCGCGAGCTCGTTGATTCCTATCCCAAGGCCGAGGGTGCCAATATGGCCAACCCGCAATTTAACCGCGATGGCCTTAACGTCCTGACCAAGTCGCAGGAGCTGGCCGGAGAGCTGGGGGATGAATTCGTCTCCACCGAGGTCCTCCTCGCCGCCATTGCCGGCTCAAAGACCGACGCCGCCGAGCTACTTACCGGCCGTGGTGCTACTTATGACGCCATCAAGGGTGCCTTCCCCTCCGTGCGCGGCGCTGCCAAGGTAACCTCCGAGAACCCAGAGGACCAGTTCCAGGCCCTAGAAAAGTACGCCACGGACCTCACCGCGCGCGCCCGCGAGGGAAAGATCGACCCGGTTATCGGCCGTGATCAGGAAATCCGCCGCGTGGTCCAGGTGCTTAGCCGCCGCACGAAGAATAACCCAGTGCTCATTGGCGAGCCCGGCGTGGGCAAGACCGCCATCGTGGAGGGCCTGGCCCGCCGCATCGTGGCTGGCGACGTCCCCGAGTCCCTCAAGGGCAAGACCCTCATCAGCCTGGATTTGGGCTCCATGGTCGCCGGCGCGAAGTACCGCGGCGAATTCGAGGAGCGCCTCAAGGCCGTGCTCGATGAGATTAAATCCTCCGAGGGCGAGATCATCACCTTCATCGACGAGCTGCACACCATCGTTGGCGCCGGCGCTACTGGCGACGGCTCCATGGACGCCGGCAACATGATTAAGCCCATGCTGGCCCGCGGCGAGCTGCGCTTGGTGGGCGCCACCACCCTGGACGAGTACCGCAAGTACATCGAAAAGGACGCCGCCCTCGAGCGCCGCTTCCAGCAGGTCTACGCCGCCGAGCCTTCCGTGGAAGACACCATCGGCATCCTGCGTGGTCTGAAGGAGCGCTACGAGGTGCACCACGGCGTGCGCATCATGGACTCCGCGCTGGTGTCGGCCGCCGAGCTATCCAACCGCTACATCACCAACCGTTTCCTGCCGGATAAGGCCATCGACCTCGTTGATGAAGCAGGCTCCCGCCTGCGCATGGAGATCGATTCCTCCCCGCAGGAAATCGACGAGCTCGAGCGCATCGTTCGCCGCATGGAGATCGAAGAGCTGGCGTTGAAGAAGGAATCTGACGCCGCCTCCCAGGATCGCCTGGCTACCCTGCAGGGTGAGCTCGCGGACCAGCGCGAGAAGCTCGGCGAGCTCAAGGCCCGCTGGGCCAACGAAAAGAAGGCCATCGATGATGTCCAAAACATCAAGGAAGAACTCGATGACCTGCGCCGCCAAGCCGAAATTGCCGAGCGTGACGGCGACCTCGCACTGGCCTCTGAGATCAACTACGGCAAGATTCCACCGCTGGAAAAGGATCTCGCGGCCGCGGAGGTCAAGGCCGCCGAGCAGCGCAATACGATGCTCGATGAGGAGGTAAGCCCAGACACCATCGCGGAGGTCGTTTCCGCCTGGACCGGCATCCCGGCCGGCAAGATGTTGCAGGGCGAGACCGAGAAGCTGCTCAACATGGAATCCGTGCTGGGCAACCGCGTGGTCGGCCAGAAGGAAGCTGTCACCGCGGTTTCGGACGCCGTTCGCCGCTCCCGTGCGGGCGTGGCCGACCCCAACCGCCCGACCGGTTCCTTCCTCTTCCTCGGCCCCACCGGTGTGGGCAAGACCGAGCTCGCGAAGGCCTTGGCGGACTTCCTCTTCGACGATGAATCCGCCATGGTGCGCATCGATATGTCCGAGTACGGCGAGAAGCACTCCGTCTCCCGCCTCGTCGGTGCCCCTCCGGGATACGTCGGCCACGAGGCCGGCGGCCAGCTCACCGAGGCTGTGCGCCGCCGCCCCTACACGCTCGTGCTTTTCGACGAGGTGGAAAAGGCTCACCCCGACGTCTTCGACGTCCTCCTGCAGGTCCTGGATGAAGGCCGGCTTACCGACGGCCAAGGACGCACCGTCGACTTCCGCAATACCGTCATCATCCTGACCTCCAACCTGGGCGCCGGCGGCACCCGCGAGGAGACCATGGACGCGGTGAAGAAGGCCTTCAAGCCCGAATTCATCAACCGCCTCGATGATGTGGTTATGTTCGAGCCCCTGTCGGAGGATCTCCTGCGCGGAATCGTCGACATCCAACTGCGCGGCCTGTCCGAGCGCCTCGACGCCCGCCGCCTGACCCTGCAGGTCTCGGATTCCGCCAAGTCCTGGCTGGCCGAGCGCGGCTACGACCCGGCCTATGGTGCCCGCCCGTTGCGCCGCACCATCCAGCAGGCCATTGGTGACAAGCTCGCCAAGAAGCTACTGGCCGGCGATATTGTCGATGGCGACACCGTCCACGTGGACGTCGCCGATGGCGGCGCCGAACTAGACATCGCCGCCCGCTAGTCGGCCGCGCAGCGCCCGCCGCGCCAAATCCTGCTCATGCCCCTAGACTCGGGGGCATGAGCATTTTGGTCTCCCCGCAAGAACTCCGCGAATCCATTTATCACGGCGAGCGTTTCACCCTCCTGGCCACCCACTGGCAGCCCCAGCTGCGCCAGAGCTACAACGAATTTACCTCCCTGCACATCCCGACGGCGCTGTTTAGCGATACCGCCAACTCCTTCGCCGGCCTGCCCGGCTCCCAGGTAGGCCGCAACCCGCTGCCGGATCCGGATAAGCTGCAGGAACACTTCCGCCAGTGGGGAATCCGCGAGGACCGTCCCGTCGTGGTCTATGACGAAGGCCGTGGCCTTTTCGCCGGCCGCGCCTGGTGGACCTTGCGCTGGGCCGGCCTGGACAACGTCCGCATCCTCGACGGCGGCTTGGCCAATTGGCGCCACCTGGGCTATACCACGCTGACCGGCCCCGGCAACTTCGCCGTCGGTGCCACCGCCGAGGTCAACCCCGGCCAGATGCCCGTGGCCACCATCGATGACGTGCGCAATCACGATGGCCTGCTCATCGATACCCGCACCCGCAACCGCTTCGCCGGCCGCCGCGAGAACCTCGACCTCAAGGCCGGCCACATCCCTGGCGCCGTCAATGTGCCGGAGCGCCTGTTCCACAACGATGGCCTGCGCACCTGGAAGTCTGCGGGCGAAATCCGCGAAGTGCTTTTCGACGCCGGCCTCACCCCCGACAACGTCCAAGGCGCCATCATCTACTCCGGTTCCGGCAACCACTCCGCCCTCGCCCTCGCCGCCATGGGAGACGCCGGCTTCACCGGCCTGCGCCACTATGTCGGCGGCTGGTCCCAGTGGTCCGCCAACCCCCACAACCCGGTGGAGCGCGGCGACCGCCTCACAGTCAACGGCTAACTGCCCCAGCCCGCCCCCTCGCCTTCGCCCTCAGCCTCGCGCGTCCGCGCGCCGAGCGCTGGGGGCTTGCTCGTTCCTACTACTATCGTGGGGTGATGGCTTTTCTAATCCTTGCTCTCGCGGTTCTTCTCGGCATTGCTGGCGGTGCCCTGCTGCTTTACGACGGCAAACAGCGCACCTCCACCCCTACACCCGCCACCGACGCGGACCCCAGCACCGCGGCTCCCACCCCCGCGGATCCCACTCCCGCGGACACCGAGCGCGCGGACGCCGAGCGCGCGGACGCCGCCCCCGCAGATCCCACTCCGACGGACTCCGCATCCACCGACGCCGCGCCCGAAAGCGTCGCCGCGGCCGAGCCTGCCGATTCGGCCACCCCAGCCACCGAAGCAGCTGCGCCAGCTCCCGCGCCGGAACCCGCTCCCGAGCCCGCGACCGAGACCCCGGCCCAGCAAGAACCTGAGCCAACCGACGAACCCGAGCCGGCCCCCGAGCACGAACCGACCCCCGAACCGGAGCACCGGCCGAGCCACGAGTCCGCGAGCGAGCACCCCGCGCCTTCCAAGCCACACGCACGCCACCGGCCGATCCTGCCAGGAACCATGCGCCGCGAGCGCCGCAATTGGGCGGAAGCCAAGGGATTTGAATTCATGAAGGCCGACCCTTACCTCGTAGACGAATGGACTAGGGGAGTGGCCTCCACGGGAGCGGCTCCCAAAGACATTGTCGCCGGCAATGTGTACGGCCACGAGATGCTGTTGATGGATATCGACGGCGTCAACGTCATGGCCATGCGCACCGGAGCGGCCTCCGACATGGTCGTGGATTTCCGTCGCTTCGACCGGGACGATGCGAAGACCTCCGAGGATCTGCTGTTGGCCATGACCATCGAGGGTTTCGATGTGTATTCCTCGGATAGCGCCGTGACCGAGCGCATGGTGGATGAGCGCGTCCACGTCGCCCTGCAGCAAATGCCCGAAGCCGTTACCGCACTCTGGATGGAAACGGAGTGGGTCCTGGCGCAGACCACGAAGCAGGCACGCTCCGCGGAATGGGACGCGATGCTGCCACCTCTCGCCCTGCTTGCCGACGCCGCCCGCGTCCTCCCCCCGCGTTCCTCGGCCACCCACGTGGTGCGCCTTGAGGAATTGGACCCAGCCCGCGAGATTCCCGCCCAGCCCATCGTCGAGGTCGTCGGCGGCGCGCCGGCCGCAGGCGCGCCCGAATTCGAGCGTCCCGTCATCCAGCGCCCGGAAGAGCCGTTGCAGATGCCGTCTCGGGCCTACTCTGAAACCCGCGGGCCAGTCGAGCACAGCGCCCTCGGCGGCGACGAAGTAGACGCCATTGCCGACGGCCGCGAGCGCCCCACCCCCGATTCCCACACCTGTCTCT
>NZ_JAKRDX010000028.1:0-19348 GCF_022347235.1 Corynebacterium tuberculostearicum
GACTGAGCCTGTTGAGGCTGCGGTTGCCTTCGAGACGCTGACTTCTAAGGTTGTCAATGACAAGGGTGAGGACACCCCTGACAATGACAAGCCGAACGAGATTGGTGAGCACAAGGACATCGATGATGATGACCAGACTGTGACCAAGAAGAAGAATGCGATTGTTTCTACGAACGCGGACTTCGAGAATGGTTCGAAGGAAGTTGTTGCTGGTGGCAAGATTGTGGACCAGGTTTCCTACGAGGGTTTGGTTCCGGGTAAGGAATACTCCTTGGATGCTCAGCTGATTTCCAAGGATGACGGTAAGACTGTTCTGGGTGAGACTAAGGGTCATACCTTCACTCCGAAGAGTGCTAATGGCTTTGAGGCTGTCACCATCACCGTTAATGATGATGTGACTGAGCCTGTTGAGGCTGCGGTTGCCTTCGAGACGCTGACTTCTAAGGTTGTCAATGACAAGGGTGAGGACACCCCTGACAATGACAAGCCGAACGAGATTGGTGAGCACAAGGACATCAACGACGAGGATCAGACTGTCCCGAAGGGTGATAAGCCTTCCGAGACCACCACTCCGTCTACGACTACGACTGACGTCGTGCCGGGTAAGCCCGATGACGGTGGCGAGGATGAAACCTCTACGCCTTCTTCCTCTGAGGATTCCTCTACCTCGACGACTAGCGAGACCTGCGAGTCTGAGGAGCCGGGTGACTCTGAGAGTGAGCAGCCTTCCGAGTCTGAGGAACCGTCTGAGTCTGAGTCCAGTGAGCCTTCTGAGTCCGAGTCTGTAGAGACCACGTCTTCTGAGGCTTCCGAGACCTCTGAGTCTGACGAGCCTTCGGATTGTGGTTCGACTACTCCGGAGAAGCCGGGCGAGCCTTCTGAGTCGACTGAGCCTAACGAGCCGGGTACCCCGAACACCCCTGGTGGTGACGACGAGAAGGACACCCCGAAGGTTTCCACCAATGCGGACTTCGAGGGCGGCCTGCGTGAGGTTGTCGCTGGTGCCAAGATTGTGGACCAGGTTTCTTACGAGGGTCTGGTTCCGGGTAAGGAATACACTCTGGATGCCCAGCTGATTTCCAAGGAGGACGGCAAGACCGTTCTTGGCGAGACCAAGGGTCACAAGTTCACCCCGGATGAGGCTAACGGTACTGAGGCTGTCACCATCGTTGTTGATGACAGCGTGACCGAGCCGGTTGAGGCTGCGGTTGCCTTCGAGACGCTGACCTCCACCCAGGTGGATAAGCACGGTGAGGACAACCCGACCGATGAGGACAACCCGAACCCGGTTGGTGAACACAAGGACATCAATGACGATGACCAGACTGTGACTACCGAGACCCCGAAGATCACCACTAACGCTGACTTCGAGAAGGGGTCCCACGAGGTTGTTGCTGGTGCCAAGATTGTTGATGAGGTTTCCTACGAGGGTCTGGTTCCGGGTAAGGAATACACCCTGAAGGCTGAGCTCATTAACAAGAAGGACGGCGAGTCTGTGCTGGGTAAGGGTGAAGTTACCTTCACTCCGAAGAAGTCCAAGGGTATGGAGCCTGTCACCATCACCGTGAACGATGATGTGCAGGAGCCTGTCCAGGCTGCGGTTGCCTTCGAAGAGCTCACCTCCACCGAGGTCAATGACAAGGGCGAGGAAACTCCGGGTACTACTCCGGAGAAGCCGAACCACATTGCTGAGCACAAGGACATCAATGATGAGGACCAGACCGTGATCTCCCACGAGGTCCACGATCAGGACAAGCCAGGCGGCTCCTCGGATGGTTCCTCCAACGGTTCCTCGGATGGTTCCTCCAAGGGTTCCTCCAAGGGCAAGATTCCGTGGTGGCTCATCCTGATTCCGGGTATCGGCTTGGGCAAGATCATCAAGGATCACCACGACCACAACGACCATGGCAACCACAACGGTGGCCACGGTGACAACTCCAGCAGCCACAATGGTGGTAACGGTAAGCACACCGACGGCCACAAGGGCGGCAATGGTCACGAGGTCAAGGGTCAGGATGCTCCTCAGGGCGGCAATGCTGACAATGGACACGGCCGCGGCGTCGAGGTCCAGGGTCAGGAACCTGAAGAGACTGGCAACGCACTGCCATCCAACGCCGAGCGCGTTGAGATTAAGTCCGTACCGTCCGGCGCAACCGAGCTTGAGCCGGGTATGCAGGATTACATCAAGTAGTCCATAAGCATCGGTGAGGCGGCCCGCGGGTCGCCCCACTGGGGTTGAGACTTAAACACCAAAAATCCCCTCCAGGGTGTGATTGCACACGCTGGAGGGGATTTGCATATAACCTGCACAGGGTAGACAAATCGAGGAAGTGGAGGAAGCTAGCTATGGGAATGCACAGGGAACCAGAGCAGCCGGAGGACAACGGCGCTTCGCAGTACCCGGCGAGTGGGGAAGAAGGGGGCGTCGGCAAGCAGGGCATGGGTCGTGGCAAGCTGATTGCTATTATCGCGGCCATAGTCGTCGTCGCACTGGTGTTGTTGCAGGTAGTGCTGTATTTGGCGGGCGATGATGAGGATGAGGCCGGCTCGGCACCGGAGACGGTGGCCAGCGAGAGCGCACAGGATTCTGCACCGAAGTCCGATGCTTTCGTGGATGATTCAGGCCAGCAGGAGCACGAGTACGAGGCCGCCCCTGGTGAGTTCAAGGGCTTTGAGGGCATGTCGGTAGGCATCGACGGCGAGTACGCGGCTGTAGACCCCGTACAGGTCACGGACCAGGGCGTGCTGCTGCCGCCACACGACGTCACCCGCGTGGGCTGGTACTCCGCCTCCGCTGTGCCGGGTGAGCCCGGCAATGTGGGCTCGAGCGTGATTACCGGCCACATTAACTACCAGGGCCAAGGCACCGGCTATGCGGAGAAGTTCACCAAGCTAAAGAAGGACCAGGAATTTACCGTGGTCATCGACGGCCAAGAGCGCACCTTCCGCGTGACCGAGGCGCCGTACCGCCTGCCCAAGGGTTCCGGTTTCCCGGACGTGGTCAACGATAAGGAAGGCGAGAACCGCCTGGTTCTTATTACCTGCGGCGGCCAGTTCGTTGGCGGCGCGCTGGGGTATGAGGACAACATCATTACCGTAGCGGAGCCGGTAGGCGAGCCAGAGCAGCCCGCCGAGCAACCGGCGGGGGAGGCCCCGGCTGAAGCCCCAGCCGAGGCACCGGCTGAGGCCCCTGCAGCCTAGGCAGAAATGTTTCAGGCGCCCTGTGGAATTGCCCACAGGGCGCCTTTGCTTATGCGCGGCACCTGGCATGTGGGTAGTGGGGTTGGGGCCTAAATATGAAATAATTTAAGGCAGTAACCGCCGCTGCCTGCGGCTTAGAAGGAGCATTTTCATGGATAATCCAGGCGAGATCGCCGGTCATATTGGCACGCCGCTGACCAGCAATGCCACCAAGGTATTGCTGTTGGGCTCGGGCGAGCTGGGCAAGCAGCTGGCCATGTCCTTCCAAAACCTGGGCTTGGAGGTCCACGCGGTGGACTCGTATGCGGGCGCGCCGGCGCACCAGGTGGCGCAGTATAGCTACGTCGCCGATATCAAGGACGCCGGGCGCATCCTGCAGCTGGCTCAAGAGATTCAGCCGCATTTTGTGGTTCCAGAGGTAGAAACCGTTGCGGTAGAAGCGCTGGAGGAGATGGAGGCGCATAGCGACGCCATCGTGGTCCCCTCCGCCCGCGCCTGCGCCATGACGCAGGACCGCCAGTGCGTGCGCGAGGTGGCGGAGAATATCGGGCTGCCGGTTTCCGCGTATCGCTTTGCTAGCTCCGTGGAGGAGCTGGAAGAAGCGGTAGGGGAGCTGGGCTTTCCGTGCATCATTAAGCCGGACGTGTCCACCTCCGGCAAGGGACACATGATTGCTCGCGATGAAGAGGATGTGCGCACCGCGTGGGAGACCGTGCGGCGCGTGTCCTCGGATTCGCAGCGCGTGGTGGCCGAGCGCTTTGTGGACTTTGACCTCGAGGTCACCCTGCTGGCCATCCGTTCCATCGATCCGGCGACGGGCAAGTTGGCCACGTGGTTTAGCGAGCCTATCGGCCACCGCCATGAGCGCGGCGACCTCGTGGAGGAGTGGCAGCCTACCGGCATGAGCGAGATTGCGCTGGAAAACGCGCGCTCGGTGGCCGCGCGCATCTCTAATGAGTTGGGCGGGCGCGGCGTGTACTGCGTGGAGCTCTTCGTTGCGGGCGATGACGTGTACTTTTCTTCCGTGTCCCCGCGGCCCTCGGATACGGCGATGCTGACCTGCTATACGCAGCGTTTTTCCGTCTTTGACCTGCATGCGCGCGCGATTTTGGGCTACCCCATCGACGCCACCCTGGTCACTCCGGGTGCCAGCGTGGTCATCCACGCGGATGAGGAGCTGAATGAGGTGGCCTATACCGGCATCGCCGCGGCCCTCAACTACGCAGAGACGGACGTGAAGCTCTTTGGCAAGCCCGGGGCCTACAAGGGCCGTCGCATGGGCTTGGTGTCTGCCACCGCGGAAAGCGCGGAGGAGGCGCGCGACCGCGCAGCACTAGCCGCGCACAAGATCGAGGTGACCTCCACGCCGGGCCTTTTGGCCCAGGGCGGTGCGCGCGGCATCCAGCCGGAGGCGGATAACGTCCCCGATATCGAGGTCGTGGAGTACGAGGGCGGCGTGGAGCTCGACCCAAAGCTTGCCTCCGGCGTGGACGACGCCGACTAGGGCGCGGGGCGCAGCATCGGCTGGTGGGGGACTCCCTCGTCGTCGAATAGCTCGCCTACCGGAGTAAAGCCAAAGCTGGCGTAATAGTCCACGAGGCCGGCCTGCGCCTCCAGGTAAAGCGGCTGGCCTGGGTGCATGCGCTCGCCTAGGTCGACGGCCGCCTGGAAGAGTTCGCGGCCGAGGCCCGTGCCGCGCGCGGCGGGCGCGAGCGCGAAGCGGCCGATCTGGGCGCCGGTGGTGGCGTCGGCAAGCGTGGCGTCAGTAGGCGCGGCTGGAAAGACGCGGGCCGTGCCCAGCAACTCGTGGGTGTCCGCGTCCCAGGCCAGCAGGTGCACGGTCTGGGGATCGGCGTCGGTGGCGTCAATCTCGGCGTACGGGCAGCGCTGCTCGTGCACAAAGACGTCCACCCGCAGCTTGTAGAGCTGGTGGACGTCCAAGGCCGCCAGCTGCCCCAGGGGCGCGGCGGTAATGGTGTGCGGCACGGGTTAGGCCTGTGGGCCGGCGTGCTTGACCATCTCGTCCCACTCGACGATCTTGATGCGCTCGCGGCCGTGCGGCTCGCCAGCAGCGCGCTCGGCGGCATCCAGGCGGTGCCAGCCTTCCCAGGTGGTCACGGCGATATCGCGGGAAGCCAGGAAGTCCAGGATATCCTGCGGATCGCGCTTGGTGGCCGGCTCCAAGTCGCCTGCCTTGTAATCGGCGATGAGCATGGTGGTGGTGTCCTTGGCATCGGACTTGGTATTGCCAATCAGGCCCACCGGACCGCGCTTAATCCAGCCGGTGGTGTAGAGGCCGGGGAGCTTTTCGCCGTCGACATTGGCCAGCACGTGGCCGCCGTCGTTAGGCATGGTGGCCTGGGTCTCGTCGAAAGGTACGCCGTCGACGGACTGCGGGTGGTAGCCCACTGCGCGGTAGACCGCCTGCACCGGCCACTCGGTGAACTTGCCAGTACCGGTTACAGTGCCATCGCCGTTGAGCTCGGTGCGTTCGGTCTTAATGGCGGTGACGTGGCCGTCCTCGCCCAATACTTCTACTGGGGACTCGAAGAAGTGGATGTAGAGCTTGTGCGGGGCATCGCCTGGCTCGCGCATGGCGTAGGACTCCAGCGTCTGGCACACCAGGTCGGTGGATTTGGCGGCGCGGCGTGCCTCTTCAGAGGCGGCGTCATACTCGATGTCCTCGGGGTTGACGATGACCTCGATGGTCGGGGATTCGTCTAGCTCCTTGAGCTCCTTCGGCGTGTACTTAGCCTGTGCTGGGCCGCGGCGGCCGAAGACGTGGACCTCCTTGGCGCGGTTTTTCTTCAGTGCTGCGTAGACGTTATCCGGGATTTCGGTAACCAGCAGCTCGTCGGCGGTCTTGGCCAGGATACGGGAGACGTCGAGGGAGACATTGCCCACACCGACGACGGCGACGGACTCTGCGGAGAGATCCCAATCGCGTTCGAAGTTGGGGTTGCCGTCATAAAAGCCCACGAATTCGCCGGCGCCATGGTTGCCCTTGAGATCCTCGCCCGGGATGCCCATGCGCTTATCGGCGGTGGCACCGGTGGCGAAGATGATGGCGTCATAATACTCGCGCATCTCCTCGACGGTGATGTCCTTGCCCACCTCGATATTGCCCAGGAAGCGGATCTCTTCCTTTTCCATAACGTTGTGCAGGGACTGCACGATGCCCTTAATACGCGGGTGATCCGGTGCCACGCCGTAGCGGATCAAACCGAACGGCGTCGGCATCTTTTCAAAAAGATCGATCTGCACATCGAGGTCGGATTTCACTAGAAGGTCAGAGGCGTAAATGCCTGCCGGGCCGGAGCCGACCACGGCGACGCGCACTGGGGTAGTCATGTGCTTAGGGTGTCCTTTCTTTCGTTGTGCTGCATATTCTACGCGGTCACTATGCGATAAAAACCACAGCATTACTAACCCCAGTTTAGGGAGGTCACGATGGGGCATAGGAGGGGGTAAATCGCGTACAGTGGAGTAGTCACCGCGCGCTGATAACTGTGATGACTGACATGAAGTTATGAGGCGCGTTAATTGTGTTCAAGTGACCGTGAATGAAAGGTAAATTGCATGTCTGCATCGCATTCCGCAGTTATTAGCGCTATCGGCCGTGGCTTCGATGGCCTCGATGTGCCCGCCCTGGCTCAAGACCTGGGCGCGGAGCTCATCCGCCTCGAAGACTTCGATGCCACCGTCGCCGCCGTCCTGGCTGAGGCTCCCGCCGCTGAGAACATCGTGGCGCAGGGCACCGGCGATATCGCCTTCGATGCTGAAGTAGCTGCCGCCCTTGGCCTGCCGCTGGCCATCATTTCCGGCGCCCCGCAGCGCACCGGCGAGCTTGCCCAGCACAATGCGGAATCCCTGGGGGCTACCGTCGCTGGCATCTTCACCGACCTGGAAGCGGTTCCGGGCGCACTTGCTGCGCTTGGCGACGTCTCCCCGGTCATGTCCGCAGACCTCTTCCAGAAGCAGCTCATTGACCAGGCCCGCGCCGCCGGTTCCCACATCGTCCTGCCAGAGGGCGACGATGACCGCATCCTCGAGGCCGCCCACGTGGTACTGCGCGATAAGGTTGCCAAGCTGACCATCCTGGGCAACGAGGCCGATATCAAGGCCCGCGCCGAAGAGCTGAAGCTCGACCTGGCTGGTGCCGAGATCATCAACCACCTCGAGTCCCCGCTGGCAGAGGAATTCGCCGCCGACTTTGCCGAGCTGCGCAAGAAGAAGGGCGTAACCCTCGAGCAGGCTCGCGAGACGATGAAGGATATTTCCTACTTCGCCACCATGATGGTGCACAAGGGCTTGGCCGATGGCATGGTCTCCGGCGCTGCTCACACCACCGCCCACACCATCAAGCCTTCCTTCCAGATCATTAAGACCAAGCCGAACGCTTCCGTGGTCTCCTCCATCTTCCTGATGGTCATGCGTGGCCGCCTGTGGGCCTTCGGTGACTGCGCCGTCAACCCGAACCCCACTGCCGAGCAGCTGGGCGAAATCGCCATCGTTTCCGCACAGACCGCCTCCCAGTTCGGCATCGACCCACGCGTGGCCATGCTGTCCTACTCCTCCGGCACTTCCGGCTCCGGCCCGGACGTTGACCGTGCAGTGGCCGCCGTCGAAGCCGCCAAGAAGCTGGATTCTTCCGTCAAGGTGGATGGTCCGCTGCAGTTCGACGCCGCCTGCGACCCAGGCGTTGCGGCTAAGAAGATGCCGAATTCTGACGTTGCCGGTCAGGCCAACGTCTTCGTCTTCCCGGACTTGGAGGCCGGCAATATCGGCTACAAGACGGCACAGCGCACCGGCGGCGCGCTCGCCGTGGGCCCGATCCTGCAGGGCCTGAACAAGCCGGTAAACGACCTGTCGCGTGGCGCGACCGTTCCGGACATCATCAACACCGTTGCAATCACCGCTATTCAGGCTGGAGAGAAATAAATGTCATACGTTCTGGTCCTTAACTCAGGTTCTTCCTCCGTTAAATTCCAGCTGGTCGATCCCGAGTCCAGCGCCACGGATACCCCGCTGGTCTCTGGCCTAGTCGAGCAGGTTGGCGAGCCCCTCGGTGCCGTCACCGTCAAGACCGGTGGCGAGAAGTACAAGGAAGAGCTGGAAATCCCTACTCACTCCTTCGGCCTTGAGCGCGCTTTTGCCATCATGAGCGAGCACAACGTTGGCCCGACCGACGTGGATGTTATCGCCGTTGGTCACCGTGTTGTTCACGGCGGCCGCCTCTTCTCCGAGCCGCAGCTCATCGTGGACCAGATTGAGTCCATGATTGAGGACCTCATCCCGCTGGCCCCGCTGCACAACCCGGCCAACCTGGACGGCATCCGCGTGGCCCGCAAGATGCTGCCGGATATTCCGCACGTTGCCGTCTTCGATACCGCGTTCTTCAACACCCTGCCGCCGGCAGCGGCGCTGTATGCCATCAACAATGAGGTGGCATCCAAGTACGATATCCGTCGCTACGGCTTCCACGGCACCTCTCACGAGTTCGTCTCCCAGCAGGTACCGGGCCTTTTGGGCCGCGACCCGATGCACACCCACCAGATCACCCTCCACCTGGGCAATGGTGCGTCCGCTGCAGCCATCCGCAATGGCCGCGCCATCGATACCTCGATGGGCCTGACCCCGCTGGCTGGTCTGGCTATGGGTACCCGTTCCGGTGACATTGACCCGGGCATCATCTTCCACCTCGTCCGCCAGGCGGGCATGAGCGTGGATGAGATTGATAACCTGCTCAACAAGCAGTCCGGTGTCAAGGGCATCTCTGGCGTTAACGACTTCCGTACGCTGCGCGAGCGCATCGATAACGAGGACCAGGACGCTTGGCTGGCTTATAACATCTACATCCACCAGCTGCGCCGCTTCATCGGTTCCTACATGATTGCCCTGGGCCGCGTGGACGCCATCACCTTTACCGCCGGTGTGGGCGAGAACGATACCGAGGTTCGCCAGGACTCCCTGTACAACCTGGATATGTACGGCATCCACTTTGATAAGGAGCGCAACCTGGTCCGTTCCGACCGGCCGCGCATGATCTCCACCGAGGATTCCCCGGTTAAGGTCTTTGTCGTTCCGACCAACGAGGAGCTGGCTATCGCTCAGAAGTCCGCCGAAATCGCCGCAATGGCGCGTGAGGCTGGCCTCTACAAGTAAAGGCTCTTACATCCAGTTAGAAGCTGGAATGTGAACGAGAGGCGTGCGATCCATAAGGGATCGCGCGCCTCTTTTTTATCTCTGAACCTAGTACAGCAAGCGTTTCGTTTATTTTGTTTATTCTGTAGGGTGGGGGTATGAAGGACTTACAAAATGGCGGGACAACTCGGGGTACCAGCCCAGCGGAAGAAGCTTTATTAAGGCTCAATTCTGTGTTGGAGGCAGAAGATTCACCGGCACCAGTGGATATATTCGTGCAAGGAACCGAGCAAACAATCGCAATTCCACGAGAGATCGCCGAAACCCTGCAAAAAGTTCTCGCCATCGAAGCGGCAGGGAAATCGGTCCGCGTAGTGCCCGAGGAATCCGAATTCACCACGCAACAGGCAGCAGACTTTCTCAATGTTTCGCGGCCACACGTTGTAAAGCTTATTGATGAAGGGAGCCTTCCCGGCTACAAAGTTGGGTCCCATCGCCGCGTGAGTCTTGCGGATCTGCAGAAATACAAGAATGAAAGAGATGCCAGTCAGCGCCGTGCCGTAGCTGAATTGACAGCCTTATCGGAGGACCTGGAGCTTTATTAGTGGGGCGGTTGACGGTTGTTTATGACGCCAATGTGCTCTACCCGAGCTTGCTTCGTGATGTCCTGATAAGGGTGGCTGGTAGCGGTGTATTCCGTGCCCGATGGACGGAGAGAATCCTAGATGAAGTCTTCTTTAACTTGCAGCGCAATCGTCCTGATTTAGACCCTAAGAAGTTATCCCGCACCCGTAGATTGATGTGTTTAGCGGTCGAGGATTGTCTTGTGACTGGATACGAGGAATTAATTGATGATCTATGGCTACCAGATCCGAATGACAGGCATGTCCTAGCGGCAGCAATTAGTTGTGGTGCTCAAAGTATCATTACTGAAAATGTAAAAGACTTTCCTTGTTCCATTCTTGATGGTTTTGGCATTAGACGGCAGAGCGCAGATGAGTTTTTGTGCGAATTGATCGCTTCTTCGCCCGCGATTGTGCAGCATTCGATTGAGGACGCGGCTGCCGCTTTTAAAAAGCCACCGCGAAGTGTGGACGAGGTCCTAACGGCATTAGCGTTATCGGGAACACCGAGGGCAGTTGAAATGCTTCGTTCTTAAATTTTCAAACGTGTCGTCTGATTTATGCAGCGCAGGATGGCCTAGAAGATGTGCCGCTTGTGGGGCGGCTGTACGAGCCTGTGTAGCGATTAGAAGGTAGTGACGGGGCGGACCTGGTTGGCTAGGTCAACGAGCGCGTAGCGGTGGCGGCTAAACGGTGCCTGGCGCGCGAGGGCGCGGAGTGTCTCGGAGAGACCGGTGCGCAGGCCACGCTGGGTAAAGGCGTATTCGAAAAGGTCGTTGGGGGAGGCGGCGCGCGAGAGATCGGCATTGCGCAGGAAATTCAGGCCGGCGGAGATGACGGCAATCTTGATCTGGAGGAAGCGCGGCTCGTTGGTGGGGACCTCTTCGAGGCGTCGGGCAGCGCGGCGGATGCGGGACTCGGAGAGATCGTGGACGATGAGCTGCAGGATCGTCGTCAAGCGGGCCATGCGATAGTGGCGCGAGGCATTGGGGACCTTGTCGAGGACCACGACGGCTACCTCCACCTGGCCTTCGGAGCGTAGCTGTCGGGCGAGGCCAAAGGAGGAGGAGACGGTGGTGGGGTTGGTGGACCACACAATGCCGTAGAGGCGCATGGAGTTAAAGCGTAGCGCGGCCGGATCCTGGGTGACGTGGTTCCAGATTTCCGGCTGGCCCTCGAAGGCGGAGTTAGGGAGATCGGCCAGCGTGGAATGCATATTGGAGCAGGCCCGCGCCACGGTGGGGTCAATAAGCGCGGTATCGCTATAGTCCAGCTGCTGCAGGATGAGCTCGTTGATGGCGGCAATGGCGAGCTTGGGGGCCGCCTCGCCCGGCAGGAGGTCGAGGACGGTGGAGAAGTATTTTTGAGCGTCACGGTAGTCGTCGTGAAGCAGCTCGGTAATGCCGGCGTACCACTGGAAGCGCCAGTCCCGGCCGAGGCGATCCTCGATGGAGCTCAGCCACTGGCGGGCTTGGCCGGTATAGCCCAGGTCGATCATGGAGCGCACCACGCCCAGCGGGATTTCGGCCGAGTGCTCGTACTCGGGGGTCTGCATGGCCTGGCGGAGGGTCTCCAGGGCCTCCTGTGGCTCCGCATAGGAAGCGCCCTGCAGCAGGCCGGCGCCCACGTCATCGCGGTCCAGCAGCGGGGTAGGCAGGGCGGAGACGACCTCGGGGGCGGTGATCTGGACGGTGCGATCGATGCCGTCGATAAGCTGATCCGTGCGGAAAACCAGGTGCTTGGTGCCAAAAGTGGTACGTTGCGGCGAGAACAGCGAATGCTGAGAGGGGTACTGCAGGCCGTCGCGGATGGCAATGACCTCGCGCAGCACGCCGTAGAGCTGGGTGCGCAGCTCCTTGATGGAGGTAAAGCGGCGCTCCGGATCCGGGTCGGTGGCGCGCTGCAGAAGGCGGTAGAGCGACAGGAAGCGACGCAGCTCCGGCTCCTCGGTTGGGGTGGGGATGCCGGGCAGGTAGACGCCGTCCTCGGTAGGCAGCTTGAGGCACAGCGAGGCCAGGGTACGGCCGATGGTGTAGATATCGCTGGCGATGGACGGGCCCTCGGTGGCCACTTCCGGGGCCTGGTAGCCCTTGGTGCCGTAGATATAGCCAAACGCGCCAATGCCGGAGACCGCGCCTAGGTCAATGAGCTTGACCTGGTCCTCGGTGACGATGATGTTATCCGGCTTTAAGTCGTTATAGACCACCCCGCGCGAATGCAGGTACTCCAGGGCCGGCAGGATTTCTAGGATATAGGCGATGGCGATATCGACCGGCAGGAGCTTATCCGGCTGCTTTTTGCGCCTGCTTCTTAGCGACGGCCCGCCGACATACTCCATGACAATAAAGCCGCCGGGCACCCGAGCGTCATCGATGAAATTGAAAATCTTGACGATGCCAGGGTGGGTAATATCGGCGAGAAATTCGCGTTCTGCCACCGCAGCGGCGGTTTCATCGGCCGATTTTTGGGCCTGCATACCTTTGAGAACCACCACTCTTCCGGAGACAAAGTGATCATTGGCCAGGTAAATCCAGCCCATGCCGCCGTGGGCGATAACGCCCAAGATTTCGTACTGGCCGGCCACCATGTCACCGGGCTGTAGCTGTGGCGGCGGAATCTTCTTGCCGGAGGATTCCTCGGTGGGGTCAATGAGGGCATCGGTCGGCTCGGCCGGGGTGATAAACGGCAGGCGCACCATGCCATCGGCCACGCGGCGCTCGGAGCGGTGGGTGCCGCGGCGCTCGCGGAAGGTGTCGAGCGCGCGGCGGCGTGAGCGTTGCGAGGAGTCCTCTTGGGATTTTTGGGCGCGCTGCTGTTCGCGTTGGGCGCGGATATTGTCTAGGTCTGCTAACAGGGTGGAAATGTGGTCTGGGTCGATGGAACCATCGGCGTCCTCGTCTTCGTCCGCGAAGGGATCGAAGGCAACCGCGGAGGTCCCGGCGTCTTCGCCGGGCTCATCCTCATCGGCGAAGGGGTCGAAGGCCACGGCCGCAGTGCCCTCGTCGTCCTCGTCCGCAAAGGGGTCGAAAGCCACGGCGGCGGTAGCTGGGCCGTCGTCTAAGGGGGCATCGTCTAGCGCATCCGGCTCCTGCGCGGAGTTGGCGGCATTGGTGGGCTGGCGGAAGGCGCGCTGGGTATCGAGGTTCTCCGGCTCGATGTATTCGAGCTCGTCATCGCTGAAATTCGGGTTATGGCTCATGGCTTAGCGTCCTCCTCGATGTACTTTCCGGCCGGCAGGGTGGGCTCCTCCAGGTAGGCGCCGAGCCACTCCTCAAAAATGGAAGACCAAGTGCCGTCGCGGCGGATGCGCTCGAGCGTGGAATTTACTTGGCGCAGCAGCGGGCGGGTGTCATGCTGCTTGCTGGGGCGGCGCACGGCCACGCCGTAATTCTCGGTCTCTAGCGGCTCGCCCACGATGGAGGTATAGGAGTCTTGGGCGGCCATGCCGGAGAGCAAGGCATCATCGACGACGATGCCATCGGCCTGGTTAAGCTGCAGGGCCATCAGGCAATCGCCCCAGGAACGGGTAACCAAGATATCGGACTTGGGGGCGTGTTCGCGGATGGTTTCCAGTGCGGTGGACGCGCCCACACCGCATAGGGTCTTGCCGGCGGCGTCCTTGACGGACTTAATACCGGAATTGGTGAGCACCAGCATGCGGGTTTGAGTGTTCATATAGGGAATGGAAAAGGCCACGTCGTGCTCGCGCTCCGGGCTGATGGTCATGGTGCGCACGATCATGTCCACCGCGCCGGTATTGAGGGCATTAACGCGGTCGGAGGATTCTATGAAGCGGAAGTCCACCTTATTGGGATCGCCGAAGATATCGCGGGCAATCTCGCGGGCGATATCCACCTCGAAGCCGCGCACGTCGCCGGTGGCGGCATCGCGGTAACTCATCAAGTTATTGGAACGATCCACGCCGACGATGAGCCGACCGCGCTTGACGATGTCCGGCACCCGCTCCTTCGCCTTCTTATCGTCCGGGCGGTAGCTGCCCTTAATCTCTTCCTCAGAGGCGCGCTGCGCGGCGGTGGAGCCGGCCTTTTCAACCTTCGCCCCTTCCGGCAGCGGCGGGCCCGGCCGGGAGTCGAGGGGGCGCTCGGCGGGCGCCTCCAGCGGCGGGGTGGAGCGAACATCGCAGGAGGCGAGCGGTAGCGCGGCGCAGGCGCAGGTGAGCGCGGCGAGGACGAGGCGTGTGCGGCGCATTAGAGGTACTCCTGCAGTCGGGGGCGGATGCCCAGCCACACGGCAATAATGGCGCACAAGGTCAGCAGGAACACGGCCGAGGACACCGCTGTCATAGCGGTCAGTCCGCGCTCTAAGTAGCTGCGCATGGCGATGCGCGCCTGGCCGATGAGATCCGAGAGCTCCGCGTCGAGCTCATCATAGGAACGCGCCGCGGTCATCTCTCCGTCCTTGGGCTCGGTGGCCGTGGCCTGGTAGATGGCCTCGTCATAGTCGCCGTCCTTGAGCGCACCCATGAGTTTGTCGTGAGTGCCGCGCCACTGCTCGGCGGCCGCCCGGGCGCTGTGGATGAGTTCTGGGTCGGTGACCTCCACATCCTCATCATTGAGCGCTTCTTCATAATCCTCGAGGGCCCCTTCGATGGAGTTGATGGAGCTGGAAAAACGCACCATTGAATCCTCCTCGGAGGAGCGCAGCACCAGCGCGAGGGTCTCGGAGGTGCGCGCCTGCTGCGCCTCAATTCGTGAGGCCGTGAGCGAATCCCACGGGCGTGAGGCCGTCTCGAAGCCCTGGTGGCCGGTGGACCAGGTGGCGAGGTTGGATAGCGCCACCCAGGAGATGGCCAAGAAAAGCAGCACGCTGGCAGTTAAGAAGCCGCGGTTAAAACGCCGGCGGGTCTGGCGCCACAGCCACCATTGGGCCACGGCGAGGAAGAAGAGCGCCGCCAAGAGGCCGGAGAGCGGCACCCACTGCGGCGAGGTGAGCTCTTGCTGCTGCTGGTTTACCTTGGCGGTGGTCAGCTGGAATAGCTCGGAGGCAGCCGGCAGAATACGCTCGCGCATGAGCGCCGAGGCATTGGACATATAGGAATTGGCCACCGCATTGCCCGCCCGGTGATTGGCGCGGGCCTTTTCCACCATTGCGGTATAGACGGGCAGCTCGCGTTGGATAAAGGTCACCAGCTCGCGCACCCGGCCATCCTCTTTGGTGGTGCCCAGCACGGATTCGGTAGCCGCCACTGAGGCGGCATCGATGGCCTCGTTATAGCTATCGCGGTTGCGCTCCGATTCCACGCCGGCCTGTACGAAGCCGGTGGTGGCCACGGTATCGGCCACTGAGAGCGAACTATAAAGGTGGTGTGCCGCGTTTGACATCGGCTCGGTGGTGGTCAGCAGCTCGTCTAGGTCGGAGTGGCGGGCGGCGGAAGATTGGGACATCGATAAGCCGGCGGCGCCTAGGGCTACGGTGAGAATGAGCGTGACCGTAAAAAGCTTGCCTGGGGTGGTGGAGGCGAAGTAGTAGAAGCGGCGGAGCAGGCGCGCCGGGCCCGCGAACCATTCCATGGCGCGGCTGCTGAGCCCGCTGAAGGCCGGGCCGGTGGGCGCGGTGACCTCATCGAGCCAGTGATCGCTCGGGTGAGCGTGCTCGTCATGCACGCTTTCTGCCCGGACTGCCTGCTCGGTCATTCACTCAGAATAGCGCCCGCAGTGTGCTGGGCGCCACCATATACCCGCGTGTGTGGCTAGGATAGGCAGCATGCATAACCCTCACAGTGGAGACGGCTGGGCGGCAGGCCCCGGCGGCATTCGCGTCTGGGGAAAATTTGGTGCCGCCGGCCTCTTCCTCGTCGCCGGGCGCAAGGTGCTCCTCCAGCACCGCGCCGCGTGGACCAATCACGGCGATACCTGGGGGATTCCGGGTGGCGCCCGCGATTTTGCGGAGACGCCTACCCAGGCCGCGCTGCGTGAAACCCATGAAGAATGCGCGATTGCACCCCAAGATGTGGAGGTGCTCGATGCGCGGGTAACGGCCGGGCCCTATCCCGCGGCGGGGGATCTTCCGGGGGAGTGGACCTACACCACCGTCCTAGCACGCACGCGCACCGGCGCCCCGCTTCCTACTACAGCTAATGAAGAGTCCTATGAGCTGCGCTGGGTGCCTTTTGAAGAGGTAGAAAGCCTCCCCCTTCTGGCCGCCTTCCGCCACGCCTTTCCCACCCTGCGGGAGAGTGTGGAGGCATTGAACAGGTAAAGTTGCCGGATTTATGGCACGCTAGTGCCATGATCGAAGTAGAAGGACTGACTAAACAATATAAGTCTGTCCGCGCCGTTGACGATCTCACCTTTCAGGTAAAACCCGGCATGGTCACCGGGTTCCTGGGCCCCAATGGCGCGGGCAAATCCACCACCATGCGCATGATCCTGGGCTTGGACACGCCGACGGCCGGCAGGGCGCGCATCAATGGCAAGCACTACCACGAGCTGAAGGATCCCCTGCGTGAGGTAGGCGCCTTGCTCGATGCCAAAGCGGTGCACCGCAACCGCAGCGCCGCCAACCACCTGAAATGGATTGCGCAGTCCAACGGCATTTCTACTTCCCGCGTTGATGAGGTCTTGGGGCTGGTAGGGCTTTCCGACGTCGCCGGTAAGAAGGTCGGCGGCTTCTCCCTCGGCATGGGCCAACGCCTGGGCCTGGCCGGCGCGCTGCTCGGTGACCCCGGCATCCTCATCTTGGATGAGCCGGTCAACGGCCTCGATCCGGAGGGCATTCGCTGGGTCCGCCAGCTCGTGCGCGCCCTAGCCGATGAAGGCCGCACCATTTTGATCTCCTCCCACCTGCTCTCGGAGATGTCTCAGACCGCCGATCACCTGGTGGTCATTGGTAAGGGCCGCCTAGTGGCGGACCAGCCCACCTATGACTTTGTGAAGGACCACTCGCAGTCCTCCGTGCTGGTGCGCTCCGACCATCTCGATGCCTTTAGCTCCGCGCTGCGTGCCGAGGGCATCGCCTTTACCGAGTCCACCGACGAGGAAGGCCGCCCCCGCCTGGTGATTTCCAACCAGACCACCGACTTCGTGGGCCAGCTGGCCTACTCCACCGGGGTGCCGCTTAATGAGCTCAGCCTCAAGCGCGCCTCCTTGGAGGACGCT
Organism: Corynebacterium tuberculostearicum; assembly: GCF_022347235.1. Classification (GTDB taxonomy): domain Bacteria; phylum Actinomycetota; class Actinomycetes; order Mycobacteriales; family Mycobacteriaceae; genus Corynebacterium; species Corynebacterium tuberculostearicum_F. Next base: position 17,087 of record NZ_JAKRDX010000028.1, read on the forward strand.
TTTATGGAGCTTACTGGCGACGCCGTCCAGTACCACGGCTCCACCGGCGCCCCCAACCCGGGCATCGCTGGCACCGCTGGCGCCGCCACTCCGTTCGCTCGACCCACCCAGCAGGAGGTTTAATTCGCCATGCTGAATACCTTGAAGTCCGAATGGACCAAGCTGCACACCACCCGCTCCTTCTGGTGGACCACCTTCATCTTCCTTTTCTTTGCCTGGGGTTGGGCCATCCTCAATGCTCGCTTGACTAAGCCGGCAGAAACCCCTGAAGAGGCAGCGATGGGCATGGGAGTTATCACCTCGGATGGCGCGGTGTCCTTCCTATTGTTCCTTGGCCTGCCCGTGCTCATGATCCAGGCCATCATGATCGTGACCACCGAGTACCGCTATGGCACGCAGACCATTACGTTTATGGCTACCCCGCGCCGCTGGTCGGTGGCCTTGGTCAAGCTGCTCATGTACGCGGTTATCGCGGCCGCGCTGACCTTTATCGCCGTGGCGGGCGCCTACCTGCTTACCGAGCTTTTTGCCCACGATGAGGTAGCCGCGCAATTCCACCCTTGGGACGATGAGATGGGCCAAAAGCAGTTGTGGAAGTACCCGCTGGCTGCCGCGCTGCTCGTCCTCTTCTCGCAAGGGCTGGGACTGCTGCTGCGCTCGACGGCTGGTGCCGTGGCAATTGGCCTCATCCTTTTCCTCGGCGTGGACAATCTCGTAGCCACCATCCCCAAGGTCGGCAGCAAGCTGGTGAACTACATGCCGTTTAAGTCTTTCCAGTCCTGGCTGCTGGAGATGGAACCTGTTGATGCTCCGTGGAAGGAAAACTGGGGATTTTGCCTGGTATTTGTTGCCTGGGCCGTTATCCTGTGGGGCCTCGGTGTCCTCTTGTTGCAAAAGCGCGACGCCTAAGCGGCTCTAACGCACAGCACCGGCCCGGATGGCAGCTCATGGGCTGCCTGCCGGGGCGGTTACTTGTCTCCGCAACAGCTTTCCTTTGAGGCTGGTGGCTAAGCCTAGAAGTTTGTCTGGATTATCTGCGGGACGTTGTTAAGAAAGTGCCCTCTGTGCTGCGCGCACGAGTCGGGCGAGCGTGGCGGCGTCTAGCGCGTACTCGTAGTCTCCACCGCCCCCGTGGGCTTCGATGAACAAGGCGCACAGGTGCGTGTCCTGGGCTTCATGAACAATGTCCGTCACCGCTTCACCCACCAAAGCGCATCGTTGACATGCAATGTGTACACTGCCCAGCCTGAATGTGCAGTGTAAATGTTTAGATTAGAGTTATATGTACCCCTCATATAGGTTATTTTGAATACCTTTCGCGAGACGCGAAAATCGAGTCTGCGCATGTGCTCATCTGGCGTTTTAACGAATTATTTAGTTTTTAGATAAGGTTTCAAAACACACATCTATGGACTGTGTGCAACCGTAGCGATACCCTAACTCAGGCTGTCAATTATCTGGTGTTCAGCTGTTTTTAAATGCGGTGGTGTGAAAGGGCTACGGATGAAATTCGCTAAGAAGCTGACTGCAACTATTGCGGTATGTGCAAGTGTTGCTTTTGCTGGTGCTGGTGTTTCAAGTGCCAAGGTTTTTTCACGGTCATTGGATTGGTGGTCGTATTGAAGAGGCGTATCACCGGCTTGGTGGGTGGAAGACTTTTGGTGACGCTACAACTGATGAGCGTGTAGCTAAAAATAATGGTCGGTTCCAGGTGTTTGCTAAGGATGCCTCCATTTACTGGCATGCCGGTGTTGATAATGGAATTGCTCACCAGGTGGGTGGGCGTATTCGCAATAAGTGGGGAGATCTTGGCTGGGAAGGCGCGGCCTTGGGATATCCCATTACTGATGAGTTGAAGACCCCTGATGGTAAGGGGCGGTTTAACCATTTCCAGGGCGGGTCTATCTACTGGTCGCCAGAGACTGATGCTCATCAAGTGTGGGGAGGAATTCGCGATAAATGGGCTCAGCAAGGCTGGGAGACCGGTGAGCTAGGATACCCAACCACTGATGAGTTGCTTACCCCAGAAAAGACTGGGCGCTACAACCATTTTCAAGGCGGATCTATCTACTGGTCACAAGCTGGCGGGGTCCATAGTATTTCTGGCCCCATTCGGGATTTTTGGGGAAGTCAGGGATGGGTGTCAGATGCGAGTTTTTGGTACCGGTGTTCTGGGGACTCGGTACTGTCGTGTTCCGGGTAGTTGGTACCGGGCCGAGGGGTACGTCGGCCCGGGCCGTTAGTCTTAGTCGTCTGGGGTGG
>NZ_JAKRDX010000029.1:0-17576 GCF_022347235.1 Corynebacterium tuberculostearicum
CAAACCACGCAAAGCACTCAACTGGCGCACCCCAGCCGAAGTCATGACCAACGCCCTCACACAAACCGGTAGCATCAAACCAAACTAACCATCATCGTTGCAACGACCCCTAGAATCCGCCCTTGTGCCACAGATGCAAAATGCCCTCGCGTCCCTCCGCACGTTAGAGCTAACGGGGGAGGCGAGGGCGGCGTCGGCAAGCGTGTGCGTCTTGTCGCTTGCCTTGGCAAGCTTGGCCTCTTAGTCGAGGTAATCGCGCAGTACCTGGGAACGAGAGGGGTGGCGCAGCTTCGACATGGTCTTGGACTCGATCTGGCGAATGCGCTCGCGGGTAACGCCGTAGACTTGGCCGATTTCGTCTAAAGTGCGCGGCATGCCATCGGTCAGTCCGAAGCGCAGGCGCACCACACCGGCTTCGCGCTCGGAGAGGGTGGTGAGCACGTCCTGGAGCTGATCCTGCAGGAGGGTGAAGGAGACGGCATCGACCGCGATAACGGCTTCGGAGTCCTCGATGAAGTCACCCAACTGGGAGTCGCCTTCGTCACCGATGGTCTGATCCAAGGAAATGGGCTCGCGGGCGTACTGCTGGATTTCGAGCACCTTTTCCTCGGTGATATCCATCTCCTTTGCCAGCTCCTGCGGGGTAGGCTCGCGGCCCAAGTCCTGCAGCAACTCGCGTTGGATACGGCCCAGCTTGTTGATGACTTCCACCATGTGGACCGGGATGCGGATGGTGCGGGCCTGATCAGCCATGGCGCGAGTAATGGCCTGGCGGATCCACCAGGTGGCGTAAGTGGAGAACTTATAGCCCTTGGTGTAATCGAACTTCTCCACCGCGCGGATAAGGCCCAAGTTGCCTTCCTGGATGAGATCCAAGAAAGCCATGCCACGGCCGGTGTAGCGCTTGGCCAAGGAAACCACCAGACGCAGGTTGGCCTCCAGTAGGTGGTTCTTGGCCTTGCGGCCATCGCGGGCGATGCTGCGCAGGTCGCGCTTTTCCATGGGGGAGAGCTTGGCAGCCTTATCGCCTTCGGCGCGGGCTTTTTCCATCTCATCCATGCGGTGCTGTGCGTACAGGCCAGCCTCGATGCGCTTGGCTAGGGAAACCTCTTGCTCGGCGTTGAGCAGGGCGACCTTACCAATCTGCTTGAGGTAGGCACGAACGGAGTCAGCAGAGGCAGTCAGCTGCGCATCCTTGCGTGCCTGGCGCAGTGCAGCGGATTCTTCCTCGTCCCAGACGGAAGAGGAGTCTTCCTCTTCTTCCTCATCGTCGTCGTCCAAATCCTCTTCGAGGTCATCGTCCTCGAGGTCTTCGCCAGCGTCGAAGTCATCATCGTCTTCGATGTCCGCATTGGTGGGATCGAAGTCGACGTCTTCGTCGTGCTCGTCCTCCTCGAGCTCCTCTTCTGCTTCCGGCTGTGCCTGCTTTTCGGACTCGGCTGGGGATTCCTGCTTCTTTGCCGCGGATTTGCGGACCGTCTTCTTAGTGGCCTTTTTGGCAGACTTCTTAGTGGTCTTCTTGGCCGACTTTTTGGCGGTCTTCTTCGCAGTCTTCTTGGCTGTTTTCTTAGCGGTCTTTTTGGCCGTCTTCTTAGCCGTCTTTTTCGCGGTTTTCTTTGCCGTCTTCTTGGCGGTCTTCTTTGCAGGAGTAGATGCCTCAGCGGCGTTTTCGCCCTCGCCGAGTGCCTGGTCTGAAGATTCAGTGGCTGCCACGTACGCCCTTTCGACTAACTTCTTGATTGAAACAGCTCAGTGCGCCCTAGTGGGGCGCTCGTGCATCAGTGTGATGTTAACGCGTTGTGGCCTTAAGCAGGCCAGACACGCCCTAGAGCTATTTAACTTAGGATCGACCGCCCAGTATAGAGGATCTTTCCAATCTGCCGGTGGATAGGGTCACCTGCAGTGCGTAAATACTACGGTTTCAAACCGTCTACCGCCGCCATCGCAGCTCCGACAATTCCCGCGCGATTGCGCAGTTGTGCAGGCATGACGGGGGTTTCAATATCAAGGTGTGGGCCCCACTTTTCAAACTTGCGGGAAATCCCACCCCCAATGAGGAAGGCCTGCGGGTTAAAGAGCTTTTCATATTCCGCGAGGACCTTGTTGAGTCGTTTAGTCCACTGCTTGTACTTGAGTCCCTCGCGGTCCTTTACGGCCGAGGACGCAATTTTCTCAGCCTCGTCATCGCCCACCGTGAGGTGTCCCAGTTCGGTATTAGGGAATAGCTGGCCGTCTAGGAAGAAGGCCGAACCGATACCGGTGCCCAAGGTTAGGAAGATTACGGAGCCCTGCTTGGCGATGTCCTCTCCGTAGGCAACCTCGGCTAGTCCCGCCGCGTCGGCGTCGTTAAGCACGGCAAAATCCGCATCCAGGTAGTCCGCGAAGAGCTCTGTGGCGTTGACCCCAATCCAGTCCTTGGAAATATTTGCCGCAGTCTCGACTTCCTGGTTGCGAACCACGGAAGGAAGGGTGATGCCAACGGGACCGTCCCACTGCTTTTCCTGCACGATTTGGGCTACTACCTTGGCAACTTCATGCGGCGTAGACGGCTGTGGGGTGGCGATCTTCAAACGCTCGCCCACGAATTCGCCGGTGGCAAGGTCCACCTCAGCGCCTTTAATGCCGGAGCCTCCGATATCGATGCCAAAGGAATGGCCAGAAAGAGTAGTCATGCCCGACAGTCTAGAAGAAGGCACAATAGTTGGCATGGCTGAGCAGATCGATTTTCTCCAATTGCGGGATTTTGCCGTTTCTATCGCCACGCGCGCTGCGGAATTAATTACTACGCGGCGTGCAGAACTCGTAGCCGGTGACGGCATCGCGGCGCATACCCACACCAAGTCCAGCGACGTAGATCCCGTAACGGAGGTCGATACCGCGACAGAGGAGTTCATTGCCACCACCATTCGCACCCAGCGCCCCGGGGACGGAATTTTCGGCGAAGAAGGCGCCAATGTGGAATCGACCAGTGGCGTTACCTGGATTGTCGATCCGATTGATGGCACCGTGAATTTCCTCTACGGGGTGCCGGACTACGCCGTATCTATTGGTGCGGAATACCAAGGGCACCTCGTAGCTGGCGCGGTGGTCAACGTAGCACGCGGGCGCACCTATGCTGCCGCAGCCGGCCAAGGCGCCACGGTCACCGGCCCAGACGGAATTGAGCACGCACTGCGGTGTGGCCAGACACAAGATACTGCGTTGGCCTTGGTAGCAACCGGATTTGGTTACGAAGCTGACCGGCGTGCAGCCCAAGCCGAGCTTCTCACCAAGCTTCTGCCTAATGTGCGTGATATTCGCCGCATCGGCGCTGCCGCGCTCGACCTATGCCGTGTGGCAGAGGGAACCGTTGATGCCTACTTTGAGCACGGCATCAATGCGTGGGACTTCGCCGCAGGGGCAATCATTGCTCGCGAGGCAGGTGCGGTAGTGCGCCATCCAGGCTTTGATAAAGGCTCCGCCGACGGTGAACTTACCTGGGCCGCGGGGGCAGATTTGGCCCCCGCATTCGAAAAGCTTTTAGCAGCGCACAGGGCCACGGACGCGCTGCGGGGGTAATAGTTTCCCACGCCGGCAAGCGGTGAGATGACATCTAGCCATTTGTGCTTTACTATGCGCGATCGATAAATACCCATTCCTTAAAGCAACTTGACCATTAGGGGCGTGCATTATGGCCACCGATTATGACGCACCGCGCCGGCGCGCGGAAGATGAACTCGAAACTGACTCCCTAGAAGGACTCAAAGCCGCTGAGAGCGATAACAACGGCATGGACGATGACGGAGAAATCGTCGAAGCCTTCCAGCCGCCATCAGTAGACCTCACGGGCGAGGAGCTTAATGTTGAGGTAGTTCCACGTCAGGAAAATGAGTTTACCTGCGGCTCGTGTTTCCTGGTGCAGTCCAATAAGCGTTACTCCCACGAAGAGGACGGCCAGCCAATCTGCAAGGATTGCGCCTAAAGGAATACGCAGCAGAAACGAAACCCCGCACTTGGCAATTTTCTACGTGCCGAGTGCGGGGTTTGCTGTTGCAGCCACCACATTCTCTGTGGTGTGCGAAGTCAATAAAGATTAGTGCTGTTCCGGAACGAAAGCGTGGAGCAAAGCCTCCGGATCCTTCGAGGCGATGAGCCAATAAGGAGTATCGTCCTCTGGATCATTGAGCACCATCATGGCGTGCTCATCCACCCAAGCGTGGGAGACCAAAAACGCCGCGGGATCGAACTGCGGGCCCAGGGCATTGCGCCGCGCAGATTTGGGAACGGTGATAGACCGCGAGACGACGTCGTTAGGCAATTGGGCATCTTTGACCGTGAGCCAACGCGTTCCGTCCGGGTCGCGCTCTACCTTGATGACTGTATTGGACCAGGTAATAAGTACCCACACGGCGATAGCACCAAGGAGGATCGCGGGAATAATGGTCCACCACATGGAGCGATTGAGGCCGGCGGTAGCGGAAGTAAGCCCCACGATGGCGGCTGCAAAAAGCCAAAAGTACCAAGGGACCCATTGGCGTTCGCGGTACAGCACCTGAGGGGCCACCGTGCCCTGTGCCGAAGCGGCGCTTGACGGTGCCGGAGTTGCGGAAGTAGCAGATGTATCAGACACGTCTAGTCAGTCTAGTCCACACGCGCCGCAGAATGAACCTCCCAAGGCAGGTAGGATTGGCCAGGTGACTGACTCGATTCCGCATTCTCAACCAGAAAGCCCCTTTGGGGACGTTAAAGTCAAGCGCCTGGATAAGGAGCTTCCGTTGCCGCACCGTGCCCACCGTGGTGACGCCGGTGCGGACCTCTACGCAGCCGAAGCTCTTACCCTGCAACCCGGCGAGCGCGCCCTCGTCGGCACCGGGATTGCCATTGCGCTGCCACTAGGAACGGTCGGTTTAATTCACCCGCGTTCCGGACTAGCCGCCAAGCAAGGGCTTTCCATTGTCAATACCCCGGGCACGGTAGATGCCGATTACCGCGGGGAGATCAAGGTCTGCCTCATCAACCACGACCGGCATACACCCATTGAGATCGAACGCGGCATGCGCATCGCTCAGCTCGTGGTCCAGCGCGTAGAGCTGGTGGGGTTTGCTGAGGTTGAAGAATTGGATGACACCGTCCGCGGAGCCGGCGGCTATGGCTCTACCGGTGTGTAGTTAAAGCAGTAGAGAATCAACGAAACTTTTAGAAAGGACATAGCACCCATGGGAATCTGGCCCTTTGGCAAGAAGAACGACGAAGAAAAGAAGGCTCAGGAAAAGCCTGCAGCCCAAAGCGAAAAGCCGGCGGACCCCAAGTCCGCGGATACAGAAGCGCAGGAAACTTATGCTCCAGTAGGCGACACCGCAGCAGATGCCGCGGCGGCTTCTGGCAATGAACCCCGCGAATTCGCCCATGATGCCATCAATGGCCAGACCGGCCCCTTTGACGGCGACTCCGTCGATATCGAGACCTTCGATTTCAGTGACTTTTCCATCGGCGTATTAGATCTGGGGTCCCTGCGCATTCCACTGCCAAAGGAATCCCAGGTACAGGTGGAAATGGGCGAACAGGGCCCACGAATGCTGCACATCGTGACCAAGGTAGGCCGAATTACTCCCGTAGCCTTTGCCGCCCCACGTAAGCCAGGCCAGTGGGCAGAATCCGTGGAGGAAATCAAGGAGGGCATGAGCCGCGACGGACTTACCGTTACTACCGAGCCAGGCCCTTGGGGTGCTGAGGTCGTGGGCAAGAACGACAACGGTCAGGTCCGCGTCATCGGTGCAGACGGTCCGCGCTGGATGCTGCGCATGACCCTGGCCGCGCCGGCCGGCATGGAAGCAGACCTCGCAGACATGGCTCGCGAGGTGGCCGCCCGTACCTTCGTCTACCGCGGGGAAGACCCCATCTTGGCAGGAAATGCTTTGCCGGTCATCATGCCCGAGCAGCTCGTAGAGCAGGTCAAGCAGGCCATGGACCAGCGCCAGCAAGAACAGCAGGCAGCCGCTAATGCTCAAGACCACCCAGAAAACGGAGTGGGCGGCCCCGACCCTGCGGCAGAAGCAGAGGCGGAACAACACTTGCGCGATTTGGGCGGCAGCCCACAACAGGGTGAGAATGGATCGTCCCCGCAGAACCCCGATGAGGGCTCTGCACCTAATTCCAAGAACTAGGCAAAGCAGTAAACCACGTGACACATTCTTCCTCGCCGCAACCCTCCCCGGACGCTAAGAACCTGGACTCTGAGGAGTCTGCTGCCGAACCCACCCTGCTGGAGCAAATGGGTGGCTTATCAGGGCTCGTGTCGGCCACCTTGCCAGTCATTGTGCTGATTCCCATCAATAACTTCTTTGGGCTGGGGCCAGCCTTGGCGGCGGCGCTCGGCGTGGCCGTTGTTATTGCACTCTGGAGGGTAATCCGTAAAGAGACCCTGCAGCCAGCCATATCGGGCCTGCTGGGAGTGGCTCTTTGCGCAGCCATCGCCTGGTTTACCGGTGATGCAAAAGGGTATTTCTTGTACGGCATTTGGATGTCGTTGGCGCTGTGCATTGCCGCGGTACTATCAATCCTTTTTCGGTGGCCCGCTGTGGGTGTCATCTGGAAGGGGATCAATGGCGAGGAAATGCAGTGGCAAAAGGTTCCAGAGGCGCGCCGGGCTTATGCCATCGCTACTGGTGGGTGGGCGGTCATCTTCCTGGCCCGTTTTGTTGTTCAGCGTGCCATTTATGATGCGGATGCAACCACGGCCTTAGGGGTGACCCGAATCCTGATGGGGTGGCCATTGACGCTTCTAGTTACGGCGCTGACCGTGTGGATGGTGCGCCGCGCGGATGCAGCCGTTGACGCAGCGGCGGGCACAGGTGAGCACACTAACGCAGAACAAGAACAAAAGTCTGAGGCAGAAAATGACTGAATCAACGATGAGCCGTGGCGATAGTCTTGAGGTCACCATTGACCGCATGGCGCACGGCGGGGAAGGAATTGGCCAGGCGCCGGATGGGCGAGTGGTATTCGTTCCTCGCGCTTTTCCCGGCGACGTCGTAAAGGCTACGGCCGGCCGTGTAAAGAAGTCGTTCATTAAAGCGGAACTGGAAAGCGTACTAAGCCCAGGGCCGCTGCGCGTACCATCGTCTTGTCCTGCGGCCGCGCAAGGAGCTGGCTGCTGTGATTTCGCCGAGCTGGATCCAGCGGCCGAAACCGGAATCAAGGCAGAGATCTTGTCGGAGCAGCTGCGCCGCACCGGCGTTGTCACCGGCGAGGAACTGAACATTGAGCAGCACACCCTAGAGCCGGTACGGGGATGGCGCACACGGGTGAGGTGGGGCGTCGACAAGCAAGGGCGCGCTGGAACCCGTCAGCGTCGGTCCAATGAGCTTATTACGGGCGCTGCCTGTACACAGCTGGCTCCGGGATTGGCAGACGGGCTCGTTGGAGAAGGTGCGCGCCGGTTTACCCCAGGCGCTGAGGTCATCGCCGTTCTCGATGGCGAGGGCAACCGCCACGTGGTAGAAACCCGCAAGGCCCCGCGCGGGCGCCGCGTGGAGACCATCCGTGAGGTGGTAGAAGGCAGCGGCAAGGTGCACGAGCATGTCGACGGGCGGACGTTTAGCTTTCCTGCTACCGCCTTTTGGCAGGCCCACAGCCACGCACCGGCCGCGTATACCGATCTGATAGCGGAGTGGCTCGGGGGTCGCGAGTACCAAGAGCACACCGCCTGGGATCTCTACGGTGGCGTTGGCCTCTTCGTTCCAGTATTGGCGCACGCCGTGCAGGGCAAGGTTATCTCCGTGGATTACTCGCTGGCGGCTACGGCCGGGGAACAGGCCGCCCTTGCGGACTGCGATGTGGAAGTAAAGTCCGCGAAGGTCGAGCAAGTCGCCGCCCAGCTTCCCAAGCCTGGCGCTGTAGTCCTTGATCCGCCGCGCACCGGAGCAGGGGAGGATGTGATTCGTTCCGTGGCGGCCGCTGCACCCCAGACGGTCGTTCACGTGGGATGTGACCCCGCCACCTTCGCGCGCGACTTGGGATACTGGAACCAGCACGGATACGGAATAGAAAAGATGGCGCTGATTAACGCGTTCCCCGGAACGCACCACTTTGAAACGATTGCGCTTATCACCCCTGCCTAATGAGCTAAAAGGGCTCCGGGGCGGGGTGCGGCACGTTGCCGCGCTGTTCTCGGAGCATTGACCGATATAATATTCACCGCCCGCCGCGGGTACGGTAGAAAAGAAGAACTAAGCACAGAAGGAGTTGAAGGCCGCTCCATGACTATCTTGGATACCATTAACTCGCCGCAGGACCTCAAGGCGCTGTCTGCAGACAAGCTTGAGGAGCTGGCGGCAGAGATTAGGCAGCGCCTCATTGACAAGGTCTCCGTCACGGGCGGACATCTGGGGCCTAACTTGGGCGTGGTGGAATTGACCATTGCGTTGCACCGTGTATTTGACTCTCCGCGTGAGCCCATTATTTTTGACACTTCGCACCAGTCCTATGTGCATAAGATGCTGACTGGGCGCACGGATCAATTCGATACCTTGCGGCAAAAGGACGGCCTTTCGGGGTATACGGACCGCGGCGAGTCCGAGCATGACTGGACCGAGTCCTCCCACGCTTCGGCGTCGCTGTCTACGGTTGATGGCTTGTCTAAGGCCTTCAAGATTCGCGGCGACGGTCACCGCAATGTCATCGGTGTTGTCGGCGATGGCGCCCTGACCGGCGGCATGTGCTGGGAGGCGTTAAATAATATCTCGGAGGACAAGGGCCGCAATGCGGTCATCGTGGTCAATGACAATGGCCGTAGCTATTCGCCCACCATCGGTGGCATTTCTGAGAACCTTGGCCGCATCCGCTCCCAGCACGGTTATGACGAGCTCATGGAGCAGGGCAAGCGCCGCCTGAAGCAAATGGGATGGGTAGGCGAGCGCGCCTTTGATGCCTTGCACGCCATGAAAGAGGGCGTCAAGTCCACCGTCTTGCCTACCGAGATGTTCCCGGAACTGGGCATGAAGTACATCGGCCCCATCAACGGGCACGATATCGATAGTTTGGTGCATGCCCTGACTTATGCCCGCGATTATGACGGGCCCATCATCGTGCACGTGGTTACCGAAAAGGGCCACGGTTTTGCCCCGGCCGTCAATGAGCCGAAGGACCAGATGCACTCCACCGGTGCTATCGATCCCGTCACCGGTGTGGCTAAGGGCACCAAGCAGCCTGGCTGGACGGCCGCCTTTTCAGAGGAGCTGGTAGCCGCTGCCGAAAAGCGCGATGACATCGTTGCCATTACCGCTGCTATGGCCGGACCAACTGGGCTCGCACCCTTCCAAGAGCGCTTCCCAGAGCGATTCTTTGATGTGGGAATTGCCGAACAGCACGCAATGACCTCTGCCTCTGGTTTGGCGCTCGGCGGGATGCACCCCGTCGTGGCGGTGTATTCCACCTTCTTAAACCGCGCCGTAGATCAGGTCATTATGGATATTGCGCTGCTAAAGCTGCCGGTAACCATCGTGCTTGACCGCTCCGGAGTTACCGGTTCCGATGGCGCTTCGCACAATGGCGTGTGGGATATGGCGCTCATGAGCATCGTGCCAGGAATGCATATTGCCGCCCCGCGCGATGGCGCGCGCCTGCGGGAGCTCTTCCGTGAGTCGTTAGAGATTGAATCTGGCCCGTCCGTGGTCCGCTTCCCTAAGGGCAACCTGCTGCCGGATATGGAAGCGGTGGATACGTTGGGCGATGGCGTAGACATCCTGCACTATGGCGAAGCCGATACGGGCGAGGACACCCCCGAGGTGCTCATCGTTTCCATCGGTGCCATGTCCGCCCGCAGCATCGAGGCTGCGAAGCTGCTCGGCGAGCAGGGCGTGAACGTTACCGTTGTTGACCCGCGTTGGGTAGCGCCGGTGGCAAGCTCTGTGGTGGCTCTCGCCGCTGACCACGACTTGGTGGTTACGGCAGAAGACGGCCTTGTCCGCGGCGGTATTGGCTCCATGATTTCGGAAGCCCTCAGCGCAGCCGAAGTCGATACTCCTGTGCGCCGACTTGGCGTTCCGGGTTACTTCCCTAAGCACGGCTCCCGCGGCGAGGTTTTGGAAGAGTTCGGGTTGACGCCGGAGCTTATGGCGGCGTCGATAAGCGAGTGGCTAGAAAACCTCACCGCTGATGCCAACGCGCGAGGAGAAGAGAGCTAAACCTAGCCTGCTAAATATTCCTAGAAAGACCGTCCACGATAATCGGGGCGGTCATTTCTATTTGCCATTCGCGCGCGCCCTCCGCGCGGAGGAAGGCAGCGACGTCGCCTGGCTGCCGGATGGCGCCGGCGACAGAATCAGGTCCGCGGTGGCGCTTATCGGCGCGCACACCTACCTTCGCCCATACCGCTGCACGCAGAGCGGCAGGGCGGATAAGAAGCTCGGAAGGCATATTTAGTTCAGCAGCGAGATCGGCGATGTCCGCGCGGATGGTTTGGTAGATCTCCCATAGGTCCGGGTAGTCCTTGGCCCAGATGGTTTTGGAAGGAACCGGTTGTGGGGCGCGATGGACCCGAGGCCGCTGCTGCGGGGGAACGGCGCGCGCCTGGTTAAGTACAGCCATCCACCGGGCGGTCGCGCCCTTGCGCCGGCGGGGAAATCCCTTGACACGGGCAAGCTCGCCGGCGGTGGTGGGAAGGGTGCGCGCAATTTCTACCAGCGTTTTATTCGCTAATACCCGGCCGGGCGCAGTGTCCGTGCGCCGAGCGATAGCGTCGCGCTTAAACCACAACTCTCGAGCAGCGGCGAGCTGACGGCCGCTGCGCAAACTGGAGATGCCCTTCAGATCGCGCCACGTGTGCGGCTGGGGAGCGAAGTCCCCGGAATGTTCCTGGACTATGGCGGAAAATTCCTCCAGCGCCCAGTCCATCTTGTCTTGTTCGGCCAAAATGTCGCGCAGGGCTTCGGCTAGCTCGAGGAGTAGTTCCACATCGAGCGCGGCGTAGGCCTTGAGCTCCTCGCTCAGCTGTGGGATGGACCAGTCGGCGTCGCCGTAGCCCTTTTCCAATTCGACGTTAAAAAACTCTGCGACCACAGTGCCCAGATTGGGCCGTTCAAAACCCGCGAGCCGTGCCGCCAGTTCCGTGTCAAAGATGGAGCCGGGAAAGAGACCGAGCCACCCGAGGCAAGGCAAATCCGAATGGGCGGCGTGAATAATCCACTCCGTGCCGTTGATCACTGGGGCAAGGGCGGCCGTGAGCTCCTCGCGGTGGCCTTCAGGGGCAAAAAGTATCGTGCCCGCGCCGCGGCGGCGAATTTGCACTACGAAGGCGCGATCATCGTAGCGATAGCCGGAGGCGCGCTCGGTATCGATGGCAAAGGGGCCCGTACCCGCGGCTAGGCGGGCTGCGGCAGCGGTGAATTCCTCCGGGGTGGCAAGAACCGGCGGGATGCTCTCGAGCGGCCGGCTGCGCAATTCTGGCATATCAGCGGCCGAGCTCGGTGACGCCCTCAGGGGGTAGTCCGGCAACGTTGGCCAATACCTGGGCAAAAGCCTGCACGTGGGGTGCGAGGTCGAGGCCTTCGGCAGTCCACGAAGCGCGCATTTCGATCTGGTAGGCGCGCGGTGGTCCACCAATCTCGCCAAACCGCACGGACGCGGTGGAAGTGACGGTGCCGCCCAAATTGGTGTGGCCGGCACCCTCCTTTTCTAAGCCTTCGTTGAGCCATTGCCACGCCACATCGGGCAAGAGTGGATCGCCGGCTACGGCATCATCCATATCCGCCTGGATATAGGCCACAAGGCGCATGGCGCCCTCCCAAGCTTCCTCAGCGCCCGGATCGTGGAGCAGGATGAGGCGACCAAAGGCGTCGCCCTCTGCATCGGTGGGCACGATATCTGGGTTGTCTTCGTTTCCCACTTCGAGGCCGATTGCGTGGCTAAACGGCGCAAGGCGTTGCGGTGGGCGAATGGAGCCTAGGGTTATCTCAGGGCGCAGGTCAGCCGCGTGCATGGACTCCACTGCTTGGGTGAAGGCGGCGGGGGTGGCTGGCTCGTGGCCTTCCGCCTGCCCGTGCAAAGGGGTGGGAGCGGAGGCCTCGGCGCTGCGTGGGGTGATCGATTCGGAATTGCTCACGACGTTCAAGCTATAGTTTCGCGGCCTTTAGCTGGGGGAGGCGCGCCGATGCGTGGGCGTGTCGTCCTCCTCGTGGCCGGGAAGTGACAACGTTCCATATCCAACTTATGATGGATATGTTCGTTAACCCAAAGGCTTCTGCAAAGGAGAACGCAATGGCGAAGCTTGACTACAAGGAACTCAACGCGGTTCAGCAATATTCCCAGCACGCAGTTTTTAAGGTGATTCCGGGCGCGCTCGGCACTGAGCGAGCGGAGATTATCGCCCAAGCGCAGGAGTTCTTTGCCGGCGTGGAAAAGGCCGGGAAGGTAACGGTGCGCGGCATTTACGACCTCACGGCTATGCGCGATTCCGCTGACTTCATGATCTGGTGGCACGCTGAGGAATTCTCTGACCTGCAGAAGGTCTTTGGGGATTTCCGCCGCTCGACCACCTTGGGCCAGGTTAGCGAAGTGACCTGGGTAGGCAACGCTTTGCACCGTCCGGCGGAGTTTAATAAGTCGCACTTGCCGTCTTTCATCATGGGTGAGGAGCCCAAGGAGTGGATATCGGTGTACCCCTTCGTGCGCTCCTATGACTGGTACACCATGGACGAGGAAAAGCGCCGCCGCATCCTTATGGAACACGGCATGCAAGCGCGTGATTATCCTGATGTGCGCGCAAATACCGTCCCAGCCTTTGCCCTGGGTGACTACGAGTGGATTTTGGCCTTCGAGGCGGATGAGCTCCACCGCATCGTCGACCTGATGTACCTGATGCGCTACACCGAGGCCCGCCACCACGTGCGCGAGGAGATTCCTTTCCACACCGGCCGCCGCGTCAAGGACGTAGCAGAGCTCATCGCAGTTCTGCCCTAAAAGTAACGCCGCCCAGCAGTAGCCCTGCTTGGCGACGTCCCCCATATCCGCGCCCCGTCACTAGCCTGCACGTTAGGCTGCCGACGGGGCGCGCTTTCTTGTGCATGCCACCTTAGGCGGTGCCATCTTCTACCGGCTTTTCCTCCAAGTCCAGGCAGATGGAGTTGATGCAATAGCGCAAGTCGGTGGGGGTATCGTAGCCCTCACCCTCAAAGACGTGCCCCAGGTGAGATTCGCAGTTGGCACACAGAACCTCTACGCGGCGCATGCCGAGCGAATTGTCTTCGCGCTCAATGATTTTGTCCCCTGCGAGTGGGGAGAAAAAGGAAGGCCAGCCGCAGTGGGACTCAAACTTCTCTGTAGAGCGGAAAAGCTCCGTTCCACACGCGCGGCAAGAATAGACCCCCTCGGTGGTGGTATTGGTGTACTCGCCTACGTGGGGCGGCTCGGTGCCGGCTTCGCGCAGGACGTAGTATTCCTCGGGGCTTAAGCGCTGGCGCCATTCGGTATCGGCAATGAGCTTGAAATCGGTCATGGGCCGAGTCTACACCGTGCTGCGCGCGGCACGCCACCAGCCGGCGACCGTAGCGAAAATTGCGACGATAAGCAGCGCCCATCCCGCTGTGGCCGTGAAAAAATTCATCCACCGACCAGCATCCGGGTGCGCTGTAGACGCCCAGGAAACGGGAGCCAAATAGAGGAAGGCCGCAAACCACGCGCCCGCGGAATGGAAAACCGAACGCTTGAGCACCACAGTAAACATCAATGGGAATAGCCACATGGAGTAATACTGCTGGCCAAGGGAAGACAGGAAGAAGATACCCACCATGATTGCCCCGCTGGTCGTCAGTGCCCACAAGGTCGTGTCGGAGTTGCGCCAGCGCAAAAGCCCGAGAATCGCTGCAGCCGAAAGCGCGGCAAATATCAACCACACGGTCCAATACAGTCCCGCACCAAAGTCAACGTAGGCGTGGAAGCCTGCCCAGGAGGAATTGGCATAGTCACGGGTTTCTGAGAGGTAGGGCAGGAGCTTATCCACAAAGCCGCTAGCGCCCGGCACGAGCGGCCACGCTAGGAGGTTGAGAACTACCGGTACGCCAATGCCGGTAGCAAGACTGCGCCATTGCAGCTTGACCAAGGGCAGGAAGAGCAATGGCGCAAATTGCGGCTTAATGACGATGGCCAAGCCAATGACCACGCCTGCCACCCAGCCCAGCCATGGGGTGCGCTCGGCGCGCACGAAAGCCCACAAGAACACGGCCATGCATAGCAAGAGAATGCCGTTGATATTGGTAAATGCGAGTGTATTGGTCACCGATTCGGTGACAAAGGCCAAAGCGATGGATACTGGCCACACTGCCGAAGTAAGTGTGCGGCCCACCGTAAGGGTGAGCACCGCTAGCGCTGCCACGATTGCAGCCGCGTTGGCGACGATGAATAGTCCCCGTGCCAACGAAAAATCAATATGAGCTAGCGGTGCGAGCAGCAGCGTGGCCCCCGGGGTATACAGGTACAGTGGGTCCACGTGGTTATAAGCCTGCTCATAGACCGGCTGGCCAGAGGACATGCGTGCCACAGCGTTAAACACGGTGGTGAAATCATCCGTCGGCGTGCCATTGCGCGCGATGATGAACACGCGATGCACAACAAGCAGGATGGCCACGGGCCAGGCGGCGGCATTGATTCGGGAATTCACGGCCCCTTAGTCTACGGCCTAGCGGGCGCGGGAATACCGCAGAAACACCGTGCCATCCTTATCGTCCGCCACATTTTCTAACTGCATGCGGCGATGGGAATGCTCGCCCTTAAAGGTTGCCATGGGAGTTTCCACACCAGTGGATAGATGTGGGTCCAGCGTCAAATACATCTGGTCGATGGCATCGATGTCTACCAGCTGCCCAATCATTCCTGGCCCGCCCTCGCAGAGCACGCGCTTAAACCCGCGGTCCTTTAAGACAGATATGTAGTCCTGCACGGTTCCTTCGCCAGCATCGCAGACTTCCGCGCCTGTGGATTCGATGGTCGCGATGCGCTTTGCGAGCTCTTGATCGTCCCGGCTGCTATGGGGGATCAGGATGATGGGCGGTGTAGTAAAATCCGTGAAGAAGTCCGAGGTGATATCGAAATCAAGGCTGCGGGAAGGCACGGCAATAGGAGCCGGCCGCGAACCATCCCCGTTAGGTTGTACTCCGGAGTAGTCCTCCGCGCGCACCGTTTGCGCACCCACCAGCACGACGTCTGCCCAATTACGTAGAGCAGCAAAAAGCTGCCCATCAGTGTCGTTTCCCATGTCTTCGGATACATGGTTCATAGTTGCCGATCCAGTTAGTGTGCTGACCATATTTGTGCGGACGGTGAATACATCACCGGAATCGGGGCCCAATAGCGAAGAAATATCCATACTTTCCCAGCCTAGTCAAGGCACCAGATGCCCAGCACGGCACAGCGAAGGATAGAACCACAGGAGAGGGGCTTACACCAGGCGGATGAGGATTACGCCGACCAAAATCACTGCAATACCGGCTACCTGGCGCATTGCTACGCGGGCGCCTCGCAGACGATCGATCAGCACGGAGCCCAACATGGAACCAAGAAGGGTTGCCACCACAGTAAGCCCAGTGCCAATCTGCGGCACTAAGGCCGCGTTGCCAAAGACAAACATGGCTCCCAATGTGCCGCCTGTCCACATCCACCAGGGGTTAGCCTTTCCCTCAGGACGCTCAATGCGAGGGCGCCAGCGCAAAACAATATTGAGCATTACGAGCGTGGAAACGCCAATGCTAAAAGACACCAAAGCCGCACTAACGGGCGACCCGGTAATCTGGCCCAGGTGGCCGTTAATGGCGGATTGGCTTGCAGTAAAGCAGCCAAAGACAAAGCCTGCGAGGCGCCAAAGCCACAACGCCATAGCGCTGTCTCCTTGCTTCGTCGGCGCGCCGGGGCTGGCGACGATAGAAATCACTCCACCGAGGACAATTAGTGCCCCAAGGGCGCGAATCAGGGAAAGTGGGGAAGTGGGGGAGGCAAACATCCCAAAGTGGTCGATGACAAGGCCCATCATGATTTGGCCCGCGATGGGAAGGACTACGGTCTGGACCGCACCCAGATGAGGAAACAACAGGATATTTCCAGTAAGCGCAACCACGCCGAGCAGACCACCGAACCAAATCCACAGCGGTTCCCCAAAGGCGCG
The DNA here is from genome assembly GCF_022347235.1 of Corynebacterium tuberculostearicum. Lineage (GTDB taxonomy): Bacteria > Actinomycetota > Actinomycetes > Mycobacteriales > Mycobacteriaceae > Corynebacterium > Corynebacterium tuberculostearicum_F. The sequence goes on from NZ_JAKRDX010000029.1 coordinate 16,130, forward strand.
GGAAATGCCAAACTCGCCGCCGGTGACGGCTGTCGCGATGACAAGCAACGTCATCGTGCCCACGGCAAACGAGATGAGCGAAGAGGAAAACGGCGTGCCAGTAGATGCGCGCAGGCGCGTATTAACCAGGGTCTGAACGGGCAGAACGAGTCCGGCGAAAATGCCTAAGAGAATCCACAACACGTCGGGACACTTTACAGACATATAAAGAAACCTGCCCAAGCTCCTATGGAGGGGAGCGATGGACGGGAAATAGTGGTCCTAACTGGGATTGAACCAGTGACCTTTCCGGTGTGAACGGAACGCTCTCCCACTGAGCTATAGGACCTTGCGGTCGCTAAATCTACACCGCACCAAATTCAAACACCTAATTGGCTGGGCAGGAGTGCGCATCAAGGGGAGGTGGCCTGCGGTCCACTGTCTTGGGAGAATCACACCAGTGTGTTTTGGGATGGCTCGAATGTGAAAAATCGGTGCCAGAAAGAATGCCGCTGGGCTGGGGATTTGGAAACTGGCGCGGAGCACGATAATGTTTCTTCTCGCACCGCAACGGAATAAAAGTTTGCGGCGCAATGCGGATGTAGCGCAGTTGGTAGCGCATCACCTTGCCAAGGTGAGGGTCGCGAGTTCGAGTCTCGTCATCCGCTCCACGCTTTTCAAAGGGCTGCCTGTGAAGAGTGATTCTAAGTGAATAGCGCGCGATTAGCTCAGTGGGAGAGCGCTTCCCTGACACGGAAGAGGTCACTGGTTCAATCCCAGTATCGCGCACAAGGACTTTGTCCTAGAAACCGGGCCTGGTTTCGCATGCGGATGTAGCGCAGTTGGTAGCGCATCACCTTGCCAAGGTGAGGGTCGCGAGTTCGAGTCTCGTCATCCGCTCCAGCACTGTATTGTGTGAGGCGGTATCGCCACGGTGGAATGGCCGAGTGGTGAGGCAACGGTCTGCAAAACCGTGCACACGGGTTCGATTCCCGTTTCCACCTCAACTTCTTAATGCCTTCGGGCATTAAGCGCGATTAGCTCAGTGGGAGAGCGCTTCCCTGACACGGAAGAGGTCACTGGTTCAATCCCAGTATCGCGCACGAGACTCTCTTTTTGAGGCTCTGTAGCAAACTCCGGTTTGTTGTGCGGATGTAGCGCAGTTGGTAGCGCATCACCTTGCCAAGGTGAGGGTCGCGAGTTCGAGTCTCGTCATCCGCTCCATGTAGCCGCCCCAGAGATGGGGCGGCTTTTTCTTGTCTCCTTCCGTGTCTTGAGTTCAGAGGGTCGTTGCAACACTTTCCCTTAGGAGGGTGTTGTTGTGTCTGGGGTTGTTGGCCCGTTTCATTCGTTGTCTGAATCGGATCGTCGTGGCTTAGTTGCCTTGGTTGGCAGTGGGCGTAGTGTCCGTTCGGCGGCTGGTGAGCTTGGCTGTCATTACGGGCATGCTTTTAATTTTTGCCATGCT